>JANLYQ010000014.1:0-177995 GCA_031365725.1 Sporichthyaceae bacterium | reverse complement strand
ACGCGCTCGCTGTGGCCGCGGGTGTAGAGGTCTTTGGTCTCTACGGCAGCCATCAGGGCGCGCACGGTGCTGTCGTAGGCGCGCTGCTCCTCGGCGTACTGCTCGTAGGCCCAGCGCGCCACGAACAACGGCAGGAGCAGCAGCAACGCCGCGGCCGGGCCGATGCCGACGGGCAGCCAGAGCACGGCCAGGAGGAGCCCAAATAGTCCGTATGCAAGGTAAGACAAGACCGACCGCGACATCGTGCCCTGCCAGACGACGAGGGGCGAAACACGCTGGTGCAAGCCGACGACGAGAGCAACTAGCGCGCCGTTGGCCACACAGTGGGCTACGTCGGCGGCGAGAATCGGCCCCAGGACGCTAGGAAAGCTGTCGACTCCAAGACTGGTTGTCCCGCCCAGGAGTAGGTAGGTCGTCCCCGAGACACCGGCAGCGAGAGCAAGTTGAGCACCGTTGAACAATCGCTTGATCAGTGGGGTTCCGTCACGGTCGATCGCCAAGGCGGCGGTCGAAGCGACGAGCACTGCTCCGCTGGTCCCCACCATGGGAATTGCCGCCAGTGTCGTGACGGAACCGAGTGAGATCGAGAGAAGATCGCGGCTGCCGCGCGCCAGCAGCGAGTCTCCGACGATCTGCAGCAGCATGAGCACGCCGACCGTCAACAATGCAGGTGGTCGGTCAACCCAAGACTTCGCGATCAACACCGAGGCGGCGGCCACGACGAGCACGACATACAGCCGTGCCGACGTGGGCAACTCGCGCATGTGGATCCTCCCCGTCCCCGTGTCGAACCCAAGGCGCAGACAGCGTGATGGGGATCGGCAGCACACCTACTGGGCGCCTTCACCATTTCCAGTTGGCACCGGACTGAAGGAACTGCTCGACAGCGGACACGATCTTCTTCATTGTGATTCTCAACCCCTTGGATTCATGTCACAGGCACCGCTGGTGTCGCCTGTGCAGGATCCGCTCCGCTGTGGGGTGGTGCTGGTGTTGCGTGCTGCGAAGACCTAGCTGATCGACATGTGCTGCCGATCCCGATCACGCTCTCTGCAGTTGTCAAGCCCCGCCCGAGAGCGGCCCCCCGTCTCGGCATCAAACGACCGAAGCCTCCTCCAGGAGTCTCCGGCCGTTCGCAGACGTCAGTAGAGACTCTGGGTCAACCTCACGTCAAGACTTTGACCCAGGGTGTGTCTGGTCGGTTGCTAGGGGTGGTGCCAAATGACTAGCGGTGACTATCGATGACTCATCAGTGATGACGCGCCGCCACTACCGTCCACGCAGCCCCTTCTTCCTCATGCGTACCACCGCGTACGCTCTGCGCAACCGCCCGCCCCATCCCCGGCGGCGTTCTCTGCTCGACCGTGGACACCAATCCCTGGAGCGCCTTCCCTCATGCCCACCTTGCGCCTCCTCCCGGACCTCGAAGACGCACTGCGCCACATCCAGGGCGTCCGCGCGGCCAGCGTGGTCACCGGCCCCGACGCAGTGCCCACCGAGGTGCACGTGCTGGCCTCCCCCGGCAAGCCGGCCAAGCAGGTCGTGCGCGACGTGCAGTCGCTGGCGATGGCGCAGTACGACATCGACATCGACCATCGCATCGTCTCGGTCGTGCAGATGGGCGACGAGGAGCCGGGCGTCCCGGGGCTGCGCCTCAACGGCAGCACCAGCGCTGCCGAGTCGGCCGGCGACGCAGCCGAGCCCACCGTCGTACGGCCGTCGATCTCGGCGATCACGGTGCGCAGCGGTCAGGGCGAGATCGAGGCCACGGTCAGCCTCGCCGCCGGCGAGCTGACCTTCGAGGGCACCAGCCGCGGGCCTACCGGTCACACCCACCGGGCGCGGCTGGTCGCCATCGCCACCCTCGACGCGGTGCACGAGCTGCTCGGGCACCCCTGCGAGGTGGAGTCGGCCACGGTCATCTCGACAGTCGATCGCGAGATCGCGGTCACTGTGCTGACGATGACGGTCCCTCGCACCGGCGAGCAGGTGCTCACCGGCGCGGCGGTGGTGCGCGGCGACGAGGCCGAAGCGGTCGCCCGCTCGGTCCTCGCCGCACTCAACCGCCAGCTCGCCGGCTGAAGGCTCCCCGCAGACCGGCCAACAGCCTGGTCAGGGCTTGAGCATCGCCTTGATCGAGCGGCGCTCGTCCATCGCCGCGTAAGCCTCCGGCGCCTCGCCCAACGGCAGCACCAGGTCGAAGACCCTGCCCGGCTCGATCGCACCGGACAGCACGTCACCGAGCAGCTCGGGCAGGTAGGCGCGCACGGGCGCGACGCCGCCCCCGACCGAGACGTTGGAGCCGAACAGCTGCCGGATCGGCAGCTCGGCACCACCCACCGGCACCCCGACATAGCCGACCCGGCCACCCGGGCGGGCGCTGTCGATCGCCTGCTGCATCGACTCCTTGGTACCGACGCACTCGAGCACCGCGTCAGCCCCGTCGCCGCCGAGCAGGTCCTTCACCTCGGTCACACCCTCGTCGCCGCGGGTGCTGACGATGTCGGTCGCGCCGAAAGTCGTGGCCAGCGCCTGCCGGTCGGCGTGGCGCGACATCGCAACGATGCGCTCGGCGCCGAGCCGGCGCGCGGCGAGCACCCCGCAGAGTCCGACAGCGCCGTCGCCCACCACGACGACAGTCGAACCGCGGCCGACGCCCGCCGCCAGAGCCGCGTGGTGACCGGTGCCCATGACATCGGAGAGCGTCAGGAGACTCGCAAGCATGGCATCGTCGCTTGGCGCCGGGCTGGTCACCAGCGTGCCGTCAGCCATCGGCACCCGCACCGCTTCGCCTTGGCCGGCGTCGATCAGGTGACCATCGGCGTCCAACCCGCCCCACGAGGCACCATGGCTGCACGAGGTCTGCACCCCGTGCACGCAGTGAACGCAGGTGCCGTCGGAGATGACGAACGGCGCGATCACGAAGTCCCCCGGCTTGACGGTCGACACCTCGGCACCGACGTCCTCGACCACACCGACGAACTCGTGCCCGATCCGGTGGGGCTCGTCGGTGTCGAGGACCCCGCGGTAGGGCCACAGGTCCGAACCGCAGACGCACGCAGCGACTACGCGTACGACGGCATCGGTGGCGGCGCGCACGATCGGGTCGGGCACGTCCTCGACGCGGATGTCGCGAGGGGCATGGATGAGGGTGGCGCGCACGTGTGATCTCCAGACAGGGGGCGGTCAGCGGACAGGGGGGTGGTGGGAGCGTGGAAGAATGGCACCAGGAGGTGCCCATACATGGCAAAGAAGTCGCGCAAGAAGAAGGCCCGCAAGAAGAACAAGGCCAACCACGGCAAGCGTCCGAACAGCTGATCAGCTGGGCTGACACCCCGGGCTTACCCGGTCGGTCTGCGCGCGAGACCTGATCCCAGGGCGCAATCCTGCGGGATCAAATCTCGGTGCGCAGACCGGCCCGGGCCTCGGCGATGCGAGCGAGCACCTTGATACGCAGCTCGGCCGGGGCGGGATCGGAGCACGACCGCTTCACGATCGCCTTCACCTGCTCCTCGAGGCCGAACTCCTTCAGGCACGGGCTGCACTCGTCGAGGTGGTGCTTGATCTGGTGCCGTGCCTCGCCGCTCACCTCGCCGTCGATGAACTCGTACAGCCGGTCGAGCACCTCGGCGCAGGGCGTCTCGTGCGGGTCGCCGCAACTCATGACTGCTCCTCCCCCGTCGTACCGTCGATCGTGGCCGGGACGAGGCCGCGCTCGCGCGCATAGTCCTCGAGCAGGACCCGCAGCTGACGGCGGCCGCGATGCAGTCGCGACATCACCGTGCCGATCGGCGTGCCCATGATCTCCGCGATCTCCTTGTAGGCGAAGCCTTCGACATCGGCGAGGTAGACCGCGATCCGGAAGTCCTCGGGGATCGCCTGCAGGGCCGCCTTGACGTCGGAGTCGGGCAGGTGGTCCAGCGCCTCGGCCTCGGCGGACTTCAGCCCGGTCGACATGTGCGACTCGGCCTGCGCGAGCTGCCAGTCCTCGACCGAGTCGGTGCCGGCCTGCTTGGGCTGGCGCTGAGCCTTGCGGTAGGTGTTGATGAACGTGTTCGTGAGGATGCGGTAGAGCCAGGCCTTGAGGTTGGTGCCGTCCTGGAACTGGTGGAACGAGCCGTAGGCCTTGGCGTAGGTCTCCTGGACCAGGTCCTCGGCGTCGGCCGGGTTGCGCGTCATGCGCAGGCCGGCGGAGTAGAGCTGGTCGATGTACTGCATGGCATCCCGCTCGAAGCGAGCGTTGCGCTCGTCGACGGTCTCGGCAACAGGGCTTGTCATCGTTGTCGATGCTACCTGCGGCCCTCCGCCCCCCGGCGCGGGCCAGTCGGCCAGGGATCGGAGGTCGAGGTCGGTACGGCGCCGGGTCGGCGCTGCTGCTGCCATACCCGGGTCAACCGTCTGACCTCAGGAGCGATTCCCCGCCGCGCTCTCGATCGAGGCGGCCCAGCCCGCCGCAGCCTCGACGATGCCGCGCAGGGTCGCCGCCTGGTCGTGGGTCCGGATGACCCTGAACGCGTGGTCCGCGCCGGGAACCGCGTGCAAGGTGTGGGTCGACGGCAGCCGACCCGCCAGCGCGCCCGGGCCACCGAAGCTGTCCCGTTCGCCCTGCATCACCAGCGTCGGACGGCCGGTGGCGTGGAGCTCGGGGAGGCGGCTCGGGCGGGGGGTCGGGCTCGGGTTGGTCGTGCTGACTCTCAGCGGCGGTTGCAGCGGGAAGGCGAGCGCCAGCACCCCGACAACCGGACCCGCGGCGGCGGCTGAACCAGTCGCCGTACGGCAAGCGACGCGGGCTCCGGCCGAGCGCCCTCCGAGCACCCACGGGCCGGGCGCAACGTCGCGGTGATCACGCCGCAGGGCCCCGAGCACGGCGATCCAGGCGAGGTCGAGGCTCGCCGGTGGTCCGGCGACGCGGCGACCGGCCACCCGCCAGGGCTGCTCGACCCGCACGACCGTGATGCCGTACGCCGGCAGCCCGACATCAGGAGCAGCGAGCGCCGCCAGATCGCGCGCCTCGACGCCGCCGGCGGCTCCGTGGCCGAGCAGCACGGTGAGACGCGGGACCCGGGGCGTCCCCGCCGGGTCGACGTGCAGCCGGGCCGGCCCGAGGGGCGTCTCGACGACCAGCTGCTCGCTCACGTGCGCGGGTCGGTCACTCGGCGGGCAGGGGGACGACCAGCTCGGGGCCGTTGTTGCGCACGTTGCCGACGGCGGCGCCGACTGGGAACGCCGTGAGCAGACCGGGGGCTGCGGGTACCAGCAGGCTGCGCACCCGATCCGTGTCGGTCGTCGCGGGGTCGAGCCACTCGTCGTACCTCTCGCGCTCGACGAGCATCGGCATCCGGTCATGGATGCGCCCGAGCTCGTCGGTAGCGGTCGTGGTGAGGACGGTGACGGTCCAGAGCCACGGGTCGACGTCGTCGGGGGCCGCGGGGTCGCGCCAGAGCTCGTAGAGCCCCGCCATGGCGAGCACGCCACCGTCAGCGGGGGTGATGAAGAACGGCTGCTTCTTGCCCTTGACCTCGCCGTACCACTCGAAGTAGCCGTCGGCGGGCAGCAACGCCCGCCGTTGGGCGAAGGCCCGACGGAAGGCCGGTTTGTCGGCGGCTGTCTCCACCCGCGCGTTGATCAGCCGCGCACCGGTCGTGGCGTCCTTGGCCCACGAGGGCACCAGGCCCCAGCGGGCCACGCGAAGACGGCGCTCTGCGGGCGCGCTCGGCTCCTCGCCGGACCGCCGCGGCGGTCGCTGCACCACGGCATAGACAGCGTCGGTCGGGGCGACGTTCCAGCTCGGTGCGAGAAGTTGCTCAGGTGGGCCGACGATGTCGAACTCCTCGACGAGATCGTCGGGGCTCCGGCTCGCGGCATAGCGTCCACACACAGCAGCAACCCTGCCACGACAAGGCGGGGACGACGGGAAACGGGTACGACCGAACACGGGGACGACGGGCAAGCCGGGCGATTGCCAGGACCGGCAACCGGGCAAGGGCACGGTATGACTCTCGTGCGCCGCCTTGCCCGTCCCTGCCTCGCCGCCATGTTCGTCACCGGCGGCGCCGACGCGCTCAAGAACCCCGCGCCCAGGGTGCCGGCCGCAGAGGACGTGGCCAACAGGATCGCCGCCAAGGTGCCGTGGTTGCCGCAGGACACGACGACCCTCGTTGAGATCAACGCGGCGGTACAGGTCGGCGCCGGGTTGATGCTCGCCACCGGCCGGCTCCCGCGCCTCTCAGCCTCCCTGCTGGCGGGCAGCCTGGTCCCGACCACCCTGGCCGGGCACCGGTTCTGGGAGGCCACGGAGCCGACCGTCCGCGCCCAGCAGCGGCTGCATTTCTTCAAGAACCTCTCGATGCTGGGCGGGCTGATGCTCGCGGCCGTCGACACGGAAGGCCGCCCGGGCGTGGCCTGGCGGGCCCAGCACGCGGTGCACCACGCGGGTGCATCCACCCGACGTACGGCGTCGGCGGCCAGGGACCAGCTTCCGGTCTGACGGATACCCTCGGCGGGTGAGCACCCCCGACCCGTGGCCTGCGCCGCACGTCGACGCGCCGGTCGCGGCGACGGTGCTGCTGCCCGGGTCGAAGTCGCAAACCAACCGGGCCCTGGTGCTGGCGGCGGTGGCCGACTCACCAACCGTCCTGACTGCTCCGCTGGTCAGTCGCGACACCGATCTCATGGTGGCCGGGCTGCGCGCGATGGGCACCGGCGTCGAGGTCACCGAAGACGGCTGGTCAGTGACGCCGGGTGCGTTGCACGGTGAGGCGTCGGTCGACGTCGGCAACGCCGGCACCGTCATGCGGTTCCTGCCGCCCTTGGCTGCGCTGGCCGACGGCGACGTGCACTTCGACGGTGACCCCCGGTCGCGGCAACGGCCGTTGGCTCCGGTGGTGCGCGGGCTGCGCGACCTCGGCGCGCGCATCACCGCCACCGACGACCTGCTGCCGCTGACCGTGCACGGAAGGGGAGTCCTGCGCGGCGGCCCGGTGACGGTCGATGCGTCGCTGTCCTCGCAGTTCGTCAGCGCGCTGCTGCTGGTCGGTGCACGCTGCACCGACGGCGTCGAGGTGCACCACGTCGGTGGGCGGATGCCGTCGCGGGTGCACGTCGAGATGACGCTGGACATGCTGCGGCGCGCAGGGGCCACGACGCACGACGCAGACCACGACACGTGGCGCGTCGAGCCGGGTCCCCTCACTCTCGGCCGGCTGGCGATCGAGCCCGACCTGTCCAATGCGGCGCCCTTCCTCGCGGCCGCGGTGGTGACCGGTGGCCGGGTGACCGTGCCCGGCTGGCCGACCAGCACGACCCAGGCCGGCGACGCGTTGCGCGCGCTGCTCGAGCAGTTCGGCGCGCTGGTCGAACATGACGGTCGTGCACTCACGGTGACCGGCCCGGACCGCGTGCTGGGAGCCGACCTCGACCTCTCCGACGTCGGTGAGCTCGCGCCGGTACTGGTGGCGGTGGCCGCGCTGGCCTCTTCGCCGTCGACGGTGCGCGGCATCGGCCACCTGCGCCACCACGAGACCGACCGGTTGGCCGCGATGGCGACCGAGATCTCCGGTCTCGGCGGCGACGTACGCGAGACCGACGACGGCCTCGCGATCACGCCGCGCCCGCTGCACGGCGGTGTGGTCGCGACGTATGAGGACCACCGGCTCGCCACCATGGCAGCTGTCCTCGGGCTGCGGGTGGCCGGCGTCGAGGTGGTCGACGTCGCCACCACCGCCAAGACGATGCCCGGGTTCGTCGACCTGTGGACCGGGATGCTGGGGTGACACCTCCTCGTCGCCGGCCACCGGACGAGGACGACGTACGCATCCGACCCTCACGACGCTCCCGGCCGCGCACCAAGGACCGGCCCAGCCACGACGACGCCACCGTCGGCGTGGTGGTGACCGTCGACCGTGGGCGGTGCACCTGCCGCGTCGATGGGCACGAGGTGACGGCGATGAAGGCCCGCGAGCTGGGCAAGCGCAGCGTCGTCGTCGGCGACCGGGTCGCGATCGTCGGCGACGTCACCGGTGAGGCCGACACCCTGGCGCGGATCGTGCGGGTGGAGCCGCGGGTGTCGACGCTGCGACGCACCGCCGACGACACCGACCCGTTCGAACGAGTCATCGTCGCCAACGCGGAGCAGCTGGTGGTCGTGACCGCCCTGGCCGACCCCGAGCCACGTCCGCGACTGATCGACCGTTGCCTCGTTGCGGCGTACGACGCCGGGATGAAACCGTTGCTGTGCCTCACGAAAGCCGACCTTGCGTCGCCGGATGCGCTGCTCGAGTCCTACGGCGCGCTGGACGTCGAGCACGTGGTGATCGACCGGTCGTCACCGCTGGAGCCGCTGCGCGCGCAGCTGGCCGGGCGCGTCAGCGTGCTCGTCGGGCACTCGGGGGTCGGCAAGTCGACGATGGTCAACGCGCTGGTGCCCGGCGCCGGTCGCGCGACGGGAGGCGTCAACGCGGTGACCGGCCGCGGGCGGCACACGTCGTCCTCGGCGATCGCCCTCGAGCTGCCCGGCGGTGGGTGGGTGATCGACACCCCCGGCGTGCGCAGCTTTGGCCTCGCCCACGTCGACCTGCACCGGGTGATCGGCGCGTTCCCCGACCTGGAGGGGGGGACCGTCGGCTGCCCGCGGTCGTGCAGCCACGACGAGCCCGAGTGCGCCCTCGACGACTGGGTGGCTGCCGGGCACAGCGACCCGGCTCGCCTGCTGTCGTTGCGCCGGTTGCTGCGCAGCCGGGACGCCCCCGAGGACGACTAGAGCAGCGTCACTTGCAGGCACCGGCGTTGATCGTGCAGCCCCAGACCGCGGTCGAGCCGAGGTGGCCGGCGTACGCCACCTGCGCCGTCGCAGCGAGGGCAACCACCACCGAGAGAACCGCGACAACGGTGACCGCACGACCTCGGACACCTCGCCGGGTGAGCACGAGCAGCGCCACTGACGCGAGCCACAGCAGCGCGGCCAGCAGCAAGACGCGGTAGCCCTGGGCCTGGTGGGCACTGATCTGACGGGCCACCACGCCGCCGGCGTGCAGCCGGGCGCGCAAGTTGTTGCCGCTTGCCACGGCGACCGGCACCATCACCAAGCCGGCAGTGGCCAGCAGCGCAACCACCGGCGAGTAGGCGTGCCGCCATGACGGACGTACGGCGATCGCGATCAGCCCCAGCGACGCCAGCGGAACGAGCACCACCACCCCGTGCACGACGAGTGCGTGCACCGGCAGTCCACGGAACAGGTCCAACATCGTGGGTTCCTCACCTCAGCCGTCGGCGGCGATGCCCACGTCCCGCCGGAGCGCCAGTAGTCGCCATCGGCTCGCGCGAGCAAGCCCTCGTCCACACGGTAGCGGCGCAGTGCGGCCGCGTCGTCGAAGAACGCACCCGTCCTTTGGTCGGGCGGGTGGCTCACCCTGCCGTTGCTACCACGGTCCCGCTGAGGCGGCTGCGCAAACGGCTGCGGTGCCGATCGATGACCCGGGTGTGCTGGGTGTACTCCGGCCACGACGCTGCGGGGTGGGCAAGCCACGCCTCGCAGACCGACAGGGCCGGGCCCGGCTCCTGGCCGCGCTCGAGCAGCGTCGCCGCGCGCTCGTAGGTATAAGGGGTGTCGACCTCGACGGCCACACCGTGCAGCAGCGTCTCGAGCTCGCGCAGGTCGGGCCGCGGCAGGTGCATCTGCAGTCGGTCGACGTCCGGCACACCGGTCAGCGTCCAACCGTCGATGCTGGAGCGCGGCACCGGGATCGGGGCGGGCTCGATGATGGCGTCGCTGTCACGCCGACGGAACAGAGTGAGTGCCATGACCGGCCTCCCGGGATCCGCTGCGGGGACGAAGGGTGGTCCCTCCGGTCTCCTACTCGGAAGTATGCGGCGGTCACTGGAGCGATCACCAGAGACTTGTACGGTTCTTTGCATGACGGCGTACGACGATGACCTCCGGCTGGCTCACGTCCTCGCCGACTCGGCTGACTCCTTGACCATGTCGCGCTACAAGGCCCAGGACCTGGTGGTGACGACGAAGCCCGACCTCACCCCGGTCAGCGACGCCGACACCGCGGTCGAGGAGGCGATCCGGCGGGCGCTGTCCCGCGCGCGGTCGCGCGACGCGGTGCACGGTGAGGAGTTCGCCGACACCGGGCACGGGCCCCGGCGCTGGGTGCTCGACCCGATCGACGGCACCAAGAACTTCGTCCGCGGCGTGCCGGTCTGGGCCACCCTCATCGCCCTGATGGACGGCGACACCGTGGTCGCTGGTCTCGTCAGCGCGCCCGCGCTCGGCCGACGGTGGTGGGCCGCGTTGGGGTCCGGGGCGTGGACCGGCAAGAGCCTGGCGTCGGCGTCGCGCATGTCGGTGTCGGGGGTCAGCGCTCTCGGTGACGCGTCGCTGTCCTACTCCAGCCTCGTCAGCTGGGCCGACCAGGGCCGCGAGGACGTGTTCCTCGGGCTGACCCGTGACGTGTGGCGCACCCGGGCCTACGGCGACTTCTGGTCCTACATGCTGGTGGCCGAGGGTGCGGTCGACATCGCCGCCGAGGCTGAGGTGGCCCTGCACGACCTGGCCGCCTGCGCGATCGTCGTGACCGAGGCCGGCGGCCGTTTCACGTCCCTGGCCGGGGTCGACGGGCCGGCCGGTGGCAACGCCGTGGCCACCAACGGCCTGCTGCACGACGAGGTGTTGGCCCGCGTCACCCCGTGAATCTCCCGGCGGCGCCCGGACGTTGCCCGACTGGGCCACCCGCTCCCACCGACGTACGGCGGCGCGGTGCCCGACGTTGACCACGTGAGGCAGGCGAACCACCGCCGCAACAGGTGTCTGCGCCTGTTGCGGCGACTGCTGACCTACCTCACGTGGTCGACGCCGGAGCGGCCACCCGCTCCAACCGGCGTACGGCGGGGACCGCGGTGGTCACCGCACCCACCACCATGATCACGACTGCGCAGAGCGCGACCGCCGGGCGGATGCCGACCAGCCCGGCGACCGGGCCGGCGAGCACCTGGCCGACCGGGATCGCGACCAGCGAACCCAGCGCGTCGTAGGCATAGACCCGCGAGAGCAGGTGCGGCGGCACGTGCTGCTGCATCGAGAGGTCCCAGCCGAGACCGAAGAGCTCGATCGCCCCACCGGCGAGGAAGGCCGCGACGCCCAGCAGCAGCACCGGCGGCTCGGCGGCAAGCGCCAGCAGCAACGGCGACCACGCGAGCACGCCGAGCATGCCGACGAACAACGGCCGGCGCAGCCGCAGTCGGAGCAGCAGCGCCCCGGACAGCACCGCGCCCAACGTCTCGGCCGCGAGGACGAAACCCCAGCCCCGCCGACCGAACGTGCCGTCGGCGATGGCCGGGCCCAACGTGCTCCAGCCCGCGGCGTGCACGGCGTTGATGATGCCGAACGCCAGCACCACGGCCCACAGCCAGGTGCGCGAGCGGAAGGCCGACCAGCCTTCGCGCAACTGGCGCAGCATGCTGTCCTCGGAACGCGGTTCGTGGGCCTCGTCGCCGGTGTCGGCTGACCGGCGACCCACTGCTGCGAAGCACACCGAGCCGACCAGGAAGGTCGCTGCATCCACGGCCACACCCCAGCCGGGCCCGACGGTGGCGACGAGCACGCCGCCGACCGAGACCCCGACGATCGACGCCGCGGTCGAGGCCATCCTCAGCACCACGTTGGCCGGCTGCAGCAGTGCCGCCGGCACGGTGCGCGGCAGCAGACCTGCGCTGGCCGGGAAGAGGAATGCGGTCGAGGCGCCGTTGACGGCACCGATCGCGGCGAGCGAGGCGACCGTCGCGGAGTGGGTGAGCAGCAGGGTGGCCGCGACGGCCTGGCTCGCGGCACTGATGATGCTCGCCACCACGAGCACCAGGTGCCGGGGGAACCGGTCGGCGACCACGCCGCCGAAGAGCAGGAACAGCGCCTGCGGCAGGCTGCGCGCGGCCAGCACCAGACCGAGGTCGGTGGCCGAGCCGGTGAGGTCGAGCACGGCGAAGGTGATGGCGATCGACGCGAGCCCGTTGCCGAGGATCGAGATGGTGCGCCCGGCCGTCAGCGCGACGAACGCGCGCTGCCGCAGGACCGCGCGGACGCCACCGCCGTGGTTGTCGGACATGCCCGGATTATGCCGGGATGAGCACTCGCCGCCGGTGGAGCGCCGCGAGGAGCGTCGGCGCAGCGAGGGTGGCGGCCAGGTCGAACCAGCCGTAGCCGCCTGCTGCCCCCGAGGGTGGATTGCCGATCGTGACCAGGCCGGTGGGGTCGTGGGTCTGCCAGGCCCAGGTGCCGAGGCCGGTGCCGAGCAGCTCGAGGTAGGTGACCACCAGGAATGCCCCGACGTACAGCGTCCGGGACCGTCCCCACGCGAGGAAGCCGAGCAGGCAGAGGTACCAGAACGCGCCGAGTGCGTCAGGTCGCGGCGAGATGACCAGCCCCCATGCGGCGTACAGGCCGGCGATGACGACGGTGGCGGTCACGAGCGCGGGGGTACGTCGGCGCACCCAGGCGGCCCGGCCGAAGGCGAGCGCGCTGAGATAGACCAGCCCGTGCCCGGGCGGCACGAACGAGGGCACGTTGTGCAGGCGGTAGACGTAGACCTGCAGCAGCGGGGAGAAGGTGTACTCGACCGCGGTCGCGAACGCGACGACCACCGCGACCTGGGTGCGCACCAGCGCTGACTCGCGGCGCAGCAACACCGCCAGCAGGAACCAGGTGCCGAGGCCGAGGAGCCGCTGCGACCAGATGCCTGCGTCGCGGTCCAGCAGCAGCACCAGCGGTACCCAGACCACTGTGACCAGGAACGGCACCGGAGATCCGGCGCGCACGTCGAGACGGCTGGTGCCCACCGACCGAGGATATGTGCCCCGATCATGGACAACAGGCGCGGGACGAGAACAGGATGGGGCCGATCCGGCGACGTGGAGGTCGACATGCAGGTCCGTGACGGCATGAGCCCCGAGGTGCTGACCGTTGGCCCCGACCACACACTGCGGGCGGCGAGCAAAGCGATGTCGGCACGCCGGGTGGGCGCGGCGGTCGTGCACGACCCGGACGGCGACGGTGTGGGCATCCTCACCGAGCGCGACGTCCTCGCCTCGATCGGTGCCGGTCAGGACCCCGACGTCGAGCACGTGCGCGACCACCTCACCGACGACCTGGTCTTCGCGGCACCGACCTGGACCCTCAAGCAGGCCGCCGAGGCGATGACCCGCGGCGGCTTCCGGCACCTTGTCGTGCTCGAGGCCGGTGAGGTGGCAGGCATCCTGTCGGTGCGCGACATCGTGCGCTGCTGGTCACGCCAGCCGGTCTGACTCGTCCAGCTGAACGTCAGGCGCTGCGGCGGTCGGGCAAGGCAAAGCCGATGAGGAAGGCCTCGCCGCAGCGCACGCAGACCCACTCGGGGCAGTCGCCGCCGTGCTCGTCCGGGCAGTCGGGCTGCTCGAAGGTCGCCTCGCTGCCGCAGGTGGCGCACCAGTGACCAGTGGCCGCCGGGCTGACCGCCGTACCGCGGGGTGCTGGAGTCGGGCTCGTCGTCATGTCTTCGACGGTGCCACGACCCCTGGACACAACCCCGCAGGGCGGCGGGTGTGTCGCCGAGCAGCCACATGGTCGTGCCGTCGAGCCGTCGAGCGGTCGATCAGCCGAGCCGTCGAGCGGTCGAGCGGTCGATCAGCCGAGCACCCGCGGGTCACTCCGGAGACGATTCGGCACGCGAGAGCGACCGTTTCCTCTCCGGAGGGCTGGCGCCGGCTCATGCCACCCCACCCGCGAGTCACTCCGGAGACAATTCGGCACGCGAGAGCGACCGTTTCCTCTCCGGAGGGCCGGCGCCGGCTCACGCCACCTGCCCCGCGCATGGCCCTGCGCGACCCGCGCAGCCGCCTGACGCCCAGCCGGGCGCCGCCCCGCACCTACTGACACGTTGCCGGTGAGTTCGGGGTGCCGGTGGCGGGCGGGGCCGTCGTCAAGGATCATGTCGGCATGCCACAGAGCATCTGGAAAGGCGCGATCTCCTTCGGACTGGTGTCGATCCCCGTGCGGTTGTTCAGTGCGACCGAGGAGAAGGACGTGTCCTTCCGTCAGGTGCACCGCGAGGACGGGGGGCGCATCCGCTACAAGCGGGTCTGCTCGGTCGACGGTGAGGAGGTGGCCTACGCCGACATCGCCAAGGGCTACGAGATGCCCGGCGGCGACATGGTCGTGCTCGACGACGACGACTTCGCCCACCTGCCGATCTCGAGCTCGCGGGCGGTGGAGGTGCTCAGCTTCGTCCCCGCCGAACAGGTCGACGCGGTCGCGTTGGGCAAGCCCTACTACTGCGACCCGACCGGGGCTGACCTCAAGCCCTACGTGCTGCTGCGCGACTCGCTGGCCAAGGCCGACCGGGTCGCGATCGTCAAGGTTGCCCTGCGTCAGCGCGAGCGGCTGGCGATGCTGCGGGCCCGCGAAGGTGTGCTCGTGCTGCAGACCCTGCTGTGGCCGGACGAGGTGCGCGCTGCCGACCTCGACTTCCTCTCCCAGGACGTGACGGTCCGGCCGCAGGAGATGGCGATGGCCGAGTCCTACATCAGCGCGCTGTCCGGGGACTTCGACCCCAGCGAGTTCTCCGACCACTACCGCGGGGCGCTCGAGGAGGTCATCTCCGCCAAGGTCGCCGGCCACGAGACGGTGACCCCCACCGAGGAGCCGCGCGGCAGCGGGCAGGTCGTGGACCTGATGGAGGCGCTGCGGCGCAGTGTCGCTGCGGCCAAGGAGAAGCGCGGCGAGAAGTCGGCCCCGGAGTCAGCTGGTGACAGCGCGGCAGACGACGGGGAGTCCAGCGCCGCGGACGACAGCTCCGCCCCGACGTCCACGACCACGTCCACGACCACGAAGAAGGTTTCGGCCAAGAAGCCGGCAGCAGAGAAGGCTGCCTCGAAGACGGCCGGCAAGGCGGCGACCAAGAAGACCGCGACGAAGAAGACCGCGACTAAGCGGCCCGCCGTCCGCAAGTCGGCCTGACCACCGCCCCCAGAGTGAAGGGGGAATCCGCACGGGGAGAACGGGCTTGGTCTGACACGTGAGCAGCGCCCTCGAGATCCTGGCCTTCGTGGTCTCCGTCGCCCTGGTGGCGGCGGGTGCCCGCCGGCTGGGGATCTCGGCCCCGCTTGCCCTGGTCGTCGTGGGGGTCCTCGCGTCGCTGGTGCCGGGTGTGCCCGACTACCAAGTCGACCCGGACGTCGTGCTGATCGGCTTCCTCCCTCCCTTGCTGTACGCCGCGTCGCTGCGCACCTCGCTGGTCGACGTACGGGCGAACCGGCAGGCCATCGGCATCCTCGCGGTGGGCGCGGTCGTGTTCTCCGTCGGTGTGGTCGGCCTGGTGACCTGGCTGGTGGTGCCGGGGATGACCGTCGCCGGAGCGCTGGCGCTCGGCGCCGTGGTGTCACCGCCTGACGCGGTTGCGGCGACCACGATCGCCCGCCGGGTCGGCATGCCGCGTCGCATCGTGGCGATCCTCGAGGGCGAGAGCCTGCTCAACGACGCGACTGCCCTGGTCGGGTTGCGGATGGCGGTGGCCGCCATCGCCACCACGGTCACGATCCAGCAGGTCGTCGGTGACTTCGCGCTGGCCGCCGGAGGTGGGGTGGCCATCGGGTTGCTGCTCGCCGTCGTGCTCGGCGCTGCACGCAAGAAGGTCAGCGACCCGGTGCTCGACACCACACTGTCGTTGGTCGCGCCTTTCGCCACCTATCTCGCTGCCGAGGCCGTGCACGCCAGCGGCGTCCTCGCTGTGGTCGTCGTCGGCCTGTTGCTGGGCCACAAGTCGCCCGCTCTGCAGTCGGCGGCATCGCGGCTGGCGGAGCAGACCAACTGGCGCACCATCACCTTCGTCCTGGAGAACGCTGTCTTCCTGCTCATCGGCCTGCAGGTGTCGCGGGTGGTGCACAACGCCGGCCGTGGCGATCTCGGCGCCGGTCGCCTCATCGCCATCTGTGCTGCCGTTCTCGCGGCTGCTCTGGTCGCGCGCGTCGTCTGGGTCTTCTCCGCAACAGCCCTCTATCGCTTCGGCACCCGGTCGATGCGCGAGCACGCCTGGTCCTGGTCCTACGCGACGCTGGTGTCCTGGTCGGGCATGCGCGGGGTCGTGACGCTGGCCGCAGCGTTCGTGCTGCCCGCCGACACCCCGCATCGAGACGTGCTCGTGCTGGCCGCCCTCGCTGTGGTCGGGGGCACCCTCCTGATCAACGGCACCACGTTGCCCCTGCTCGTACGTCGCCTCGACCTCCCTGGTCCCGACCCGGCCGAGGACGCGCTCGAGGAAGCCGCGCTGCTGTCCAAGGCCACCCGCGCCGGCCTTGCCCGCTTGGAGGAGCTGCGCCAGGACGGTGACGACCCCTCGGTGATCGACCGGCTGGAGGAACGTGCCCGCAACCGCGCCGACGCTGCCTGGGAACGGCTCGGTGCCGCGGACAACGACGAGACCCCGAGCGGCATGTATCGCAGGCTGAGGCAGGAGATGTTGCACGCCGAACGCCGTGTGGTGCTGGAGGCCAGAGCGACGGGCAAGGTCGACGACGAGGTGCTGCGCGACGTGATGACGTTGCTCGACGCCGAGGAGTCACTGCTGGACCGGCTCGAGGACAAGGGCAGCAAGGTCGAGCGCGAGCTCGTGGCGCGCATCGACCGGGGCGAGACCTGCGAGCACCTGACCGCCGCGCAGACCGGCACCCGCCCGCGGACACCCGAGGGCTGCGAGGAGTGCCTGCGGGACGGTACCAAGTGGGTGCACCTGCGACTGTGCCTGACCTGCGGGCACGTGGGCTGCTGCGACTCCTCCACCGAGCGGCACGCCGAGGTCCACTTCCACGAGACGGACCACCCGGTCATGCGCAGCTTCGAGACCGGCGAGGCCTGGCGCTGGTGCTACGTCGACGAACAGCTGGGCTGAGGTCCCGGGCCTAGAGCTCGCGGGCGTAGGACAGCGACAGCGGCGAGCACCGGTAGTGGCCGAACCCCTCGATCTGCTCATAGCCAGAGGACGTGTAAAGCGCAATCGCCTCGGGTTGGACCCTGCCGGTCTCGAGCACGACCCGACGGAACCCCTGCACCCGGGCCCGGTCCTCGACCGCGGCCAGCAACCGGCGGGCGTGACCCCTACGCCGGTGCTCAGGGCGGACGAACATCCGTTTGACCTCGACGGTGTCGTCGTCGTGGCGCCGCATGCCGGCGCAGCCGATGGCCGTGGTGCCGACCCGCGCGACCAGGAACGCGCCGTCCGGCGGGGCGAACTCATCCGCGTCGATGGGCGAGCTGTCCGGCGTGCCGTAGCGGCGGGCGTACTCCTGCTGCACCTCGGCCACGAGAGTCGAAGCAAGGTCGGAGTCGTAGGCCACCTCGTCAAGCTCCACGATGTCGTCGTCGACCCCGAGGGTGCGGGCCACGAGCTCGGCGAGGTCGGCCTCGGCGCCAGCGACGAACGGCGCCGGGTCGGGCACGAGGTTGCGGTCGGCCGCGATGCCCACGGTGACCTCACCCGCGTAGGAGAGGATGCTCACGCCCAGCCCCACCGTGCCGGCCTGCGGGACCCAGAACACCAGGCGCACCAAGCGGGAACCGGCGAGGTAGACCGGGTGCCGCGGGCCGGGGACGTTGGTCACGACAGCCGAGGACTTGGCGCCGAGCACCCGCACCGCGAGCCGGTGTCCCCAAGCCGGCAGCGCGCCCACCACCGACAGGACGGCGAACATCGACGCCGCCTGCGGGCCGGCCTTCACCTTGCTCATGCGTTCATGCACGGCCCGCACCCGCGCGACCGGGTCGGGCTCGGACACCGGCAGCACGACGAAGACGATGCCGAAGCGGTTGCCCAATGACGTGGGCACCGGCTCGCCGCGAGGTCGCAGGTCGACCGGCACGAAGATCCGCAGGTCTCGCGGGGTGTCCCCGTGGCTGCTCAGGTGTCGGCGGACGGCACCGGCCGTGACCGCAAGCAGGACGTCGTTGACGGTGGCGTCGAGAGCCGCTGCCACTCGCTTGACCACTGCGAGGTCCATCGGGTGCGACCAGGCGGCGACCTTGGCCGGTCCGAGTCGGCCGGAGAGCCGGGTGCGCGGGTCACGCGCCGCGAACAGCAGCCCTACCGCGGTGGTCACCACCCCCCAGCCGAACCGCACGGACGCCCAGGCCTGGCCAAGGCTGCGCGAACCCAGCACGTCGACACCGACCACCGGGGCGAGGTCGCGCGACCCCGCGGTGAGCCGGGACCTGATGCCCGGGCGTCGTGGGTCGCGACCCGGCGCGACCACCAGGGGCGCACCGGACGCACGGGAAGCACCGTCCGGGAGGTCGTCGGTGAGGGAGAGCAGCACACTGGCCAGTGCGATGCCATCGGCGATGCAGTGGTGCAGTCGTACAACGAGAGCCGAGACCGGTCCGTCAGCACCCGGCGCGGCGGCTTGTTGCACGACAACCTGATGGAACTGCCACGGCGAGTGGTGCATGTCCAGCGAGGTGCCGAGCAGCCCACTGACCAGGGCGGTCAGACCGGCTTCGTCGGGCACGGTGCCCGCGTCGACCACGTGCCGGTCGAGGTCGAAGTCGGGATCGTCGCTCCACACCGGCTGCTCGAACGGGCTGCCCGAGGGCAACGCGCGCATCGAGAACTTCGGATAGCGCGCGAGCAGCCGACCGGTCAGCACCTCACGGAGGCGTGGCTCGTCGAGCACCTCGTCGAATCGCAGCACTGCGGTGACCATCATCAGGTTGTCAGGCGAGTCCATGCCGAGCCACGCGGCGTCGACGTTGGACATACGGACCGGGCTGCTCATCGCGGCTCGAGATGGTCGCGACGTGCTCTGCGGTCCCGCGCCCGGGCCCTGGCCCGGCGGAACCGCCGGGCGAACGGGCGCGCGAGGTCTGCGGCCCCGACGAGGCCGGCGGTGTTGCCGAGACTCGCCTGCACGATCACGGCTTCCGGCCGGAACTGACGACCGGTGAGGCTGCGGCGGAACGCCTCCCTTGCCGGGCCGATCAGCAGGTCGCCGGCTTCGGACAGACCGCCACCGATGACGAAGGTGCCGGGGTCGAAGGCGGCGGCCAGGTTGGCGATGCCGACGCCGAGCCAGTGCCCCACCTCCTCGAACAGCTCACGCGCCGCCGGGTCGCCGTCCCGCGCAGCGGCCGTGACCAACGGTCCGGTGATGGCCGCGACGTCACCGCCGGCGCGCTCGAGGATCGGGTGCGCGACCGGAGAGTTGGCCGCGGCGAGCTCGCGGGCCTCACGGACGATGACGTTGCCCGAGGCGTACTGCTCCCAGCAGCCGCGGTTGCCGCACTCGCAGCGACGCCCGTCGGGCACCACCTGCATGTGGCCGAACTCGCCGGCGACGCCGAACCGGCCGCGTTGCAGGGCACCATTGATCAGGATCGCACCGCCGATGCCGGTGCCAAGGTTGACGCAGACCAGGTGCGACTCGCCGCGGCCGGAGCCGAAGCGCCACTCGGCCCACACGGCAGCGTTGGCGTCGTTCTCGACGACCACAGGCAGCCGCAGCCGGGAGCTGATGGCCTCGCGCAGCGGCTCGTTGCGCCATGACAGGTGGGGTGCGAAGAGCACGTTGCTGCGGTCGGCGTCGATGAAGCCGGCAGCGCCGATGCCCACGGCGTGGATCTCGTGCCGCGACGCGAGGTCCAGCACCGCCTCGACGATGGTGTTCTCGACCACCTGCGGGCTCTTGCTGCGATCCGGCGTCTCACGACGAACCTGGTCGATCACCTCGCCGTCGAAGGTGACGACACCAGCCGCGACCTTCGTACCGCCGATGTCGACGCCGACCGTGAGCAGCTGTGCGCTGAGCGGCGTGACGCGCAGCGGTCGGGCCGACTCGTCGCGCAGGCCCCGCGCGAGCAAGGACGGGCGGCGCTCGGTCATCCCGAGATTCTATCCGCGGGGGTTGTCGTCCTTGGCCGGCTCACCGTGCCGGGCGTTGGCCATGCCACGGCGCCAGTACGGCTTGGGCTTGACGGCCTCACGGTCCCACCCGAGCTCGGTCACCAGAAGGCTGCGGATGCTGGTGACCAGAGCCATCTCACCCCCGACGTAGGCCACCGCACCGGGGATGCCGCCGCCGATCGCGGCCGTCTCGACGAGAGCGCGCGCCAGATCAGGGACTGCGGTCGGGTCGACCCAGCGCACCCCGCTCTGACTGGTGGGGAGGTCGACGGCGAGCCGGTCCGGACCCTCGGGCACCGCGAGCGTCACCACCACTCCCGCCGGCGGCTGCACCGACTCGGCCATGGCGAACGCGGCCGGGAGGAAACTCTGGTCGCCGAGGAAGTGGTGATGGGTGGCGGTCGGCTCGATGTGCACCTTGCCGCGGGGACCGATGGCCTCGACAGCGCCACCGACCGGGCCGCGGTGCAGGTCGCTGATCCCCTCGACCTCGTGCAGGGCGATGTCCAGCCAGACCGTGCCGGCGGCTTTGTCGTGGCGCCGCATGGTCCAGCGGCGCCGCACCTTGGGCTCGACTCCTGGCACGGTGAGCATGAGGTCTTGCCCTGGCAACGGGTCGATGCTGCGCAACGCGTCGCCGTCGAGCACGACCCGCACCATGGTGGGCGACAGCGGCTCCACCGAGGCGACGGTCAGGGTCATCAGCTCCGCGCCCATCCGGGCAGCCAGCGCGACGCTGTCGGCGAACGGGTCAGGTTCGGTCTCGGCGGCCATCCCCTCACCGTAGGCGGCGGCCCCAGCGACCGTGCACCGCATCGCCTTCCGGCGCCGGCGCGAAGACGTTGCCCTCGTGCGCCTCGACCTTCGTCCGCGACAGGCCGGCCAGTCGCATCATTGGTCCGACCAGCAGGTCGAACACCGACGGCGTGGCCGTGAACCCGAGGCGGGCGACCAGGTTGGCCGGTCCCACGGACCGGCGCGGGCGGTGATCGACCAGGGTACGCACGATGGCGCGGGCCACCTTCTCCGGCGGGTCGACCGGGGGCGGTGGCCGGCCGATCCGGCCCGCGAAGTTGGCGGCCTGCAGGTAGACCGGGGTGTCCACTCCGCCCGGCGCGACGACGCACACGTGGATGTCCGGCGTCTCCCGTGCCTCGATCGCCAACACTCGCGCCAGGCCTCGCACCGCCCACTTCGAGGTGACATAGCTGCTCATGTAGGGCGTGGCAATCTCCCCGAGCAGCGAGCCGGTGAGCACCAACGTGCCGTGCCCTTGCTCGCGGAACGCCTCCAGCGCCACTCGAGCGGCATACACCGAGCCGTGCACCCCGGTGTCGAGCACCCGGCGGAAGGTCTCAGCCGGCACGTCCTCGAACCGGCCGTAGGCGACGACCGCCGCGGTGTGCACCCAGGCGTCGAGCCCCCCGAAGCGTTGGACTGCAGCAGCACGGACCCGGCGTACGTCGTCCTCGTCGAGCACGTCGGCGACGACGGTGACCACGTCGCCGCCGAGCGCGCGGCACTCCCCCGCGGCCGCCTCCAGCGACACGGCGGAGCGGGCCGAGAGCACGAGCCGAGCACCGAGCCGGGACAGCTCGTGCGCGGTGGCTCGGCCGATGCCGCTGGAGGCTCCGGTGACGACAACGACCCGGCCGTGAACCGGGTGAACGGCTGCGCTCGTCACGGGGCGAGCACGACCTTGATGCAATCGTCCTCCTTCTTCTGGAAGATCTCGTACATGTGCGGAGCCTCGTCCAAGGGCACGCGGTGGGTGGCGAGGTCCAGCACGCCGAGCGGGTCGGAGTCGTCGGAGACCAGCGGCAGGATGTCGTCGATCCAGCGCTTCACGTGCGCCTGACCCATGCGCAACGTGATGCCGCGGTCGAACATCTCCATCATCGGCATCGGGTCGACCTCGCCGCCGTAGACACCGGACAGGGACACGGTGCCGCCACGACGGACGGCTTTGAGGGCGGCGTAGAGCGCGTCGAGGCGGTCGACGGCGAGCTTGTCGGTCAGCGGTTGCGCTATCGCGTCGGGCAGCAGACCGACAGCGGCCTGTGCGAGCTTGGCGGCGGTGCCACGCGACGAGCCGTGCGCCTCCATGCCGACGGCGTCGATCACCGCATCCGGCCCACGTCCGCCGGTGCGGGCGATGAGCTCCTCTGCTACGTCGTCGACGTCGCTCATGTTCAGGGTCTCTACGCCGTGCCGGGTGGCCATGGTCAGACGCGCGGCCACCGAGTCGACACCGATCACCCGCTCGACACCGAGGTGCCGGGCGATGCGGGTGGCCATCTGTCCGATCGGGCCGAGGCCTAGCACGGCGAGGGTGCCACCGTCGGGCACATCGGCGTACTTCACGGCCTGCCACGCCGTGGGCAGCACGTCGGAGAGGTAGAGGAACTGCTCGTCCGGCGTGCCCGCGGGCACCTTGATCGGGCCGAAGTGCGCCTGCGGCACTCGCAGGTACTCGGCCTGTCCGCCGGGAACCGCGCCGTACAGCGAGGTGTAGCCGAACAGCGATGCGCCCTTGCCCTGGTCGCGGACCTGTGTGGTCTCGCACTGGGCGAAAAGGCCGCGCGAGCACATCCAGCACGAGCCGCAGGAGATGTTGAACGGGATGACGACCCGGTCGCCCGGCCTGATGTGGGTGACCTCGCTGCCGACCTCCTCGACGATCCCCATCGGCTCGTGACCCAGGATGTCGCCAGGGGTGAGGTACGGCCCGAGGACCTCGTAGAGGTGCAGGTCGGAGCCGCAGATGGCCGAGGACGTCACCCGGATCACGGCGTCGGTCGGCTGCTGGATCACCGGGTCGGGCACGGTCTCCACGCGGACGTCGCGCCGGCCCTGCCAGGTGAGTGCTCGCACGGTGTGGTCTCCTCGTCGTCGGGTAGGTCGCTCAATACGTCGTCCTACGTCGACGGGCGTGTACCCGGTGAGCGGCGAGTCACTCAGGTCAGGAGTCATCGGTGAGAGAGACCTTCACCACGCACCTCGCGTACGACGCGGTCGTGGTGGGTGCGGGGCCGAACGGTCTCGTGGCGGCCAACCTGTTGGTCGACGCGGGCTGGAGCGTCCTGCTACTGGAGGCCACCGAGTCCCCCGGTGGGGCGGTGCGCAGCGCCCATGACCATCCGGTGCCCGGTTACACCGCCGATCTGTTCAGCGCGTTCTATCCCTTGGCCGCTGCCTCGCGGGTGCTCGGATCGATGGGTCTGGAGCAGCACGGCCTGCGCTGGGTGCACGCCCCGCAGGTCCTCGCGCACGTCCTCGATGACGGCCGCGGGGTGCTGCTGTCCCGTGACATCGACACGACGGCCGAGAGTGTCGACTCGTTCGCCGCAGGTGACGGGGCGGCGTGGCGACGGTGGGCGGCCCGCTGGCAGGAGGTCGAAGGGCCCGTGCTTGACGCGTTGCTGCACCCCTTCCCGCCGGTGCGACCGGCGATGTCGCTGGCCCGCCGCCTCGGAGTCAACAGGGGGCTGCGGCTGGCGCGCACCGCCGTCCTCCCGACCCGACGGTTCGTCAGCGAGGAGTTCCGCGGCGAGGGCGCGGGCCTGCTGGTCGCCGGCAACGGGATGCACACCGACCTGTCTCCGGACTCGGCCGGCAGCGCGCTCTACGGCCTGCTGCTGGTGATGCTCGGACAGCACCACGGTTTCCCGGTGCCCGAAGGCGGGGCGGGGCGACTGTCGGATGCTCTGGCGGCGCGCTTCGTCAGCCGTGGCGGTGAGCTGCGCTGCTCCTCGCCGGTGGCTCGCGTCGTCCTCGGTACGTCGGTCGCCGAGGGTGTCGAGCTGGCTTCGGGCGAGCGCATCCGGGCCCGGCGTGGTGTCCTTGCCGACGTCCCCGCGCCGCACCTGTACCGGTCGATGGTCGGCGAGGAGCACCTGTCGACCCGGCTCCGCCGCGACCTCGACCGGTTCCACTGGGACAACGCGACCATCAAGGTCAACTGGGCGACCTCTGCCCCGATCCCGTGGCGCAGCGAGGCAGCCCGCGGAGCGGGCACCGTGCACCTGGGGGGCAACCTCGACGACCTGTCCCGCTGCGCCACCGACCTCGCCACCAGCACCGTGCCCGAGCGGCCGTTCGTCCTGCTCGGGCAGATGACGACAACCGACCCGACCCGCTCCCCCACCGGCACCGAGTCGGTGTGGGCCTACGCGCACCTGCCCCACGCGGCGCACAGCGACGAGGCTGTTGCGGCCTTCGCCGACCGCATCGAGGCCGAGGTCGAGCGGCAGGCCCCGGGCTTTCGAGACCTCGTGGTCGGACGCAGCGTGCAGAGCTCGGCTGCGCTCGAAGCAGCCAACCCGTCCCTGCCCGGCGGGGCGCTCAACGGCGGCACCGCGTCGCTGCACCAGCAGCTGGTGCTGCGACCCACCCCCGGCCTGGGCCGGGCCGACACGTCCTTCCCCGGGCTGTTCCTCGCCGGCTCCTCGGCACACCCGGGGGGTGGTGTGCACGGCGCCTGCGGCGCGAACGCTGCGCGGGCGGCGTTGCTGCGTGCCAGGATCGGGCCGGGTGTCTACGACCGGCTGGTGGGGGCAGCCCAGCGGGCGCTGTCGTAACGAGCTCCCTGCCGTAGGTACCGGGAGCGGAAAGGACAACCCCATGAGCATGTCGGCTGTCGTCTACGGCCAGGACCTCGATCGGCTGGCCGGGTTCTACTGCGCCACGCTCGGGGTGACCGAGAGCCGACGCACGCGGTCGTTCGTGGTGCTCAGCGGATCGTCGTACGACCTGGTGCTGGTGTCGATGCCGCCTGAGCTCGCGGCGCAGGTCACGGTGACGGTGCCCCCGCAACGACGCGAGGACACCCCGGTGAAGCTCACGTTCTCGGTTGACGACATCGCACGAGCCCGTGCGGCGGCCGCTGAGGCCGGCGGTGTCGTCGAAGGGCCGGAGCGCGAATGGAGCTGGGACGGCGCGACCGTCGTCAACGGCCACGACCCGGAGGGCAACGTCATCCAGGTGCGTCAGGCCGAAGGCTGATGCGCGTGGCCCTCGACGAGACGGCGTAGCCGGTCCAGCGCCTCGACGAGCCGCCACTCCCCCACCTTGTCCACCACCGGGTTCTGCAGCCATGCGCCTGGTCCGCTGGTCGGCTCCTCGTACATCTGCACCGCGGTCCGGGTGCCATCGCCCGCCGGGCGCAGGACAAGCTCGACGGTCGCTTCGCCCATCGGCCACCCCCGGGCCTGTAGCAGCAGCCGCTGTCCCGGCTCGCACTCGATGACCTCGGTCTCGTCCTCGATCAGCAACGGCCAGGCCCCGACGGCGTGGTGCAGCTTGCTGCCGACCGCGGGAAACGCCGGGTCGACCTCGCGGATCTTCACCGTGCCCACGACCCAGGTGGCATAGCTCCAGCCGTCGGCCAGCACCGCCCAGACGGCGGCGGGCGGCACCGCCATCTCTCGAGTCACGCGCGCCATCCTCGATCTCCTCCTGCTGGTGTCGGGACTGAGCAACTACCCGCCGTGCACCAGCGCAACCTGACGTGAGGGCGATCCGGACGCGGGGAGTGTGAGCGGCGTACGCCGCCCGAGGTGCGGGCTGCGGGCGGGACAGCAATTGTCGTGCCGGTCGGTCCTGGCGCGGATGAAGGCGCGGATGAAGGCGTGCAACCGTGGGGCGATCGTCCACGTGGGGTCGGCGCTAGCCCACCGCGGGAGCGACGTCGCCCAAGGCGCGATCTTGACGCTCCGACCGGACGCAGATCTGGTGGTCCTCGGCGCTGCTGTCGATGTCGCGCACGGAGCCAGCATGTGCCGGTTGCTGTCGCTTCCGTTCGCCACCGGGGCCCGGCATCGCTCAGCGGCGCAGCAGCGCTGGGATGGGTGGCAGGTGCCGCTGCCGTCGTACGGCGTGGGCGGAGTTGAAACGCCACACAGCTCCGAACTCATGCCTCCCATGCAATTTCTGGCCCGACAGTGTAATTGCCCCGAGCGGTGTTTCGAGGCCGCAGGAGTGGCGAAGCCTTGGTCTGCAGACGCGCACCACCCGACAGACCAACGACAAGGAGGGCGTCATGACCGACGCACCGTACGGCGGCCTGCCGCCCAGCAGTAGCACCAACCCCATCACAGACACCGCCAAGCAGCAGGCGGTTCAGGTAGGTCAGATCGCGAAGGAGTCCGGCCAGCAGGTCGCCGGCACCGCGGTCGAGCAGGGTAAGAATGTTGTCGCCGAGGGCATGACCCAGGCCCGCAACATGAAGCGCGAAGTCACCACTCAGGTGCACGAGCAGTCCGGCGCTCAGAAGGACAAGGCGGCTGCTGGCCTGCGCTCGCTCGGTGACGAGCTGCGCTCCATGGCCAGCAACGGGCAGGCCGGGCAGTCCGGAGTCGCCACCGACCTTGCCCAGCAAGCGGCGACGAAGGCGCACGACCTCGCCGGCTGGCTCGAGTCCCGCGACCCGGGCACGATCGTCGACGAGCTGAGGTCGATGGCGCGCAGAAAGCCTGGCACCTTCCTGCTCGGCGCCGTGGCAGCAGGCGTCGTCGCCGGTCGGCTCACCCGGGGTGCCGTGGACTCGGCGAAGTCACACGACAACGCGACCTCGCCACGTCACGCCGCGTCCACCCCCACCCCGACTGTCTACCCCACGGACACCCCGGCTCCAGTCCTGTCGCCGGACGATTCGATCGCACTGTCCGGTGACCCGGTGACGAGCGGTGGTCTGCGATGAGCGGGGCCTACGCCGACACCGGCGCGACCACCACGCAGACCGATCGTCCTGAGGTCTCCGGACGATCGGTCGGCGAGTTGATCGGTGAGGTCACCAACGACTTCACCACTCTGATGCGCCAGGAGCTCGATCTCGCCAAGGCAGAGGTCAAGCAGGAGGTCACCAAGGCCGGCAAGGGTGCGGGCCTGCTCGGCGCCGCCGGTTTCGCTGGCTACATGACGGTGCTGTTCCTGTCCATCACGCTGTGGTGGGCGCTGGGCAACGGCATCGGACGCGGCTGGTCCGCCCTGGTTGTGGCCATCGTGTGGGGCGTCATCGCAGGCGCACTCGCCGTCATCGGCAAGAACACGTTGGCCTCCGTCAGCCCCAAACCGGAGCGCACTGTCCAGACCCTGAAGGACGTTCCCGATGCCCTCAAGGGCCGGTGAGGAGACACCATGAGCAGCTTCGACAGCGACAACTACAGCGCTGACATCTACAGCAGCGACACGCACGGCAGTACCACCACCCGTAGCGACGACCCGGAGGTCATCCGGCGCAACATCGACGCGACGCGTGCCGACCTCAGCCGTGATGTCGACGCCCTGACCGAGAAGGTCAGCCCCGCCCGGGTCATGGAGCGCAAGGTCGACCGCGCCAAGGACGCCGTGGGGTCGGTCAAGGAGAGGGTCATGGGCTCGAGCAACGATCCCTCCGACGACGGCGCGCTCGGCACGGCCACCGACAAGGCCTCTTCTCTCGCGTCCGGGATCGGCGGTGCCGCGTCTCAGACACCCTCCGCCGCCAAGCGGAGGGCTCAGGGCAACCCGTTTGCCGCGGGCCTCATCGCCTTCGGCGTCGGCTGGTTGGCCTCCTCCTTACTGCCCGCGAGCCAGAAGGAGCAGGACGCAGCGACAGCCGTCAAGGACAAGGTCAGCGAGCACTCCGACACCCTGACGGCCCCGCTGAAGGACGCCGCGGCAGAGGCAAAGGACAACCTCACCGGCCCGGCTCAGGACGCCGTCCAAGCCCTCAAAGCAACCGCCACCGACGCGGTCGGCACCGTCAAGGGCGAGGCAGCCGACGCCAAGGTCAACGTCGCCGACTCCGCGGCGCAGGCCAAGGACGAGGTTCAGCAGCACCAGCACAACTGACACCCAAGCGGTAAGTGGCCCGGTCGATCACCCTTCGCGGTGGTCGACCGGGCCTTCTGCTGGGCCGCACAGATGCTCGATGAGGAGGTCGTTCACTGCTACGGGCTGCTCGACGTTGGCCAGGTGCGCTGCCCGCTCGACAACAGCAAGCCTGGCACCGGGCACTCCGTCGGCGATGGCCTGCAGGTGCGGCAGCGGGGTAGCCGGGTCCTGGTCCCCGGCGATCGCCAGCAGCGGCGCGGTGATGGAGCCGAGCTCGTCTCGCAGGTCCATCTGCTGGACCGCGGCGCAGCAACCCACGTATCCCTCCAGCGGTGTCGAAGCGAGCATCCGCTCGGCCCACGCCACCACCTCCGGGTCAGCGGTCTGCCGCTCCTGGGTGAACCAGCGCGACACGATGCCCGGCGCCACCCACCCCACCCCGTGCGCCCGCACCGCCGCGATGCGGTCGGCCCACGCGGACGACGGCCCGAGCTGCGCGGAGGTGCACATCGCCACCACCCGGTCCACGCGGTGCGGCTCGCGGATCGCCGTACGCATCGCGATCATGCCGCCGAGCGACAGACCCACCAGGTGAGCCCGCTCGACACCGAGTCGATCGAGCAGAGCAACGACGTCGTCGACGAGATCGTCGATGTCATAAGGCCCCAGCGGTACCGGCGAGTCGCCATGGCCGCGGGCGTCGAACCGCACCACGCGGAGACCGGCAGCCGCGAGCGGCTGTACCTGCGCCTGCCACATGGCACGGGTACTGCCCAGCGATCCGCCTAGCAGGACGACGTCACCGTCGAACGGGCCGTCGTCGGAGAATGCCAGGTCGACCATGGGGTCACGCTAAACGACGGCTCTCGTCTCATCCAGGGCTTCCCGTCGACGGAGCCAACGTCTGGGGCCGAGGTGGCTCATGGCACGGGCACCGCGGCCGCGAGGACCCGAGCCGTCAGCCACCGAGCCGCCGGCTGAGGACTCCTGCTGTGCGCGCCACCTCGGCGACCAGTCGGCCGCGTCCGAGCCCATCGACCTGCCCTGAGCCGAAGGTCGAGGCGACAGCAGCAACCGGGTGACCGGTGTGGTCGACCACCGCCACGGCGACGGAGGCAAAGCCGGGTGTCACCTCGCCGTCCTCGATCGCGTGCCCGCGCCGGCGTACGTCGACAAGCAGTCGGCGCAGCGCGGACAGCGACCGCGGTCCGGCCTCATGGCGCAGCACGAAGTCCGAGTCCGCCGCGAACAGCGCCCGCACCTGCGGACCGGGCAGTGCCGCCAGCATCGCCCGACCGCTCGCGGTCAGCGTCGCGGGCAGCCGCACCCCCACATCGGTCACCAAAGGTGACCGACCCGGTGCCCGTTCCTCGATGACGTAGAACACCTCACGCCCGTGCAGCACCGCCAGGTGCGCGATCTGGCCGGTGCGGTCGACGAGGTCCGCCAACGGCGCACGGGCCAGCCGCTGCAGCGGCGCCTGCCTGCTGTAGCCCGTGCCCAGCTCGTAGGCCGCGAGACCCAGCCCATAGCGTCTTTCTTCCGGCAGGTGCACCACAAAGCCCTCTGCGGTCAACGTCGCAAGCAGCTGGTACGTCGTGGAGCGCGGCAGGCCCAGGTCGCGGGCGATCGCCGCCGCGGCCACCGGACCGGCTTGGCGTGAGAGGTGCCGGAGGATCGCGAGGGCGTGGGTGGCGGCTGGCACCGTGGCGACCATGCGGGTGCCTCCTCGACGAACGGGCCTGAGCCTGGAGACTAGACAAAGATCACGTGCTCCCCACCCGCCGTGGGATCGGTTGCGACCACGGCGTGTCGGGAGCTGTCGATGATGCGGGAGCTGTCTGGTCCGGGTGTTTCGCGAGCGACCGGGCCGCGACACAGATGTCTGAGATCCCGGACAACTCGTCGGCCAGCTCACTGGCGGCCGGACCCGCGGTGCGATGACATGGGGCCATGCCGAACGACGTGGTGGTGGAGGTAGGCCCGGTTTCTGCTAGCGACCTGCTGGCAGTAGCGCGCGGCGGCGCCCGGGCGACCCTGTCCCCCGCCGCCGAAGCCGGGATTGCGGCGAGCAGCGCAGTGGTCGAAGCACTGGCCGACGAGGACGTCGCGCACTACGGCATCTCCACGGGCTTCGGGGCTCTCGCCACCCGACACATCCCGACAGAGATGCGAACCCAGCTGCAACGGAGTCTCGTGCGTTCGCACGCCGCCGGCACCGGTCCCGAGGTCGAGACCGAGGTCGTACGAGCGACCATGCTGCTGCGTCTGTCGACCCTTGCCACCGGGCGGACCGGCGTACGCCTCGAGACTGCCCGCACCTACGCCGCGGTGCTCTCGGCCGGGCTGACCCCGGTGGTCCGGGAGTTCGGCTCCCTCGGCTGCTCCGGGGATCTGGCACCGCTCGCTTCCTGCGCTCTTGCCGTGATGGGCGAGGGCCAGGTGCGTGACGCCGACGGTGTGCTGCGCCCGGCGGGTGAGGCGATGGCCGCTGCCGGGCTGACGCCGGTCGTGTTGCGCGAGAAGGAGGGCCTTGCGCTGATCAACGGCACCGACGGCATGCTCGGCATGCTCGTCATGGCCTGCCACGACCTGCGCATGCTCGTGCGGTCGGCCGACGTCGCCGCTGCCATGAGCATCGAGGCGCAGCTGGGCACCGACGCCGTGCTGGCCGCCGACCTGCAGGCACTGCGCCCGCACCCGGGCCAGGCCGACAGCGCCGCCAACCTGCGCGCCGTCCTCGACGGGTCGCCGATCATGGCCAGCCACAAGGGACCTGAGTGCACCCGCGTGCAGGACGCCTACTCGCTGCGCTGCGCGCCGCAGGTGCACGGCGCGGTGCGCGACACCATCACCCACGCCGAGCTGGTCGCGTCCCGTGAGCTCGCCAGCGCTGTCGACAACCCGGTGGTCACCCTCGACGGTCGGGTGGAGAGCAACGGCAACTTCCACGGCGCCCCGGTGGCCTACGTGCTCGACTTCCTTGCCGTTGTCGTCGCCGACCTCGCGTCGATGTCCGAACGACGCACCGACCGCTTCCTCGACGTGTCGCGCAACCACGGGCTGCCGGCGTTCCTCGCCGACGACCCGGGCGTCGACTCCGGGCTGATGATCGCGCAGTACACCCAGGCCGCAATCGTCTCGGAGCTCAAGCGGCTGGCCGCTCCTGCATCTGTCGACTCGATCCCCTCCAGCGCCATGCAGGAGGATCACGTGTCGATGGGCTGGTCGGCAGCCCGAAAGCTGCGCCGCGGCGTCGACGGCCTCGCCCGGGTGATCGCCGTCGAGGTCCTCACGGCCGCACGCGCACTCGACCTGCGGGCGCCGTTGCTGCCCGCTCCCGCCACCGGCGCGGTCGTCGCCGCGCTGCGCGCCACCGTGCCCGGCCCGGGACCGGACCGGCACCTCGGTCCCGAGATCGAGGCCGCGGTCGAGTTCGTGCTCGCCGGCGGCGTCATCACCGCCACCGAGTCCGTCACCGGCCCCCTGCTCTGACCACCGGCTTCTGCCCGACCCTGAAAGGACCTGACATGGAAGGCGCGCGACCCGTCCGGGCCCCCCGCGGCACCACCCTCACCGCGGGGTCGTGGCAGACCGAGGCCCCCCTGCGGATGCTGATGAACAACCTCGACCCGGAGAACGCCGAGCGCCCGGATGACCTCGTCGTCTACGGCGGCACCGGCCGGGCCGCGCGCAGCTGGGCGGCGTACGACGCCATGATCCGCACCCTGACCACCCTCAAGGACGACGAGACCATGCTCGTGCAGTCCGGCAAACCGGTCGGGGTGATGCGCACCCACGAGTGGGCACCCCGGGTGCTCATCGCCAACTCCAACCTCGTCGGCGACTGGGCCACCTGGCCGGAGTTCCGCCGGCTGGAGAACCTCGGGCTCACGATGTACGGGCAGATGACGGCCGGGTCCTGGATCTACATCGGCACCCAGGGCATCGTGCAGGGCACGTACGAGACGTTCGCTGCAGTGGCCGACAAGCGCTTCGGTGGAACGCTTTCCGGCACCCTGACCCTCACCGGTGGTTGCGGCGGCATGGGCGGTGCGCAGCCGTTGGCCGTCACGATGAACGAGGGTGTGTGCCTGGTCGTCGACGTCGACGAGTCACGCCTGCGGCGTCGGGTCGAGCACCGCTATCTCGACGAGCTAGCCGAGTCTCTCGACGACGCGCTGGCCCGGGTGATGGCCGCCAAGTCCGAGCGCCGGGCGCTCTCGGTCGGTGTCGTCGGCAACTGCGCCGAGGTCTTCCCCGAGCTGCTGCGTCGCGGCGCTGACATCGACATCGTCACCGACCAGACCAGTGCGCACGACCCCTTGTCCTACCTGCCTGTCGGGATCAGCCTCGAGGACTGGCAGGACTATGCCACGGCCAAGCCCGAGGAGTTCACCGACCGCGCTCGGGCGTCGATGGCCGCGCACGTCGAGGCGATGGTCGGCTTCCTCGACGCCGGTGCCGAGGTCTTCGACTACGGCAACTCGATCCGGGACGAGGCGCGCCTCGGTGGCTGCACCCGCGCCTTCGACTTCCCCGGCTTCGTCCCGGCGTACATCAGGCCGTTGTTCTGCGAAGGCAAGGGACCGTTCCGCTGGGCTGCGCTCTCGGGTGACCCGCGCGACATCCACGCGACCGACGCAGCCGTGCTCGAGCTGTTCCCCGACGACGACAAGCTGCAGAAGTGGATGCGCGCCGCGCGCGAACGCATCGCCTTCCAGGGCCTGCCGGCGCGGATCTGCTGGCTGGGCTACGGCGACCGGGACCGGGCCGGTGCGAAGTTCAACGACATGGTCGCCTCGGGCGAGCTGTCGGCACCGATCGTCATCGGCCGCGACCACCTCGACTGCGGCTCGGTCGCGTCTCCTTATCGTGAGACCGAGGCGATGGCCGACGGCTCCGACGCGATCGCGGACTGGCCACTGCTCAACGCTCTGGTCAACACCGCGTCCGGTGCGACCTGGGTCTCGATCCACCACGGTGGCGGTGTCGGCATCGGCCGGTCGCTGCACGCCGGTCAGGTCACCGTGGCCGATGGCACTGACCTTGCTCGGCAGAAGATCGAGCGGGTGCTCAGAAACGACCCCGGCATGGGCGTCATCAGGCACGTCGACGCGGGCTATGAGCGGGCCGACGAGGTCGCCGCCGAGCGCGGCGTCCGGGTGCCGATGCGGGAGTCGTGACCCGGTGACCTTCGCCCGGATGTGGGCTGAGCTCGCACCCGTCGGCCGTGACGCCGACACCGGCGGCTATCGACGGTTCGCCTGGAGCCACAGCGACAGCGAGCTGCGCGAGTGGTTCGCTGGCGAGGCAACCGCCCGCGGGCTCGACCTGACCACGGACCGCGCCGGCAACCAATGGGCGTGGTGGGGCGACCCGGACGCCGCGGCGGCCCGGGGGAACGCTGGCGTCGTGCTCGGCAGCCACCTCGACTCGGTGCCCGACGGCGGAGCCTTCGACGGACCGCTCGGTGTCGTCTCGGCCTTCCTCGCCCTCGACGCGCTGCGGGCCGAGCGACCGGACACCGAGCTCGACCCGGCTCGTCGGCCCGTCGGCATCGCGTGCTTCGGTGATGAGGAGGGCGCGCGCTTCGGCATCGCCTGCGCAGGGTCCCGGCTGCTCACCGGTGCCCTCGACGCGGACCGCGCGCGCGGGCTGCGCGACAGCACGGGCACCACCATGGCCGAGGCGATGGCCGCCGCCGGCTCGCCACCCGAGCACCTCGGCCGTGACGAGGAGACGCTGCGCCGGGTGGGCACCTTCGTCGAGCTCCACGTCGAGCAGGGTCGCGGTCTGGTCGACCTCGACCGGGCCGTCGCTGTCGCTGCCGCCATCCGCCCGCACGGGCGCTGGCGCCTGGACCTGCACGGGTCTGCCGACCACGCCGGCACCACGGCGCTGGCCGATCGCGACGACCCGATGCTGGACCTGGCCGCGGTCGTGCAGGCAGCCCGCCGCGAGGCCGCGGCCCGCGGCTGCGTCGCGACCGTCGGCAAGGTCACCGTCGCGCCTAACGGGGTCAACGCCATCCCGTCCTTGGTCACCGCGTGGCTCGATGCCCGCGGGCCCCTGGAGCACGACGTGCGGGCGGTCGCGGCTGCGGTCGCCGATGCCGGACGTACGACGGCCACCGAGGAGTCGTTCACCGCCGACACACCCTTCGACCCCATCCTCGCGGCCGAGCTGGCCCGGTTGCTCGACGATGCGCCGGTGCTGGCCACCGGAGCAGGGCACGATGCAGGGGTGCTCAGCCTCGCCGGCATCCCCACCGCCATGCTCTTCGTCCGCAACCCGACCGGTGTCTCGCACTCACCGCTCGAGCACGCCGAGGTCGACGACTGTCTCGCCGGCGTCGATGCGCTGCACTCCGTGCTGGCACATCTGACCGCATGAGCAGCGCCCGATGAGGTGGTGGGCCGAGCACGCGCTGCTGCCCGGCGGTGCGGCACGCGACGTGCTGCTCGAGGAGTCCGACGGACGGTTCACCGCCGTCACCACCGGAGTCCCGGCCGCCGATGTCTCCGACGCGGTCCGGCTGCCCGGCGTCGTCCTGCCGGGCTTCGCCAACGCGCACAGCCACGCCTTCCACCGGGCGCTGCGCGGCCGCAGCCATGGCGGCGGCGGCAGCTTCTGGACCTGGCGTGAGCAGATGTACGCCGTCTCCGCGCGGCTGACCCCCGACAGCATGCTGGCGCTGGCACGGGCGACGTACGCCGAGATGGCCTTGGCCGGCATCACGACCGTCGGGGAGTTCCACTACCTGCATCACGCACCGGACGGACGGTCCTACGACGACCCCAACGCGATGGGCGAGGCGCTGCGCCAAGCCGCGGCCGAGGCCGGTATCCGGTTGACCCTGCTCGACACCTGCTACCTGGCCGGCGGCCTCACCTCCGGAGGTCACCTCCCGCTCGACGAGCACCAGCGACGGTTCGCCGATGCCGACGTCGATGCCTGGGGCGCCCGAGCAGCAGCCATGCCCGAGTCCGACGGCCTGCGCCGCGGCGTGGCGATCCACTCCGTGCGCGCCGTGCCGGCGAGCCAGCTGCCGACCGTCCTCGAGGCCGGTGCCGGTCGTCCGGTGCACATCCACGTCTCCGAGCAGCCGGCCGAGAACGAGGCGTGTGCATCGTTCTACGGCCGCACCCCCACCGGGCTGCTGCATGACGCCGGCGCTCTCGGCCCCGCCACCACAGCCGTGCATGCCACTCATCTCACCGACCCGGACATCGGCCTGCTCGCTGATGCCGGCAGCTCGGTGTGCTTCTGCCCGACCACCGAACGGGACCTGGCCGATGGCATCGGTCCAGCCCGGCGCCTCGCCGACGCCGGTGTCACGCTGTCCCTCGGCAGCGACCAGCACGCCGTCACCGACCTGCTCGAGGAGGCGCGCGGCATGGAGTCCGACGAGCGGCTTGCCTCGATGCAGCGTGGTCGCTTCACCCCCGCCGAGCTGCTCGACGCCCTCAGTCGCCACGACGGCCTGGGCTGGGACTCGGGCCGGCTCCAGGTGGGCACCCGGGCCGACCTGGTCGCGGTGCGCCTGGACACCGTGCGCACAGCAGGCGTCCTGCCCGACCAGGTGGTGATGGCCGCCGGTGCCGCCGACGTGCACACCGTCGTGGTCGACGGACGCACGGTGGTCGAGGACGGACAGCACCGCATCGGCGACGTCGGCCGTGCACTATTCGACGCGATCGCCCCGCTCTGGCCCGACGGGTGACCGCGACCGTCATCACCGGCATCGCCGAGCTGGTCACCAACGACCCGGCCCTCGGCGACGGGACTCCGCTGGGATTGATCAGCGACGCTGCCGTCGTCATCGCCGACGACCGGGTGGCGTGGGTCGGTCCGGCGGACCGGGCCCCCGCCGCCGACCATGTTCACGACGTGGGTGGCCGGGCGGTGATCCCGGGCTTCGTCGACTCACACACCCACCAGGTCTTCGCCGGCGACCGGGCCGCCGAGTTCGCGGCACGCATGGCCGGGGTCCCCTACGACGGCGGCGGTATCGGGGTCACGGTCGCGGCCACCCGTGCCGCCGACGACGATCAGCTCCGCAAGAACCTCGCGACGCGCTTCGCCGAGATGCGCGCTCAGGGCACCACGACGGTCGAGGTGAAGAGCGGCTACGGACTCACGGTCGAGGACGAGGCCAGGGCTCTGCGCCTGGCGCGTGAGGTGACGACAGAGACGACCTTCCTCGGCGCGCATGTCGTGCCGGCCGGCAGCGCCCGTGACGACTACCTCGACCTGGTCATCGGCCCGATGATGGCCGCCGCCGCGCCGTACGCGCGATGGGTGGACGTGTTCTGCGAACCGGCGAGCACGCTCGCCTTCACCGGGGAGGAGTCACGTGCCGTCCTCGAGGCCGGCCGGGTGGCAGGACTGGGCCTGCGGGTGCACGGCAACCAGTTGTCCGCCGGGCCGGGCGTGCAGCTCGCGGTCGAGCTCGGCGCAGCAAGCGTCGACCACTGCACGCACCTGACACCATCGGACGTCGACGCGCTGGCAGCCGGCGGCACCGTCGCGACGCTGCTGCCGGGCGCGGAGTTCTCCACCCGCTCGGCCTACCCTGACGCGCGTGCGCTGCTGGATGCGGGCGCGACCGTCGCCTTGGCCACCGATTGCAACCCCGGCAGCTGCTTCTCCTCGTCGATGCCGTTCGTGATCGCGCTCGCAGTGCGCGAGCTGCACATGACACCCGCCGAGGCGGTCTGGGCAGCGACAGCAGGAGGGGCTAAGGCCTTGCTGCGTAACGACATCGGCATCGTGACCGTCGGCGCGCGGGCGGACCTCACGGTGCTGGACGCGCCTGGACACCTGCACCTCGCCTACCGACCAGGTGTGCCGATTGCCCGGGCGCTCGACCTGTGAGCTAGGCGGCCGAGGACCGAGCATCTCGGCAGGCTCAGCCGCCAAACTGCGCGGAGAGGAAGTCGATCCCCTTCGGGAGCAGAGCACGATAAGCACCTGGGTTGTGACCGCCAGTCGGAAGCACCAGGGTTTCCAGCCGCAACGGCGGCTTGGCCGCGGCGAAGAAGGCCACGCTGTCGGCGTACGTCCGTTCCTGTCTGCTGATCGTGGCCAGCACAGCGATGGGAGGTGCCGGCAGATGGTGTAGTCGCCAGATCGGGCTGCTGTCATTGCGCAGGGCCAGATTCTTGCCGTACAGCTCGCCCGTCGTGTTGTCCTCCAGCGCGTGGTAGAAGCCGGAGAAGCTGACAGCCGTGCCGTAGAGGTCGGGATGACGCATCGCCAGCTTGACGGCACAGAAGCCTCCTAGCGAGGACCCCATGAAGCCCCAACCATGGGCGTCGGTGCGCACCCGGAGCACCTTGCTGATCTGTTCGCGCACGTCGAGTGCGAGGAAGGTCTCGACCTTGGGTCCGCGAACCACGTCGGCGCACTCCGTGTCCCGCGGCGGGGCCACCGTGGCGGACATCATGACCGCGATGAACGGGTGAGCACGTCCCGCCGCGACCTCCTGGGTCATGACGGTCGGGATCGGCAGGATCGTCGTCCAGACTCGCGGGTCCCCCGGAAAGCCGGGGAACACGACGGCGACGGGGAACTTCGTGTGTGCGTATGCCGGCTGGTTGTACTCCGGCGGAAGGTAGATCAACGCGTTCTCGCGCAGCTTCGAACGCTTGCCCTTGATGGTCTGCTCGAGTACCACGCCACCCCGCCGGCTGCCCGACTGGAAAGCGGCTGTGATCTTCCGGGCTTCGCTGGCGTGACCAGCCGGGAGCAGACCGTCTGCGCCCACCGTCGGCGCACCGACGACGCCGAAGAGGTCGTTCCAGGACGCATAGAGGTAGAAGTTGTTGTTGACGAGCACAGCGAGCAACAGCACTGCGGTGACCTGGCAGACGGCGATCATGCCCAGCCGCTCACCGGCACGCACCGGGCGCGGTCCGCGGGCCCGCGACCAGAGCAGCAGCGTGACGACCGGCGCGAGCAGGGCGAGGACGACGCACAACCCGAGGAACTGCGGGCTGGTCAGGCCCACTAGTCGTCGTCTCTCGAGCGCGCGGCGGGCACAGCGACGGGCCCGACGGCGCCATCGTGTAGACGGGGCGGCAGCGTGGCAGCCGGCCTGGCACCTGCGCGGGGCCGTCGGCCCCATCGTGGCAGCTCCGGAAGGAAGGCCTCAGCGCGCAACGCGGCCACACTGACGCGCGGTAGGTCCCGCGCACTCTGGAAGCAGAGATAGCGCGGCTCCCACGCCGGCTGGTACTTCGCGTTGGCGCGATAGAGGGACTCGATCTGCCAGAACCGCGACGCACCGAGGAGGACGCGCCGCCACAACCGCAGCACAGGTCCGGCACCGAGCCGGCCCCCGCGCTCGAACACCGAACGGAAGACCGCGAAGTTCAAGGACACCCGGCGTACGCCGTGCTCCTTGCTGCTCTGCAGCAGCTCGACCACCATCAGCTCGATGACGCCGTTGTCGGTGGCGGGCGACCGTCTCATCACATCGAGGGACAGCCCGTCGCGACCCCAGGGCACGAGATGCAGCAGCGCACAGAGCTTGCCCTCACCGTCGCGCGCGCGCACCAGCACGCACGCGTCGTCGACGGGATCACCGAAGCGGCCCAGGGCCATGGCAAAGCCGCGTTCGGTCTCGCCCTCGCGCCAGGCTTGGGACGCTTGGTTGAGCTCGGCGACCTCGGCATCGGTCAGCGCCTTCATCTCCGTGACGTCGGCGATGTAGCCGAGGCGGCGGACCCGGTTGACTGCCTGCCGCACCGTGCGCATCGGCCGCCCCTCGAGGGCGAAGTCTGCGACGTCGAGCACCGCCTCGTCACCGAGCTCGAGGGCATCGAAGCCGGCCCGGTGGTAGGCAGCGGCGCCGACCTCACCAGGTGCCAGAACGGCCGGCAGCCAGGCATAGCGCCGGGCTTCGGCCAGCCAGGCCTCGATCGCTCCTGGCCACGCCTCCGGGTCGCCGACCGGGTCGCCGGAGGCCAGGCTCACGCCACCGACCACACGATAGGCGACGGCAGCTTTGCCCGAAGGTGAGAACACCACAGACTTGTTGTCGCGCAGGGCGAAGTAGCCCAGCGAGTCCTGGGAGCCCGGTGCGGCGAGCAGGCCGCGCAGCCGGACGTCGTCAGAGGCATCGCGGGTGTGCGGCCCACCGGCGGGACGCAGCAACGAGGTAAGCGTGGCGATGACGACCACGCTGCCCAGCAGGGCCAACGTGACGGTGATGACGTCCTGTCGGTGCGCGGTGTCGAACTGCACCGGACCGGCAATCCCGACCATGCCTTCCAGCACGTGCACCGCCACGATGCGTACCCCCGGATGCCCGACCTGGCCGTCGCGATCGCCCAGCACCAGCGCCATGCCGGCGAGCCAAGCCGCGACCGAGGAGGTGACGAACAGCCGCAGCGTCGTCCACCAGGACCGCGGGTCGGCCTCGCCGCTGAAGGAGGCTCGGCTGCGCAGCAGCAGGGCCGCCGCCAGAAGCGCGAGGACAGCCTCGAGCACGTCGAGACCACGGACGAGACTGAGTACCGCAATGCTGATCGTGAGCACGAAAGCGACGAGCCAAGCCCGGCGCTTACGTCGGCGCAGACCACCGGCGAGCATCAGCAGCGAGACCCCGACGGCCAGCGTCGCCCCTCGGGCTGCGTCGTGGGTGAAGGGCGGCAACAGCTCCAGACCGCCCGGCACCCGGCGGTGCATCTGCGGCACGGCGGCGACCACCACGCTCACCAGCCCCAGGAGCGTCACGATGCGTGCGATCCAGGACGGTGCCCATTCCCTCTTGCGCGTTGTCGACCTCCACGTCGGCGGGCCTGACTGCACCCGAGGCACCCACTATGTCTGACTTGCCGCTGCGAAAACGCTGGGCACTGATCGTCGGTTCCCGGCGTTCGTCAGGACATGGCTCTCCTCGGTGCCCCGCTCCTCATCCTGCTCGGCACCCTGGTCGTGGCTCTCCCGGTCGCGACGGCGCTCCTCTGGCGTCGTACGCGGGGGAACCAGGTCCTGGCCACCCTCCAGCGGCTGGTCATGGTCGCCGCAGCCCAGCTGGCCGCTGTGCTCCTCGTGGCGGCCGCGGCCAACGACTACGGCTACTTCTACGGGTCCTGGTCGGACCTGGTCCAGCAGCTGCACCCGACGTCCGCGGTGGCGACGAGCCACACCGCGGGCCTCGACCCGGTGACCACGACCAGCGCCGGTCCCACTGTGCTGCAGGTCGTGCACCTGCCGATGGCCGCCTGGTCGACCCCCGTCGACTACGCCAAGGTAGGCCGGCTCGAGTCGGTCACTTTGGCCGGTGCGCGCAGCCAGCTCTCGTCGCACGCGTTCGTCTATCTTCCGCCGCAGTACTTCCAGGCGGCCTACCGGAACACGACGTTCCCCGCGGTGGAGGTCTTCACCGGCTACCCCGGGAACGACCTCAACCTGATCCGCCGGTTGGCCTACCAGGACCACCTCCGGGCGGAGGTCAAGGCCGGTCGGGCCAAGCCGACGGTCCTCGTCATGATGCGGCCCTCGGTCGCATACCCACGTGATGCCGAGTGCAGCGACGTGCCCGCCGGTCCGCAGACCGAGACCTTCTTCGCCCAGGACGTGCCCGCGGACATCACCGCGGCCTACCGGGTACGGCCGGTCGGCTGGGGCGCCATCGGCGACTCCACGGGGGGCTACTGCGCAGTGAAACTCACGCTGCTCAACTCCTACACCTTCAGCGCCGGTGTCGGCCTCTCCGGCTACTACCACACGCTGCAGGACAGCACGACGGGGGATCTCTGGGGTGGTTCGCTGGAGCTGCGCCACCTGAACGACCTCGAGTGGCGTCTGGCACACCAGCCGCAGCCGCCGGTCTCGTTGCTGCTCACGTCCTCGCGCGGCGAAGCCGGCCCGAACGGTCTGCTGGACCTGCAGAAGATGGTCTCGCTCGCACACGCGCCGCTTCGGATCGACACGATCGTGCTGCCGCACGGCGGCCACAGCCTGTCGACGTGGAGCCGCGAGCTCAGCCCCGCCCTGGACTGGCTCAGCGCCAGGATCGGTGGCCACTGAGCCGGTGCCTCAGCCCCAAGGCAACCCGGTACGGGCTAGCGCCTGCGCGATCAGGCGATGCCCGGCGGCGTCGGGGTGATCGCCGTCATCGGCAAGCAGGTCGGTCGGGTCTGCGCTGCCGTCAGCTGCCTTGAACGGTGCGTAGAGGTCGGTGCAGCGCCCGCCGGCCGCCCGGGCGTTCCAGCAGATGAACCCGTTGGCCACCCGGGTCAACCGGTCGCTCCAGGCCAGCAGCGTGGGGCCGTAGTCGTCGATGGCCACCTGTCCGTCCTCGAAGACGTTCCAGTAGTTCGTGACCAGGATGAGGGTGTGGTGTCCGGACCGCAGCGCTCGGATGCGCGTCACGATAGCCCGGACGTTCTTGCCGACCAGCGTCGCCCGCGGCCCCCAGCAGGACCGGTCGCAACCGACGGCGCGCCGCTTGGCGAACTCAGGATAGAAGTCGTTGGCTCCAATCGTGACCAGCACCACATTGGCGGCGGCCACCTGACGCGACATCGCATTGGCCGCGCTCAGCTCACGCAGCAGACCGGTCGAGGTCTGACCGCCTTCGCCGAGATTGTGAACCACCGCCGCCCGACCGGTGCGGGCGCGCACGATGTCGCCGTACCGATAGACGAAGTCGCGACAGTCGCAGGCGCTGCCGGCCGTGACCGAGTCGCCCAGCCCCACGATGGTGACAGGCGGCAGGGTCGAGCTGGTCACCGACCGGTCTGCCGCGACCGCCGGAGTGACGTGGAAATAACCCGACGGGGCCGGGCCGACAGTCGACAAGAGACCGGCGGCGCCGACGAGCGCCACCACTGCGAGAGCGAGGCTCAGCTGGTGGAGTGACCTGAGGCGGAGTAAGGACACCCGCTTGACGGTACGTGCCCGCGGGCCTTGCATGCCACCTTGACGCTCCAGAAGCGCTCGTCTGCACGCGGCCCGGTCACCCCACGAGGAACCGTGGGTAGGCCCAGCAGGTGAGGAAGGGCTCCAACGGCTCGACCAGGGTCACGGCCTCGACCACCCGCCGGGCATCGGCGGCGCGCGAGCCGACGCCACCGTCGCGATCGGCGGCGCCGGTCTCCTCATCGAGCAGCCGGACGACCAGAGCGCGATCGACAACACCGCCCTCGGCCAGGGGGGTGGCGTGCCGCAGCCATTGCCACACCTGACACCGGGCGATCTCCGCGGTCGCCATGTCCTCCATCAGTCCGCCCAGCGCGACGGCGCCCTGGCCGCGCAGCCACGCATCGACGTACCGCAGCGCAACGGCGATGTTCGCTCGCAAGCCAGCCATGGTCACCGCGCCGCCGACTCCCCTCAGGTCCAGCAGGTCGGCAGCGCGCACGTCCGCCCGGGTCGTCGGAGCGGCGATCTGGTGGGGTGCCGCCCCGAGCCGGCTGTCGAAGACCTCGCGGCAGGTGGCGACGAGCCCGGGGTGGGCCACCCAGGAGCCGTCGAAGCCGTCGCTGGCCTCGCGCTTCTTGTCCAGGCGCACGTGCTCGAGGGCGGTGGCGTTGGCCGCAAGATCGCGACTGGGCACGAACGCCGACATGCCACCGATGGCGTGGGCACCCCGCCGGTGGCAGGTGTCGACCAGCAGCCGGGTGTAGGCCTGCATGAACGGCGCTGTCATCGTCACCGCTGACCGGTCGGGCAGGACCTGTTCCGGCCCGCGGTCGCCGAAGGCCTTGATCATGCTGAAGAGGAAGTCCCAGCGCCCGGCGTTGAGACCGGCCGCGTGCTCTCCCAGTGCGAAGAGGATCTCGTCCATCTCGAACGCGGCGAACACGGTCTCGACGAGCACGGTGGCCCGGATGGTGCCCGGCGCGACGCCGAGCCGCGCCTCGGCCACGACGAAGACGTCGTGCCACAACCGAGCTTCGTGCCGGCTCTCCAGCTTGGGCAGGTAGAAGTAGGGGCCACTGCCCCGCTCCACCTGCCGCCGTGCGCAGTGGACGAGGAAGAGAGCTGCGTCGAGCAGCGACGCCGACACCGGGCGTCCGTCGATCAGCACGTGCTTGTCCACCAGGTGCCAACCACGCGGCCGCATCACGATGGTCGCCGGATCCGGTCCCACGATGTACGCCTTGCCCTCGGGGGTGGTGAATGCGAGCTCGTCGTTGACCGCGTCGAGCAGGGTCGCCTGGCTCGCCATCAGGTTGGCCCAGGTCGGACTGAGTGCGTCCTCGAGGTCGGCGAGCCACACCTGCGCCCCCGAGTTGAGGGCGTTGACCGCCATCCGACGCTCGGCTGGACCAGTGATCTCGACTCTGCGGTCCAGCAGCCCCGGGGCCGGCGGCGGCACCTGCCAGGCGGGGTCCTCGCGGATGTGCGCCGTGTCCGGGTCGAACCCCGGTGTCCAGCCGTTCGCCATCGCCTCGCGTCGGGCCCGGCGGGCCGCCAGCAGCTCGCACCGCCGTCCCGCGAACAGACCGTCGAGCTCGTGGACCAGCGCCAGTGCCTCCGGCGTGAGCACCCGCTCGCTGTCGGGCACGTGGGGCGCCGTGATTATCACGTCCGTGGTCGCGATCATGACGTGAACTGTTGCTGCTCGGTGGATCCGTGCAGTGCGGTCGTCTCCGATGCCGGGTCGATGACCGTGCTGACGAGGTCGAAGTAGCCGGTGCCCACCTCGCGTTGGTGCCGGGTCGCGGTGTAGCCCGACGCCTCTGCCGCGAACTCCCGCTCCTGCAGAGCGACGTACGCCGGCATCCCCTCGGCCGCGTAGCCGCTGGCGAGGTCGTACATCGAGTGGTTGAGGGCGTGGAAGCCGGCCAGGGTGATGAACTGGAAGGCATAACCCATGTGCCCGAGCTCTTTTTGGAACCGAGCGATCGTCGAGTCGTCCAGGTGTCGCCGCCAGTTGAAGGACGGCGAGCAGTTGTAGGCCAGCAGCTGGTCCGGGTACTCAGCCTTGACGCCCTCGGCGAAGGCACGAGCCACCTCTAGGTCGGGCAGCGACGTCTCCATCCAGAGCAGGTCTGCGTGCGGGGAGAACGCGATGCCGCGGGCGATGCACGGCTCGAGTCCGCCGCGAACCCGGTAGAAGCCTTCCGCCGTCCGCTCGCCGGTGACGAACGGCGCATCCCGCTCGTCGACGTCGGTGGTGATCAGGGTGGCTGCCTGGGCGTCGGTGCGCGCCACGACGATCGTGGGCACGTCGAGCACGTCGGCAGCGAGTCGCGCGGCCGTCAATGTGCGGATGTGCTGACCGGTCGGGACGAGAACCTTGCCGCCGAGGTGCCCGCACTTCTTTGCCGAGGCGAGCTGGTCCTCCCAGTGCACACCGGCAGCACCGGCCGCGATCATCGCGTGCATCAGCTCGTAGGCATTGAGCGGTCCCCCGAAACCGGCCTCGGCGTCAGCGATGATCGGTGCCAGCCAGTCGATGTCGTCGATGCCGTTGATGCCGTTGATGCCGTTGATGCCGTTGATGCCGCCCTCGGACCAGGAGATCTGGTCGGCGCGCAGCAGCGCGTTGTTGATCCGACGCACCACCGCGGGCACCGAGTTGGCGGGGTACAGGCTCTGGTCGGGGTAGGTCTGCCCCGACAGGTTGGCGTCCGCCGCGACCTGCCAGCCGGAGAGGTAGATGGCCTCGAGGCCGGCTCGCACGCTCTGCACCGCCTGGTTCCCCGTGAGCGCCCCGAGCGCGGGCACGTAGTCCCGGGTGTGCAGCAGCTGCCAGAGGCGTTCGGCACCGCGGCGGGCCAGGGTGTGCTCCTCGAGGACACGACCACGCAGCCGCAGCACGTCTGCCGCCGGATAGGTGCGGCGGATGCCCGCCCATCGGGGGTCGGTGCGCCACCTGGTCTCCAGCTGGCCGGCGGTCTCGGTCGCGAGGTTCATGTCGTCCCCTTCAGGCTGCTCGCCACCCAAGTGCGAGATCGGCGAAGATGCGGGTACGCCGGTAGGTCCGGCACACCTCACGATGCAAGGCCAGAAACAGCAGCACCAGCCCCGAAACCCGCCATCTCTCGCCAACTCCATGGCTTGATCTGCAAAGGTTGCGAAGCCCGGTGTCGTACGTTGTGCGGATGGACCGGACCTTTGCAGGCGCGCGCATCCGAGCGCTGCGCTCTGAGCGCGGACTCAGTCAGGTCGAGTTGGCCCGGGTCCTGGAGATCTCCGCCAGCTATCTCAACCAGATCGAGCACAACGCACGGCCTCTGACCGTGCCCGTGCTCTTGCGCATCAGCGAGGCTTTCGGTCTGGACGCCGGCTTCTTCGCCACTCAGGACACCACTCGCCTCGTCGCCGAGCTGAGCGAGGTGCTGTCCGAAGCAGACCCCGCCTCCCCGGTCTCTGCGGCAGAGGTCGCCGAGGTCGCGACCAACAGCCCTGCCGTCGCGCACGCCGTTCTCGCCTTGCACCGTCGCTACCGCGGGCTCTCCGACCAGCTCGCCACGGTCTCTCGGGACCACCCCGAGCAGATGTCGCTGATGCCGCACGAAGAAGTACGGGACTTCTTCTACGACCGTGGAAACTATCTGGACGCACTCGACCGTGCCGCGGAAGCGCTCTCCGGACGGATCGATGCTGCCGGCGGGCGGCGTCGGGACGCACTGGTGCAGTGCCTCCAGACCCGCGGTGTGTCCGTGGTCGTCGGCGGCGCCGAGGGCTGCAGCCATGACGACCATGCAGGTGCGGTGGGCGCGGACGACGACGTGTTGTCATGGTTCGACCGCGAGCGTCGCGTCGTCCATCTCTCCCCGCGACTCGACGAGGGCCAGCAGGTGTTTCGGTTGGCCCACCAGCTGGCCACGCTCGACCTGGCTGCCGAGGTCAAGGCTGCTGCGCAGGACGTCGTCTTTCATGATGCACAGGCGTACGACCTGCTCGGCATCGGTCTGGCCAACTACGCAGCCTCGGCGATCGTGCTCCCCTACGGCAGGTTCCGGGACAGTGCTGAGGAGCTGCACTACGACATCGAGCGTCTTGCGGCGCGCTTCGGCATCGGCTTCGAGAGCGCATGTCATCGACTCAGCACCCTGCAACGACCACGGGCCCGTGGCGTGCCGTTCACCTTCGTGCGGGTCGATCGGGCCGGGAACATGTCCCAGCGCCAGTCGGCGACCTCGTTCCACTTCTCGCGGGCCGGAGGCACCTGTCCGCTGTGGGCCGTCTACGAGGCCTTTGCGACACCGGGCAAGGTCCTGACCCAGGTGGCCGAGATGCCGGACGGTCGTCGTTACCTGTGGGTGGCACGCACCGTCTTCCGCAGTCCACGTCGCTACGGCGCCCCCGGCAAGCTGTTCGCAGTGGCGCTGGGCTGCGAGACCCGCCACGCCGGGCGACTGGTCTACTCCTCCGGTATCGACGTTCGGGATCCGCGGGGGGCGACGCCGATCGGGGTCGGGTGCAAAGTCTGTGAGCGGACCACGTGCCCCCAGCGCGCGTTTCCCCAGCTGGGCCGCCGCCTGGCGGTCGATGCCGACCGCGGCACCTTCGTGCCCTACCCCATCGACGCACTGCCTTGACCGAGGAGCCGGACCGTGCGGCTCGGTGTCATGACGACGGGCGTCGCAGCGGAGCCAGGTCGTCCCCGGCCCTGCGCATGCGTCGATCCCGGGCAGGGTCGGCTGCGCAGCAGCCGCGCACCCGGACCCGGCCGACTACTGCACCGATGACGACGACCAGCAGGAAGACGATCACCAGCGCGGCGAGGGCGTACCGCATCGTGACGCTCCTTGGTCGGCGGGCCGGGTGAGCAGCAGGCGCTCAGCCTGCCAGAATCTGCTGCATCGTCGCGATCTCCGCCGTCTGGCCCTTGACGATCGCATCGGCCAGTGCCTTGACCTGAGCGTCCTTCGTCGCCGCAAGCACCTGCTGAGCCATCGCCACGGCACCCGTGTGGTGCGCCACCATCATCGCGAGCCACATCTTGTCGAACGCGGCGCCGCGGGCTGCGCCGAGGCTCGCCATGTCCGTGTCGCTCATCATCCCGGTGCCGGACCCGCCCATGTCCATGCCGCCCATGTCACCGCTCATGGCCAGCGGCGCCTTCCACCTGGTGAGCCAGTCCGTCATCGTGGCGATCTCAGGATCCTGGGCCTTCTTGATCGCAGTGGCAAGGGTCTTGATCTGCGGCGACTGGGCGCACGTGAGCGCTAGGTCGGCCATCTCCACCGCCTGCTGGTGGTGCGGGATCATCTGCTGGGCGAACGCCACGTCCCCCGCACGGCTACCGGTCGGCGCCGCGCTGGCCGCCGACGAACCCGTCATCCCGGAGTGGCCGCCCGCGCCGTCGGTGCTGCTGCCGCTGCTCGCTCCGCCGCAGGCCGCGAGGATCGCGGTTAGAGCGAGACCGCCTGCAGTCAGGACGAGACCGGTTGACGTTGTACGGATGTGGCGGTGGCGCACGAGTTGATCTCCTTCGTTGTGGCTGCAGGGCAGATGCCTCAGCAGGTCAGCTTTAGGTCTATGAGGTCGGGAGCACGCTCACCGGACGTAGTCGAGCCGGGTCATCATCCCGGCCTCGGCGTGATAGGCGTTATGGCAGTGGATCATCCATCGACCGGGGTTGTCCGCGACCACGTCGACCCACGCCGCACTCATGGCCGGCACCAGAATCGTGTCCTTGCGCGGGCCTGCGCCGCCCGCCGGTCCGAGTTGGAACGTGTGACCGTGTAGATGCACGGGGTGCGGCATCATCGACCGGTTGACGATCCGCAGCCTGGTCGCATCCCCCTGCCGAACCGTCAGCGGCACCGTCTTGTCATACGTGCGACCGTTGATGGTCCAGCGGTAAGGCCGCATCGAGCCGGCGAGCACGAGATCCTGGACGGTGTCCGGCGCCGCCGCCGGCAGTGCACTACCCGGTGCGGCGCGCAGCGCACCGACCGTCATCGGCGTGGACATCAGCTCGACGGGCACGAGGTCGGCGGGCGGGACAGCACCTGCCGCCGTGCGCACGAGCGCCCGCGCCAGACCCGACGTGCCCGACGTGCCTAGCGGGCGGGCCACCAGGGGGAACACCCCGTCCCCCACCGTCACCACCGCGTCATAGCGTTCACCCATGCCGAGCCGCAGCGCCGATGTACGCACGGGGACGACGGGATAGCCGTCGCTGTGGATGACCTCGAGGACATGACCACCTAGACCGACGTCGAAGATGGTGTCCGCTGCCGCGTTGATGATCCGGAGCCGGATCCGCTGTCCTTTCGTGGCGGTGAACACGTCGGGGTCGGATCCGACGCGACCGTTGACCAGGTACATCGGATAGGTGACGTCCCCCGACTCCATGCCGCCCATGCCGCCCATGCCGCCCATGCCGCCGTTCCCACCGGACGTTCCGCCCGTAGCCCGAAGGTGGGCGTACACCGTCTCCGGCGAGGGGCCGACGCCGTCGGTCCAGTCGTCGAGGACGACGACCCACTCCGCGTCGTAGGCAACGGTCTCGGCGGGATCGTCGACGATGAAGGGCGCATAGAGCCCGTGGTCGAGCTGGATGCCGGTGTGCGGATGGAACCAGTGCGTCCCTGCGTCGGGCACGACGAAGTCGTAGGCGAGGTCGCCGCCGGGCGGGACGTCTGGTGTGGTGAGGCCAGGGACCCCATCCATGTCGTTGCGAATGGCGAGTCCGTGCCAGTGCACGCTGGTATGCGTCGGCAGGTCGTTGGTGAAGGCCACCCGGATCCGGTCGCCGGCAGTGGCTCGGAACACCGAGCCGGGGATGCTGTCGCCGTACGCCCACGTCTTCACGACCGTGCCCCCGAGGTCGACCTGCACCGGTCGGGCGCGCAGGACGAACGAACGGACCTGACCTGTCGTCCGCCGTGCCGCCTCGGCCGCTGTCACGGCTCGGCGTCCGACCGGCGTGGGTCCGGAGGAGCCTGCGCACCCAGCGAGGGCGGCTGTCGCTGTCAGAGTCGCGAAACCGGCCAGCACCTGCCGGCGGGACACGTCTTCTGGTCCGGGCACAGCCTCTCCTGGTCGTCGGCGTCCGGCGTTGCGCCGGCCCGAGGCATCGGTTGCCCCTGTCTCAGTGTCGGTGGACTACTCCTTGGGTTTCGCTGTCCTTCCATGAAGGTTCCATGAAGGTGAACAGCGGCGCCCGGTCACGAATCCGCCGAGCCGCGCAGGCGCGTCATGATGGTCTCGCGGCCCAGGGGCGGACTTACCGGAGCCAGCAGGCGCAGAGGAGGCAGGGTGCAAGATCCGCTCAGGGTCCTCGTCGTCGACGACGAGCTCGACCTGGCCCGCGTGGTCGAGGGCTACCTGCTGCGCGAAGGCTTCATCGTCGACCTTGCCCACGACGGGCCAGGAGCCATCGTCTCGGCCCGGGCGCACACACCCGACCTCGTCGTCCTCGACGTGATGCTGCCTGGGTTCGACGGGGTCGAGGTGTGCCGACAGCTCCGCGTGTTCAGCGATGCCTACGTCATCATGCTCACGGCTCGCGACGAGGAGCTGGACAAGGTCGTCGGCCTCTCCGTCGGCGCCGACGACTACCTGGTCAAGCCGTTCTCGCCACGGGAGCTGATCGCCCGCGTGCGAGCCATGCTGCGCCGACCACGCAGCGCGCTCCAGGTCAACGATGGGCCTGAAGATGCGCCGTTGCAGATCGGTGCTCTCGAGGTCGACGTCCTGTCGCGGCGCGCTGTCCTCTCCGGCTGCGAGGTCGACCTGACGCGCACCGAGTTCGACCTGCTGGCGACGTTGGCACGTCGGCCGCGCACTGCCTTCACCCGACGCCAGCTCATCGACAGCGTGTGGGGCGGGGAGTGGTACGGCGACGAGCACGTGGTTGACGTCCACGTCGGGCACCTGCGGCGCAAGCTCGCCGACGACGCCACCAGCCCGACATTCATCCGGACGGTGCGCGGCATCGGCTACGGGATGGTGGCTCAGTGATGCCAGCGGCCGGTCACCGCACGGGGCTGGTCACGCGTCTCATGGTGGCGCAGCTGCTCGTGATCGGCAGCGGGGCGTTGACTCTGGTCATCGCGGCAGCCCTGCTCGCACCGCGCCTGTTTGCCGAGCACCTGTTGCGCAGCGGCGAGTCCTCGCCCATGGTCACCCACCATGCGGAGCAGGCGTTCGCGTCGTCGTTCGCCCTGTCGTTGGGCATCGCGATGCTGACCGCCCTCGGCGCTGCAGCGGTGGTGTCCTGGGTGCTGGTCCACAAGGTCACTCGTCCCATCGCCGAGCTCGCGGACGCAGCGGATGCCGTGGCTGCCGGGGACTACGCAGTGGAAGTCCCGACCGCGGGTTTCGGCAGCGAGCTCACCCGACTGTCGGAGGCCTTCAGTCGCCTGGCGTCCACCCTCGGCAGCAGCGAGGCCACCAGGACCCGGATGCTCGCCGACCTGGCACACGAGCTGCGCACGCCGCTAGCAACCCTCGAGGCGTACATCGACGGCATGGAGGACGGCATCGTGCCCTTCGACGCGCAGTCGCATGACGTGATGCGGCACCAGGTCGCGCGACTGCGTCGCCTGGCCGGCGACCTCAAAATGGCAGCGGCCGCAGAGGAACACGCCCTGCACCTCACCATCGCCTCGCACGACGCCCACGTTCTGGCGGCCGACGCCGTCGCAGCAGCACGACCACGCTTCGACGCGGCGTCGGTGCGACTGACCCTTGCGCCCTCGCCGGCTCACCATCTGGTCCGAGCCGATGTCGAGCGGGTGCAGCAGGTCTTGGCCAACCTGCTCGACAACGCGCTGCGACACACGGGACCGGGTGGTGACGTGCGAGTCGACGTGGCTGCGCACGGATCGGAGGCCGTGGCCATCGCCGTCACCGACGACGGTGACGGGCTGGGCAGCGACGAGGTCGAGAAGGTCTTCCAGCGGTTCTACCGCAGCGACCCCAGCCGCGCTGCACACCCTGGCGGCGGCAGCGGCCTCGGGCTCACCATCGCACGGGCGATCGCCGAGAGCCACAGCGGCACGCTCACGGTCACCAGTGCGGGCGTCGGGACCGGCAGCACGTTCACTCTGACCCTGCCCCGCGCCGAGGTGAGGACGTCGCGCACGGGGTCTGGGTCCTCGCCAGCCCAAGGCCGAAATCGGCACTGACGCGGTACTGACCGGGCTCCGGCACGTGGAGGTAGGTCCAGCCGTGGTCCTGGCCCACGCAGCCGGCCAGCTCGCCGCGAGCGTCGGTCACCACGAGATACGGCGACCAACGCAGGGACACGTGCACGGTGCGCACAGCGCCGACCAGGATCGAGACCCCGCTGTCGTCGCTGAGCAGCACCTGGCCGGGCTGCGCCAACGGGGTCGGCGCACTCACCCGGTAGAGCGTCCAGGAACTGTTCGACCACACCTCGTGCAGGTACGCCGGCCGGCGGGCGACCAGCGCCGCCTCGGCCACCGAGGCATAGTCCAGCGGCGCACGCGGCACGGCGACCCAACCGACCGCCAAGGAGTCCAACCACGCGCGGTAGGAGCTGCCGTTGAGCGGGGCGGCGCCGTAGAACAACGGGTTCAGCGCCCGATCGGCTTGCCGCTCCCAGCCACGAGCAAGCCCGAAGCGGCGCGCGACGTAGACCGACGCCCAGTGGCCACGGGTGTCCACGACCTCCACTCGTGCGCCGGTGCTCCCGGACAGGTCCGCGTGCTCGTCGACCAAGGCCCGCACCAGCGGCCGGAAGAACGCCGCCTGCGACGACGGGTCATCGGCGGCCGTGAGCTGGCCGGCGAGGTCGGTGGCCGGCACGAGTGCGGCGAGAGCGACGACGGCCGCGAGCATCATCGCGGGGGCCTGCCCGTAGGCCACCAGCAGCGGCACACTGAACACCCAGGCCAGCCGGGTGATGTTGTCCCCCACGGCCAGCGGGTCCACCAGAAAGAGCACCTGGGCGGCGAGATAGAGCAGCGCACCGAGGCGCAACCACCGCTCCCTGCACAGGATCGCCACGGCAAGCGTGCACGCTGCCGCCGGCAAGAAACCGACAGCATCGAACGGCATCAGTCCGGTGCCGGGAAACATCACCGCGAGCAGCACCAGCACAAGAGCCAGCGCGGCCCCGAGCACCACTGCGTAGCGACGGCGGGCTCCCCGGCTCAGAGCAAGGCTGGCTGCCGCGACGCCGAGGAACAACCCACCCAGCGGACTGGTCAGCCCGGTGAGCACGGCAAGCAGGACTCCGGCCACGCGGTGCCACCGGGTCGTCGCGGACCGCAGACACACCAGAGCGCCCAGACCGAGCGCGAGGCTCACCGCGAAGGTGATCCGGCCGTTGACGACGTCGGCAAGGTCGGTGACGAAGAAGCTTGCTGCTCCCAGACTCGGTCGAGTCGAGTCGCGCAAGAGGCTGCGCGCGAGCACGGCCGCAGCCCCGGCCGCGATAGCTCCGGTGAGTGGGGCTCCCACGAGTGCCATGAACACCGGCGACACCATGCTGTACGTCGGCAGGTGCACGCCGCCGAACCACCCCAGCCAGAGCACCAGTTGGCCGCTGCGCCGCACCAGCTCGGCTCGGGCGGTCTGCGCAGCCAGGTCCGGCACGGGAGGATGCAGCGCGAGGTACAGCCCAAGGGCACCCCCCGCCGCCATCAACGCGACCGGGTCGGCATGGCGGCGCAGCCACCCGACTGTCATCAGCGCGGCTCCATCCCTGACCCGAACTCCGGCGTCGAGGCGCCGCAGGGCGGCGTCGTCAACCAGTGTCGACCATCACCTGGGCGACCGTGAACACCCGCCCGGCCTCAGACCACCACGATGTCGAGGTCTGCAGGTCCGTCCACCACAGTCACTCCGTCCTCATCTGTCCGCACGCCGAAGCGACGACCGGCAAAGAACAGGCCGTCGACCGTCATCGCTCCGAAGGTCGCGGGCTTCGCCGGATGCAGCTCGAGTCGGCCGGCCGGCGCGTCGGGGCGGAAGCCCAGCGCAACCGACAGCAGCACCGCGGCCGAGGCCGCCGACCATGCCTGCGGGTGGCAGGACGCCGGATAGGGCGCCGGTCGAGTGGTTTCACCGAAGCCGCCGTACAGCTCGGGCCAGCGATGGTCGAACGCCGCACTCGAGGACAGCAGCGCCCGCGCCACGCGCGACGCCTCGTCGCGATAGCCCTCTCTGGCCAGACCCCAGGCGCAGATGGCTGTGTCGTGCGTCCAGATCGACCCGGTGTGATAGCCCATCGGGTTGAAGCCGTGGTTGTCCCCGGCGAAGGTCCGGATGCCGTAGGGCCCGAGCATCTCCGGCGATGTCAACCGGCCAACGACCGAGCGCACCTCGGCGGCCTCGAGGGCCCCGGTGCCCAACAGGTGGCCCATGTTGGATGCGACACCATCTACGGTGCGGCCCCCGCCGTCGATCGCGATGCCGAGGTAGCGGTCCTCGCCGCTGCGCACCCAGAAGCGCTCGCGCACCCGCTTCTCGAGCTCACTCGCCCACCCTTGGGCCTCCGCGGCGCCGTCCTGACCGAAAGCCTCGAAAATCTCAGCGGCCGCGAGCGCCGCCTCGATCGCATAGCCCTGGGCCTCCACCAGCGCGATCGGCGCTTCCGCCACGCGACCGTCACGCCAACGGATCGAGTCGCCCGAGTCCTTCCAGCCCTGGTTGGCCAAGCCGCTGCCGGTCTCGTCGAGGTACTTCAGCAGCCCGTCGTCGTCCGGCGCACTGTCCTGCGTCAGCCACCGCACGGCGGCGTGCAGCTGGGGCAGCAGGGCCCCGACCTCGGCCGGCGCCATCCCCCACCGCCACGCGTCACGCAGCAGGGTGATCCAGAGTGGTGTCGCATCGATGGTCCCGAAATAGACCGGCGGCAGGGCGAGGTGGCTGCCCGGGTCGCCGTACGGCGCCCGACGCACCTCGTGCGGGATCTTGCCCGGCGACTCCGCCCGCTCATGGTCGACCCGCGTGCCCTGGCGACGGGCCAGGGTGCGCAGCGTGCCGGCAGCAAGCTCGGTGCCCAGCGGCAGCATCATCCGCGCCGCCCACAGCGAGTCCCGGCCGAACAGCGTGAGGTACCACGGTGTGCCGGCCGCTGCGAAGACGTCACGCGGGTCGCCCGGGTCGGTGAGCAGCAGGTGCTGCAGATCGTCGAGGCTGCTCGTCACGCACGGCTGAAGTCGATGGTCAGCTGCCCTCACGCTGACGTCCTGCCAGCTGACCTGCGACGAACCCGGACCGGCATCGAAGTTCGACCGGCGCAGGCGCTGCGCACTCACCTCGATCGTCACCGTCGTGGAGCCGCCCGGCGGCACCTCGATGCTGTACGTCGCCTCGCCCGGGACCGCCGCGGTGGGCGCCAGCAACGTCGCGGGGGGCGGGTCGAAGGTCATCGTCACGGCGTGCCAGTCATCGGCCCAGCGCGTGTGCGCACGGTCGGCCGACCCCGGCAACGAGGACACCGGGGCATGTCCGGCTTTCACCGACGCGATCGGCGCACCGTCGCCGGAGTGCCTGAGGACCAGTGAGGTCACCACGGTCTTCGCCGCCCGGGAGGTCACCCGCACCGTCTCGCGGACCGCACCGTCGCCGAGGAGTCGAGAGCGGTGGACCTCGACCGTGGGATCGGCTCCGGGGTCGCCGAGGTGGCGCGCGTAGCCGAGGAAGTCACACCCCGCGCCGGACCCCGAGGTCGACAGAGCGACCGCCTCCACGCCCCCGACCAGGACAGTGAGTGTCGACAGGATCCGTCGGTCGTCGATGAAGACACCCTGCGCGCCCGACCCATCGATCTGGCCACTGGGCGCACTCAACGCCGTGACGTTGCCGTCGACGCACACGGCCAGGTCGTGCAGCCATGGCTGCTCGTACCTCGTCACGACCGGCGTGGCCACCTCGGGTCGTCGCATCGGCTTCCTCCGCACTGGTGCTGGGCTCCGGGCGCGGGCATACCGGACGATCGATCACCCCACGAGAACACGAGGTAACGATTGGGTCTCGGCAGTTGACAGCCTCTCGCCAGTCCCAGACTGTAGCGCTTTATGAACGATCAAATGAACGTTCATAGTGACGATGGTCAGGAGGTCGAGCGGATCGTGACCACTCCACTGGCACCCGCGCCGCCCACGACCTCAGTCCCAGCGGCACGGTCGGGGCGGCGGGCGACGATCATGGACGTCGCCCGCGCCGCCCAGGTGTCGCGGCAGACGGTCAGCAACGTCGTCAACCGGCCGTACCGGGTCGCACCGCAGACCCTCGAGCGCGTGACCGCCGAGATCCTGCGCTTGGGCTTCCGCCCCAACCTGGCCGCGCGGTCGTTGCGCCAGGAGCGGGCCAACGCCCTGGGCGTGGAGCTGCACGCCGGCAGCGGTCGCCGGATGGGAGACATCCGGGACGTCTTCCTCGTCGAGCTGACCATCGCCTCCCGGCAGCACGACTCGCACCTGGTGCCGTTTGCTGCCGCTGACTTCGAGCACCCGCTTCCGGCCTACGAGGACCTGGTTGCCAGCAAGCTCGTCGACGCCTTCGTCCTCACCGACACCCGCCATGACGACCCTCGACCGGCCTGGCTGCGCGACCACGGTGTCCCCTTCGCCTCGTTCGGCCGCGTCTGGGACGAGCCCGAGTTCAGCTGGTGGGTCGACGTCGACGGCGCGACAGGGGTGGCCGACGGCGTACGGCACCTGCTCGAGAACGGCTACTCACGGATCGGGTTCCTCGGTTGGCCCGCGGGCTCACCGATCGGTGACGATCGTCGCTCCGGCTGGGTAGAAGCCACCACCGACGCCGGGGTCTTCGTTCCGGCTTGGCGGGCCGACGCCCTGGGCGAGCTCGGTGCAGCGGCTGCGGCTGCAGCGCCGCTGATTGAGGCAATCGGACCGGGCGGCACACTCGTCTGCGCCTCCGACGTTATGGCACTCGGCGCGTGGACGGTGCTCCGGGAGCGCGGCCTCACCCCCGGGGCGGATTTCGGTCTCGTCGGCTTCGACGACAGCGACCTCGCCGAGTCCTTCGGGCTGACGAGTCTGCGTCAGCCGTTGACCGACGTCGCCGAGAACCTCTTGTCCATCCTCGAGCACGCCCGCCTGGGTGGCAACCTGCCCACCCAGGGCACCGTCTTCCGCCCGACCGTCGTCGCGAGGAACAGCACCAACCCACTCGGGGCGCCGGCGGCGCCAGCAACGGGCGGGACCAGCGCGGGCAACCGCACAAGCAGTGGAGGAAGCACATGATCTCAAGAACCAGGCGGCGATCGACTGCCCTCGCGGCAATCGGGACCGCAGGCATGCTGGCTCTGGCCGCGTGCGGCGGCGGGGGTGGCGGATTCGACTCGAAGGCCAGCCAGGCTGCCGGCAAGGGGCCGGTGAAGCTGCAGCTGATGATTGCCAGCTCAGGAGATGCCGAGACCAATGCGGTCAAGGCCGCGACCGACGCCTGGGCCACCAAGACCGGCAACTCGGTCGAGGTGATCGTCGCCTCCGACATCGGCCAGCAGCTCGGCCAGGGCTTCGCGGGCGGCTCACCGCCCGACCTCTTCTACACCGACGCGGCACGGATCGGCGACTTCGCCAAGGCCGGCAACCTCTTCGCCTACGGCGACCAGGTCAAGGACGAGAACTTCCTGCCCTCCCTGGTCCAGGCATTCACCTATGACGGCAAGTTCTACTGCGCACCCAAGGACTACTCGACCCTCGCGCTGGTCATCAACACCGACCTGTGGACCAAGGCCGGCCTCACCGATGCCGACGTACCCAAGGACTGGGCTGGGCTCGAGACCGTCGCCAAGAAGCTCACGACGGGCAAGGTCACCGGCCTGGTCATCGGCAACGACATCAACCGTGGCGGCGCCTTCATGAAGCAGGCCGGCGGCTGGGTGGTCTCCGACGACGGCAAGACCGTCACGGCGGACAAGCCCGGGAACGCTGCCGGCATGGCCGAGATCCAGAAGATGATGAAGGAAGGCTCCCTCAAGTTCAACACCGACACAAACCCGGCGGCCGGCTGGGGTGGCGAGGCATTCGGCAAGGGCATCACCGCGATGACCATCGAGGGCAACTGGATCCACGGCGCACTCAGCAAGGACTACCCCACCGTCAAGGCGAAGTTCGCCGAGCTCCCGGCCGGCCCGGCCGGAAAGGGCACGTTGCTCTTCAGCCAGTGCTGGGGCATCGCTGCCAAGAGCACCCACCAGGCCCAGTCGGTCGAGCTGGTCAAGGCGCTGACGGCCGTGGACCAGCAGCTGGCCTTCGCCAAGGCCTTCGGCGTGATGCCCTCGACCCAGGACGGCATCGCCAAGTTCGCCACGGCCTACCCCGGCGACGCCGCCTTTGCTGCCGGTGGGGCCTACGGCCAGGGACCGGTGAACCTGCCCGGGTTCGACCCGGTCCTCGCCGCGTTCAACTCGAAGTTCGCCACGTTGAGCAAGGGCGGCGACCCGAAGGCGATGTTGGCCGACCTGCAGAAGAACGGCACGGCCGCGCTCGCCGGCTGACGCCCACCCAGGCTCGGTGGCGCACGGGGGATCGGCCGAAACGCCGAGAACCCGTGTGCCACCGCCCATCCAGGAGAGTGACATGGCAGGTCGCAAGAACAACATCCACGGCCGCGAGGGTGTCGCCGGCTGGCTCTTCGTCTCCCCGGTCATCGTGATCCTCGGGCTCTTCCTCGTGATCCCCATCGGCATGGCGCTGTGGGTGAGCTTCACCGACTGGAACGGCAACGGGTCGCCCTTCAGTGGCGGCCCCAAGGTCGTCGGCGCCGACAACTACCTGTCGTTGTTTGCGAAAGATGGCCTTACCCGGGCCAACTTCATGCAGTCCATCGGCAACACGTTCTACTACGTGCTGCTGGTGGTCCCGCTGCAGACCATCACTGCCCTGCTGCTGGCCCTCGTCGTCAACAACAAGCTGCTCAAGGGCAAGAGCTTCTTCCGGACGGCGTTCTACTTCCCGTCGGTCACCAGCTCCATCGCCATCTCGACCGTCTTCTTGTTCCTCTTCCAGAACACCGGTGCGGTCAACTCGCTGCTCAAGCTCGTCGGCATCCGCGGACCGCAGTGGTTCTCCGACTCACGAGGCTTGCTGCACCTGCTCTTCGGAGCCGTCGGCGTCCCGGAGAACCCGTCCTGGGCCCAAGGTCAGATCTTCGGCCGATCGGCGTGGGACTGGCTGGCCGGTCCCTCGGTCGCGATGTGCGTGATCATCATCCTCGTGGTGTGGACGACCACCGGCACCTTCATGCTGATGTTCCTGGCCGCTCTGCAGAACCTGCCGGTCGACGTCGACGAGGCCGCGGCTCTCGATGGTGTCTCGCCCTGGCAGAAGCTGCGCCTGGTGACCATCCCGATGCTGCGACCGGTGATCTTCCTGGTAACCACCCTGGGGCTGATCGGCACCTGGCAGGTGTTCGACCAGATCTACGTCATGGGCAAGGGCGCACCGGCCGGCACCACGATGACCCCAGCTTTCCTTTCCTACAACCAGAGCTTCAAGTCCTTCAAGTACGGATCGGGTGCAGCGATGGCCTTCGTCGTGTTCCTCATCATCGTCGTCCTCACCTGGTTCCAGCGACGACTGCTCGACGAGGACCGAGTGCCACGCCGCAACCGACGGCGCACCAACCCCCCCGCTGGCGCTGTCCCGCCCGAGCCACCCTTGGTCCCGGTGCCCGCCGCTGCACTCCAAGAGAGCCACCGATGAGCGCGACGACGGTTCACGGGACGCGCGTCCAACACGTCGGCCGGAAGAAGATCGCCGGCTACACCGTGCTCATCCTCTTCTCGATCCTCTACCTCTATCCGTTCCTCATCCAGATCGCCACGTCGCTCAAGGATGACCCACAGGCCACGGCCCACCCGCTCTCGGTGATCCCCAACCCGTTCGACCTGACGGCCTGGAAGCGCATGTTCGGCCTGACCTCCGACTCGCCGGTGCCGATCACGACCTGGCTGGGCAACTCACTGATCGTCACCATCGTGGTCACCGGCTGCCGGGTGTTCTTCGACAGCCTTGCCGGCTACGCCTTGTCCCGGCTGCACTTCCGGGGACGCAAGGCCCTCTTCTCCGCACTGCTCGCCATCATGAGCGTGCCCGGGGTCGCACTCCTGCTGCCGAAGTTTCTGATGGTCACCTACCTCGGCATCTACGACACCTACTCGGCGATGATCCTGCCGCTGGTCATCGACGCAGCAGGTGTCTTCATCATGAAGCAGTTCTTCGACTCGGTGCCCGTCTCGATCGAGGAGGCGGCCCGCATCGACGGCGCCGGCGTCTTCCGCACCTTCTGGTCGGTGGTGCTGCCGATGGCCCGTCCCGCCCTGATCACCCTGACCATCCTGTCGTTCCAGGGCTCGTGGAACGAGTTCAGCCACTTCCTGGTGGTGACCCAGAAACCCGAGCACAAGACGTTGGTCACCGGGCTGGCCAGCCTCACCAGTGGTGAGCTCGGCTCCGGCACCCAGTTCCCGCTGAAGATGGGTGCGGCCCTGCTGACCACCATCCCCGTCGCGCTGCTCTTCTTCGCCTTCCAGCGTCAGTTCGTCCGCGGGGCCAACGAAGGCGCCGAGAAGGGCTGACCTGCCAGCGCCGCGTCGATCTCGGCGGTGGTCGGCGACGTCGCCGGGCCGGGTCTTGTCACAGTTATGGCCGCGGCGACGTTGGCTCGGGCGGTGGCGCTGCGCAGGGTCGCCCCTCGGGCCAGCGCCGCCACAAGGACACCCGTGTGCGTGTCACCCGCGCCGTTGCTGTCGAGCGCGATGACGTCGTACGCCGGCACGTGCCACGGGTCGGCCTCCTCCGGGCTCGACACCCAGGCACCCCGGGGTCCGTCACGCACGACGACCGACGCCGTGTCGGGGAGGAGCGAGCGGAGCGCGCCGGCAACATCGCGAAGAGGTGGCGTCCCCGGTACATGGGCAGACCTGTCCGCCGGCGAGCTCGTCTGCTTCAGCAAATCCCCCGCCTCGTGGGCGTTGCAGGTGAGCAGGTTCGTCCGAGCCAGCACGGCCGCCAGAACGTCAGCAGCAACGTGCCCCGCCAGCGGCGACGGGTCGAGCACGACGCGCGGACTGTGCGGGCCAAGCGGCAGCGCGGACACCCAGGCCGCCAGTGACACTCCCCGACTCGCCGACGCCAGCGAGTAGCCCGACACGTGCACGACGTCGTCGTCGTCGACCGGAACACCGAGCAGGCCCTCGGCAGACACCACCTCCTCGGCACCCGGTGCGGTGATGAAGGTCCGCTCGGCGGTGTCGTCGACCAGCACGACGCAGATGCCGTTGTCCTGGTCGGGCACCGGTGCGTGCCACGACGAGATGCCTTCACCGGCGAGGGCAGCCAGCACGAGGTCGCTCCACGGACCGGTCCCGGTCCGACCGGCGAACAGTCCCTCGAGCCCGTCGCGACCGGCTGCCGCCAGCACGGTGAATCCGCCGCCCACGTGCGCCGTGTAGTCGCTGGCGAGCACGTCGCCGCCCGGCTGCGGCAGGTGCGGCACCGCCAGGACGAGATCGACCATGACAGCCCCGGTGTAGACCAGCCTGCTCATGTCGCTCGGATCGCCAGCAGGCTGCGGGCGAGCGGTTCGAGGTCGAGGTTGTTGACCGCACGCACCTGGGCGACCGCGTCGACCGGCAGACCCCCCACGCCGACCACGGCACCCAGCACCGCGCCGACGATGGCCGCGATCGTGTCGGTGTCACCCCCGAGGGACGCGGTAAGACACATGGCCTGCCACGGCTCCCGGACCACCGCAACGAGAGCAAACGCCGCAACCACCGACTCCTGAGAGGCGACGCTTGTCCCCACGACCTCCTCGAGCACCCGCCCCCGCCGATCCTCGGGCGTCGTCCGGACGAGGTCGACGGCCCACGGGATACGCGCAGCGATACGGCCACCCGCCACCGGATGGCCGTAGCCGTCCGCGAGGTCAGCTGCCCGCACCGCGGCCGCCACGGCATCGTCGAGAGTGCCGCCCTCGACCCCGACACTGACCGCCATGCCGACCGCAGCCGCGGCCGCGATGCCGAGGGAGGTGTTGTGGGTGACCTCGCAGGCCTGCACGACAGCGGCGAGGAAGTCCGAGACCGGCTCCGGCCGTCGGGCGACGCCGACCGGTGCGATGCGCATCGCGGCACCGTTGGTCGAGCCGTACCGGCCGGCCTCGCTGGCCGGAACCCCCTGCTGGATGCGTTCCACGGCGCGCTTGGTCGAGGGGCCCAGCAGGTCCAGCAATCCCCTGGCTGCCATGGACTTTTCCCACGCCAGGAGCGCGTGAGCAAACCTCATCGCGTCCAGCTGTCCTCCACCGGCGACCAGGAGCTCACCGAGCAGCACTGCCTGTGCGGTGTCGTCGGTGACCGTGCCGGCCTTCATGCCGGCCGCGATGACCTGGCGCGGTCCGGCGTCCCGGAAACCATCGATCGCGCCGTAGTCGGCCCGGATGTCCGTCGAGCGCATCGACTGGGTCGGCATGCCGAGCGCGTCTCCGATCGCGAGCCCGTAGAGCGCGCCGAGTGCCCGGTCCAGCATGCTCACCGCCCGCTCGTCCCAGAGCCTGACCGGGAGGTCGCCAGCTCGGCGGCCGTCACCACCCGCACCTGTGGCCCGTAGAGGGACATCGCCTGCAGCGCGCGATCGTGCGATTCCGGCGACAACCCGACGCAGGCGTCCGACACCACCCGCACCCGAGCCCCGCCGTCAAAGGCCGCCAGGGTGGTCGACAACACGCAGCAGTCGGTGGACACCCCGCAGATCACGAGGTCCCGACAACCATCGAGGACCTCCCTCAGCCCCGGCACCCACTTGCTCATCGTGGGGGCGTCCACCACCGGCGCTCCCCCGGTCGGGACCTCGGGCACGATCTCCCACAGCCGTGCCGACTCCGGCGTGAGCGCAAACGGCCAGAGGGCGTAGTAGTCGCGCCACCCGCCGGCCGGCTCGGCAGGTGGGACGAAGCGGGTGAACACCGTGCGACCGACGTACTGCTCGATCAACGCAGTGACACCAGGTACGGCGTCCGCGAACGCACGCATCACCCACGGGCTGTCGGCATCGGCGAAGACGTGCTGCATGTCGACAACGACCAGCCAGGGGCGTTCCTCGGTCCCGATGACCGGTCACCACCCTTCATGGCCGCAGGTCCTCACCCCGAGAACGGGTGAGGACCTGCCTTCCTACCAGAGGTCACGCATTATCCGGCCGAGCCACCGCTCTCAGTGCTCCACGGTGGGTGCGGGTGCCACGGCGATCTTGCTCGGCGTACGCACGCCAACCGCCACCAGAACCAGTGCTGACACCAGGAACAGGGCCGCGGCCAGGAAGGCATGCGATGCCCCAACCGTGAACACATGTTCCCGCTGGGCCTGGATGCTCGCACCGGGCAGCGATCCGACGTGCCTGCTGTAGTGGCCGAAGACCGTCACCAAGATCGCCACCCCGAGGGTCCCGCCGAGCTGCTGGGTGACATTGACCAGTCCCGAGGCAGCCCCGGCGTCCTTGGCCGGCACTCCCTCCAGCGCTGCCTGTGTGAGCGGGATGAACGAGATTCCGTTGCCGACGGCGAAGAACAGCAGGCTCGCCACGACCTGTAGGTAGGACGAGCCCGGCTCCAACCGGCTCGCCAGTGCGAAGCCGGTGGTGCCCAGCATCATGCCGCCGAGCATGAGTGCCTTGGAGTTGACGCGGTGGATGAGCACCCGACTGGTCAGCTGGGACATCACGAACACGGTGACTGGGAGGGGCAGGAAGGCAAAGCCTGTCTTCAAGGCGCTGTAGCCGAGCACATCCTGCAGGAACTGGGTGAGGAAGAAGAAAAGACCGAACATCCCCGCGAACAGGAGACCTCGTGCCACGTTGGCGAGGGTCCGACTGTGGTCGTTGAACAGCCGCAGAGGTGTGATCGGCGACTCGGCTCGCAGCTCGGTGGACACGAAGGCGACGAGCAGGAGGACCCCGGCGAGGAACAAGGCCAACGTGATGACGTCCCCCCACCCGTCGGCTGCCGCGCGGACGAAGCCGTAGACGAGAGCACCCATCCCGAGGGTGGAGAACACAGCGCCGGGCAGGTCAAAGGTGCCGCGGTGCCGTTCGGTCTCCGGGAGGACGGCGCGCCCGATCAGGACGACCGCGACGCCGATCGGGACGTTGACGAACATCACCCAGCGCCAAGACGCCCACTCGGTAAGCGTGCCGCCGAGGATCAAGCCCAGTGCTCCGCCGCTGACCGACACGGCTGTGAACAGGCCGAGCGCGCGCACGCGTTCCCGGGGCTGGGTGAACATAGTGGTCAGCAGCGCGAGCGACGAGGGTGCAGCGAGCGCCGCACCGACACCCTGGAGCGCGCGAGCCGCCAGCAGCAATCCGCTCGTGGGCGCAAAGCCGCCGAGCAGCGATGCGATAACGAAGATCGCGATACCGACCACGAACGTCCGGCGGCGACCGAGGAGGTCTCCCGCCCGGGCGCCGAGCAACAGCAGCCCGCCGAAGGTCAAGGTGTAGGCGTTGAGCACCCAGGACAGGGACTCACCGGAAAAGTGCAGCGCCTGCTGGATCTGCGGGAGGGCGACATTCACGATGGTCGCGTCCAGGACGACCATCAGCTGGCAGGTAAGGATCACGCCGAGCACGAGGTTGGTGTGGCTGGGGAGATGCGGGCGACGCGCTCGGGTCACCCGAAGAACGGGCATCTCAGCGAGGGCGGTGTCAGTTGTCATGAGGAGTGAGCTCTTCCCGAGGTAGGATGGGTTCTAAGCGGAAGCAACCTCCGTTAACTATACGGAGGCTTCCTCCGTTTAGCAACCACACCACCCGTCAGAGGAGAGTCGTGCCCGAGGTGAGCACCCGACCGCCCAGCGCTCGACCGATGCGCGCGGACGCCTCGCGTAACCGCACGCGTCTGATCGAGGCAGCCCGGCTGGCCTTCGCCACCCACGGCAGCGCCACGACGATCGAGGAGATCGCGAAAGCCGCCGACGTCGGTGTGGGAACTCTCTACCGGCACTTCCCCCGCCGGATCGACCTGGTCGAGGCCGTCTACCGCGAGGACGTCGACGCACTCGTGACCTATGCCGTCGAGGTTGCGGAGTCGGTCGCTCCGTGGGAGGGGCTGGTCGAGTGGCTGCAGGGGTTCCTGCGCTACGCGGTAGCCAAACGCACGTTCCTGACCGAGCTGCACGAAGCCTTCGAAAAGAGTCCCGACCTCGCCCTGCAGTCACGGGAGAAGATCGCGGCAGCGGCGGGCACCGTCCTCAAGCGCGCGCAGCACGCCGGCCTCGCCCGCCCTGACGTCGACCAGCAGGACCTGATGCAGCTGGTCGGGGGCATGTGCATGACCCGCAACAGCACGCTCGAGCAGAACATCCGGCTCCTGGCCCTCGTGCTCGACGGCATCCGCGCTCCGATCAGCGGGACTTCAACGCATCGGTGAGCAGGGCGACCAGCGTCTCGAGCTGTACGTCGGCAGAGGAGAAGAGCTCCTCATCCGACCCGTCGAGCGCCCGAGCGGCAAGCCCCGCCTTGCTGTCGATCAGCTCGGCTATGCGGGCGTCGATCGTCTGCGCGGCAATGATGCGCCAGGCCGTCACCGGCTCTGTCTGTCCGATGCGGTGGCTGCGGTCGATGGCCTGGGTCTGCTCGGCGTCGGTCCAGGACAGCTCGGCAAGCACGATGTTCGAGGCGACCTGCAGGTTGATGCCAACCCCGGCTGCCGTCAACGAGCAGACCGCGATGGCAACCTCGGGATCGTTCACGAAGGCATCGATCTGCTTCTGCCGGGCCGAGGACGTCTGGTCACCACGGATCGAGGAGTAGCGGATGCCGCGCTTATCGAAGGTCTCTTCGGCGACGTCCATCACATCGATGTGCTTGGCGAAGAAGACCACCTTGCCGGCACTTCGCGCGAGCTGGGCGGCGTAGTCGGCGGCGAGCCCGGCCTTCGCCTGACCGATGCGGCGCATCATGCTGAAGACGTTCTCGTCGGTCTTCTTCGCGGTCGTCTCCTTGCGCTCTCGCGTGGCGATACGGCGCACCAGGTCATCGTCGATGCCCTCGATCACGGGAGCGGTCCTGCGCCGCGCGAGGGCACCGTCATAGGCCGCGACCAGGCGGCGTACGAGATCACGCTCTGCCTCTCGGATCGACCGGCCCACCTTGTCGTCGAGCTCGACCGGGAGGTCGGCGATCCGGCGGGCGGGGATGTCCTTGGCGACGTCGACCTTGCGGCGCCGGACGATGCCGAGGTCGACGACGCACTGGCGGGCGGCGGCGTAGAAGCCGTAGTCGGCCGGGGTCAGCCCGGTCGCCTCGAGCGCTTCCATCAGCTCGGCGCGCGGCTTGGTGTCGTCGATCCAGCCGAGGAACTGCCAGATGGCGCGGAAGTCCTCGATGTCGTTGATCAGCGGGGTGCCGGTCAGTGCCATCAGGAGCGGGCGACCGATGCGCGCGCGGATGCGGTCCGACAGCTCGAGCACGTGCTGCGATCGTTGCGAGCTCTTGTTCTTGATGAAGTGGGCCTCGTCGACAACCATGCCGCGGAAGCCGAGGTCACCGAGCCAGCCCACGTGCCGGTCGAGCACCTCGTAGTTGACGATTACGATGTCGGCGAAGCCGTCGATCGTGTCGCCGTTGCCGTGGATCGCGGTGGCCTTGCGCTGCGGTGTCCAGAGCCCGGCCTCGCGCAGCCAGTTCGTCTTGACGACGTTGGGCACGACGACCAGCAGCGGATAGGCGTTGGCTGCCTGCGCGGCCAACAGTGCCTGCGCGGTCTTGCCGAGCCCCGGCTCGTCGGCCAGCAGGAAGGTGCGGTGTCCGGCGGCTGCGGCGGCCACGACCTGCGCCTGGTGCGGCATGAGGAGTGCGCCACCGGAGGCGTGCAACGAGGCAGGTAGAGGCAGGGCCATGCCGGTGGACGGTCCGGACCCTGGCTGCTCGAACGAGCTGAACAACGGCCCCAGCAGCTCCCAGCTGACGAGCCGGCGGGGCGCGGCCGTTGTCTGACGGACCGAGGAGAAGTCTGGGGCGAGGAACGGATTGGCCAGCTGTCGGGAGATGACCGACTGTGGCACCACACGACGTTCTTCAGCCGGCGACGGCGGCGCTTTGGGGGCCACCTCCTCGGGTGCCGTCTCGATGCCCGCGTCAGCGAGCATCTCCCGCTTGAGCGACCGGGCCGAGTCGGAGACGACGGCGTCGTCGGCGAGCAGGGCCATCAGGGCCGAGTCACGAACCGCGGTCCTCGCGAGGATCACCGCGATGCCGTCGAGCCGCTTGAGCTGCTCGGCCCGCTGAGCCTCGCTGCTCGCCCGGTCGGACCGGACTCTAGCCCGCTCCTCGCGCACGAGGAGCGCGATGACGTGGAACTTGGTGCGGACGGACGGCATGATGCGACCGCGCTCGACGGCGGTCTCGACCTCGCGCACGGTGCGCGCGAGCACGGGGATGATCCCCTCGTTGTCGCGGGCGCGGACCCGTCGCGGACGCGCCGGAGCAACCCGGCGGGCGGCCGGTTGACGTTGCCCACGTCCAGCCAAGAACTCCTCCTTCGGCAAACCCCGTCACGATGACGGGCGCACTACCTCGCTGCATGGCGGCCGGCAGTCAGCCGACGACCACGAGCGGAGTCGCCTCGGGGGCCCGCTGGAGCACGGAACCCGAGAGACGGGGACCAGCACCATCGACGCCTCAGGCCGGACAGCTCAGCGACGGCGGAACGTCGGCCACGCTGGTATCCGGGCCGAAGACCGCGCAGATCGTGCTTTGCTCCCTTGACCGGCGGCCTGCCCAGGGTGACTTCCCGCCTGATACTAGCGGCCGGTCACCGCGGGTGTCGTGCACCGGGTCGGTCAGGCACCTCCGACCTGCGATCCTGCGCCGATCCTCCGAGGCAGCCGGTGCACTGTGCTCAGATCTGGGCTCAACCTGCCGAAGAACCGATCATGGCTCTCCTTGTCGGTGCCCCGGCCCCCGATTTCACCTTGCGCGGCTGGTACCAGAGCGAGTCGGCCGACTTCACCCTGTCCTCGCAGCGCGGGCGGCCGGTCGTGCTCGCGTTCTACCCCGGCGACGAACGACTGGTGTGCACCAAGCAGCTCTGTCAGTACTCCGACAACCTGGCCGACATCCACCGGTTCGACGCCGTCGTGTGGGGCATCGCGCCGCAGACCGTCGACTCGCACCGTGACTTCGCCGAGGGTCGGCGCCTGACCATGCCGCTGCTTTCCGACGAGGACCGAGCAGTTGCTCGCGACTTCGGCGTCCTGGGTCCGCTCGGGTTGCGTCGCTCGGTCTTCGTCGTCGATCCGAACGGGAGGATCGCCTGGCGGCGGATCGTGGCTCTCAACGTGACCTTTCCCAGCGTCGCCGACATCAAGGACGCCCTCGTCAGAGGATGAGTGGATCGGCACCCCCACACCCGTGGGCGGCGTCGACCGGGCTGCGCGCCCGCTGCGGCCTCAGGCGCTCGTGGCCGCACGCAGCTGGCGCTGCTCCGCGCGCTGCAGGCTGTGGGAGAACAACGTGGTGTCGAACCACGTCGGGAAGGCCCGGGCAAGACGGGGTGGTCCCTGGACGCTGGCGCTGCCATCGGCGAGAAGCTCGCGGAACGAGACCAGGCCGACGAGCCAGCGGTGCATCGCCGCGGTGTCGGCCTCGACCGCAAGGTCGACGGCAAGGCCCTGATCGTCCTTGCAGACCGTGATGCCCGGTCTCTTGATGTCGAGCCACCCTTGAGCGCCGCCCGCTCCGGTAAGGACGACGTGTACGACCGTGCGCGCCTCGGGCAGCTTCGTCGGGACCGCCACCTGATGCGTGCGCCAGATCAGGGTCAAGCCGTCGCAATCGTCCTCGGTCGGGTCGCCGAACATCCACTCGGCTGCCCACGCCCCCAGCGACCAGACGATCGGCGTCAGCGCTTCCCCCGCCGCAGTCAGGGCGTAGACCCCGGATCGTCCTCGGTCGGCCGCCTCGTGCTCGATGAGCTCCCGTCGCTCGAGCTCGCGAAGCCGCTGCGCGAGCAGCGTCCGGCTCACCCGCGGGATGCCCCGATGGATCTCGTTGAACCCACGCGCACCCACCATCAGCTCGCGGATCACCAACGGTGTCCAGCGGTCGCCGAGAACGTCCACTCCGGCGGCGATCGGGCAGTAGTCCCTGCGGTTGACCATGTGCCCATCTTCCGCCCGATGGCACGGTACCGGTAGTACGAAATCTGGACCGCGGTAGTACGAGATCACCACTCGTTGCCACGGCCTCGCGCCGCGCACTCTCGGTCCTAGCGACGTGCACCCCAGGTCCAGCAAGGACCGGCACCGACGAGCGGAGAACCGCCATGAGCACCACGAACACCCGCACCACGGACATCCCTACCATCGACACCCCCACCATCGACACCCCCACCATCGAGACGCCGGCCGTCGACGAGGCCAAGCTCGGCGCCTTCGTCGGACAGGCTGTCACCGACATGGGCGCAGCCATCTCCGGACTGCTGCTGCACCTCGGTGACCGCCTCGGTCTCTACAAGGCGATGGCCGGCGCCGGCCCGATCACGGCCGGCACGCTGGCGCACCGCACCGGGACCGCTGAGCGCTACGTCCGCGAGTGGTTGGGCAACCAGGCCGCCGGCGGCTACGTGCTCTACGACGCGGCGGAGGACACCTACGAGCTGCCCCCGGAACAGGCAATGGTGGTGGCCGACGAAGACAGCCCGGTCTTTCTGGGAGGGGCGTTCGAGACGATTGCGTCGTGCTACGCCGACCACGACGCATTCGTGGACGCATTCCGCAGCGGAAAGGGCATCGCCTGGCGCGAGCACGACGACCGGCTGTTCTCCGGAGTCCTCCGGTTCTTCCGGCCCGGCTATGCCGCCCAGCTGGTCCAGGCATGGCTGCCTGCCCTGGACGGGGTGGTCGAGCGCCTGCAGGAGGGTGCTCGGGTCGCCGATATCGGCTGCGGTCTCGGCGCCTCCACGATCATCATGGCGAAGGCGTTCCCGCGCTCGACGTTCGTCGGCATCGACACCCACAACCTGTCGATCGTCGGAGCCCGCAAGGCGGCAGCCGAGGCCGGCGTGAGCCAGCGAACGACCTTCGAGATCGCCTCGGCTCACGACCTGCCGGGTCAGGGCTACGACCTGGTGTGCATGTTCGACGCCCTGCACGACATGGGGGACCCGGTTGGGGCGGCGCGTCGCGCGCGGCAGGCTCTGGCGCCAGGGGGAACGCTGTTGCTGGTCGAGCCGGCCGCCGGAGACGGGCTCGAGGACAACCTCAACCCCGTGGGCCGCGCCTACTACGGCCTGTCCACGGTGATCTGCACGCCGGGTTCCCTGGCCCAGGAGGTCGGCCTCGGGCTCGGGGCGCAAGCCGGTCAGCGCCGGCTCGCGGGCGTGCTGAACGAAGCCGGCTTCAGTCAGGTACGCCGCGCCACCGAGACGCCGTTCAACCTCATCCTGGAGGCCAGGGCCTAGCAACAGCGGGGGTCCCCCGGTCGCCTGCTGGGAGCATCGCTACCGTGACGCACGGATGCTCCGACATGTCGGGCTACGGGGGACCTGTCGCCCTTGCCATCGCAGCTGGAGGAGCCCGTGGGCACCACTCACCGTCTCGGCCGCGGCGCCCGCCAGCTCCGCAGCTGATCGCGGTACGTTTGCGAGTGAGGTGTGTGAAGCCGTGTCGCCGCTGACGGTGCTGCTCGTCCTCGGCGTACTGGTGCTGTAACTCGCCTTCATCCTGTCGTACGTCGGCGCCTTCCACGCCCCCAAGCCGCACCGCATCAGCATCGGGGTAGTCGCGCCCAGCGGCGTGGCAAGCACGACAGTAGGGCGGCTCAACGGGATCGCCGGGGAGCCGCTCGACGCCTCCGTGGTCGCGGACGAGAGCACGGCCCGCCGGCAGATCAGGTCAGGTGAGCTGAGCTCGGCCTTGATCGTCAGCACCGTGGGCACCAAGGACACCTTGCTGGTCGCCGGCGGCGGCGGCGTGTCAGTCGTGACGGCGCTGGAGCAGGTCATCGGCCGAGCCGAAGCAACGCAGCAGCGCACGGTCACCTCGCGCGACCTCGTCCCGCTCCAAGCCGGCGACGCGCGCGGCCTGACGGGCTTCTACCTCGTCATCGGCTGGGTCCTCGGCGGCTACCTGGTCGCGTCCCTCCTCGGCTGTGGGGGCTGGGTGCGATGCTCGTCTTCAGCGCGGCTGCCGTCACGATGGCGTTGCAGGTGCTCGCCGGCGTGCTCGGCATCGGGCTCACCGTCTTGTTGTTTGTTGTCATCGGTAACCCCAGCGCAGGCGGGGCCTATCAACCTTCGTTGCTGCCCGCCTTCTGGCGCTCCTTGTCCTACGCCCTGCCCAACGGCGCGGGGACGGACACGATCCGACGCATCGTCTACTTCGGTGGGGACGGCATCACCGGCCACCTCGTCGTCATCGCCGTTATGCGGTCGGGGGCGCGGTGGCATCGATCGTCCTCTCGGCCCTGCGGTCAGGCGGACGAGGCCATCACGCGGGAGCGCACGACACTCTCTAGTGCCGCATCGCCAGCCCGCCCGCCACGCGTTGACAGTCACGGAGCAGTGCTCACCGCAGCCAACGCAGATGTTCGCGGTCGCCGAGCAGCTCGAGTCGCCGCCACAGCACGCTGCCCGGCACGGCTTGGCTGCGGTGCTCGGCGATCGCGTCGACCTGCCGGGTCCGATCGACCGTGATGACGACGTCCAGACAGGTTGGCTGCTGCCCCGCAAAGGACGCTCCGTGCTCCCGGGAGAGCTGTTCAGCCGTGTCATGGGGCAGGGTCCAGGCGAGCAGGCGCACCCCGAGGTGTCCCGCGGCGCACAAGGCCGCCGCCGTCGCACGAGCGTGGTCCGGGTGACCGGTGACGCCATTGAGGTCGAAGGCAACCAGCCCGTCGACGTCTATCCGACCGGCGAGCTCCACAACGTGAGCGGAGAGCTCGCCGAGATCTACGTCCGCTAGACCGCCGTCGGGATAGCCGAGGAGCTGCACACTGCTGACGCCCAGCGCCCGGGCTGCTGCGTCAAGCTCGCCGGCGCGAACGGCGGTGAGGTCCCCGTCGACGCCGTGCAGGGTTGATGCCTCCCCGTGGGTGAAGCACAGCACGGTCACCGTCGCACCTGAGGCTGCAAAGACGGAGAGGACCGCTCCGAGGCCGAACGACTCGTCATCCGGGTGCGCGACGACAGCCAGCACCGAGCGCCACGTGGGCAGCTCGCCACTGGGGGGCTGTGCCTCAGACATCAGCGTGCACCGTGGTGGTCACCGTCGTCCTTCCACGGCCATCATCACCAGCGTCCGGCCGGATGATCAGAGGCGAAGGGCCCGTACACGCTCTGAAGGAGGGGCGGCCGGAACCCCGCCACATCCGCGTCAGTGTCAGTGGTGGTGGACCAACCTGGGCAGGAAGCGCGGGGTGCGGGCGGCGTACGCGGCGTAGTCCGTGAAGCGTCGCTCAAGATGTCCTTCCTCCCAACGGGCCTTGACGTTGATCAACACCACCAGAGCCGCATCCGCCGACAAGATCCACAGGCTGCCTGAGGTCAGCGTGAGGGCCAGCGAGAGCAGCAGCAGCCCGCTGTAGATCGGGTGCCGCACCAGGCGATAGAGACCCCGGGTGCGCAGCTCGGCGTGGGAGTTGGGCAGGGGCGCCGCAGTCAGCCCGCGCCCGAGGGTGGCCCCGGCGATCAGCATCACGACGATCCCCATCCCGGCAGCTACCCGAGTCACACGATCGACGGCGACCGGAACGGTCCACATGTGCGAGCGGGGAGCCAGCACGATCAACGCGAGCAGGGAGAACTGTCCGAGGACGAGGAGCCACGCAGTATGACGTTCGCCGTCCGACGGCGCGAGCCCCGGGCCGTGCGTCGCAGGCACGGAAGACCTACGCCGGGCCGGTCGAGGAACGTACTGACACCTTCATGCCGGTCCACAGACTCCTCAGGTTCGGTACGTGAATGCGTCAGTCAGGTGGTGAGCGAGTCAAGCGCCGCGCGCAGCCTGCTGGCGGCCTCGTCGACGACGGGTTGCAGGGCCGGGTTCCCGGTCACTGTCGCCAGCGTCATCGGGTCGACGGCCTCCACGACAGTGCCCTGGTCGACCTGGCGGATGATGACGTTGCAGGGCAACAGGAGTCCGATCGAGGGCTCGGCCTGCAGCGCCCGGTGGGCAAGCGAGGGGTTGCAGGCGCCCAAGATGAGGTACGGGTCGATGTCCACGTCGATCTTCGCCTTCATCGTGGCTTGCACATCGATCTCGGTGAGCACACCGAACCCTTGGTCGGACAGTGCCTGACGCACGTCGGCGACGGTGTCGGCGAACGGCCGGTCCAGGACGACTGCGGTTCCGTAGCTCATGACCGGATCATCCGCTCGTCTGCCGGTGCGGACGTCTCGGCGAAGACCAGGATGCCTGCGCGGAACGCCATCACCAAGCAGCCCAGAAGTCGACGAGCACGATGTCGTTGACGAGCACGGTGTCGTTGACGAGCACGGCGGTCTCGGAAGTACCAGCGATCAGAGCAACTGCAGCCATGAGTCACATCCTCGGTGCACGGTAGACGCTATACCCCTACAGGTATTCTAACTCCCCGGGTCAAGATCCTGTTCCCCGGGACGAGATGGACATGATCTGCGGTCCACAGGTCAGCACGGCGATGATCTGGGCACCGAAGACGGTAGCGAGACAAGGAGCTGAGTTGCCAGCACGGACAGAAACAGTTCACCAGTAGGTCGGCAACAGAGGAGCGCATGGTGAGACTTGCTCGACGAGGGGCCGTGGGTGCCGAGGTGCCGGTCGTTGTCCACGACGGTGGCACGTTCGACCTGCGACCGCTGACCCACGACATCAACGGCGCATTCTTCGCCAGCGATGGCCTGGCACGCGTGGCGGCGGCGTTGCAGGCGGGCGACCTGGCCGAGCTGCCCGGCAGCGACGGGATGCGCGTCGGTGCGCCCATTGCTCGGCCGAGCGCGGTCGTCTGCATCGGCATGAACTACGCAGCCCATGCCGCGGAGGCGGGAGCGCAACCACCCGACGTACCGGTGATGTTCCTCAAGGCACCCAACACGGTCGTCGGTCCGTACGACGACGCGATGATCCCCCGTGGGTCCACCAAGACCGACTGGGAGGTGGAGCTGGCGGTGGTCATCGGCCGACGAGCCAGCTATCTCGAGTCCCCGGCCGAGAGCCTCGCGCACGTCGCGGGCTTCGCGACCGCCAACGACCTGTCCGAGCGCAGCTTTCAGCTCGAGGTCTCCGGCGGTCAGTGGAGCAAGGGAAAGGTGGCTCCCGGCTTCAGCCCGCTGGGCCCGTGGCTCGTCACCCCGGACGAGGTGTCGCACCAGGACCTGGCGCTGCGCAGCTGGGTCAACGGTGAGATCCGGCAGGACTCCAGCAGCGCCGACCAGATCTTCGACGTGGCCACCGTCGTGCACCACCTCAGCCAGTACATGGCCCTCGAGCCCGGTGACCTCATCCTCACCGGCACCCCCCAGGGCGTCGCCCTGTCCGGCCGATTCCCCTACCTTGGGCCCGGCGACGTCGTCGAGGTCGAAGTGGCCGGGCTCGGGAGGCAGCGTCAGACCATGATCCCGTTCGCCAAGGAGACGTCATGACCATCGGCGAGTACGACGGTCTGGTGGCAGTCGTCACCGGTGGCGCCTCGGGCATCGGTGCGGCTGTCGTCGCCGAGTTGCAGCGTCGGGGAGCGAGAGCGGCCGCCCTCGACCTCGACTGCTCCGCCACTCCTGGCGGCGCCCTGGGAGTGACCACCGACATCCGCGACGACACATCGGTCCGCGCAGCGATCGAGCAGGTCGTCTCGACCTGGGGGCGGATCGACGTCCTGGTCAACAACGCCGGCGTGGGTGCGCAGGGCGGGGTCGAGGACAATGACGATGCCGAGTGGCACCGGGTCATCGACGTCAACGTCCTCGGTCTCGTCCGGGTCAGCCGAGCAGCCCTGCCGCACCTGCGCCGATCACCGTCGGCTGCCATCGTGAACATCTGCTCGATCGCCGCCACTGCCGGCCTTCCCCAGCGGGCGCTCTACAGCGCGAGCAAGGGAGCCGTGCTTGCACTGACCCGCGCCATGGCCGCCGACCACTTGCGGGAGGGCATCCGGGTCAACTGCGTGAACCCGGGGACGGCAGACACGCCCTGGATCGACCGGCTGCTGTCCCGGGCCGATGACCCGGCGGCGGAGCGGGCCGCCCTCAACGCTCGGCAGCCCCACGGTCGCCTCGTCAGTCCCGCCGAGGTCGCGACGGCCGTGGCCTACCTCGCCAGCCCGTCCTCAGGATCGACCACCGGCGCCGACCTCGCTGTCGACGGCGGCATGCAGAACCTCAGGCTCCGGCCGCCAGCGACGGGACGATGACTGTGTCCCTGGTCCCGGATCCTGGTCGTCACACCGTCGGCGGGATGATCTCTCGGCCCGTTATCTCGACCGGCCGGATCCGCACCCAGAAGCCGTGGCCCTCGAGGTCCGGCCACGACCTCAGCCCGAGCTGGTCGTAGCGGTCGGTGTCGATGCTCTCGTACACCAGCTGGGCGGTGCCCTTCACGACAACACTCCACCCGCTCTCGCTCGGGCTGTCGAATCCGTCGACCTCGTAGGCGACGACGCCCGACATCTCGGCCACCTGCAGCTTGGAGCCCCACGAGGTACGGAAGACCACGTCCACCCCGTCGACCCCGTGGTTGACCGGGAAGAGGACAGGCTCGCCGTCGCTCACGAAGGCCACGCGGCCCACCGGAGTCGCCCGCAGCCGCTCGAGGCACTCGTCGAGCCCGAGCGCACGCAGGCCACGATGGTCGAGCGCCGCTCTCGTGGGAGCGGGGTCGTCGACCGTGTCGTGACGGATGGACGACGTGACGTCGTCAGCGATGCCCATGGTCTGCCTCCTGTTGTCGGCACCGGGGGTCGTGGTGTGACTCGCCACGCTAGCGCCGGTCGCGAGCAGGGGTCAGGGTCGAAAGTCATCACCTGACCGGGCAGGTGACGCGCGCGACCCTCGCGCTACGGGGCCGACTGCCCGCGGTCGGCTTCTTGCTCGATCACGGCCTCGAGGTCGCTGAGTCGTTTCAAGCCGCTGAGGGCTTGTCCCATGCGCGGGTTCGTGGCCAGAGCTTCCCGGTTGCGGTGCAGGAACGCCCAGTACCCGGCGGTGAACGGACAAGCGTCCCGCCCGACTCGCTTCTTGGGGTCGTACCTGCAGCCAGAGCAGTGGTCGCTCATCCGGTTGATGTAGGCGCCCCCGGCGGCGTAGGGCTTGGTGGCCATCACACCACCGTCGGCATACTGCGACATACCGACCACGTTCGGCACCATCACCCAGTCGTAGCCGTCGACGAATGCCCGGTGGAACCAGTCCGTCACCTCCGCAGGATCCCACCCGCGCTGCAGCGCGTAGTTTCCGAGCACCATGAGCCGCGGGATGTGGTGCACCCAGCCACGGTCACGCACCCCAGCCAGGGCGTCGGACAGGCAGGCCGCGTCGACCGATTCCGCGTCAAGATCGGCGAACCAGTCCGGCAGCGGTTTCGTCGCCTGCAACGTGTTCAGTGCACGGTAAGACCTCGGAAGATGCCAGTACAGGTGCCAGACGAACTCGCGCCAACCGATGACCTGCCGGATGAACCCCTCCACCGACCCCAGCGGCGCATGCCCCGTCCGGTAGGCGTCCTCCGCCCGTTCGATCACCTCGATCGGGTGGAGCAGGCCGAGGTTCAGAGGTGCAGACAGCAATGAGTGCGCCATCCACGGATCGGCGGACAGCATCGCGTCTTCGTGCGGCCCGAATCCGGGTAGCCGGTGAGTGATGAAGTGGTCCACACCGGCCAGCGCCTCGTCGCGAGTGCCAGCGAAGCGCCGTGGGCCGTCCGTACCCAGAAACGTGACGTGTCCTTCCCGCTCCCAGCGGTCCAGGTCGTGACGGACCTCCGCGTCGATCTCGTCCTCCGTCGGCCATTCGGGCTCAGGAACCCCGAGCGACGCTGTACGAGGTGGCGGTTCCCGGTTGTCAGCGTCGTAGTTCCACCGTCCGCCAGCGGGTTCGTCGCCGTCCATCAGTACCCCGAGCCGACGACGAGTGTCGCGATAGAAGTCCTCCATCAGCAGTCGTCGCCGGCCCCGAGAGCGCACCCACCGGTCGAAGTCGTCGGTGGAGGTGGCAAAGCCACGCGTCGGCACCACCTCGATGTGGCCGCGGTCATGGACGAACCGCAGGGCCGCGTGCGAGGTCGGGTTGCACACGCTCAGCGGCTCATCGAAGTCGTCGAGTGCTTCCGCATAGTTGTCGGCGCGCACATACGTGCACTGGTCGCCCAGCTCGGCTGCCCGATGGCGCATGGCGGACAGCACCAGCTGCGCCTTCGCCCGGTGGAACCTGCGGCGGGCAAAGACCCCCCGCGACTCCACCATCAGCACGGGCTGATCCGCCGCGTCCAGGAAGTGCGGGCCCAGCTGGTCACCGAACAGCCAGCGCGTGGTCACCTGACCCAGTCAATCGCACCGGGCCTGAGGCTGGCACAGTCTCCCCATGACATCCGTGCGTGGCCTCTCGGTGCTGGTGTCCGGTGCAAGCGGTGGTCTCGGTGCCCCGATCAGCCGCCGCCTGGCGCTGGAGGGTGCGCAGCTCACCCTTCTGGGCCGCGATAGGAGCCGGCTGGAGGCGCTCGACCTCGAGGCAACGCTGGTGACGGGTGACCTGCGCGAGCCTGAAACGGCGGTCCGGGCAGCAGCGGCGGCCGCCACGGCTTACGGTCGCCTCGATGGTCTGGTCGTCGCCTCCGGTGCCGTCGCGTTCGGTCCGGTGGGCGACTTGCCCGACGAGGCGCTCGTTGACCTGTTCCTGATCAATGCCTTGGCGCCCGTCCGGCTGCTGCGGGCCGCCCTTCCGCACCTGGCCGCGTCGGCCCGCGACGGCCGATCGCCCTTCGTCATCCACCTCAGCGCGGTTGTCGCCGAGCACCCCACCGCCGGTATGGCCGAGTACTCCGCATCGAAGGCTGCGCTGACCGCGTACGACGCCGCCGCCAGCCGTGAGCTGCGCCGAGCCGGGATCCGCCTGGTCGACGCCCGGCCTCCGCACACCGAGACCGGTCTGGTCGATCGTCCACTCGCCGGTACCGCACCCCGGCTGCCCCCCGGCCTCGACCCCGACACCGTGGCAGCACGCGTGATCGCGGCCCTGCTCGACGACGAGCGCGACCTGCCCAGCACCTCCTTCGGCTGAGACCGGCACGGCTGGCGATGTCGTGCCGCGCCTCGTGCGCGTCCTACATTCCCGGTCTCGGGAGGACCTCGAGGACCTCGATCGTGCCCATCGCCCTGTGTGGGTGGCCCTCCAGGACAGCGTCCAGGGCAGCCGCGTCGTCGGCCTGCAGGAACGAGTACCCGCCGACCCCGCCGGCCGGGCCTGGGTCGCCATCACTGACCGGCTGGGTCGGGGAGCCGAAGTCGACCAGCGCGTCGCCAGCTTTGGCGCCCCACGCCATCCAAGCCTCCATGCTTGCCTGCATCGCCTCGGGGGTGGCCGCGGCCATCTGCTCCCCCGCCGACATCGTCGACCTGTACAGAACCAGATATCTAGGCATGGACGTTGCCTTCCTGTTCATCGGCGCGGACCGGCGCCGGGCGACTCTCACCCTTCCCCCGATACGGCCTTCACGTCCACCCCCTCAGGGTCACCGAGGGATCCCTGTTCCCTCGGTGCCTACGGGTCAGTTTTCTCGCGGCGTCGACAGTAGGCTCGTGCTACCGGACAGGGCCTTCAGGCAGTCGTCGATGGTGAGCCCACGCAGGGTGCGAGACACTGCAGCCGTGGGGTCGCAGGAGCTCGCTGGGGTGCGCCGGATCGCGCTCGCGCTGCCCGAAGTGACCGAACAGGTCACCCACGGCGCTATCGGCTTCTTCGTACGCAAGCGACCCGTCTGCTACTACCACGACAACCACCGAGGCGACGGCCGAGTGTCTATCTGGTGCCCGGCCCCTCCCGGAGCGCAGGATGAACTCGTCAACGCAGAACCCAGGCGATTCTTCCGGCCACCGACATCCGCCAGCGGGGCATTCTCGAGCTGGCTGGGCATGTATCTGGACGAGGTCGGCGAGGCCGCCGTCGACTGGACAGAGGCGGCGGCAATGATCAACTGACGGATTCCGGCGCGCGGCACCCCGCGACCTGAGGCCCTGAAACCGGTCCGGGAAGTCGATGTGGCGCGGGCGCAGTGCGGCCAGCTCATGCGATGTCGATCACGAGCTTTCCGGTGTTGCCGCCGGTCGAAAGCGTGCGGTGGGCTTCGGGAACCGTGTCCAAGGTGAACCTTCTGACATCGACCTTCGGCGTCAGCTTTCCGGCGTCCGCGAGGAGGGCCGTCTCCCGCAGGATGGTGCCGTGGTGGTCGCGGTGTTCTCCTGTCAGGAGAGGGAGCAGCGAGAAGACTCCGGAGTAGGTGGCTCCACGGAACGAGAGCGGCGCGAGGCTGTGGGTTCCCCAGCCCAGGATGCTTACGACGTGACCGGTGTAGCGACGCACCGATGCGAATGAGGCGTCCAGAGTGGTTCCCCCCACCGTGTCAAAGACGATGTCGAAGCCGTCGCCAGCGGTGTACTCGGTCATGTACTGCTCAGGGGTCCTGGTGGTGAAGTCGATGGCCGTTGCGCCAAGCTCACCAATGAATGCGGCGTCAGCCGCAGTGCCCGTGGCGAAGACCGTGGCTCCACGTGCGACAGCGAGTTGGACGGCGATGTGGCCGACCCCACCTGCGCCGCCCTGGATCAGCACCGTGTGTCCCGAGCCGAGATGTGACCGGTCGACCAGTCCCTCCCAAGCGGTCACGGCGCCCAGGGGAACGGCCGCAGCCTCCTTGAAGGTCCAGCTCGTGGGCTTGAGTGCGATCAGCCGAGCATCCACCGCGGCGTACTGCGCCAGTGAGCCTTGCACTCCGCCGACCCCACCGGTCATTCCAAAGACCTCGTCTCCGGGGTTGAAGCGGGTGACATCGGCGGCGACGGCCTCGACGGTGCCGGCGAGGTCGATGCCGAGAATCGCGGGCAAGGTGGTGCGGGTGTGAGTGGCGGCGTCAACGAGGATTTTCGTGTCGAGCGGGTTGACCCCGCTGGCCTGGATCCGCACGAGCACGTGACCAGGTGGGAGCACCGGGAGTGGCACATGTGACACCCGAACCGCCTCGCCGTAGGCGTGGAGTACCGACGCGCGCATCTGTCCGCGGGGGCTCATGTCGGCCTTCCTGTCACAGTTGCGACGGCTCAGCGCCGCCATCTCGACCACGATGTCGCCGGCGCGGAGTCCGGGCATCAGTCAGGTGACTGCACGAACGCGGAGTGCCCGTCTGTGAAGCTTTTTCCCGTACGCGCGTTCCGTCTTATTTGGCAGCGTCTGGTGTTTTTGGGGTGTGGGGCGCACGCTGAGGTGTGAACTCCCCTGCGTCGACTCGGCCGTCGACGCACGTCCTGACCGTCGTTGCGGGTGGGGTCGTGGTGGTGTCATGGGCCAGCGCGTTCGCGGCCATTCGCGTAGCCGCTCCTGAGCTCGGCGTCGTCGGGCTCTCGCTCGTACGCCTTGTCGTGGCGGCCATTGCACTGCTCGCGCTCGCGCCTGTTCTGGGGCTTCGCCTGCCGGCGCTACGCGATCTTCCGCTCGTGGCCGCGTGCGGATTCTTCGGCATGGCCGCTTACCAAGTGTTGCTGAACTGGGGGGAGCTGCGGGTGCCTGCTGGGACCGCGAGCATCATCGTCGCGGCGGCGCCGCTGGTGAGTGTTGCCATTGCGGCGGGTGCGTTCGGTGAGCGGCTGACAGTGCTGAAGGCCGTGGGCAGTGTCGTCGCGATGGGCGGCGTCGCACTGGTGTCGGTTTCCCGGTCCGACGTGTCGGTCACGTCCTCGATCTGGATCGTCATCGCCGCTGCGGTCGTGCAGGGCATCTACCACCCGTTGACCAAGCCCCTGTTGCGCAGGTACACCGGTGTTGAGGTGGCGACGTACAGCATGGTCGTCGGTGTAGTCCTGACCATCCCGTTCCTGGGCTTCGCGTGGGGAGACATCGTCTCCACGAGCGGGAATGCGTGGTGGGCGGCGGTTTATCTCGGGCTGGTGCCGTCCGCGCTCGGCTTCGTGATGTGGGGCTACACCGTGGCGCGACTGCCCGTGGCCACGTCCACCTCACTGCTGTACCTGGTGCCGGCGGTCGCCATCGTCATCGCTTACGTCTGGTTGGGGGAGCGGCCGGTCTGGGCCGAGCTGTTCGGAGGCCTGGTGGTGATCGTCGGGGTCGCGACGGTGACTCTCGGCGACCGGGCCTACCTGCGGTTGCGTCGCCCGCAGTTGCCCCCGCCGCCACCACAGGTCCAGGTCATTGGGACAACTGCGGGGACACCGTGAGCACGCCACGGCTCGTGGGCCGTGACCAAGCCTCTGCACGCATCCAAGCGTTCATCGCGCACGCGGCCGTGGATGGCGGCGCTCTTCTCGTCGTGGGCGATCCCGGTATCGGCAAGTCGGCGTTGATCGACGCGGCGTCGAGCCTGGCGTCGAGCGCGGGAGCACTCGTCTTGCGTGCGGACGGGTTCGAGTCCGAGAGGGCAGTCAGCCACGCCGTGCTCAACCAGCTGCTGGCTGCTGACACGAAGGGCCTCGAGCTTCTCTCTGCCCTGCACAGCAGTGCGCTCACAGTGGCACTAGGTATCGAAAGTGGCCCCACTCCTGATCGGCTGGTCGTGGCGAACGCCGTCTTGGCGCTGCTAAGACAGCATGCCCGGACGCAACCTGTCCTCGTCGTGGTCGACGACCTGCCGTGGGTGGACCGGGCCAGCGCCTTCGTCCTCGGATTCGTCGCTCGACGACTCGGGGGCACCCGGATCGGGTTTCTCGCGGGCCAACGAACCGGAGAGGAAGGCTTCCTGGTACGGGGCGAGATGGCCACGATCGACCTGTGGCCGCTCGACGACGACGAAGCCGCGGCGCTGTTGCTGTCCCGCTTTCCCGCTCTGGCCGACGACGTGGTCAGTCGACTGGTGGCTGAGTCCCAAGGGGTGCCTCTCGCCCTGCTTGAGCTCCCCCTAGAGCTGACGGCCGGCCAGCGTGCGTCTGTCGAGGCGCTGCCTGTCCTTCTCCCTCTTGGTCGTCGCCTCCACACGGTGTTCGTCTCGCGGGTACGGTCCCTCCCCGACGCCAGTCGGGCGGTGGTGTTGATGGCGGCCCTGGGCGGGGGCGAGGTCGCCCCCGTGGTGTCGCACGCCGCCATCGACCAGGTGGCCCCAGCCGAGGACGCGGGACTGCTGCGGGTGGACCCGGTGACGCGACGATTGACCTTCACCCATCCCCTGATTCGCTCGGCCGTGGTCGAGGCGGCCACCGGCAGCGAACGACGCGCTGCACATCAGCATCTCGCCGACCTCCCCGGGACCCATCCCGACGCACGTGCCCGCTACTTGGCCGCAGCCCTCGTGGAGCCGAACGAGGAGGTGGCACTGCTGGTCGAGGCTGCCGCCTACCGCGTCCTCGAACGAGGAGATGTCGTGGCAGCCGTGGCGGGACTGGTGCAAGCATCCGATCTGAGCCCCGACCGGACCGCCAAGGCACGCAGGCTGACCGAGGCGGCGTACGTCGGAGCAGACACAGCGGGTGCCATCGACGACGTCTCAGTCCTGCTCGAGAGAGCACGCAGGGTCGATCCCGACGTCAACGACTCTCTGTCGGCGGCGGTGGCAGCCGCTTACGTGCTTCTCAGTGAAGGAGACGTCGACACCGCCCATCGCCTTCTGACCGGCGCCATCGCATCAGCTGACCACCACGTCGGCCAGCACCTGCTGGACGAAGCGCACTACACGCTGCTCATGGTGAGCTTCTTCGGGACCCTCCCTCGGCACTGGCGGGGTCTCCGAAAGGCACTGGATCGGTGGGGGAACGCCTCGCCGATCCTGGCTATCTCCGCCGGGACCGTCGCGGATCCTGCTCGGAGCACACCCGAACAACGTGAGCAGCTCGATTCTCTTCTCGCCTCGCTGGTTCTGGTGACCGATCCCCACGAGGTCTCCCGCGTAGCGGTCGCTGCGATCTGGGTGGATCGCCTCGACGGCTGCCGAGGGCCACTCACTCGAGTCGCTCGCGGGGGCGCGGGCACGCTCGACGGTGTCGCGGTGGTCCGCGCGCAGTTGATGCTGGCGATCGGCGATTTCATGGCTGGGCGCTGGGACGAATCAGCCGCCATGACCCGACGCGTGCACGCGCACTTCGAGAAGGAACCCTTCCCGCTGCTCGGTTGGATGGCGTGGCACGCCGACGCGTTGCTGGCCGCCGGGCGAGGCAACGACAAGGAATGCGCCGAGGCGTGTGCACGGATGCGGCAGCTGTCCGTGCCGCCAGGCACCGGCGTCGTCGATCGCTTCGTCGCCCAGGCTGCCGGGCTGTGCGCCAGCGGACGCGGGGATTTCGAGCACGCGTTTCACCTGTTCGCCTCGATCAGCCCACCCGGCGCTTTCGCGCCCAACGAACCATTCGCGCTGTGGGTCCCGCTGGACCTGGTGGAGGCCGCCGAACGCTCAGGACGCCATGACGAGGCGGTGCGCCACGTTCAGGCCGCTCGCACGGCGGGCCTGGCGGACATCTCCTCCCGTCTCGCCCTGTTGTGCGCGGGATCCGAAGCGATCGTGGCCGCTGATGAGACGGCAACTCAGGCCTTCGAGCGCGCCCTGTCGACCCCCGGTTGCGAGGGGTGGCCCTTTGATCGCGCGCGGATCGAGCTCGCCTTCGGTGAGCACCTACGCCGTCGCCGCCACACCACCGAGGCGCGGCTGCACCTGCAGTCGGCGCTGGACGTGTTCGAACGGATCGGTGCTGCGCCCTGGGGCCACCGCGCACGTTCAGAGTTGCGGGCCACCGGGCAGACCCGGCAGTCGTCCACCTCCTCGGCGGACCTCACTTCTCAGGAGCACGAGATCGCCATGCTCGGTGCTACCGGGCTCACGAATCGGCAGATCGGTGAGCGCCTGTTCATCTCGTCCCGCACCGTCAGCGCGCACCTTTATCGCATCTTCCCCAAGCTGGGCATCACCACACGAGCCGGACTACGTGACGCCTTGCCCAAGTCGCCCACGTCGTCCGCGGCGATCGCTCCCGGGCCAGGCGAGAGTGGCCCATCGCGTCCGCGTACTACTTCGGCGCATCCGGTGTCGCTGGACCCGCGTCGTCCGTAACGTTGGTCGGGGTGTCCGTCGGCGCGATGGTCAGGTGGGTGATCAGTGCGTCGGCAACCTGAAAGGCGAACCGTAGGTCCACGGTGCCACCGGGGAAGTTGCCCTTAAGCCGTGCGGTGACGATCGCCCCGGTGTCCCCAGATGGCTGGCGCTCGACCTGGGTCGTCGTGTACAGGTACTGCGACGTCGCCGTATCTCGCCAGGCGCGGATCTCGAGACTGCCTCGATGAGTCTTGCCGTCGTCGACGACCACGCCCGCTGGCGTGAAAAGTCCGACGAGGGCGTCCACATCATGGGTGCGGTCAGCTTCGAAGTATCGGTCGATCAGGTCAGTGCTCGGTGGCATGGAAGGCTCCTTCGAGATGCAGTAGGGGGATCGACCGGTAACGGCCGACGGCATCGACACTGCCGCATGTCGGGACGACGCACATCAGTGAGATGTCGCTCCGTCGCCCAGCACGACAGTCGTTCGACCGATGCGCGGGACGAGCCGGTCGGAGAGTGTGAGGAGTCATCCCGCAGGACCGGGACCATCCAACACAGGAGCACAGCTGATGCGACTTGTCGACGACGTCCACCAAGGTCGCAGGGCTCTTCGGGTCGTCCTGCGGTGAAGCGCTTCGCGAGTCGGTCGTCTCGACGGTTCTGGCCAGGTGCCGTTGCCGGAACCTACGCCGCCGGAGTGCTCCTCGTGACGGTCGCCGAGTACGTCAGTGAGATGGCGAAGATCGGACGCCGGACCTTCACGGACTCGTTCTCGCCGTATCTCTTCACCAACCTGTTGACGCTGCCCACGAGCGCAGTTCACCCGAACCCGGTCGACTACCCCACCACGTTCTCTGCGCCCACCTTCCGTCACCTGGTCCGAGAGGCGATGCTTCCCACCCTCGTCAACGTCGCGGTCCAAGCGTTGGCCATCGCGGCGATTGTGTGGCTGTGCAGCTCCCTGTGGCACCGGCGGACGGCTGCTGCGTCAGGCACTTCCCTGTCCAGGCGTCGCTCGCTGATTGGCACTCGGCTGCAGCTCGCGCAGCATCGCGAGAAGCAGGGTCCACTGTCCGGCAACCGCCACGAGCAACCATGACCCACGCCCGAGTGCCGCTGAACATCTTTGGCGCGGGGTTCGGTCTGGCCGGTCTGGCCACCACGTGGCGTGTGGCCGACAGCCTCGGGCTCGCGCCCGGCGCCGTGGCAACCGTCATCGCTCTGTTAGCAACCGCCGTGTGGGCGATCTCGTTGGTGCTCTACGTCCGCTACATCACGGCGGGGGGAGGGAGCCTCGCGCGCGACGTCCAGGACATGACGGCCGGTCCCTTTGCTTCGCTAGGGATCATCGTTCCGCTGCTCCTGGTCGTCGACGGCCTCGGCCCGTACGCACCTCAGCTCGCCCGGGTCCTCGTCGACATTCTGGTCGTTGGGGTGGTGGCCGTGGGGGGCTCATTCACCGGGTTCTGGATGCGTGGGGGGACGGAGCTCGACCGACTCCACCCGGGGTACTTCCTGCCCACGGTTGCCGGCGGGTTCATCGCCTCGGCAGCCGCTGCCGAGGTGGGGCAGGTGCGTCTCTCCGAGATGATGTTCGGCCTGGGTCTCGTCTGCTGGACGATCGTGGGCTCGATGATCCTTGGCCGCCTCATGTTCCGCCCGCCGGTGCCTGATGCCCTCGTGCCGACGATGGCGATCGAGGTGGCGCCCGCTGCCGTAGCCAGCCTGGCGCTGTTCTTCTCCTCCGGCGGGCGTGTCACCACTCCCCTTGCCCTGCTGGCCGGCTACGGGCTCCTGATGGTGGCAGCACAGCTCCCGCTGTTGCCGCGGTACCTCGCCCAGCCATTTTCCCTCGGCACGTGGGCTTTCACCTTCTCCTGGGCTGCCGTGGCCTCGGCCGGTCTGTTCTGGATCGCCGCCGAACACCCTCCTGGCGAGAGGGTCTGGAGTTCTTTGCTCCTTGCTGCCATCACGATGCTGGTCGGCGCTATCGCGACCCGTACTCTCGTGGCGATAGCGCAGAACACTCTGCTCCCGCACGCGGCCTCAGTCGCACCGGCCCCGGCAGTCGCCTGAGGTTGCAGGTCCGTCCGCGGCGATAGGGACAGCGCCTACCCGTCGCAGGCTGCCTTCCGCTGGGGTCGTTTCACGGCGGCCAACGCAGCTAACGTTCTGTCGGCCAGACGTCCGATGCCGAAGGCATCCAAGGCGCGTCGCACCAGTTGTCTCCAGTCGAGAGGGCCGGCTATCAGATGCGGCGGCGCCGCTCCAGGATGGAGGGGAAGTACGAGCCCTTCCGCAGCTTGGGGTTCCGCAACTCCACGTCACCGGCCTTGGTCGCCAGCAGCTTGGGCCGGGTTCGGCTGCGTTCGGTGACGCGGTCCTCGGTGCGCTCGTAGCGTCCGGCGCCGATCACACCGGCGGCTTCGAACTCGACGAGCTCCTGCAGCACGGTGCGGACCGACTCGCGGATCATTTCCACGCCATCGCCGGTGCGGAACGCCTCGAGCAACCCGGACAGGGCAGACTGGGACAAGGCTTCACGCCGCCCCGCCGTACGACCTCAAGCCCCACCACCCCAGGGGACTCTCCTGCGTCTGGCTCTGGCTCTTCACGCGCACTCACAGCGATGTTGCAGAGCGTGCGCCTTGACCGAACTTCCGCGGAGTGCGACGTTCGTCTGGGCGGCGCTCAGGTCAGAGCGACCAGATCGAAGAGGTAGCCATGAGCAACAACGGTCCCCGTTCAGAGCTTCATTCGACCGGCCTCGACACACGACGAGACGTTCTTGGCCACGAGTACGTCGAGGCGAATCTCGCCAGCTCCGACGACTTTATGATGGCCTTTCAGGACGCGGTGACCGAGATGGCGTGGGGTTACGCCTGGAGCCGACCTGGACTTGATCGGAGGAGTCGATTCCTCGTCACACTGGGCATCCTGGCGGGACTGGGTCGCCATCAAGAACTCGGCATCTACGCCCAGGGCGCGTTCAGGAATGGGTTCACTGTGGATGAGATCAAGGAGATCCTGATCCATGCGACGTCCTACTGCGGGACGCCGGCTGGGCATCAGTGCTTCCTGGCCGTGCATGCGGCGCTCAAGAACATCGACGCATTGCCGATGACTGCACCCTAGCGGCGGAGCTGACTACCGATCGGTCCCACAGCAAGGACTGGCCGAGGAGCGGGGTGTGGCACCTATTCGCGGTTGAGGTCCAGCGACCACATCAGCTCGCCGTCGCGGACTTGCCCGGTCGGCGAGAAGCCGTGGCTCCGATACAGGTGCTGCGCGCGTGAGTTGTCGGGGTGCACAGTGAGGTGAACCTGTCGCGAGCTCGGTCGCGTCTCACAGATGTGCGCAATCAGCAGCTCCACCGCCGCCGACCCAACTCCTCGCCCCTGCATCGACGCGTCAATCGCCAGGTGCAGCAACTGTGTGTGTGCCTGAGCGTGTGCGAGAGCGACTACTCCGACCACGGAACCCTGCTTGGTCAAGGCGAGCGGCTCCCAGTCGAGGTCACCCGATCGCACGTAGGCCTTGGACAGGATAACCAGAGCGACTGGTTGATGGCCAGCGACGAGCCGGACCTGGTCAGGGGACACGTGCACGGCAACGGCGGCCCGCCAATTGCTCTGATCGATAGGTGCCAGGTACAGAAGAGGCGGATCTTCCACGGCGACATCCTCGCCCATCGGGCCGCCTGGACAACCGCGGCTCTGTCATCGCCGCTCCTCCCGCCACAGCCGGAAGCCGGTTCCCCGGCGCCGCCCAGACATCCACCGCCCCAGCAACCACCCAGCGAGATCGAGAGACACGGCCAAGCGCAGCAGCGGCGGCGAACCTGCGTTGACCGCACGGCCAGACCGTGGGCTGGGTAGGGACGGAGTGCAACGCCTGGCAGCTCGACGAAGGCGGAGCTATCCGTCGAGACGACGAGACGGTCGCTGGTTGCGGCCGTCGCGGCGATGATCAGGTCGTGCGCCCCGCGGGGTCTAGTAGTGCGTCGTACGTGGGCGAGCAGCGCCGTGTGGGTCCGGGCTACGTGGATGTCGTAGTCCTCGATCGGGATGGTCTCCAGAACACTGCGCACGGAGGTCGACCGCGACTGCCGCCGTTGGTCGTCCGCGAGTTCGACACCGACGAGAAGCTCCGCCGCGGTGATGGCAGCGATCGCCACATCGTCCTCGTCCGCGATCAGGCGATGCAGATGCCGTCTTTGGCGCTCGGCGTCGATGAGCACCGTCGTGTCGAGGATCAGGCGGCCCATGGACGGTCCTGCGTCGTCAACAGCTCGCGCACCTCGGTGAGATCGGTGATCCAGGCTTCATCTGGCCGGAAGTGCCCGAGTAGTGCCTTCACGGCCGCCCTAAGGTGCCTGCCGCCGGCTCGATGCGAGCAATGACTCGGCCGCCCCGCGTGACAAAGAAGGTCTCGCCATCCTTCTCGACGGCAGTCAGCAAGGCCGAGAAACCCCTTGCCGCCTCTGTAGCGGTGACCTCCTTCATCTACGCAGATTATCTGATTCAACCGCCGCATCAACCAGGGTCCGCCCGGTGGGAATGGCTGGTGCTAGTCGCACGTATCAGCCGTCGCCGTATCGGAGCTGGCCTTCGCGCAGCTACGCCCGAACGCTAGGCCGAGTGATCAGCGTTCTTGGCAGATCGGGCTGTGGCTGCCTTCCAGAGGGCCGCGACGTGGGTGGCGTCGGTGCCGCAGCATCCGCCGAGCGTGGTGAGTGAGGGCAGTGCCGCGAGCAGGTCCAAGGTGCTGTCGCACAGTAGGTCGCGGTCGCCCTCGTCGAGCACCTCCATGGCGTCGAGCTCCTCGTGGGTGAGCGTCGAGGCGTTCGGCCGGAAGGTCCGGAGCCGTCCCTGCCAGGCGCCGCCGTCGAGGGCGTTGAACACGTGCGCGGGGTGGGCGCAGTTAATGCCAAACCAGTCAGGCGCGGCGTCGGCGTCGACCTGCTCGACGGCCCGACCGAGGGATGTGCCGTCCGAGAGCTTGCCGTCGGTCTCGACGGTGAACGACACGCCCACGGGCAGCCCAGCGCTCCGGGCGGCGCGCACTACTCCGATCGCCTCGGCCGGCTCGTTGATTGTCATCGCGTGGATGACGTCGACGCCTGCGGCGGCGAAGGACGTGATCTGGGTCAGGTGGTAGTCAGCTGCGGCATCGGCGGACGTTCCGGCGGCGACGTACCCGTCGCCTCGTGGGCCTACCACGCCCGAGATCCGCGCGCGGGCGGTCTCCGGCGCCGCTTGGCGGACGAGCTCGACGGCGGCGCGGTTGACGCGGTCGAGCGCGGCTACGTCGTACCCGAGCTTGTGGGCCCAGTCGGGGTTGGCCCGCCAGGTGGGTGTCTCCAGCAGCAGCCCGACACCGACTGAGTTCGCGATGTCGGCGTAGTCGCGGTAGTAATCGATGAGAACCTGCGCCGTGGCGGGATCGTCCACAAGGGGGAATGCGGCAAACTCCGGCAGGTCGATCCGGTGGTGGAACAGCAGGTTGGTCTCGAGACCTCCGTCAGTCACCCAGTTGAGCATGCTGCCTCCTAGTACCAGACTGTTTGGTTTGTTTTACCAGACCGTCTGGTCTCATACAATGGGAACGTGCCGAGAGATGGGTCCGCGACGCGGAGACGGATCCTCGACGCGGCCGAAATGCTCGTGGAGCGCAACGGGTTTGGCGCCACGTCCGTCGATCAGATCCTGGCGGAGGCGCGCACCAGCAAGGGCGCCTTCTTCCATCACTTCGAGTCGAAGAAGGCACTAGCGCGTGCGCTGGTTGAGAGGTACGTCGACGTCGACCTGGCCCTGCTGGCCCAGGGGCTGGACTCGGTCGCCAACGTCGAGGATCCGGTCGATCGCGTACTCGGATTTCTCGGCTTCTACGAATGCTGGGCCCAGGAGCTGGTCTCAAAGGACTCGGGCTGCCTCTACATCCCTGTACTGACCGAGCGGGACCTGCTGGACGACGCCACTGCGGTCGCCGTAGAGCGCGCCATTCTCACGTGGCGCGTCGAGTTCGTCACGCTGCTACGGCCGGCGCTCGCCACGACCGCCGCCGGCCGATGCATAGAACCCGACGAGTTGGCCGACCACCTGTTCGCAACCTTCGAGGGCGGCTACCTGATGTGTCGCAGCCTGCGCTCCGCAGAGCCCATGCGGGCCCAGCTCCGCGTCCTGCGTCAGCTCGTCAGCGCCACACTGGTCCGCGACTTTGGCCTGCCAACACGATCTGCACGCGCCCGAGGCATCAATGGTGCCAGTCCGGGCCGATAGCGGAGCTCACTCCGAAGTACGTCTTGGGGCGGGGGCTCCTCGCGCTGGGCTGACAGGTCCCCGTCATCTTCGGGGTGCTGCTCGGGCGGCGGTGCGAGCGGCCGAGATGTCTTCGGTTCTGGCGCCTCCGCGCTCCGTGCGGCACGCTCTTGTGCCGTGGTTCGCGATCGCACGACTCGCCTGAGCTCGTCGGCGGTGGCGGGAAAGCCACTACGCCGAGCCCAAATCTCGTTCGCCTTGATGTGGACCGGGGAGAGCGCGTTCATGGTGGCGCTCGCGGTCGTGGCGTTCCGCAATGGCGGCGTCGCCGCGGTCGGCGTCGTTACCGCTGTCCGCATGGCGACGGCGGCGCTTCTGACGCCCTTCCTGGCCACCACGGCAGACCGGGTCCGCCGCGAGGTGGTGCTGATCGCCATCGGGATCGTGCGGGCGATGGCGCTGGCCGGCACCGCCGTCGTGACTGTGGCGGACGGGCCGCCGGTGGCGATCTACAGCTGTGCGGCTGTCGCGACGGCCGCGCTGGCGCTGTACCGGCCGGCCCACTCAGCCCTGCTCCCCGCCCTGGCGAACTCCCCGCGCGACCTGACCAGCGCAAACGCGGTCCGCGGGATGCTGGACTCGCTGGCGGCGCTGGGCGGACCGGTGGCCGCCAGCGCGATCCTCGCGACGAGCGGAGCCGCGGCGGTCTTCGCTGTGTCCTCTGTCATGTCGCTGCTCGGCGGGCTGGTCGTCGTGGCCCTCCCGTACGACGCCCCACCACGGGCGAGGTCCGCACGCATCCCGGTGGCCCGGTCCCTCGTCCAAGGGTTCGCGACGATCGCCGGCAACCGAGACCTGGCGCTGGTCACCACCCTCGGGGTGGTGCAGACATTCACCCGTGGGTGCGTGACCGTGCTCATAGCCGTCATCGCGTTCGAGCTGGTAGACACTGGCGAACCTGGCGTCGGCATCCTGAGCTCAGCCGTCGGTGCCGGCGGAGTGCTGGGCTCCTTGTTCGCCCTGGCGCTCGTCGGGCGCGGAGGACTCGCCACCTGGTTCGGGATCGGGGTCGCCTTGTTCGGCGCGCCGCTGTCGCTGCTCGGCGTCGTCCCCGCGGAGGCTGCGGCCCTCGGCCTGCTCGCCCTGGTGGGTGTGGGCAACTCCCTGATCGACGTCGCCGGCTTCACCATCCTCGCCCGCCGGACGGACGAGGCCGTGCTGGCCCGCACGTTCGCCGGCTTCGAAGCGGTCCTGACACTCGGGGTCGCCCTCGGCGGGCTTGCGGCCCCGCTCGCCGTCGAGGCACTCGGCCCGCGCGGCGCACTGGTCGCGGTCGGCCTGCTCGCGCCCGCCGCCGTGGCCCTGCGCCGCCCGGCGCTCCGGCGGCTCGACGGCGAGCTGCGGGTCCGGGACGCCGACATCGAGGTCCTGCGTGAGGTCCCCATGCTCGGCGCGCTGCCCGCCACGACCGTCGAACAGCTCGCGGCCGACCTCGAGCGCGCTGAGTACGCGCCCGGCGAGGTGGTCTTCAAGCAGGGCGAGGGCGGCGATCGGTACTACGTGGTCCTGTCCGGCCGTGCGGAGGTGGTGCGGGACGGACGACCAGTCAACACGCTGGTCCGGGGCGCCGGCTTCGGTGACGTCGCTCTGCTCGGCCACGTGCCCCGGACCGCCACAGTCCGAGCGTCCGGCGAGGCAACGCTGTTCGTGGCTGTCCTTCGACGCGCAGCCTTCCTCACAGCCGTGACCGGCTACCCTGCGAGCGCCGCCGCGGGACACGATGCCGTCGCCGATGTCCGGGCGCGGGACACGGCACGGCTTCCGCCCGCGACCGAGGACGGGGTCTTCTAGTCGTGCAGGAGCGAGGCGGACAGGTCCCGACCCGGCCGGACCTGGATGATGAACGCGACCCCCGAGCATCTCCTGCACGATGTGCTCAGGGAACATCGTGCTCACCTGAGCGTGACCTGGTCCACGTACGGGAGTGTCCTGGTGTAAGCGGGGCGGGCTGGCTCCTCATGCTCGTCAACGGGGTGTGTCCCGGCGGGCAGGAAGGTGAGGCTCGTGACGTCGTCGAGGGCCACCACGTCGGCGTTGCGGGGTCGCCCGCTGGCGATGCCTGCTCTCCGACGAACTCCCCGCGCCCGGTTCTGTCCACGCCCCGCACCTGCCCGTCCTCGTCCTCGCGCCGGATCTCCGGACCGGACAGCAGGAGGTGCATCGTCGTCGCCGCTTCGCCTTGCTCGACGAGGTAGGAACCCGAGGGGAACGCCGCTGCCTTGCTCTCCCGCGTGACCGGCCGAGTTGTACGAACACCCGCATCCGCCGGGGTCCGCGACGATCCGGGCCCCTTCGGCGCGCAGGGTCTGCCACATTCTGCCCACATGACAAGAGAATGCCCGGTCCGAATTGTCCGGACCGGGCCTCTGACCTGCACTTCTTTGGTAGCGGGGGTAGGATTTGAACCTACGACCTCTGGGTTATGAGCCCAGCGAGCTACCGAGCTGCTCCACCCCGCGTCGTGAGCACAACTGTATGTCAGCCGCGAAGGGGCCGCAAATCACCAGCCGCGGACAGCGGCGATCACTGACCGGCCGTTGCTGACGGCGAGGCACTGCTCGAGGGCGATGCCGACCCGGAGGCCGAGCCCGAAGGTGACGGGCTGGGCGAGGCGGAGCCCGACTGGGCTGCGACCGCCCGGTCGATAGCGACCTGCAGCTGCTTCTGCGCCACTCCGTACGCCGCGAAGTCCCCGGCCGCCAACGCCTTCTGAGCCGCGACGATCGCGGCCTGCGCCTCCTGCAGGGCAGCGGTCACCGCCGCGTTGTTGGCACCGGTGCCGGTACCGGTGCCGCCACCGCTGGGCGGCGGGGTCGTCGTGCCGCCACCAGGAGCACCGCCCTGGTTGGCAAACAGCGAGTTCAACGCGCCCTGCAACGTGTCCTCGAAGGCGACGTCGTTGCCGAAGGAGACGAGCACCTTGCGCAGCAACGGGAAGGACGTGGAGGCTTCCGCCTCGACGTACACCGGTTCGACGTAGAGCAGGCCGCCGCCGACGGGGAACGTCAGCAAGTTCCCGAACTTCACTGTGGTGCCGCGCTTCAGGATGTTGAGCTCCTGAGCGACAACATCGTCGGACACCATCTGATTCTGCACCTGTGACGGCCCGTTGATCTGGGCCGATCGAGGCAGCTGCAGCACGCGCAGCTTGCCGTAGTCCGGTCCGGGATCCGAGTCCACCGCGAGGAACGCCGACAGGTTGTTGCGGGCACCGGTCGGCACGTACGTCGAGGTCAGGGAGAACGACGGCTCGCTCTGCCCGGGCATCCGCAGCGTGACGTAGTACGGCGGCTGGGCAGCGGCGGTCGCCCTGGTCGGGTCGTCCGGGATCCGCCAGAAGTCGCTGCCGTTGTAGAACGTGCGCGGGGTCGTCTGGTGGTACCGCGCCAGGAGTGTGCGCTGCACCTTGAACAGGTCTTGCGGATAGCGCAGGTGGGCCATCAGCCCCTCGCTGATCGCGGACTTCGGCTGCACCGTGCCGGGGAACGTCTTCATCCACGTCCGCAGGACCGGGTCCTTGTCGTCCCACTGGTACAGGGTCACGGTGCCGTCGTAGGCATCCACCGTGGCCTTGACCGAGTTGCGGATGTAGTTGACCCGCTCGACAGGAGTCAGCAGCTGGTTCGTGGCCGTGGTGCGCGAGTCCGTGGTCGCGTCCTGCAGCGTGCTGCGGGTGGAGTAGGGATAGCCGTTGCTGGTGGTGTAACCGTCGACGATCCAGGTGATGCGCCCATCGACGATCGCGGGGTACGGGTCACCGTCGAGAGTGAGCCACGGCGCGACCTTCTCGACCCGCTGCTTCGGCTCGCGGACGTAGAGCACGCGTGACTCGGAGTTGACCCGGCCGGAGAGCAGGATGTTGGCGTCCTGGAACTTCATCGCGAACAGCGCACGCAGCGGGAACGACCCGACGCCCACCCCGCCCTTCCCGGCGTACGTCGAGGTGCGCTGTCCCGAGCTCACCGAGTCGTCGGGGTAGTCGAGCTCCACCGGCGTCGAGCCCTTGGGTCCGCCGACGATGCTGTAGTCCGGCGACTCCTGACCGAAGTAGACGCGCGGCTCGAAGTTGCCGAGCTGCCCGACCGGGGGGATGTCAGAGGACACGAACTTCGGGCGACTGCCGTCGGTCTCACTGCCCAGCGCGGCGACGAAACCGAAGCCGTGGGTGTAGGCCGTGTGGTCGTTGATCCAGTTGCGCTGCGGGCTCGGCACCCCCGACAGGCTCACCTCGCGGACCGCCATGACGACGTCACGGCGCACCCCCGAAAGGGTGTAGCGGTCGACGCCGAGGTTGCTCGGGAAGTCGTAGAACGCCTTGATCTGCTGCAAGTTCTTGAAGGTCGGGCTCAGGAGCGACGGGTCGAGCAGCCGGATGTCGGAGGTGGTGCCCGAGTCACCGGCCAGCGTGGTCTTGTCAGCCGTGAGCTTGGCGTCGTAGGGGTCGATCTTGACTTTGTCGATGCCGTACGCCGATCGCGTCGCGGCAATGTTGCGCGCGATGTACGGCGTCTCCTTGTCCAACGCGTTAGGCGCCACCTGAAAGCGCTGCACCACCGCGGGGACGATGCCACCGACCAGCAGAGCAGCCACCAGCAAGGCCCCGACACCGATGCCCGGCAGCAACCAGGTGCGCTGCACGACCGCGCTGAAGAACAGACCGGCGCAGATCAGCGAGACGATCGCGAGGATTGTCTTCGCCCCGAGCACCGCGTGCACATCGGTGTAGGTCAGGCCGGTGAAATCGGTGTTGTTCACCCGGTGCTCACCCACGCCGAGCTGATAGCGGTCGAGCCAGTAGCCCACGGCCCGCAGCAGGGCGAAGACACCCATGAGCACCGACAGGTGCACGCGAGCAGCCGTCGTGGCGCGCTCGCCAAGGAACGGCTGCAGCCGCAGACCGCCGTACAGGTAGTGCGTCAGGGCACCGGCAAGCAGGCTGACCACGGCCACCGAGATCACGAACGAGTGCAGGAACTGGTACCACGGCAGGTCGAAGGCGAAGAACGAGATGTCCTTGTGGAACTGCGCATCGCGCTCACCGAAGGACACGCCGTTGATCCACTGCAGCACCGTGCGCCACTGCCCGGCCGCGGACGATCCGGCGATCAGCCCGAGCAGGGTGACCACGACGGACACCACGATGCGCCGGAACGGCTCGATGGCCATGCGATAGCGGTCGAGCTCTTGCTGTCCCGGGATCATCGCCTGGTAGGCGGGGCGTGTCCGGTAGGCAAGGACCACGTTGACGCCCACCACGGCCGACATCACCAGCCCGAACACCAGGAACAGCACGACCCGCGTGAGCAAGGTCCGGGTGAACACCGAGGAGTAGCCGACCGACCGGAACCACAGCAGGTCGGTGTAGAAGCCGGTGAAGATGCTGAAGGCGATCAGCAGCACGACGAGGATCACGAGCGTCGGCAGCAGCGTGCGCCCGCGACGACGTGGACCCAGGGGGCGCCGGGGTTGCCCCGCAGCAGACGGCATCGAGGCGCTCACGTCGGTCAACCTACCTCGCGGGGGCGGCTGACGACGGAGCGCCCGTTCGGTTGAGAGGATCACGTCGTGACCGATCAGAACAGCACGTCCGACCTCACCTCGCACAGCCCCGACCCCGGCCCGCCTACCGGCATCCGCCGGCTCGAGCGGCTCACCGTCGACATCGAACGCCATGCTGCCGCTGCCGGCTGGGACCGACCACCATCGCTGTTCGCTCTCGTGGAGACCGCGGACCTGCTGCGTCGCGAGCCGCAGCTCGCTGAGGCACTGGGCATCGTCGCGGGCGAGCCAGGCGACCTCACCCCGATCGACCAGGGCGAGCTGCCCGAGCACAGCGGGCTCGACGAGCTGCTCAGCGGCATCGTCTGGCCGGCCGATGTGCTCGGCGCCGTGGTCACCGTCGAGCGACTGATGGTGCCCCCGGCGGTCGAGAAGGACATGCCGCAGGAGGAGTCAGCCGCTCTGGACTGGCTCGCCGAGCATCCAGAACGCCAAGAGGTGCGGCTCGTGGTGTCGGTCATGCGAGACGGCAGCCGGTCATGCGCGCTGCGCATGCGGACTCACGACGACGAGACCTCGGTGCTCACCGGACCGGACCTCGTGCCGGGGTTGGCCGACGCCATCGCAGCGACCTTCGCCGACTAGCGCGCGGCCACCCGCTCAGCAGCTGGGCAACGCCGACGCACGCCCGGCGTCGAGGTCCTGCAGCACCGTCACGGCCTGGGCGAGAGTCCCGACCTTCACCAGCCGGAGGCCCTCGGGGACCGACGCCTTGGCGTCGGCGCAGTTCTTGGCCGGGGACAGGAACACGGTCGCACCGTTGTCGCGCGCGCCCACCATCTTCTGGGCGATGCCACCGATCGGTCCCACGACACCGGCGTCATCGATGGTGCCGGTGCCGGCGATGAACCGACCGCCGGTCAGTGACCCAGGTGTCAGCTTGTCGACGATGCCGAGAGCGAACATCAACCCGGCGCTAGGACCTCCGACGTCCCGCAGGGAGATGTCGACCGTGAACGGGAAGTGCGACTGGTCGGCCGTCTCGACGCCGATGACGGCCCGACCGTCGTCGGGTGCCTTGCCGGTGGTCACCGACGTGGTGACCGTCACCCGCTTCCGGCGTAGGACGATGGCCAGAGGTGTCCCCGGTGAGACGGCGGTGACGGCGGCCCGCAACGACGCACCGCCGGTCACCGGCACACCGTCAACCGACACGAACACGTCGCCCTTCTTCAGCTTTCCGGCCGACGGCGACGTGGGCGCGAGCGAGGCCACGATGGTCTCGGTGGTGACCGGGATCTTCAGCTGGCGCAGCGCGGCGACGGTGGCGTTCTCCTGGCTGCCGGTCATCTCCGCCGTGCTCTGCTGCTCGGCCTGCTTCGCGCTCTGACCCTTGGGGTAGATGGTCTCCTCGGGCACCACGGCCCGCGTCGGGTCCACCCAGTCACGCACAGCGGTCACGAGGTCCATGCCCTGCTGCGGACCGCCGACCACCGACACCGTGACCAGGTCGAGGTGCCCGGTGTCGGGATAGACCGGGTGGCCGGAGATGCGGATGAGCTCGGTGCCCCCGACGGAGCCGAGAGTGTTGGTCGTCGGGCCGGGCAGCAGCGCGACATAGGGCACCGGCAGCAGCACGGCGACCCCCGCCAGCAGCACGGTGAGGAAGCCGGCGACGGAGAGCACCAGCAGCCGACGGGACATGAGCCTCAGCCTACGAGAGGGGACGGGCACTCACGGCTGCGGCGGGCGCGGGGACTCGGTGTGCTCGAACGCGGCCTTGAAGCGGGCGTGCTCCCGCAACGTCTCGTGGGTGCCGGCGCGCGGCCGGGTACGACTGATCCAGACCACCCACAGCACAGCCAGCACGAGGGCGACCAGCGGGATCGCCAGCCAGGCGAGGGACGACACGCGCTCAGGCTAGTTGCTGGTGTGGGCCGACACCGGCAGGTCGGGTCACGGCAGGCCGACCCACTCCTGCTCGCCGTCGGCGAAGACCTGGTGCTTCCAGATCGGCACGGTCGCCTTCAGGTCGTCGATCAGCATGCGGGCCGCCGCGAACGCGTCACCGCGGTGCGCACACGCGACCGCGACGACGACGGCGAGGTCGCCGACCACCAGGTCACCGACGCGGTGCACCGCTGCTAGAGCACGCACCGGGTGCCGGGCGATGACGTCGGCGGCCACCGCCTCGAGCCGCGCCACCGCGCTGGGGTGTGCGGAGTAGCCGAGGGCAGCAACCTCGCGGCCGCCGTCCTGCTCGCGTACCGTGCCGACGAACAGCGTCACGCCCCCGGCCCCCGGGTCGCTGATGGCCGCGAAGACCTCGTCGAGCGACAGAGCCGTCTCGCGCACGTCCAGCAACCGGATCACGGGCTTGTCGTCGTAGATCGTGGGCTTGGTCATGGCCGCCTCTTGCGGCGAGCAGCGCGCACCAGGGCCGCGGTGCCCACCACGGCGACCGCAGCGCCGGCGCCGATGGTCGCGTCCCGTCGACCGACCCGCCGGGCGGCCACGGCGTGGTGTCCGCGGACCTGCTCGAGCAGCAGACCGAGTGCGGTCGCGTTGTCGTAGGTCGGCAGCCAGCCGGCCGCCCGCAGCCTCGTCGACGGCACGACCCAGGGGTGCACGACGTACTGCAGGTCGCTGGCCGGCGCCGGGATGACACCCAGCCGGTGCAGGCGCTCGGCGGTGCCGAAGGCGAGCGAGGACGGCAGCTCGATGCGCCGCAGTCCGGAGAGCAGCTCGACGTCCTCCTGACCGAGCCAGCCCGCGCAGCCGACGGTCGCCACGCCCTCGACCCGACCCAGCGCGGCGAGCACCAGGGCGTCAGCCAGGTCGTCGACGTGGCAGAACTGCCACGTGGGTGTGGAGTCGCGCACCATCAGCAGTCGCGGCGCCTCGAAGTGCCGCGTCAGCAGGCTGTCGACGCCCGGGCCGACCAGAGTGGCCGGTCGCAGCACCGTCACCGCCAGCCCCGGGTGGCTGCGCGGAGCCTGAGCGGCGAGGCGCTCGATCTCCAGCCAGTCCGAGAGGAGCCCGCCGTCGGGGACGGCGCGTAGCGGCGCGTCCTCGGCCAGCGGCAGGGCGTTGTCCGGCAGCGCGCCGTAGACCATGGCCGACGTGCACAGCACCACCCGGCGTACGCCGGCAGCGGCGGCGGCCGTCAACACGGTCTGGGTGCCACGGACGTTGAGCTCGCCCTGCTCGCCCCGGTCCCGCTCGACCGAGATGTCCAGCGCGAGGTGGACGATCGTGTCGACCTTGTCCAACCGGGTGGACAACACGGGGTCGCGCACGTCGAGCACCCGCCAGGTGACGCCCTCGACGTTGCCCCGGTGGTCATCGAGGCCCACGACCGTGCCGACCTCCTCGTGCGCCACGAGACGGGCCGCCACCACGGCACCGAGACCGGACGCGGCACCGGTGACGGCCACCCCGGGACGCCTGCTCCGGCTCCGGTTCCTGCGCTCTGAGCGAACCGGAGCAGCGTCGGGACCGGCCGCGGAACTGTCTGCAGCGCCCGAGAAGTTGTCCTCGGTACTGGTTACGGTGGGGCGCGCGGCGGTCATGGTGCGCCCATCCTGCCAACTCCTGCCAGTCCCGGCGACGATGTGAGGCGAGACGGTGAGCAACTTCCCCTTCGGGTTCAACCCCGGGCCGCCCGACGACGGCTCGTCCGGCGGCGACAGCGGCAGCTCCGGCAACACTCCGGCGGACAACCCGTTCGGCTTCACCGGCGGGGGCGCCGACCTCGGTGCGGCATTCAGCAAGCTCGGTGAGCTCCTGTCCTACCAGGGCGGGCCGGTCAACTGGGACCTGGCCAAGGACGTCGCCCGCCAGACCGTGTCGGCGGCCGGTGACCGCTCCGTCGCGACCGCCGAGCGCGAGCAGGTGCTCGACGCGATGCGCCTGGCTGAGCTGTGGCTGGACGAGGTCTGCTCGTTCGCCGCGGTCGGCACGTCGGTCAAGGCCTGGAGCCGAGCCGAGTGGGTCGAGGCGACGCTGCCCGCATGGCGGGCACTGGTCGACCCGGTCGCCGCCAAGGTCGTCGACTCGATGGGCTCCATGCTCTCGGGTGAGGGCGGTCCGATGGCCCAGCTCGGCGCACTGCCCGAGCAGATGGCGGCGATGGCCGGCCCCATGCAGCAGATGATGCGCAGCATCGGCGGCGCGATGTTCGGTACCCAGATCGGCCAGGCCATCGGCGGGCTCGCCGTCGAGGTCGTCGGCTCGACCGATGTGGGACTGCCACTGACCAGCGGTGGCACGGCTGCGCTGCTGCCGGCCAACGTCACCGCCTTCGGCGCCGGTCTCGAGGTGCCGTCCGACCAGGTGCGGCTCTACCTCGCGCTGCGCGAGGCCGCGCACCAGCGGCTGTTCGGCCACGTCCCGTGGCTGCAGTCCCACCTGCACGACGCGATCGCGGCCTATGGCCAAGGCATGACCATCGACACCGCGCGGCTGCAGGAGGCGGTCGGCACCATCGACCCCACCGATCCCGAAGCGATGCAGAAAGCGTTGACCGGTGGGCTTTTCGAGCCGCAGGACACCCCCGAACAGACCGCCGCGCTGGCTCGGCTGGAAACCGCTCTCGCCCTGGTCGAGGGCTGGGTCGACGAGGTCGTCGACGCCGCAGCGTCCGCGCGACTGCCAGCCGCGGCTGCGCTGCGCGAGACCGTACGTCGGCGCCGCGCGAGCGGTGGCCCGGCCGAGGCGACGTTCGCCTCACTGGTCGGCCTCGAGCTGCGGCCGCGGCGGCTGCGCGAGGCCGCCGACCTGTGGCGTGCCGTGCTCGCCGACCGCGGTCAGGACGGTCGCGAGGCCGTCTGGTCCCACCCGGACCTGATGCCGACCGCGGACGACCTCGACGACCCGACCGCGTTCGCGGCCGGTGCCACGTCGGCCCCACTGGACCTCTCCGGCCTCGACGACACGGTCGCTCCGCCCGAGCCCGAGCTGCCGTGAGCTCGGTCGACGGCGCCAGTCCGGGTAGTGACCTCGACGCACCAATGACCAAGCCAGACGCGTTGCACGCCGGGGCCGTGGCCGCGCTCGAGCGCTGGACCCCGCCGCACGACCACCCGGCTGACCAGGCTGACCAGGCCGTGCTGCTGGCGGCGTACCTCGAGCACCTGCGTCAGCACCCGCTGGACGGCGCGCTGATCACCTGCGGTCCTGAACATCTCACCGCGAGCGGTCTCGTCCTCGACCCCACCGGTGAGCGGGTGCTGCTGACGTTGCACCGCAAGGGCAACTTCTGGGTGCAGACCGGCGGCCACATCGAGGAGGGCGACCAGTCGCTTGCTGCGGCGGCCTTGCGCGAGGCGGCCGAAGAGTCCGGGATCGAGGGGCTCCGGCTCGTCGGGGACGCACCGGTGGACCTCGACCGGCACACGCTCTCCTCGGCATTCGGCCGGTGCGGCGAACACCTTGACGTGCGGTTCGCGGTCGTCGCGCCGGCCGGTGCCGAGCCTGTGGTGAGCGAGGAGTCGCACGACGTGGCGTGGTTCGCCGTCGACGCTTTGCCGTCCGAGGCGGTGGCCGACCTCGAGCGACTGATGACGGCCGCTCGCTCGGCGCTGCTGGCTCAGGCGGAGCTCTCGGCCACCCAGCGCATCGGGTCGCCCCAGCCGAGCTCCGAGACTCCGTAGGCGCCCAGCGCCAGGACGGCCAACGTCCTGCGGTGGGCAGCGAAGGTGAGCACGTGCGCCACCATGCCGCCGTAGGTAAATACCTCGGCCGGTTCGCACAAGGCATCGACGAACGTGTCGTCGAGCCGACCCGCGGCGACGACGTCACGGACATGAGAGAGGTACGTCGGGCCCTCCTCGGCCAGTCGCGCTCGCATCGAGGACAACGACTCATGCTCCTCGACGGACCAGTCGTACTCGCGGTTGGCCAGGGCCGAGTTCCACATGCCTAGCTGGCCGATCAGTCGCGAGAGCAGTCGGCGCAGAGTGCTCGGATCCGGGTCGTCATCGACGCTGACGACGATCGCCGCGTCGAGCTGGTCGTCGCTCACACGCTCCGCGCAGCGCAGGATCTCTCCGGTCAGCCAGATGTGGTGCTCGACCATGCGTGTGAGCAGGTCCATGGGTGTCACCGTCCTTCGAGCGGGCAGTCAGATGCTGCCGGGTGGGTGGAAGTGCACGCCGTTCGGTGCGGCGAGCTGGATGTCGGTCGGTCGACGGCGCCAGGCCCCCGGGGTCACGTCGTAGGCCCGGGCGAAGGCCCGGGTGAACGCTGCCTGCGAGCCGTAGCCGGCTTCTACGGCGACGTCAAGGATGGATCGCCGACCGGACAACAGCCGGTAGGCCGCCTGCTCGAGCAGGATGCGACGGCGCAGTCGCTGCGGTGGCTCACCGGCGGCTGTGGACACCAGTCGGTCGACGTGGAACCTCGACAGGTGCAGCCGCCGAGCCAGCGCGTCACCGGTGACCTCGTGATCGTCGAGGGCGTCAGCCAGGACTTCGACGAACGCGGCGAACGTGTCGGCTGCGGTCATGAACCGATCGTCCCTTGCCGGCGGCCCGCCCGTTTGATGGCGCTTGCGGTGTTGGTGCCGCCCGTCGGTGTCGTCGGTGTCGTCGGTGTCGTCGGTGTCGTTGGTGTCGTCGGTCAGGCGTCGGTCGGGTCGGTGCCGTCGGGCGGGTCATCGGAGGCATCGGAGGCATCGGAGTCATCGGAGTCATCGGAGTCATCGTCGGAGATGGACAGCCCCGCGGTGGCGGAGACGCCCTCCAGGTATCCGCGGGCCCGCTCGGTGCGCGGGAAGCGCTCCACCTTGGCCCAGAAGTCCGGCCCGTGCCCCGGCACCAGCAGGTGCGCCAGCTCATGCACGAGGACGTAGTCGACCACCCAGGACGGCATGCCCTGCAACCGGGCGGAGAGCCGGATGCTGCCGTCGACCGGGGTGCAGGATCCCCAGCGGCTGCCCTGGTTGGCGACCCAGCGCACCGACGTCGGGTGGGCGCGGCCGCCGAGCCAGCGCGTGGACAGGTCCCGAGCGCGGGCCCGCAGGTCGTCGTCGCTGGGGCGCAGCCGGCGGTCCTGGGTGGCGAGGCGCTCGAGCATCAGGCCCACCCAGCGGGCTTCCTCCGCGCGGCTCATGCGCGCCGGGATCAGGACCACGGTGCGGTCCCCGTCGCGGTAGGCCGACACCGTGCGGCGCCGGCGGGTCGACCGGCGCACGTCGACCAGCGGCTGGTCAGCCGCGTCCCGGGGACGGCGCTCGGTCATGCCCGAAACGCTAGCGACTTTTTTCCGTCCACATCCGAGGACTCGCATCGCCGCAGGTCAACGGCGTTTCCCCCTACGTTCCCCCGAGTTATCCACAGGACGGTGAGAGCCCGTCCACAGCGACACCCCACGCTGTCCCCAGCGGCTCCCCCGGGCTGTCCACAGCGTGCGGCGAGATCTGGCGGCGAGTCGTTGACGCCCCGAGGCGAGCCTCATAGCGTCGGCAGCACGAAGCCCCCGGGACGACCGGCCGGCCCGACCGCAAGGGGAAGGCGAGCGGTCCGGACGAGCGGTCCGGGGGCTTCGTGATCAGGCCCGATCGTGCCGCAACCACATCGTGCCGCAACACGACCGTGCCGCAACGCGATCGTGCCGCAACCCGGCTGATCGCCGCTCAGCGCCCGGTGAATCTCGGCGTACGCCGGTCTTTGCGGGCCGCCAGCCCCTCCTGCAGGTCCTCGGTCGCAAGGGTGACCGGCTGGGCCAGCGCCTCCCACTCCAGGGCCGCGTCAAAGCTCGCGTGCCCGCCGCCGAGCAGCGCCCGCTTCGTGAGCCGGGTCGCGACCGGCGCGGCCGCGGCCACCGCAGCGGCCGCGGCCAGGGCGGTCGGCAGCAGCTCGGCGGTCGGCACCGCGCGGCTGACCAGCCCGGCGGCGGCCGCCTCGGAGCCGGTGAGGGTGCGCCCGGTCAGCAGCATGTCGCGGGCGAGAGCAAGTCCGGCCACCTCTGGCAGGAGGTAGGTCGTCGCCATGCCGGGGTGCATCCCGAGCGAAGTGAACGGCACAGCCAGGCGAGCGTCCTGCGCGGCAAAGCGCAGGTCGCACGCCAGCGCGAGCGCCAGACCCGCCCCGATCGCCGGGCCGTTGATGGCCGCGATGGTGGGGACGTCGAGGTCCCGCACCGACAGCCAGGTCCGGTAGAACGGCAACATCCGGGTGCGCAGCGCGTCGACGGTGGGGCCACCGTTCGCGGTCGAGCCCTCGGCCCCGATCCAGGACACGTCGCCGCCCGAGCAGAAGGCGCTGCCCTCCCCCGTGACGACCACCACGCGCACCGAGGTGTCGGCCGCCAGGTCACCCATCAGCCGGCCCCAGGAGGCGGTCATGTCGGCCGACATCATGTTGCGCCGGTCGGGCAGCGCGAGGGTGACCAGCACGACCCCCTCGACCCCAGCGACCCCCTCGACCCCAGCGACCCCGTCGGCCATGTCGACCCCGCCGGCCCCGCCGGCCCCGGCTGCCCCGTCAAAGGGCCGGTCAAAGGGCCGGTCGACTCGCAGGTCGGCGTACATCTGCTCACTCATGGCCCTCAGCCTAGGTCTGCGCCGACCCCTCCCGACGCACGCTCAGCCCCCCGCCTCCCACGCTCAGGCCTGAGCCTGCTCTAGGGTGGAGAAAGGTCCGGTACGGCAGATCCGCCGGACACCGAACCGAACCGATCCGATCGAGGAGGACCCCGTGGCTGAGAGCTACACCGGAGACGCGTACTGCGTGAAGTGCAAGGAGAAGCGCGACTTCACCGGCGAAGTCAAGGTCAGCGAGTCGGGTCGCCGTATGGCCCAGGGCATCTGCCCCGTGTGCGGCACCAAGCTCAACCGCATCCTCGGCAAGGCCTGATTCACGGAGCCGACGCCGCCTGTAACGCCTCGACGGGGCGGTCTCCCACCTGGGAGGCCGTCCCGTCGTGTTCTGCCTCGGGCCTGCGGCGGGCGGCCCTAGGCTCGCTCCGTGACCGACTGGGCTGCCCGGGTGCTGGCCGAGGTCGACGCGGCCGCTGCTGCGACCGAGCGTGCCCTCGCCGACCTGGTGGCGACCCCCAGCATCGGCGGCACCGACGCCGAGCACGACATCCAGGCCGACCTCGCCCGCCAGCTCGACCAGGCCGGGCTGGACGTCGACCACTGGCGACTGCCGCTGGACACGCTGATGGCCGAGCCGGACTTTCCCGGCGTGGAGGTCGAGCGCACCGAGGCCTGGGGCCTGGTGGGGCGGCTGCCGGGTCGAGGTGACGGGCCGAGCGTGATGCTCGACGGTCACATCGACGTGGTGCCGACCGGCGACCTCGCGCGGTGGAGCAGCCCCGACCCGTTCTCGGGGCGCGTGGTCGACGGCGAGCTGTTCGGCCGGGGGGCGTGCGACATGAAGGCCGGCGTCGCGTCGGCGATCGCTGCGGTGACCGCCGTACGCCGGTCAGGGGTGCCACTGCGCGGTGACCTGCTGATCGCGTGCGTAGCCGGGGAGGAGGACGGCGGCCTCGGCACCTACGCGACGCTGCGGCGCGGGTGGCGGGCTGATGCGTGCGTGATCCCCGAGCCGACCAGCCTGGACCTGCTGGTCGCCAACGCCGGGGCGCTGACCTTCCGGCTGCGCATCGCGGGCAAGGCCACGCATGCGTCGCGGCGCTCCGAGGGTGTGAGCGCAGTCGACAAGCTGGTGCCGGTGCTGGCGGCTCTCACGCGGCTGGAGACGGCCCGCAACCGCGACGTCGACCCGCTGATGGCGAGCTGGGCGCTGCCTTACCCGATCTCGATCGGCCGCGTGCAGTCCGGTGACTGGGCCTCCAGCGTGCCCGACCTGCTGGTCGCTGAAGGGCGGCTCGGGGTCGCCCTCGGCGAGCCGGTCGAGCACGCCCGCTCGGCGCTGGAGGAGGCGATCGCGTCCGCCGGTGACGACGACCCGTGGCTGCGCGCACACCCGGTGACCGTGCAGTGGTGGGGCGGCCAGTTCGCGCCCGGCCGGCTCGCTGCCGACAGCGACCTCGCTGCTCGGATGTCGGCCGCGCACATCGCTGCCTCCCGTGGATCAATGCCGGCCTCGGCCGCCGCGACCGGTGTGGCGCTGTCCGCCGCTGCCGCCGGGACCGGTCGGGTGCCACGCCAGCTCGGCGCGCCGTACGGCTCGGACCTCCGGTTGCTGCAGGGCGCCGGCATGCCCACCCTGCAGTACGGCCCTGGCGACGCGGTCCATGCGCATGCACCCGACGAACGCGTCCCCCTCGTCGAGGTGCACACAGCCAGCCGGGCGCTCGCCCTGCTCGCCCTCGACATCTGCGGCATCGCCTGACCCGCCCCGCCCCGCCCCGCCCCGAGTGATCAACAGCTCCCGACACGCCGTACGGAATCGAGGACGCGCGGCGTAGGAGCACTCGATCTCGGCACCATGGTCTCGCCGAGTGGCGGAACTTGGCGGTTCTCAGGCGGGCCCGCACCACCAGGTTCCGCCACTCGACACGCCCGCACCACCAGGTTCCGCCACTCGACACCCCCGCACCACCAGGTTCCGCCACTCGACACCCCCGCACCACCAGGTTCCGCCACTCGACACCCCCGCACCACCCGCGGCTGGCAAACAGGTTCAGCGGCGGTTGTCCCCAGGGACCGTCGGGGCTGTGGACGCCAGGCTGCTCGAGTGCCGCGACGGTGCCAGTCTCGGTCAGATGGAGCACCGACGACCTGCGCTCAAGCCGGCCTTGCGCCGAACGTGGCGCGATGACAGCACCCTGCAGCTCGGGCTGAGCCCCGACCACGCCGTGCTCATCGGCGGACTTGACCCGGCGACCGGCCGGCTGATCGAGGCGCTGGACGGGTCCGCGGACCTGCCCCGCTTGCTGGGCGAAGCCGCCGCCGCCGGCGTCGAGCCGGCCCGCGCCTACGAGCTGCTCGAGCTGCTCGACCAGGCCGGGGTGCTCGAGGACGCCGCTGCCGATCACCGCGCGTTGGCCACGCTCTCGCAGGGCGAGCGGGACCGCCTCGGCCCGGACGTGGCCGCCGCAAGCCTGGCCCGACCCGGGCGCAGCGGCGGGATCGAGGTGCTGACCCGGCGCCGACGAGCAGCCGTCACCGTCCTCGGTGCGGCCCGGGTGGGCGCATCGGTCGTACACCTGCTCGCGGCCGCGGGGGTCGGGACGATCGTGGTGGAGGACGCTGCGCCCACGGTCCCCAGCGACCTTGCGCCCGCGGGTGCCCAGCCGGACCAGCTGGACCTGCCCCGTCGCGAGGCGGCGTTGATGGCGGCGCGACGGTCGGCGCCCTCGTTGCGCGCCCGCCTGCCGCGGGGACGGTCGGCCGATGTGACCGTCCTGACCGTGGCCGGCCTGCCGTCGCCGCGTGACCTCGCCTCGACCGACCTGCTCGTACGGGCCGGTCTGCCGCACCTGGTGGTCCGGGTCCGCGAGACCACAGGCATCATCGGTCCCTTCGTGCTCCCCGGCGAGTCGGCCTGCCTGCGCTGCCACGACCTGCACCGCGGCGACCGCGACCCGGGGTGGACTGATCGGATCTCGACGCGCGACGACGCACCGTCCGCGGCGGTCGCCTGCGACGTGGTGCTCGCGATGGCCGTGGCCGCGCACGCCGCGCTCCAGGTCATCGCCTTCCTTGACGGCGACCCTCGCCCGCTGGCGGTCGACGGCACCATCGAGATCGCGCAGTCCGACGGGCGCGTACGCCGGCGCACGTGGATCCCGCACCCTGCGTGTGGGTGCGGCAGCGCCTGGGGGGAGCCCCGCGACGTCGTGCGCAGGGACCACCGACTGGCGGCCGATGGCCCCGGGTGACAATGGCCTGGTGAACGATCTCCCGCGGCGGGCGGCCTCCCGCACCGTGCGCCTGGCCGGGCTGCCGCTGGGTTACGCGGGCCGTGCCACTCTCGGCCTGGGTCGACGCCTCGGCGGCCGACCGGCTGAGATCGTCGCCGCGGAGGTGCAGGCCCGCACGGCTGAGCAGCTGTTCAAGGTGCTCGGCGAGCTCAAGGGCGGGGCGATGAAGTTCGGCCAGGCCATGTCAGTGTTCGAGGCAGCACTTCCCGAGAACCTGGCCGGGCCTTACCGCGAGACGCTGACCAAGCTGCAGGACGCCGCGCCGCCGCTGCCCGCCGCCTCCGTGCACCGGGTGCTGGCCCGGGAGCTCGGCGCCGACTGGCGCACACTGTTCACCTCGTTCAACGACACCCCGGCTGCTGCCGCCTCGATCGGGCAGGTGCACCGCGCTGTCTGGGCCGACGGGCGCGAGGTGGCCGTCAAGGTGCAGTACCCCGGCGCCGGCCAGGCTCTGCTCTCCGACCTCAACCAGATCGGCCGGATGAGCCGGCTGGTTGGCATCATCGTGCCGGGGCTGGAGGTCAAGCCACTGGTGGCCGAGCTCAAGGCGCGGGTGGCCGAAGAGCTCGACTACCGCCTCGAGGCCGAGAGCCAGTCCCGGTTCGCGGCCGCCTTCGACGGTGACTCCGACGTCTTGGTGCCCAAGGTGGTGCACGGCACCGGGCAGGTGCTGGTCAGCGAGTGGGTCGACGGGATCCCGATGTCGCGCATCGTGTCGCGCGGCACCCGCGCCCAGCGCGACCGGGCCGGCCTGCTGCTCACGCGGTTCCTGTTCACCGGCCCCACGCGTGCCGGGCTGCTGCACGCCGACCCGCACCCCGGCAACTTCCGCCTCTCCGAGGACAACCGGCTTGTCGTCCTGGACTACGGCGCGGTCAACCGGCTGCCGGACGGGCTGCCTGCGCCGATCGGATCGTTGCTGCGCAAAGCCGTGGACGGTGATGCCCAAGGCGTGTTCGACGGCTTGGCCGACGAGGGCTTCGTACGCCGCGGGGTGAACCTCGACGCCGACCGGCTGCTCGGCTACCTCGAGCCCATCCTCGAACCCGCGCAGGCCCAGACGTTCCGCTTCAGTCGCTCGTGGCTACGCGCCCAGGCGCTGCGGTTCGGCGACCCGCGCTCACCGGCGTACAGCACGGGCCTGCAGCTCAACCTGCCGCCGGAGTACCTGCTCATCCACCGGGTCACGGCCGGCACGATCGGAGTGTTGTGTCAGCTCGAGGCCGAGGGGCACTGGCGCGCTGAGCTGGAGTCGCTGCTGCCCGGCTTCGCCAGCCCGCCGCCGCGACGCAGGAAACCGGCCGCGCCCAAGACATCGGTGGCAGACACGGCGACTCCAGCCGGCAAGACAGCACGGCCGAAGAAGACTGCCAAGCCGGCTACCTAGCGGCCCCTCGAACTGAGGACTCACCACCACTCGGGGTCGAGCTTGGCCTCCATCGAGCGCACCTGCTCCCGGCTGCACGCGTCGCAGCGGTGCACGCGCACGCCGTTCTCCACCGACAGGGACCAACCCAGCGGCGGGTGCTCGGCCTGCGCGCCACAGCTCGCGCACCGCACCGGTTCCTCCATCAGACCTCCTGCCTCACCGCGTCTTCGGGACACGGTAGGTCTCGGGGTCGTCGCTGATGCCTTCCGGCCGCCACGGCACGTCGGGGCGGTAGTCGGCCAGCGTGACGTCGGACCCCTCGCCTACCACCACATGCACGATGTTGGTCAGGGACTCACTGCCTGCGTTGTAGTACTTGAGGTGGTCCCCGACCGCGAGGTGCCATGGCGAGCGGGTCGGGTCCTCGGCCCGGAACCGGACACCGCCGAAGCCGGCGTGGGTGGGGTCCGTGCCGAACCGCTCCAGGTAGCTCACCGGGTCACGACTGCTCGCGCCCACGAACACATGACCCGGCCCGAGACCGAAGGCCGTAGCGCGGTCCACCCCGGCGCCGGGACTGCCCAGCAGCACGAGGTCGTCGGCTCCGGTGCGGTCGTCGCGCAGGGCAGTGCCAGCTGTGGTGCTGCCGTAGGAGTGGCCGACCACGGTGAGGTGCGGCGGCAGCGACCGGGCTGCTTGCAGACCGAGCAGGTCGTGCGCGAGGACGACAGCCCCCGCCCGGGCAGCGGCGGAGAAGCCCACCCCCAGCACCCCGGGCGCGTCGTAGCCGACCCACGCCACCGTCGCCGTCGTCTGGTCCGGCACCTCGCGTCGGGCCTGGTCGGTGACCCGCAGCGCGTCGGTCGTCATGCCGTGCATCGAGCCGCGTACGTCGGTGCCGAAGCCCGGCACCAGCACGGCGACGTTGTCGGCCCGGTCCAGGTCGCCGACCACGAGTGCAGCCCGACCCTGCGCGGCATAGGCGGCCGGGCGCCACACCAGCAGCGCTGCGGTGTCGGGGACCAGACTCGCCGGGTCGCGGTGACCACGGATCTTCGCCAGCAGCGCGCGAAGCAGCAGGCAGGTCGCCAGCAGTCGGGCCTCGGCCTCGGTCGGGTCCGACCGACCGGCCAGACGGGCCACTGCAGCACCGAGCCGCTGCTCATTGGCTGCACTGCGGACTGCGGCGGGCAGCCCGTCCAAGCCTCCGACGGCCCGCGCCTGCTGCCGGACGACGCGCTGCTGCTCGTCGGTGGTCAAGGCCGACCACCACTGCCGCACCTGGTCGGCTGGTGTGCCGGTGGCCGGCGCCGGGCCGGCGAGCGTGACACCGGCCGCTAGCCGGGCCGCGGCCAGCAAGGGCAGACGCGCCACCAGCTGGGCCTCCTGATCGCCGACTCCTCGCACCCCGCCGTTGCTGCTCGGTAGGTCGGCGTGCGACTTCCCCCCGTGGCCCTGAGACCGGACGTGCGGCAGCACGTCAGCGGCCGCAAGGGCGAGCCCGCCCCCGGTGCCTCGCGCATGGAGGCGCACCTGGTCCAGCACCGCGGCATGCCGGGCCCGCAGCGCTGCAAGCGCAGCGACCTGCTCAGCCGCGACGGCGCGAGCCGCCTGGTCCCGCAGCCCCACCGGCTCCCCACGATGACCCGACGACGGGAGAGCGGGCAGGGCAGCCAGAGTGGCCGACCCGGCTGCCGCCTCGACCGCGAGCGCGTGCCGACGCGCCTCCAGCAGGTCGGCCAGCTCGCGGCGCAGCCCGTCGATCTCGGCCCGCGCCGATGCGAGCACCTCCGCGTGCCGTCGAAACAAGGGCACGGCCCCGTGCAGCGCCGGCACCACAGCCGCCACCGTTGCCGATGCGGCCACCAGCTCGTCGTGACAGCCGCGCGCAGCCGAGCCCTCCCACGCGCCCTGCAGCCCCACACCCAGAGCCGTCAATCCGGCCCGGGCATCGACGGCGAACCCCGCGAGACGGGCGCAGCGCACCGCCGCGTCGAGCAGGTCGCCCGGGTCGTCGGCCGGATAGCTCAACGACGGATCGGCATGGCCACCGAGGCCCGGCTCTGGACGCACGGCTCAGCCCCCCTCTGACCGGCGTACGGCGATCTCGGTGCGGTCATAGACCACGGCGCCGGTCTGCACCCGTCCTGCGAGCAGGTCGAGGTCCATCGCCACCACCTCGAGCAGGTCCGCGGCGACATCAGCGAGCAGCCGACCACCGTGGACCAAAGTCGGGTCGTGCAACGCCTCGGCGATCCGTGCGCACTGCTGCGACTGGTCGCGCAACCTGTCAGCGTGCGACCCGAGCAGTCGGCCCGCATCGACCAGCGCCTTGGTCTCCACCCTCAGCTGCATGTGACACCGCCCCTCCCGTCGCGATCCAGCCTAGGAGCGCAACGGCACCTCGAACCGTTCGTCCACAGCCTGTTTCGCAGGCGGACGGCGGGGGTCGCTAGGTCGGCAACGACGCGCCGGGCTCGAGCAACAGCGCGAAGAGATCGCCGTGCGCATCAACCCGGGCTAGCGCCTCGCCGGCACGGAACCGCACGTCCTCGGGGTCGGTGACCGCCTCGACCTCCGCCCAGGTCAGCGGCGTCGAGACCCACGGCTCGGGCCGGGCCCGCAGTGCGTAAGGCGCGACGGTCGTCTTGGCTGCGTTGTTCTGGCTCCAGTCGACGAACACCTTGCCGCCTCGCAGGTCCTTGCGCATCTGCGACACCACCAGCCGGGGGTGGGACTTCTCGAGCCGGCGGGCCAGGTCGTGGGCATATCCCGACGTACGCCGGTCCGGTGCCGGCTCGACCGAGGCGTAGAGCTGCAGGCCTTTGGACCCCGACGACTTCACGACTGGGGTGAGACCGTCGGCGATCAGCAGGTCGCGCAGCAGCAGCGCGACCTCCGCACACTCGACAGCCGTGGCCGGCGCACCGGGGTCGAGGTCGAGCACCAGCCGGTCCGGGTCGTGCACCGCCCCGCGCGGACCGACCCTCCACTGCGGCACGTGCAGCTCGAGCGCCGCCAGGTTGGCCGCCCAGATCAGCGTCGGCAGGTCACCGACGACGACGTAGTCCAGGGTCTCGCGGTCCTTGCTGCTGCCGGGCGCCGGCAGCCGCACAGTGCGCACCCACTCGGGCGTGCCCTTCGGCGCGTTCTTGGCGAAAAATCCCTTGCTGGCCGTGCCATCGGGGAAGCGTTGGAACGACATGGGCCGGTCCGCGATGTGCGGCAGCAACACCGGGGCGATGCGCGCGTAGTAGTCGACCACCTCGCCCTTGGTGAAGCCGTCCGGGAACAGCACCTTGTCGAGATTGGTCAAGGCGAGGCGGCGTCCGTCCACCTCGACTGTCGACTTCTCGGACATGGGCTCCTCCCCGGGTCTGGTCGCCGCCGCTCACGACGTACCCCGGATCATGGCAGCCACCACACGCAACAAGGCCCCGACCGCGCTGCTGCGGTCGGGGCCTTGTCTGGTTCTTCGTGCTCGCCTTGCCGGTCGGTCACCCGACGACGACGGAGGCGAGGATCCGACGAGTCCGCATCACGGATTCTTCGGCCCGGCGCGACGCCCGGAGGGCGAGCACCAGCCGACGACTCCGTTCACGACGGACGGTCTCCTCGAGGCGCTGCTGACTATGAGCACGCGCCAGATCTTCATGCATGAGTTGCATCTCAAAGCTCCTGTTCGGGTCATGCGTCTGGTGGTCGAGCGACGCCGGCTCCTGAGCTGCGGCGACGGCGGCAGCACTGGGGACGACGGTGGTGAGGTGGCGCGCGTTCACGCGGCAACCTCGGACTTGCGCGGGCGGCCTCGCGGCCGCTTGCGGGCGACAACTACTCCCTGGACGAACCACTCGCCGCCCCAGACGCCCCACGGTTCTTGGCGCTCGAGAGCACCGGCGAGGCAGACGAGTCGGGCGGGGCAGCCGGCGCAGAGAGCCTTCGCGAGCTCCACGTCAGCGGGTGAGTCGGCGAAGAACAGCTCCGGGTCGTTGATGCGGCACGGCAGCTGTTGCTCGACGACCCGGCCGGCGAGATCCGAGAGGTCGTACGTCGCCTGCAGCGAGTGGATCTGCGGGTCGAGGTCGAGGGTTGCGAACATGGGTGTCACCTCCGTCGGTGTGGTCACTGCGGCCGGTGCGCCGGGTGGGCGCCCGGTCCGCTGGTCAGGTGCGGTCAGGAGAGCCATGGGTGGTGGCCTTCGGTGGTCGGGCCCCTCACCGGTGGGCGGGAGGCTGGCGGACGGTGGGATCGGAGTGGTCGGCTCGGCCGGCGGGAGGGCGGCGGACAACAGAAAAAGGCCGCGGATCCCGGGTGTCGGGTTCCGCGGCCTTGGAGTGCCGGTGTGAGGTGAGGACCTACACAGGCGGGCTCCAGGAACGGGTCCCGACGGGGGTGATGACGTCATTCGTGTCAGCGGTATCCGCGTACGCACCGAACGTCTCGGTGAACGGCAGGAACGCGCTGGCAGCGCTGCCGGAGGACAGAGCGGTGCCCCAGTCAGCGGTGCGAGCGAGAGCGAGGCTCATGCCGCTGACGGGCCGGCGGCGCATGACCGAGATGCCGCCCGAGAGGCCGGACAGCAGGAACGGCGAGCACACGCGCGCCCGCTCGATGATCTCGATGTTCTTCACGATGCCCACCTCCTTCACTGCCTCGATGTCGGCCCGGGACCCCGAAGGGCTTACCCGCTTTCGCCCGAGGTTAGGGAAGGTCTGCGGGTGGTGCAATCGAATTACCCGACGAATTTCCGGTCGCGGCCGGATCGTGACCTTTCGGGCAGCTGCCGGCGGTGCTCTCGCCGGCGCACAGCGCGAGCACGTCGGCGCCGTAGCGGTCGAGCTTGGTCTTGCCGATGCCGGACACCGAGAGCAACGCTCGCTCGGTCGTGGGCCGGAGCTCGGCGAGCGCGGTCAACGTGGCGTCGGTGAAGACGACGTAGGCCGGCACGCTGGCGGCCTTGGCCTGCTCGCCCCGCCAGGTGCGCAGCCGTTCGAAGAGCTCCTCGTCGTAGGCCGACGGGCAGTCCTCGCAGCGCCCCAGCTTGCGGGCCACCGGGGCGGTGAGGGCCTTGCCGCAGACCCGGCAGACGGAGGGTCCCTTGCGCGCCTTGGCTCCGCGGGCGGCGGCCGGTTGCGCGGCGGTAGACGTGTGCAGGCCGTCGAGGAACCGCGACGGACGTCGGCTGCCCCGGCCACCCGGCGAGCGGGCCAGCGACCAGGTGATCGAGAGGTGCTCACGAGCGCGGGTGACCCCGACGTAGAGCAGTCGGCGCTCTTCCTCGATCTGCTCGGGGGTCTCGGCGTAGGTGATGGGCAGCATGCCCTCGCTGACCCCGACCAGGAAGACGGCATCCCACTCGAGGCCCTTGGCGGCGTGCAGCGAGGCCAGGGTGACGCCCTCGACCGCAGGCGCGTGCTGGGCGTCTGCGCGTTCGTCGAGCTCGACCACGAGGTCACGCACCGTCGCCCGCGGCTCGTCGTCGCCCCGGGTCGCAGCAAGCTCCTCGGCGAGCCGGACCAGCGCGGCGAGTGACTCCCAGCGCTCGCGGATCGCGCCCGCACCCTCCGGCGGTGTGGTGCTCCAGCCGGTGCCGGAGAGCACCGCACGCACCGTCGCGGCAAGACCCGCGCCCGCATCGGTCGCACCCTCGTCGTCGACCTCCGCGGACCGGGCTGCGCCGCGCAGCAGCAGCCGCGCCTCACGCACCTCGGGTCGGTCGAAGAACCGTTCGCCGCCACGTAGGAGGTAGGGCACGCCGGCGTCGGCGAGGGCCTGCTCGTAAGCCTCGCTCTGCCCGTTGGTGCGGAACAGCACGGCGATCTCCCGCGCCGGTGAGCCCGCGGCGACCAGCGCCTTGACGCGGGCGGCGACGTGGCGCGCCTCAGCGGGCTCGTCGGAGAGCTCGCGCAGGTCCGGTGCGGGTCCGGCGGGGCGCTGGGCCACCAGCTCGAGGGCGGTACGCCGACCGCTCGCGCTGCCGGTCACGATCCGGTTGGCCAGGGCGACGACCTGAGGTGTCGAGCGGTAGTCACGGACGAGGCGCACCTGAGCGGCCGTGGGATGCCGGCCGCGGAAGCCGAGCAGGAACTCCGGCGACGCACCGGCGAAGGTGTAGATCGTCTGGCTCGGGTCGCCGACCACGCACACCTCGTCGCGGTCGCCGAGCCACTGGTCGAGCAGCGCCTGCTGCAGCGGGCTGACGTCCTGGTACTCGTCGACGACGACGTGGTGATATTGACCGCGCACGGCGTCGGCGACCTGGCGGTGCTCGGCCATCAGCCCGACGGTGTAGAGCAGCACGTCCTCGAAGTCGATGACCGACCGGTCGCGTTTGACCTGCTCGTAGGTCGTCAGCAGTCGCATGACGGTCGCGGCGTCGAGCCCGGCCGGCGGCACCCGTGAAGCCTTCGCTGCGGCCGCCGGATAGTCGTCGCGGTCGGTCATGGTGACCTTGACCCATTCCACCTCGGCGCTGAGGTCGCGCACCGTCGCGCGGTCAGTGGCCAGCCGCAGCCGGCCTGCCGCCTCGGCCACCAGCGCCGCCTTGTGCGAGACCAGCTCGGGCAGCTCGCCACCGACGTGCCGCGGCCAGAAGTAGCGCAGCTGCCGCAGTGCCGCGGCGTGGAAGGTGCGAGCCTGCACCCCCTGGGCGCCGAGGTCGCGCAGCCGGGTGCGCATCTCCCCGGCGGCACGTGCGGTGAAGGTGACGGCCAGCACCCGCTGGGGCACGTAGACGCCGGTCGCGACGCCGTACGCGATCCGGGAGGTGATGGCTCGGGTCTTACCGGTGCCGGCGCCGGCCAGGACGCACAGCGGGCCCTGCAGCGTGGTCGCTACCTCGCGCTGCTCAGGGTCCAGCGCGGCGAGGAGGTCGTCGGCGGAGGGGGGCACCGGTCCATCCTCGCAGCGGCCCCGGACACGTCCGTGCCAGGTCGTGGTCCGCGCGGGAAGCACCCTCGGGCCTCCTGCGTTGTACGCCGTGACAGGCGTGGCTGTCCGCCCGCCGCCAGCGAAGGGATCTCTACGTGTCGAGCTCGGTCACGATGTACAGCACCGCCTGGTGCGGCTACTGCCGCCGGCTGAAGGACCAGATGGAGCGCGAAGGCATCGCCTACGAGATCGTCGACATCGAGAACGACCCCGCGGCCACCGAGCTGGTCATGTCGGTCAACGGCGGCAACCAGACCGTGCCGACGCTGGTGTTCCCCGACGGCAGCGCGCTGACCAACCCCAGCATCGGCCAGATCAAGGCCAAGCTCGCCGCGTGACGCCCCGCTAATGACCACGTGAGGTGGGCGAACAGTCGCGACAAGCGGCATCTGCACCTGTTGAGGTGACTGTTCGCCTCCTGTCGTGGCGCGCCTGTCCAACGGCCCCCGCCGGCCATCATCGCCAGCGCAGTGCCCACCCAGGCCAGGTAGGTGCGCTCCACCGCGAGGCTCATCCGGTAGTCAGGCTCAGCCGCGCCTGCCGTACCCGGCCCCGCCTCGGCAGGATGACTGTCTCCTGCCGTACCCGGGTGGCCATGCGCCGACGTACCCGGGTGGCCATGCGCTGCATCCCCGCTGCTCGACTGTGACGTCCGCGCCCCGGATGGTTCATCTGGCTGGGCCTTCGTTTCAGCAGCGCGATGAGGTAGACGGGTGAGAACTCAGGTGGCTTCTGGAGGTGGGTTCACGTAGTGGCCCTCGACGGGGAGCGGGCCGCCGTACCAGTGCTCGATGAGACGCCGGGCGATGGAGATCGACGGGGCGACCTGCAGGCGGCCGGACGCGATGTCGTCGGTGAGGCCCTGCCGGCTATACCACCGGGTCTCGGCCAGCTCGCCGTCGTGATGGGTCACCTCGGTGGTGAGCGCGCGCGAGGTGAAACCGACCATGAGGCTGGCGGGAAACGGCCACGGCTGGCTGCCGAGATAGGTCACGTCGTCGACGATCACGCCGGACTCCTCGACGACCTCGCGGGCGACCGCGGACTCCAGCGACTCCCCCGGCTCGACAAAACCGGCGAGCGTGGAGAAGCGACCTTCCGGCCACGAGGTCTGCCGGCCCAGCAGCAGCCGGTCGTCGGCATCGAGCACCAGCATGATCACAGCCGGGTCGCTGCGCGGATAGTGCTCGCTTCCGTCGGCCTCGCAACGCCGGGTGTGGCCGGCGTTCTGCGGCCGGGTCGGGGCGCCGCAGCGCGGGCAGTGCCGGTGAGTGGCGTGCCAGTTGGCCAGCGACACCGCGTGCACCACCAGGCCCGCCTCGAGGTCGTCGAGGGTGGCGCCGATCTCACGCAGACCCAGGTGCTGTGCACCGTGCTCGTCGCCGGTGTCGACACCCTCACCCATCACCGCGAAGTAGGCCACACCGTCGTGGGTGCCGAGAAACAGCCGCCGGTCGGCTGCCGCGCCGCGGGCGCCGTTGGTCGCCCGGTCCAGAGCCAGACGTGGCGGCTCACCGGCGACCGCGACGCGACCGTCCTGCAGGTGCAGCACGCGAGTGCCTGGGTCGGCCCAGGCCTTGGCTAGCCACTCCTCATCCGTACGGCGACCGGCGTCGCGGTCGACCACGGCGCGGCCCAGCGCGAGGCCGAGCAGGACCGCGCTCACGCGGGCGAGGAGTCAGCAGTCGACGCAGCTGGGCGCAGAGCGACCGCCAGCTCGGACCACAGGTGCGCGGCAGCCTCGGAACCCTTGGCCAGCAACGGGATCTCGACTTTCTCGTTCGGCGCGTGCCAACCGTCGCTGGGCAGGCTGATGCCGAGGAAGACGACTGGCGCACCGGTGGCGTCCTGCAGGTCGGCCTCCGGGCCGGAACCGCCCTCGCGGGTGTAGAGCACCTCCGTGTCGAAGGCGGTGGCCATCGCTCGGGTGACCGCGGCGAGCGCCGGGTGGTCGAGCGGAGTGAGGCAGGGGCGCACGCCGTCGCCGTACCAGGTGAGGTCCCACGTGATGCCGGTCGGGACGACGTCGGCGAGCCACACGCGGACCTTGTCCTGGATGTCGAGGGGGTCCTGGCCGGCGACCAGCCGGAACGAGATCTTGGCGTGGCCCTCGGCGGGGACGATCGTCTTGTGCCCCGCGTCGGTGTACCCGCCCCAGATGCCGTTGAGCTCGGCAGTCGGGCGGGCCCAGACACGTTCGAGGGTGCTGAAGCCAGCCTCGCCCGCCGGCACCGTGCTGCGCGCGTTGGCCAACCAGGCACTCTCGTCGAACGGCAGTCGGGCAACGAGAGCGCGCTCCTGGTCGGTGAGCTCGCCGACACCGTCGTAGAAGCCGGGGATCGCGACGTGCCCGTCGCCGTCGTGCATGGCCGCGAAGACGCGGCACATCTCGGTGATCGGGTTGCGGATCGCGCCGCCGAACGAGCCCGAGTGCACGTCGCCGCTCGGACCGTGGAAGTCGACTTGTCCGTCAGTCATGCCGCGCATGCCGGTGCAGACCGTGGGGGTCTCGCGGGACCACATGCCCGTGTCGGAGACGACGACGACGTCACAGGCCAGGCGCTCGGCGTTGGCCGCCAGCAGCGCGGCGAAGTTCGGCGAACCGGACTCCTCCTCCCCCTCGACGATCAGCTTGAGGTGCACGGCCGGGCTGGTGCGCCGGGTCGCCGCGAGGTGGGCCCGCACGCCGAGGGTGTGGAACCACACTTGGCCTTTGTCGTCGGCCGCGCCCCGGGCGAACAGCCGCTCACCCACCACGGTCGGCTCGAAAGGCGGGTGCTGCCAGAGGTCCAGGGGCGTGACCGGCTGCACGTCGTGGTGGCCGTAGACCAGCGCGGTCGGCGCGTCCGGGTCCTCGCTGCGCCACTCGGCGAAGACCGCGGGCAGGCCAGCGGTCTCCCAGACCTCGACGGTGGGGAAACCGGTCTCCCGCAAGGCGTTTGCCAGGTGCTCGGCTGACCGGCGTACGTCGTCGTGGTGGGCGGGGTCGCCGGAGATCGACGGGATGCGCAGCCATTCGACGAGTCCCGCGAGCATCTCGTCGGCGCCGGCCGCGACCGTCTCGCGAACGGCGCGGACGCGGCTGTGGTCGGGCTCCGTGTGCTGGGCGGCGTCCATGTGACAAGACCCTACGGCCGGGGTGGCGCAGCGCTGCCAGGCGGCCCGCCTACCCTCTGACGGTGCGCGTCGCCACCTTCAACCTCCTGCACGGTCGCAGCCTGACCGACGGCTCGGTGCCCGAAGCAGCGCTGCGGGAAGCCGCAGCCGAGCTTGATGCCGACGTCGTGGGGCTGCAGGAGGTCGACCTCCGCCAGGAGCGTTCGGCCGGGGCCGACCAGACCGCAGTCGTGGCCGAGGCACTGGGTGCGCAGTGGTGCCGCTTCGTGCCCGCCCTGCACGGAACACCCGGTGTCGCGTGGACCGCAGCCACCGGTGACGCCGACGCTGCGGAGACCGAGGGCGGACCGGCGTACGGCGTGGGGCTGGTGTCCCGGCTGCCGGTGCGCTCGTGGAAAGCACGTCGCTTCGGCCCCGCGCCGGTCGGGTTGCCGCTGATGGTGCCGGGCACCCGTGGGCTCACGATGGTCGCCGACGAGCCGCGGGTGGCGCTGGCTGCGGTGATCGAGACCTCCGCCGGGCCGGTGACCGTGGTGACCACGCACCTGTCATTCGTGCCGGGGTGGAACATCCGCCAGCTGCGCCGGATCGCCCGATGGGCCGCCGCGATGCCCGGACCGCGGGTGCTGCTCGGTGACTTCAACCTGCCGGGGGCGTGGCCGGCGCTGTCGACCAACGGGTGGACCCAGGCTGCGCGGGTGGCGACGTACCCGGCGTGGAAGCCGCGGGTGCAGCTGGACCACGTACTCACTCACGGGATGGCCGCCGGCGAGCCGGCGCCGACGTCGCGCGTCCTGCGCCTCGGGGTCAGCGACCACTGCGCGCTGGTGGTGGACCTGCCGCAGATGGGGTAGGCAGGACCTCAGCGGTGTCGCCCCGCGGCCCGCACCCGACAGAGGAGACGTCATGACCGGCAAGGCACTGTGGGTCGAGCTGCACGCCAAACCCGGCAAGGAGCAGGAGGTCGCCGACTTCCTGGCCGGCGCCCTGCCGCTGGTGGAGGCCGAGCCGGCCACGCGCACGTGGTACGCCGTGCAGATCGGTGCATCCACCTTCGGCATCTTCGACACGTTCGACGACGACGCCGGCCGCGACGCGCACCTGTCGGGCAAGGTCGCCGAGGCGCTGATGGCCAACGCCGACGCGCTGCTCTCCGAGCCACCGAAGATCAACCACTCGGACGTGCTGGCTTCCCGGGTCTAGGCCGCTTGCGCTGAGCCACGCCAGCCGGTCACTGGTAGGAGATCATCACCGGGACCGGTCGGCGGGCCATCGTCTCGGCGGGGGTGAACGTCGGATGGTCCTCGTCGTAGAAGTTCTTCCACCCGAGACGTACGCCGGCGGGCCGGGCTGCTGCGACGCTGCGCCAGGTGGCGAGCTTCTGCGATGCGCCGCCCTGGCCGTCCATGTGCACGAGGAGCGCGAGCTCACGGTGACTCGTGTCGAGCCGCCGCTCGTGGCCGATCATCGTGAGCTGGAACTGGTGCAGGACCAACAATTTTTGCGGCAGGCCGTGGGTGCGCACCAGGCCGGCAAGCCACGCTGAGGTGCGGTTGATCTCGGCCGCGTCGACCGTGCCGATCTGGTGCAGCGGGCGCTGTCCCGGTCCGAGTTTCCACTCCGGGTCGATCGCGAGTCCGACCCACGGCTTCACCAGCAGCGACTGATAGCGCTTGGCCTGGGCCAGCACGTCGGCGCGACCGGGTTGCAGGTCGAGCAGGACGAGCATGCCGTTGTGACCGGCCGCCTCTACCCAGGGACGCAGGTAGGCGACCGAGGCCTCGGCGGAGTAGTCGTGGTCCGGGCCGCCGGAGCCGGTCGCCACCGTCGCGATGATCTCGAAGGCAGGAACGACCGGCACCGAACTGAGGGCGCGGTACGGCTTGGCGACCGCCCTGGCCCGATCGATCGCGGCCCGCAGCCCCTGCTCCCCCAGCACGCCCAGCGCGCCGCCGCCGGGGTGACCGTAGAGCGCGACCAGCCGGTGGCCCGGGAACAGCGTCCAGCCGCCGCCGGGGAGCTGGGCGGGTGTGGGGCTGGTTGTCGGCGTGCCGGTGATCGTCGGTGTCGGTGTCGGTGTCGGTGTCGGTGTCGGGGTCGGTGTCGGCAGGGACGTGGGCGTGCCGGTCGGCGACGGTGCCGGCGCCCTGAGTGCGTGCCCGGTCCCCGACCCGCCGCCCGCGAGAGGCGGGATCTGCGCGGCGCTCGGCGCGGCGGCAGCGAGGGCCAGCACCATGATCCCCGCCGCCAGGAGGAGCAAGCTCGACCGACGCACGCCCCCACTCTGCCTCGGTCACACGCACGGCGCACCCCGACGCGCAGGACGCCGCCGGGGCGACAGCGCTGCAGGGTGGTCGTGGTCGATGCGTGCTCGAGGAAGAAGCCGAACATCACCGCTATGCCGTGCGCGACCTCGCCGTGCTCCAGGAGGCGGCTGGGCGAACCGAATGAGAGCCACAGCGGGATGGCTGTCGGTGGACCTGCAGGCAAAGCGTCTGCCCGGGATGGCATCGTGTGCGGGTGCCTCACCTGATGCTCGGTTGGCGGATCGCGCTGCTCTGGGCCCTCGCGCTGCTGACGGTGTCGGCAGCGCTCGCGCTGCTAGGCCGGGGCGGACGTCGGGGTCGGGGCACCCGGGTGGCCGCTGCGGCCGTCCAGGAGAGCGGCATCGTGCTGGTCCTGTTCGCGGTGTGGCAGCTGGCCGGGACGCTCGCGCACCACACCGCGGCCGGAGCCGTCGGACGCGGTCGCGACATCCTCGCCGTCGAGCGGTTCTTCCACATCGCCAACGAGCACGGCACCCAACGACTGATCGAGGGCCACGCGTTGGTCAGCCAGGCGTCCAACGCGTTCTACGTCTACGGCCATTTCAACGGGCTGCTGCTGTTCCTGGCGTGGATCTTCTGGCAGCATCGCGCGCTCTATCCCTCGGTCCGCATGACGGTGGTGCTGGTGACCGCCGCGTGCTTCCTGGTGCACCTGGTGATGACCGTCGCGCCACCGCGGCTGCTGCCAGGCGGCGGGTTCGTCGACACCGCCGCGGTGTACGGCCAGTCGGTCTACGGCCCGACCACGCTGGAGGTCGCAGACCAGCTGTCGGCCTTCCCGTCGGTGCACGTGGGCTGGGCAGCGATCGTGGCGTGGTGGATGTGGCGTGCCAGCCCGTGGCGCTGGGGCTGGGTCGGGGTGACGCACCTGGTGGTGACGTCGTTCGTCGTGGTCGCGACCGCCAACCACTACTGGCTCGACGGCATCGCCGCCGTGGCCATCATGGGCGCAGCACTGGGCCTGCAGACCGGCGTACCCGCTCTTGTGCGGCTGTCCCGACCGCGGGCGGCTCCGGTCAGCGCTGCTGTGCCGACGAGTAGCCGCAGAACCCTCGTGCCTTGACCAGCTCGCCGACCTCGGTGGGCACCATCGCCTCCCAAGTCTGGTCGCCCTCGGCGATGCGGCGCAGCACGTCGCGGCTGAGGATCGGCAGGTAGTCGGGCTTGTAGTTGTCGAGGTCGACGAAGCTGCCGCGGCGGGCAAGGTAGTCATACAGCGGCTGCAGCTCCTCCCCGACGGCCAGGTTGCCGATGGTGGTGACGGTGCCGTCGCGCAGCATCGGGTAGACGAACAGCCGCAGGTCGTTCATAAACAGCCGGCCGAACGCCTCGAGGATGCCGCCGGGTAGGTCGGCGTGGTTGGCCTCGTCGAACTGGTCCATCAAGGTCGGGACGCCCATCACCATGCCGATGCGGCCGTCGGTGCGCCACGCGAGGTAGGCGGCGAGCCGGTGGAAGGCGACGTAGTCCGAGATCAGCACCGTCGTGCCGCAGGCGGCAAGGAGGTCGGCGCGGGCCAGGAAGTCACGACGGTCGACGGCGCTGCCACCGGCGAGCAGGTTGGCCATCGTCAGCTCGGTCAGCACGAGCACGTCGCGACCGGCGACTCACGGGGTCGGCCTCGAACTTCTCCCGGGCGCAGGCGAGCATGTCGATGTTGACCACCGTCGGCGGGCGAAAGCTGCCGCGCTCGACCAGGATCGCCTTCTTGCGCAGCACCTCGCTGGGCTGCAGCACGTGGCCGTCGGGGCCGAACATGCGCACGTGCAGCACGATCTGGCTGGGCTCGTCGCGCTGATGGGACTGGAACTTCACGCCCATCCAGCCGTGGCACTCGTTGCCGCCGGCACAACTGCGGGCGACCACCGTGTCGGCGAAGGCGAAGAACGCGTTGTCGTGGCCGCGGGTCGCGTCCAGCCGCTCGAGGTTGAGCTCGTACTCGTGGTCGAGCATCGCCTGCAGCCGGCCCATCGAGAGATAGCGGTCGGACTTGCCGTAGACCGCGTCGCTGACTGCCATGTCGTAGGCCGAGATGGACTTGGCCACCGTGCCCGCACCCCTCGTCCAGCGCGGCCGTCTGATCGACGGGCCACCCGATGAACGGCCGCTGTTCCTGGCCCGGAGCGGTCCCCCACCTGCCTGTCAGGCGGAGGCCACGCCTACGGTTCCCGGCACCGAGCGGATCAGCTCGACAAGCCCGGCTTCGTCGAGCAGGTCGGCAGGTCGCACTGTGACCCCTGCGGCCACATGGTGGAAGGCCGCGCGGATCTGGTCCAGCGGCGTGCCATGCAAGCGGTGCCAGGCAAGGCGATAGACCGCGAGCTGTACGGCGGCTGCCTCGGCTTCGGCACCGCGGGCAGGTGGACCGGTCTTCCAGTCGACCACGTCGACCATGCCGCCGGGGTCGTCGGTGAAAACCGCATCGCAGCGCCCGCGCAGCAGCACCCCGCCGACGGTCATGTCGAAGGGCAGCTCGATCTCGGTGGGCACCCGGCTGGCCCAGCGGCTCGCCTCGAAGGCTGCCTGCAGGGCAAGCAGGTCGTCGCCGGGGGCAGCTGTCTCGTCGGCGGCGCCGGGCAGCTCGTCGACGTCTATCAGCCGTTGCTGGCCCCAGCGGGCCTCGAGCCAGAGATGAAAGCGGGTGCCGCGTCGGGCCAGCGGCGCCGGCTTGCGGGGCACCGGGCGCCGCAGCGACCGGGCCAGCTCGGCCGGGTCGCGTCGCAGCACCACCAGTTGCGAGACCGACAGCCGGCTCGGCAGCAGGACGTCGCCCGCGCCGGCGCGGCGCTCCTGCTGACGCGCCAGCTCAGCGAGGAGCAGCTCGAGCTCGAGGTCCCAAGCCGCCACCTGCGGGTCTGCGTCCGGGCTGGCAGCCGCGTCGGCGGCCGGGCTGGCAGCCGCGTCGGCGGCCGGGCTGACCTGTGGTCCCGGCCCGCGAATCGCGGCCTGGCGGACGAGCGCGGCGGCGTCCGTGAGCCGCTGGCGACGCTCGCCCAGGGGGTCGGCCGGCCAGAGAGCTGAGGCCGCAGCAGACTCAAGCGGGTGCTCGGCGTCATCGGCCGGCGGGTCGACCCAGACCGCCACGTCTCCCCCACCGGCGAGGCAGAGCTCGTGCAGTCCGAGCAGCAGCGCCGAGGGGCCGCGGGGCTTCTTGCTGGTGTCCCACCAGTAGCCGGAGCAGACGAGCAGGTCACGCGGCCGGGTCACGGCGACGTAGGCGAGCCGCTGCTCCTCAAGGGCCGCCCGCTCCCGACAGGCGGACTGGAACTCACCGAGCAGGTCGTGGGCATCGACCTGGTCGGCCATGGACTGCCACGCCAGCTCCGGCAGCTCGCTGCGGTCCCCGCGCAGCGGGAACGGCAGGGCGGCGTCCTGCCGGGTCCAGTCGGCGACCGGCCGCCCGGACTGCGGGAAGACGGTCTCGGTCAGACCGGCCACCACGACGACGTCCCATTCGAGCCCCTTGGCGGCGTGGATGGTCATCAGCTGCACCCGAGACCCGTCCGGCTCACCCACCTCGACCTCGAGCCCGCGCTCGCGGTCCTCGGCCGTGTCGAGGTAGGCCAGGAATGCCACCAGCCCGGGGTCCTCGCCCGAGGAGACGAACTCTTCGGCCACCTCGACAAGGCGGTCGACGTCGAGCATGGCGTCGGCGGCCCGGACTTCGGGGCGTGCGGTCAGCTCGACGTCGAGGTCGATCGCCCGCACCACCGCCATCACCAGGTCGGGCAGCGCGCTGCCCGACAGGCGGCGCAGGCGGCGCAGCTCGTCGCGCAGCGCCTGGATGCGGGTCAGGCCCGCGGCGGAGTAGGCGCCGACGTCGCCTGGGTCCTCGACGGCGTCGACGAGACTCCGCTCGTCGACGTCGTCCGGTTCGGGAGGGCGGGGAGCATCCGGCGTCGGGGCGACCACGACCGGCCCCCGGCCCACGGCCAGCGAGCGGGCCCGGCGACCCAGAGCGTCGAGGTCACGCGGGCCGACCCGCCAGCGGGGACCCGCGAGCAGGCGCAGCAGGGCGGCGCCGGCCGTGGGGTCGGCCAGCACCCGCAACGTGCTGACGACGTCGACGACCTCCGGCTCGTGCAGCAGGCCACCGAGACCGACGACCTCGCACGGGACACCGCGAGCCCGCAGCGCAGCCTCCAATGCCGGGAAGGCCGCCCGCCGCCGAGCCAGGACCGCGATCTCGCCCCACCCGGCGGGGCTCGGATCGCGGCCGAGGGCGGCGATCGTGTCGGCCACCCACTGCGCCTCGTCGAGCACGGTGGAGTGCAGACCGACGACGACCCGCCCCTGACCGACCCGACCAGGCCCGGGACGCAGGTGCTGGGTCCCGGTGCCGTGCGCGGCCGGCGCGGCCAGGGCAGCGCGCACCGGGATGCCGTCGGCCACCAGGTTGGCCGCAGCCAGCACTCGCTCACCGTTGCGAAAGCTCACCGTCAGGCGGCTGGCGCCGGCCGCGGTCTCCGGTGTCGGCCCGGAGAAGTCGTCAGGGAAGCGCTCGAGGTTGCCCGCACTGGCGCCACGCCAGCCATAGATCGACTGGCGTGGGTCACCGACCGCAGTGACCGGGTGTCCCCCGGCGTACAGCGATGTGAGCAGGACCCGCTGAGCCTCGCCGGTGTCCTGGTACTCGTCGAGCAGCACAGCGCCGAACCTCGCCCGCTCGAGCTCGCCGACCTCCGGGTGATCTCGGGCGATCCTCGCGGCGATGGCCACCTGGTCGCCGTAGTCCATGACCTGGCGCGCCTTCTTGGCCTCGATGTAGGCCTCGACCATCGGCAGCAGCGCAACCCGGGAGTCGAGCAGCCGCAGCAGGTCGGCAACGTCCTTGTAGTGGCTCGCGGTGCGTTGCTTGGGCGCCCGCGGAAGAGCCTCGAGATGGGCTCGGACCTCGTCGGTCACCGCGACCACGTCGGCCGGGGTGCGCAGGTGCTCGGACAGCTCGCCGGCCAGGGCGAGCACGTCGCCGATCACCGTGGTCAGCTTGCGACTGACGGACTCCATCGCCCCGTCATAGGTCTCGACGACCTGGGTGGCGAGCTGCCACGACATGGCCTCGCCGATCAGCCGGGTGTCCGGCTCGAGGCCGATCCGCAGGGCGTGCTCACCGACCAGCGCGGCGGCGTAGGAGTGGTAGGTCGTCACTGTCGGCTCGCCGGTGCGCAGGGCCTGCGCCACCTGGTCGGGGAGGAACGGGGCCCGCTCGTGCGCATGGTGCAGCCGGCTGAGCATGTGCCGCACCCGCTCGCCGAGCTCGGCCGCGGCCTTACGGGTAAAGGTCAGCCCGAGCACGCGGTGCGGCTCGACCAAGCCGTTGGCGACCAGCCACACCACGCGCAGGCCCATCGTCTGGGTCTTGCCGGAGCCGGCACCAGCGACCACGACGTGCGGGCGCAGCGGCCCCACGATGGCGCCGTTCTGCTCGGGGGTCGGCGGGAAGTCCTCCCCGAGATGTACGGCGAGCTCGGCCGGGGTGATCGCCACCTCGCCGGTCAGCGAGGTGTCGAACAGGCTCGGCTGCGGCCGCCCCCGACGCGACCGGGTCATGACGTCACCGCGCGGCCGTCGTCCTGCACCGGGCAGCTGGTGCGCACCGGACACATCTGGCAGTAGTCGTTGGCCACGGCGCGGAACGCCGACCCGGCCATGCCCTCGGCCACGTCCAGCACGAGCGAACGAGCCCAGTCGGGATCGGACGACTCGGCCAGCGGCACTTGCTGTTGCGCGACCGCCCCTTTGGTGGCGGCGCCGCCACCGACCTGCAGCAGCTCGGCGCCACCACTGCCCCGCGTGCCGGCGAAGGCACCGTGCTCGGCAGCCAGCTGGTAGGCCGCGAGCTGGCCGTGCGTCATGAGCTCGGCCTCCTTGGTCTTGCTGCTGCCGGTCTTGAGGTCGACCACCACCGCCCGCCCCGCCTCGTCGCGCTCGACCCGGTCGACCCGCCCGACCAGCCGGGCCCGGTCGATAGTGATGTCGATGTCCTGCTCGGTGGCGACCACATCACGGGCGTTGCTGGCGAGCCACCCGGCGAGACGCCGCACCATCGCCTCGGCGCGCTCGCGCTCCTTGCGCGCCACCCAGCCCGAGCCCAGGTCGGTGTGCGGGAGCAGCTCCTCGAGTCGGGCCAGGAGAGCCGCCTCCGTGCTGCTCGAGGGGTCGACGGCGGTCTCGGCGACGGCATGCACCAACGTGCCCACGGCCTGGGCGGGGCCGGGGGAGGTGCCACCACCCGCCTGCTCCAGGAACCACCGCAGCTCGCAGCGGCGGAACGACTCGACCCGGGACGGGCTGACGACGACCAGGTCGTCAGGCGCCCGCAGCGGCCCGTCTCCGGTCATCGGCGCGAGGCCCCACCAGCTCTGCGGGTCAGCGCCCCGAGCACCGGCGGCGGCGAGCACCGCCAGCCGCTGGGCGGCCGCCTCGCGCCGCGGCTCGTCGGCTTCGGGGTCGAGCAGGGTGCGGCGCAGGTCGGCCACCAACCCGACCAGCGACAGCGGTCGCCGTACGACGGTCAGGGGACGTGGCTCGGCCCCCGCCGGCGGGTCGATCTCGTCGAGGAAGCGGGACGGCAGCAGCGCCTCGCGCTCACTGGTCACAGCGGTCACCAACAGCGAACGGCGGGCCCGGGTGACGGCGACGTAGAACAGGCGACGTTCCTCGTCGAGCAGCCGGCCCAGGGTGGTCACCGTGGCCACCGCCGGTGCCGTCGCCTCTGCGCCGGGCCGGATCAGCTCGACCAGACGCTCGGAGCCGAGGAAGGACCCGCGCATGCGCAGGTCCGGCCAGCTGCCTTCCTGCACGCCGGCGACGCAGACGACGTCCCACTCCAGGCCCTTGCTGGCGTGCGCGGTCAGCAGCTGCACGGCTTCGGTGGCGACCGCGCGCACTGCCGGGGAGTCACCGGGGATCTGCTGGCCGGTGAGGTGGTCGTAGAAGACCTGCGGCCCGGCGCCGGGCAGCCGGTCGCAGAACCGGGCCGCTGCCTCGAACAGCGCGACGACCGCGTCGAGGTCGCGGTCGGCGGCCTCACCGGCCGGGCCACCCTCACGGCTGGCCCGCTCCCAGCGGTCGGCGAGGCCGCTGCGCGACCAGAGCTCCCAGAGCACGTCCTCGGCGCTGGCCGAGGCCCCGGCGGCCGCCCGGCCGGCGGCCACCAGCTCGGCTATCGTCGACGCCGGTCGGGCGACCGCACGCGGTAGGCCGGACAGCAGCCCCGGGTCGTGGAGCGCAGCGACCAGCAGGGCGCCCGAGCTGCGACCGCCCCCGGCCAGCAGCTCGGCCCGGCGCAGCGCCTGCCGCAGTCGGCGCAGCCCCATGACGTCGGCGCCACCGAGCGAGGAGGTGAGCAAGGCGGAGACGTCGTCCTCAGGGATCGGCCGGAAGCCGGGCTGCCCGTCCGGGCCGAGCGGATCCGCGAGGTCGCGCGTCGAGGCCTTGAGCAGCATGAGCAACGGGCCCACCGCCGGCTCGCGCACCAGCGGGACCTCGTCGCCGGAGACGGCCACGGGGATGCCGGCACCGACCATCGCCCGGCGCAGCACCGGCATGGAGTGCACGGTGGAGCGCACCACGACCGCCATCTGCGACCACGGCACCCCGTCGACCAGATGGGCCTCACGCAGCCGGGCCGCGACGTGCGCGGCCTCCTGCGACTCGGACCGCAGTACGGCCACCGACAGCTCGCCGTCGGGCACACCGACCGCGGGCAGCAGGTCGCGGTGGCGACGCCGACCGCCCAGACCCCTGGCCACCCGTCGGCTGGCAGCCAGCAGCACCGAGCCGGCCCGTCGGGAGGTGGCGAGGTCGATGACCGGCGCCGGATCGCCGGCGAGGGTGCGGAAGTGCTCGCGGAACCCACGGATGCCGGCCACGTCGGCACCGCGGAAGCCATAGATCGCCTGGTCGGGGTCGCCGACCGCCACCAGGTCACGGCCCTCGCCGGCGAGCAGCGTCAGGAGCTCGATCTGCGCAGGGTCGGTGTCCTGCAGCTCGTCGACGAAGACGTGCGGGCGGGCGGCCCGCTCGGCCGCGAGCTGGCCCGGCTCGTCGGCCCACAGGTCCACGACCGCCCGGATCAGCTCGGCGGGGTCATAGCTGGCGGCTTCGCGCAGCGACGACACCTCGGAGTACTGCTGCATGAACTGGGCCGCCGCCACCCAGTCGTCGCGCCCTTGCTCGGCCCCGAGCCGGCGAAGTCGGTCGTCGGTGACCCCGCGCTCGAAGGCGCGCATCACCAGGTCACGCAGCTCTTGGGCGAAACCCTGGGTCGGCAGTGCCGGGTGCAGCCGGCTGGGCCAGGTCGAGGCGCCGTCGGCGAGGTCGCCGGCGAGGAGGTCGCGCACGACGACGTCCTGCTCGGGGCCGGCCAGCAGCCGCGGTGGCCGCTCACCCCGCGCGGCTGCCTCGCGGTGCAGGACCCCGAACGCGTAGGAGTGGAAGGTGCGGGCCAACGGCTCCTTGGTGGCCCGGCCGAGGCGAGCGGCGATGCGGGTGCGCAGCTCGGCAGCGGCCAGGCGCCCGAAGGTCAGGACCAGCACCTGCTCGGGGTCGGCGCCGGCCTCGATGCGCCGGACGACGGCCTCGACCAGGGTGGTCGTCTTGCCGGTGCCGGGGCCGGCCAGCACGAGCAGCGGCCCGCCGTCGTGGGCGACCACTTCGGCCTGGGCAGGGTCGAGCACCGGTGCGACTGCCGGGGTGGTCGGCGTACGCACCAGGCGGTAGGGGCTCGTGGTCCTGCTCACTCCGGCATCCCACCACGGCCTCCGGACACAACCGCGATGTCCAGGAGGGACCACCACCGCCTCAGGCGCGGACGACCTCGGACAGCACCCCGAGCGACGCCTCGATGCGGGTGGCGTCGCCGACGACGGTGCTGATCCTGGCGGCCGGAGCCAGCAGCGTCTGAGCCACCTGGTGCACCTCGGAGGGGGTGACCGCCAGCAGAGCCGCCGGGTGCTCGCGAAGCCACGACACGTCCAGCCCCTCGGCCAGCAGCACAGCCAGGGTGCCGGCCAGGCCGGCCTGCGTGGCGGTGGACAGCGCAAGGCTGCCCACGAGGTACTGAGCCGTGGCAGCAACCTCCTCCTCGGTCGGCGGCAGGCTGACCATGCGGCCCAGCTCGTAGGCCACCTCGACCATCGCCGGGGCCGTGACCTCGGTGGCCACGTCGGCCGAGGTCAAGAGCACCGAGGTCGCCGACGAGTGCCGCAGAGCGCTGCGCGGGCTGTAGGTGTAGCCCTTGTCCTCGCGGATGTTCATCACCAGCCGTGAGGAGAAGTAGCCGCCGAACAACGCGTTCGCGATCTCGGCGGCGGCGTACGACGGGTGGCTGCGGCCCAGTGCCGGGCCACCGACCCGCAGGTTGGACTGGACCGCGCCGGGCCGGTCCACCAGCAGCAACGGCCCCGCGACCACGGCCGGCACCGACGGCACTCGCGTGGCGCCACCGGCGGCGTCCCACTCCCCCAGAGCCGAGGCCACCTGGTCCAACGCGCGCGCCGGAGTCAGGTCTCCGACCAGGACCAGCAGGCTGCCGTCAGGGACGACCCGGCGTCGGTGCGCCGTACGCAGCGAGGCCGGCGCAACCGCGTGCACCTCCTCGGCGGTCGGGTGCTCGCGACCGTAAGGGTGGGCACCGAAGACCTGATGCAGCCAGGCCTCGTCGGCAACGACACCCGGCTGCGAGAGCGCGCGCGTCAGCTGTTCGCCCAGGCGTGCCGTCTCCCCCTCGACAGGATGCTTGGGGTAGGTGGCGCCGGTCAGGACGTCGGCGAGCAGACCGAGCAAGCGGGCCAGGTCACCGCGCAGCGACTCGCCGGAGACCACCAGCTTGTCGGCGTCGCCACTGACCCGCAGTGAGCCACCGATCCCTTGCAGGGCCTCGGCCAGCTGCCCCTGAGAGTGCTGGGCGGTGCCGAGCAGCATCGTGCGTTCCATCAGTGCGGCGCGGGCCAGGTCAGCATCACGCCGTACGGCGGTGGGAATGCGCAGTCGCACGTGCACGACCGGCACGCTCGGACGGCGCACGGCTACGACCCGCAGCCCGGACGGCAGCACCCGCTCGGCGACCGTGGGCAACTTGGCCCTGCGCGGCCGACCCAGCGCCGGCACCGGGCGGGGCGCGAACGCTTTGCGGGGACTCACTTGGCACCTGCCACGAGGTCGAGCCTGGCCCGGGCCCCGGGTTGCAGAGCGGCGGCCGCGGCAGCCACCTGCTCGGAGGTCACCGCACCGAGCAGTGCCGGCAGCTCGCCGACCAGCTCGGCACGACCACGCTGCTGCTCGAAGGACGCCATCGCAAGGGTGCGACCGAGGACGTGGTCCTGGCCCTGCAGCAGGGCAGACAGCAGCCGGGCGCTGACCCGCTCGAGCTCATCCGCGGGCACACCTGCACTCGCCACCCGGTCGAGCTCCTCGTCGACCGCGGTCACCACGGTGTCGGTGCCGATGTCGCCGGGGTGGTGCGCCTCGATGAGCAGCGCCGTCGGGTTGCGCACGTCGAACGCGTCCTCCATGAAGGCGATGTGGGCACCGACGTCGGTGGCCACCCGGTCGTCCTGCACGAGCCGTCGGCGCAACCGGGACGCGTCGCCGGTGGCCAGCACGGACGTCAGCACGACGTAGGGCAGGTAGGCATCGAGGTCGGCCGGGTCGGGCACCCGCCAGCCGAGCGCGACTGCGGGCGCGGGGGCCAGCAGGTCGACCTGCTCGGCCCGTCGCTCCGAGGTCGGAGCGGCTTCGTCGAAGTCCGGCCGCGGCGGCACCGCGCGACGCGGGACGTCACCGAAGTGCTTGTGCACCAACGCCATCGTGCCGTCGACATCCAGGTCGCCGCCGATCGCGAGCACGGCATTGCCGGGGGCGTAGTAGCGGTCGAAGAAGTCGCTGGCGTCGCCGACAGTCGCGCTCTCGAGGTCCTCGAAGCCGCCGTAGCCGTTGTGCGCGTTGGGGAAGGTCTCGAACAGCACCGGTGGAAGGCTCAGCCAGGGGAAACCGCCGTAGGGCTGGTTCAGGACGTTGACCCTGATTTCTTCCTTCACCACCGCGATCTGGTTGGCGAGGTTCTCCTCGGTCACGGCCGGTGAGCGCATGCGGTCGGCCTCGAGGAACAGTGCGCGTTCCAGGGCGTGGCTGGGCAGCGCCTCGTAGTAGTTGGTGTAGTCCAGACGGGTCGAGCCGTTGAGGGTGCCGCCGGAGGACTGCACGTACTTGACGTGCTCCATCTTCGACAGCGACGCCGACCCCTGGAACATCAGGTGCTCGAAGAGGTGGGCGAACCCGGTGCGGCCCTCGGGCTCGGACCGGATGCCCACGTCGTAGTAGACGGCGACTGCGACGACGGGGGCCGACCGGTCCGGGGCGATGACGACGCGCAGGCCGTTGCGCAGGGTGGCGCGCTCGACGGCGTACGTCGTCAGGGGCGTGACGCTTGCTCGTGGCATGCGGGCGACCGTACCCCTCGGGTGGACGACGCTGTCAGCGGCCGTCCCAGCGCGCCAGTCGCATGTCGACCCGGCGACCGTCAGGTCGCAGCGGTGTGGACTCGTCCCGCCAGCGCTGGTGGCACGCGGCTTCCAGCCCCTGCGGCGGGCTGCCGTCGGCGTGCAGCACCCGCCACCACGGGAGGTCACCGGTCCCCCGGGACATGACCTGGCCGACCTGCCGGGGGCCGCCCGCCCCGAGGTACTCCGCCACATCGCCGTACGACATGACCCGACCAAGCGGGATCAGGGCCACCACGGCGAGCACGTCCTCGTCGTACGTCGTGCGACGGGGGGTCACGCTCCGGAGGCTAGCCCGACCGCCGTCCGGGTTGAGTGGCGTCGACCTCAGTACGTGGGCAGCGACGGGTCGATCTGGTTGACCCACGCGACGACCCCACCGCCGACGTGCACGGCGTCAGCAAATCCGGCGCCCTTGATCACCGCGAGCGCCTCGGCGGACCGGGCGCCGCTCTTGCAGTGCAAGACGACCGGCCTGTCCTGGGGCAGCTCGGACAACGCCTCGCCGGACAGGATGCGGCCCTTGGGGATCAGCGTCGCACCGGGGATGGAGACGATCTCGAACTCGTTCGGCTCCCGCACGTCCACGAGGTAGAAGTCGTCGCCGCGGTCCATCATCGCCTTGAGGTCCTTGACCGAGATCGTCGAGCCCTTGGCTGCCTCGGCGGCCTCGTCGCTGATGGTGCCGCAGAACGCGTCGTAGTCGATGAGTCCGGTCTCGCGGGTGATCGTGGCGTTCTTGCCACACACCGGGCACTCGGGGTCCTTGCGGATCCTGACCGTGCGGTAGGCCATCTCGAGGGCGTCGTAGACCATCAGCCGGCCGACCAAGGGGTCACCGATGCCGACGATCAGCTTGATCGCCTCGTTGACCTGGATCGACCCGATGCTCGCGCAGAGCACGCCGAGCACACCGCCCTCGGCGCAGGACGGGACCATGCCGGGGGGCGGGGGCTCGGGATAGAGGCAGCGGTAGCACGGGGCGGTGTTGTCGTAGGCCGTCGGCCAGAACACGGAGGCCTGGCCGTCGAAGCGGTAGATCGAGCCCCACACGTAGGGCTTGCCGAGCAGCACGGCTGCGTCGTTGACGAGGTAGCGCGTGGCGAAGTTGTCGGTGCCGTCGACGATGAGGTCGTAAGGCTCGAAGATGTCGAACACGTTGGTGGAGTCCAGTCGCTCCTCGTGCAGGACCACCGTGACGAACGGGTTGGCCTCCTGCACCGACTCCTTGGCGCTGACGGCCTTCGGCTTCCCGATGTCGGACTGGCCGTGGATGATCTGGCGCTGCAGGTTGGACTCGTCGACCACGTCGAAGTCCACGATGCCAAGGGTGCCGACACCGGCCGCGGCAAGGTAGAGCAGCGCGGGCGAGCCGAGACCACCGGCACCGACGACGAGGACCTTGGCGTTCTTCAGCCGTTTCTGTCCCGTCATGCCGACGTCGGGGATGATCAGGTGCCGCGAATAGCGGCGTACCTCTTCGACGGTGAGCTCGGCGGCAGGCTCGACGAGCGGGGCCAAAGACGATGGAACGGCTGACACGGGTTCTGCCTCCAGCAGTGGGGTGGCTGACCCCAAGTGAAGCGTGGCGGGCGCCTGGGGGATTCCCCACCTGTCAGCATGTGGACCCATGCGCCCGGTCATCGGCATCACGACGTACGTCGAGCAGGCGCGGTGGGGGGTCTGGGACGCCCCGGCCGCGCTGCTGCCTTTCCGCTACGTTCCACAGGTCGAGGCCGCGGGGGCGATCGCCGTCCTGCTGCCGCCCACCGCTAACAGCGACCCCGACCTGCTCGGCCGGCTCGACGGGGTCGTCTTCGCCGGCGGCGCGGACCTCTCGCCGCTGCTCTACGGCGAGGAGCCACACCCGGAGACCCTCGGGGTGCGGGAGGCGCGGGACTCCGCCGAGATCCCGCTGCTGCGGGCCGCGCTCGAGCGGGGCACCCCGGTGCTAGGCATCTGCCGGGGCATGCAGCTGATGTCGGTGGTCGCGGGCGGGTCGCTGGTGCAGCACCTGCCGGAGACCGTGGGCCACGAACGGCATCGGCCGGAGGCGGGGGTCTACGGCCAGCACGAGGTGTCGGTGGCGTCCGGGTCCCGGCTGCACGACATCGTCGGCGACACCCTGACGGTGCCGTCGTACCACCACCAGGGGCTGGCCGATGCGGGCACGCTGACGGTCACCGCGTGGGCCGACGACGACACACCGGAGGCGGTCGAGGACCCGACCAAACGGTTCGCCGTCGGGGTGCTCTGGCACCCGGAGATGAGCGAGGACCTGCGGCTGTTCGAGGCGCTGGTCGCCGCAGCCCGGTGACTGCCGCGCCGCGCTAGCCTCGCCAGCATGCTGGATCATCTCGGGCTGCATGCCCACGACGTCGACACCGTGTGCCACCCCTGATGCCCCGGCGTCACGGCTCCGACGTCGCGGCGCCCGGGCCGCTGTCGGTCGCCGCGGGCGGTGTCGCGTCGCTGGCGATCTCGGTGGCGGTGTTCACCCGCTACAGCATCGACGACACCCTCAAGCGCGACGAGGCGATCTACGTCTACGCCGGGCAGCAGCTGACTCACGGCGTGGCGCCCTACGCCAGCATCTTCGACCCCAAGCCACCGCTGGCGACCTTCATCACCGGTGCCTCGGCTGCGATCGGCAAGGTGTTCGGCGTCAACGACGTGCACGCCATGCGGCTCGTGTTCTTCGTCATCTCCTGCCTGACCGTGCTGGCCGTCTACCAGCTGGGGCTGCGGCTCTGGCGCTCCACCATCGGCGCCCTGGTCGGCGCGACCGTCTTCGCCTGCTTCCGCGGTTTCGCCATGGACGCTCTCGCGGGTCCCGACGCGAAGACGCCGGGTCTGCTGTTCGGTGTGCTGTCCATGTCTCTTGCTGTACGACGACAGTGGTTCTGGTCGGCGGTCCTCGGTTCGCTGGCGTTCCTGGTCTGGCAGCCGCTAGCCATCTATGTCGCCGTCGCGTTGCTGGCCGCTGTTCTGGCACCGGACGGACCGGCTCGGGTCGACAGCGCCGACCGCAGCGAGCGAGTCAGGACCGCAGGCCGCATCGAGGCTATGACGCGGCGCGCGGCCGTCACCCGGGTCGTCATCGGCGCGGCGATCCCGCTGAGCCTCGCCACCCTCTACTTCGTCGTCACCGGCACGCTCGGCAAGCTGATCGAGTCGGTGTTCGCCTTTCCCTTCACCGGGGTCAAACGCGGCAAGGAGACACTGGTCGGCCGGCTGCACCACATCCTCGACGTGATCAGGGTCGGATACGGGCAGAGCGGCTGGCTGTTCCTGCTGGGCGTCGCCTTGCTGGCGGTGCTTCTCCTCGTGCACCTCGCGGCTGGACAAGGAGACCTGCGGGCCCGGCTGGTGTCGCCTCTGGTCGTGGTGGTAACGACCTCGTTGGCGGGGCTCGCTGCCTTCTCCGCCACTGACTTCCAGGGCATCCCGGACCTCTACCCGCTGCTGGTCTACGCCGCGCTTGGCCTGGGTGGCACGGCGGCCGGGGTGATCGCCGTCCTCCGGCAGCCTGCCCTGCGCACCGCGGCCACTGCCGGCGCGCTGATCGCCGTACTGGCGTTGACCGGGTTGTCCATGCGGTGGTTCAGCCACGACAAGGCAGCCGACGGGGGCTTGGTCGCACAACGTTCCGACGCCTGCGACCTGCAACGCCTTGCCGGTGGCGGGGTCGTCTACTCCCTCGGTGATCCCGCGCCCCTGGTGCTGACCGAGCGCCGCAACCCGAGCCGCTACGTCTATCTCAACTCGGGCGTGGCCGACTGGCAGGTCGCGCGCACCCCGGGGGGCTATGCCGGCTGGCAGGGGCGCATCCTCGCGACCACGCCCGAGGTGATCCTGCTCAACAACTGGCATGCCGCCATCGCCCGGCGGACGGATGCCTGGCTGGCGACGGTCCACAAGCCCGGCTACATCGGCAGGCTGCGGGCGTTCCTGTCGCCCACGGCTGTGGCACGTGCCCGCAGTGACGGCATCACCATCAGCCCCACTCGCGCCCTGCGGACGTCAGTCACGCCCGGCCGTCACTGTTAGGGTCGTTTTCCGCTGGACCGGCGTGCTGAGACACCCCGCCGCAAACGACCCCGAGCCACCGACACCTGCACCCAGAGGGGCCCATGGAGCCTGCAACGGCGTTCACCCACGACGTGGTCGTGGTCGGCGGCTGCGGGCACGTCGGGCTGCCGTTGGCGATCGCCTTCGCCGACCGTGGAGCCTCGGTGCTGGTCTACGACGTGGCCGAAGCAACAGTGGCCAAGGTCAACGCCGGCGAGCTGCCCTTCGACGAGCCCGGCGCTGCCGACAAGCTGCGCAACGCGGTGACCTCGGGCGCCCTGCGCGCCTCGACCGACCCCTCGGTCGTCGGGCTGGCCGAGAACGTCGTAGTGGTCATCGGCACTCCCGTCGACGAGCACCTCAACCCGGACCCCAAGGCCGTTCCTCGTGCCCTCGAGGCGTGCGCGCAGTTCTTCCGCGACGGCCAGCTGGTGGTCCTGCGCAGCACAGTCTTCCCCGGCGTGACGAGCCTGGTCGAGCGGATGCTCGCCGACCGCGGCCTCAAGGTCGACGTGTCGTTCTGCCCCGAGCGGATCGCTGAGGGCAAAGCGATGACGGAGCTCTTCGAGCTGCCGCAGATCGTGTCCGGCGCCGACCAGGCGACCCGGGACCGGGCCGGTGCGCTCTTCGGTCGGCTCACCGACCAGATCGTGGAGATGGCTGCCGAGGAGGCCGAGCTCGCCAAGCTCTTCACCAACACCTGGCGCTACATCAAGTTTGCGGCTGTGAACCAGTTCTACATGCTGGCCAACAGCCGCGGTCTGGACTTCGAGAAGATCCGGGTCGGGCTCGCGCAGGACTATCCGCGGGCCGCCGACATGCCCGCTGCCGGTTTCGCCGCCGGCCCGTGCCTGTTCAAGGACACGATGCAGCTGGCGGCGTTCAACGACAACAACTTCCAGCTCGGGCACGCCGCGATGCTGGTCAACGAGGGACTCCCGCTGTACGTCGTGAGCAGGCTGGGCGACCAGCACGACCTGTCCACCGCGACGGTCGGCATCCTGGGCGCCGCCTTCAAGGCCGGCTCTGACGACACCAGGTCCAGCCTGGCCTACAAGCTCAAACGGATCCTGTCCTTCAAGGCGGCACGGGTACTGATGACCGACCCCTACGTCACCACCGATCCCGACCTGGTGCCGCTGGAGCAGGTGCTCGCCGAGTCGGACCTGCTCATCGTCGCGACACCGCATCCTGACTACCGCGGCATCGTCACCGACAAGCCGGTTGCGGACGTATGGAACGTGCTGGGCAACGGGGTGCGCACGTGAGCACCCGTCCACGGGTCACCGTCGTCATCCCGGCCTACAACGAGGGCGAGGGCATCATCCCCGTCCTCGACCGGCTCCTCGAGGCGGTGACATTGCGCTGCGAGGTGCTCGTCGTCGTCGACTTCGCCGAGGACACCACGGTGCCGGTGGTCGAGTCCTACGCCCACCATGAGCAGCCCACGATCCGCGTCGTCGTCAACGACTACGGCAAGGGTCCGGCGCACGCCATCCGCTACGGCATCCACCAGGCCACCGCGCCGGTGGTGGTCGTGACGATGGCTGACGGGTGCGACGACCCGCGCCAGATCGACGAGCTGACCCGGCTGGTCGAGCGAGGTGTCGTGGTGGCCGCCGCCTCGCGTTACATGCCCGGCGGTCAGCAGGTCGGTGGTCCGCTGGTCAAGTCGATGCTGTCCCGCAACGCGGGTCGCACGCTGCACTGGTTCGCCCGGGTCGGCACCCGCGACGCGACCAACTCCTACAAGGCCTACAACCGGGCTTTCGTGGAGCAGGTCGGCATCGAGAGCCGCGACGGCTTCGAGATCGGTCTCGAGCTGACCGCCAAGGCCCGACGCATGCGCCTGCCGGTCGCTGAGATCCCGACCATCTGGCTCGACCGGCAGGCCGGTGTCTCCAACTTCCACGTCGCACAGTGGCTGCCCAAGTACCTGCGCTGGTACCGCTACGCCTACGGTCCGAAGATCGAGCCGGACGCCGGCGCCACTCCTCCGGCCACCCCGAGCATCCCCCGAACGCCTACCACTCCCACCCCGAAACCCGGAGCACCCTCGTGAAGACACTCATCAGCGGATCGTCCGGCTTCATCGGCGGCTACGTCGTCGAGGAGCTGCTGCGACGCGGTCACGAGGTCGTTGGCGTCGACAACTTCTCCAAGTACGGCCGGGTCGTCAAGTCCTACGACGACAACCCCGCCTACACCCTCGTCGAGGGTGACGCCCGCGACACCGACCTGATGACCGGGCTGCTGATGGACTGCGACCACTTCATCGCGGGTGCCGCGCTCATCGGTGGCATCTCCTACTTCCACACCTACGCCTACGACCTGCTCGCCACCAACGAGCGCATCATCGCCGGCTCGTGCGACGCGGCGATCAAGGCGCACAAGGACGGGCGCCTGTCGAAGGTGACCTACCTCAGCTCCTCGATGGTGTTCGAGTCCACCGACCGGTGGCCGTCGGTCGAGGGCGACGAGCGCAAGGTCCCGCCGCCCTTGTCGTCGTACGGCTTCCAGAAGCTTGCGGTCGAGTACTTCGCGCACGCAGCCTGGGACCAGTACCAGCTGCCCTTCACCATCGTGCGGCCGTTCAACTGTGTCGGCACCGGTGAGAGCCGGGCCCTCGGTGACGTCGAGATCGACTCGGGCAACGTCAAGCTTGCCATGAGCCACGTCGTGCCCGACCTGGTGCAGAAGATCCTCAAGGGCCAGGACCCGCTGCACATCCTCGGCGCCGGCGACCAGGTGCGGCACTACACCTATGGCGGCGACCTCGCCAAGGGCATCGTCGAGTGCGTGGAGCGCGACGAAGCCCGCAACGAGGACTTCAACATCTCGACCGCCGAGTCGACGACGGTGCTGGCTCTCGCCGAGCTGATCTGGACGAAGATCAAGGGGCCGGACGTGCCGTTCCGTTATGTCAGCGACCCCGGCTTCGAGCACGATGTGCAGAAGCGCGTGCCCGACGTGAGCAAGGCCAAGCGGGTGCTCGACATCGAGGCGACCACGAGCCTCTCCGACATGCTCGACGAGGTCATCCCGTGGATCGAGCAGGCCATCGCCGAGGGCTCGATCTGAGTGACGATGACGGAGGGACTGACCGACGTACCCGGTCTGACTGGATCGCAGACCTGGTTCCAGGTGCACGGCTCGCTGCCGGCGGCCGAGGACACGACCGGTCCGGCTCCGCTGGTCGTGCTGCACGGCGGACCGGGTGCAACGCACGACTATCTGACGCCGCTTGCTGATCTCGCTCGCGACGGGCGTGCTGTCGTGCTCTACGACCAGCTGGGCAACGGCCGGTCGACGCATCACCCCGATCGGGGCGCGGAGTTCTGGACTGTCGAGCTCTTCGTCCGCGAGCTCGCGGGTCTGCTGGACCATCTCGGCATCGCTGGTCGCTATCACGTGCTCGGCCAGTCGTGGGGCGGCTTCCTCGCCCAGGAGCACGCACTGACCCAGCCGGCCGGTCTGCGGTCGCTGGTGCTGTCCAACACGGCCGCGTCCTTCCCCGACTTCGTCACCGAGGCCAACCGCCTGCGTCTCTACCTGCCGCCCGAGGTCGAGGCAACCCTGCGCGAGCACGAGGCAGCCGGCACGACCGACGACCCGGCCTACGCCGCCGCCTGTGAGGTCTTCTACCGCCGTCACCTCTGCCGACTCGACCCGTGGCCGCACGGCGTCGTCGACGGGCTGGCCAAGCTCGAGGAGGACCCGACCGTCTACCACACCATGAACGGGCCTTCGGAGTTCCACGTCATCGGCTCGATCAAGGACTGGGCGTCCACCGAAAGGCTCAGTCAGATCGGCGTTCCCACGTATGTCGTCAGCGGTGAGTTCGACGAGGCCACCCCGGCGCTGCAGGTGCCGCTGGTTGAAGGGATCGGCGCTGATGGCACCGAGGTCGAGCAGACGGTCATGCCCGGCTGCTCTCACCTGCCGATGTGGGAGGAGCGGTCGGCGTACATGGACCTCGTCGCCGACTGGCTCGCCCGACACGACTAGCCCGCCCCGGAAGCCCTCCCACCCGCCGCCGTTGACCACGTGAGGTAGGTGAGCAGTCGCGACAACAGGCGCAGGTGCCTGTTGCGGCGACTGTTCACCTCGTGTCGTACGTCGTTGCCCGGCGGCGGAGGCCCGAGCGCGACCCGCGCCAATCGGCCACTGGCAACTCGCAGGGTGACAGGGCGGTGGCCCGCGGCCTCCGCGGCCTCCGCGGCCTCCGCGATGATGGTCAGGTGAAGCCCTACCTGCTGCTGTATGCGGCTGACCTCGCCGCCCAACGACCAGCAGGACAGGTCGACGACGTGCACTTCACCGAGGCACTGGCAGCGTCGGTCATCGAGGACGTCACCGGCCCGGGCGACCTGGTGCTCGACCCTTTCGCCGGCTACGGCACGACGCCGGCGGTGGCAGCGCGGCTCGGCCGCCGCGCACTCGGGGTCGAGCTGCTGCAGGAGCACGTCGACCTCGCTTGCGCGCGTCTCACTCACGAGCCCAACGGCCGCTTGGCGCGCGTCGTGCAGGGCGATGCTTGCGATCTGGTTGCGCAGGTCGGCCTCACGCCCGGATCTGTCGACCTGGTGCTCAGCTCACCGCCGTACATGACGATGATCGGGCACCCGGAGAACCCACTCAACGGCTACGCGACCAACGACGGCGACTACAGCACCTATCTGCACGACCTCGGCGACGTCTTCGACCAAGTGGCAACGCTGCTGCGGCCAGGTGGCCATGTCGTGCTCAACGTCGCCAACGTCGTGCACGACGACGTGGTCACTCCGTTGGCGTGGGACGTGGCGCGGGTGGTCGGAAAGCGCCTGACGTTCCTCGGCGAGACCTTCCTGTGCTGGGACGCGCACCCGCCCGGGCTCGCCGGCGACTACCTGCTGTGGTTCAGCCGACCCAGCACGCCGCCCTCCGGCTGACCCACAGCCGGAGGTGCGACGCGAACGTGATGTGCCCGCAGCCGACGGCTGCGCGATCAGGTGGTCGGCCGAGGCGCCCGGGCCACCCGTCCCGCGGACGTCGCCTCGCCGAGAGCCGCCCCGATCAGCGCCGGAACAGCGACAAGGCAGGCCATGAACGGGGCGAGCAGCACGAGGTCTGACGCCAAGACCGACATGGTGAATCCACCGCCGAGCAGCCATGCGCCGACGCTCACAGACGCAGCGGCGAAGAGCCCAACGACAGCCGAGACGACGAGCCACATCACCAGAACGCCGCGAATGGCGTGACGTCGGCCGTCCAGCAGACCCAGGGCGCCGGCAACGACACCGAGCACCAGAAAGACGAGCAGGCCAAGGCCGATGTTGGCGCCGACCGTCTTCCAGAGGTAGCCGGCGAGGTCGCCCAGCAGCAAGATGCCGATGAGGAAGCCGGAGCGGACAAGGACACGAAGAGGAGTCATGACCTCACGCTGTACGCCGACGCCGGCGCGGCGCATGGGTAGGGCTACTCACCTAGGCTTCCGCGTGCACCCGGGTGGATCGCGGGTCGATCAACGGCTGGGCTGCCACGACACCGCCCACCCACTGGCCGAAGACGTCGATGGTCACTCGGGTGCCGACAACAGCATCGGCGATCGGCAGGTAGGCATAGGCGATCGAGGCCCCCAGGGTGTAGCCGTAGCCACCTGACGTGATCCGCCCCACGACCCGGTCGTCGACGCGCACCGGCTCGCTGCCCAGCGCCACGGTCCGCGGGTCGTCGAGAACCAGAGCGCTGAGCCGACGCGAGAAGCCGCGCTCCTTCGCAGCGCGCAACGCTTCGTCGCCACAGAAGCCACCGGGCTTGTCGAGCCGCACGCAGAACCCGAGCCCCGCCTCGTAGGGATCGGTCTCCGGGGTGATGTCGGTGCTCCAGGCGCGATAGCCCTTCTCCAGCCGCAGGCTCTCGATCGCGCGATAGCCCGCGGCCACGAGGCCGTGGGCCGCACCGGCCGCCCAGAGCGTCGACCAGAGACCGGCGCCGTACTCGGCGGGGGCATAGAGCTCCCAGCCGAGCTCGCCGGTGTAGGTGACCCGCAACGCGCGCACGGGAACGTCGCCGACCGTGATGCTCCTCGCGGTCATGAACGGGAAAGCCACGTTCGACAGGTCGGCACCCGTTACCTCTCGCAGCACATCGCGACTGCGCGGTCCCCAGAGCGCGTAGGTCACCCAAGCGCCAGTCACATCGTCGATGCGCACACTCGCTCCGCGGCGTCTCGCCTGCCGTCGCAGCCAGGACCCGTCGTGACCGCCGAACGACGTGCCGGTGACGACCATGAATGCGTCGGGCTCGAGCCGGGTCACGGTGACGTCGGCCTCGATCCCGCCCCCGGCGTTGAGCATCTGGGTGTAGGTGACGTCGCCGATGCCGCGAGCGACGCTGTTGTCGCACACCCATTCGAGGAAGGTGGCAGCGTCCGGGCCGGTCACCATCAGCTTGGCGAAGGACGACTCGTCGAACAGCGCCACCGCCTCGCGGGTCGCCCGGTGCTCGACCGCAACAGCCGGCGACCAGAGCCTCCCCGCCCAGCCGTGTGGACGGGACGCGACCTCCACCGGCGTGGCTGCTGCCTCGTTGGTCGCGTAGTAGTTGACCCGCTCCCACCCCGACTTCTCACCGAAGCTCGCACCGCGTGCGGCGTGCCACGGATAGGCGGGCGCCACCCGCAGTGGTCTTCCGGCGAGTCTCTCGTGTCCGGGATAGGCGATGTCGTAGTAGGTCTCGTAGTTCTCGACCGTGCGAGCAAGGGTGTACGACGGTGAGCGGTACTGCTGGCCGAAGCGCCGGACATCCATGTGCCACACGTCCATGCCAGGGTCGCCGGACACCATCCACTCGGCCATAACCTTGCCGATGCCACCAGCACCGGCTATGCCGTGCGCGCAGAACCCGGCCGCCACGAAGAACCCGTCGATCTCGGTCTCGCCCAGGCAGAACTCGTTGTCCGGGGTGAACGCCTCCGGCCCGTTGATCACCTTGCGCAGGCCGACCTCCGCCATCGCCGGCACCCGCACCCGGGAGTTGGCGGTGATCTCCTCGAAGCGGTCCCAGTCCTCGGGCAGCAGCCGGCCGTTGAAGTCCGCGGGCACCGCGTCGTAGGAACGCGCATCGGCTGTCCACGGCGCACTCTGCCGCTCGTAGCCGCCCATCACGAGACCGTCGACCTCCTGGCGCCAGTAGACGAGCAGGTCAGGGTCTCGCAAGGTTGGCAGCGGCGCAGCATGGGCGTCCCGACGGGTGCGCAGGTCGGGCAGCGCCTCGGTAACGACGTACTGGTGGGACATCGGCACGATCGGCACGCGCACATCGAGCATGCGCGCGACCTCGGCAGCGAACATCCCGCCGCAGTCGACGACCTGCGCGCAGGCGATGCGGCCCTTGTCGGTCTGCACCGCCATGACCCGGCCGTTCGACGCCTCGATGCCGGCCACTCGGGTGTGAGTGTGCACAGCCACCCCCGCCGCGCGCGCATGCGACGCGAGTGAGTGGCACAGCTGGGACGGGTCGATGTACCCGTCGGACGCGAGGTAGGCCGCACCCACGACGCCCTCGGTGGTCATCAGTGGGAACATGTCGTGGGCCTCTGCCGCCGAGATCTCCTGCAGGGGCAAGCCTGACGCGGTCGCCCAGCTGAGCTGGCGACGGATCTCCATCATCCGTTCCTCGGACGACGCGAGCTTGATGCCGCCGCACTCGACCCACCCCGGCGGGTGCTCGCTGGCCTGCAGCCGTCGGTAGAGCTCGACGGAGTACATGTTCATCCGGGTCAGCGTCGGGTCCGCGCGCAGCTGCCCCACCAGACCGGCGGAGTGGAACGTCGAGCCGCTGGTCAGCTCGGAACGCTCCAGCAGCACGACATCGGTCTGCCCCAGCTCGGCCAGGTGGAAGGCCACACTCGCACCACCGACACCCCCACCGATGATGACGACAGCAGCAGAGTCGGGCAGCGGGCGCTCGGCGGGCACGGTCGGAGACTATCGACCCACCGCGAGTAGGTTCGGCAACGTGGAGCCGGAGGCGATCGAACCCGACGCGCGACTGAGCGCCGCGCTGCTCGAGCTGTCGATGCTCAGCGGCCAGCCGCGGCAAGTCGAGCGCCTGCTCGGCGGCCTCACCAATGTCAACTACAAGGTGACAACCCCGCAGCAGACAGCCGTGGTGCGGCTGTCCAGCCCGGCCGACGACCTGCTCGCGATCGACCGCGACGCCGAGCACGTCAACTCCACCCGCGCGGCCGAGAGCGGTGCAGCCCCCCAGGTGCTCGCCTACCTGCCCGACCATCGCGCCCTGGTCGTCGCCTGGGTCCACGGCCGCACACTCACCATCCAGGACCTGCACGACGAGACGACGCTGGTCCGCACGGCGGCGGCCTGCCGACGGCTCCATGCCGGTCCACGGTTCGAGGGTGAGTTCGACATGCCGGCGACGATGCGCCGCTACCTCGACATCGTGCAGACGCGAGGTTTCCGGCTGCCGCCGCGCTACCTGGAGCTGCTCCCCCTGATGGACCGGGTCGCGGCCGCGGTCGCCGTACGCCGGGAACCGTCGGTGCCGTGCAACAACGACCTGCTGGCGGCGAACTTCGTCGACGACGGCGAGCAGGTGTGGATCATCGACTATGAGTACGGCGGCAACAACGACGCCTGCTTCGAGCTCGGCAACCTGTGGAGTGAGTCGAACCTCCCGCTGGACCACCTGACCTTGCTGGTCGACAGCTACTACGGCCGGCACCTGCGCCACCAGGTCGCCCGGGCGAGGTTGCTGGGCATCACCGCGCAGTACGGCTGGGCGTTGTGGGCTTCGATCCAGGCCTCGGTGAGCCCGATCGACTTCGACTTCTGGTCCTGGGGCATGGAGAAGTACGGCCGGGCCGTCGAGAATCTCGACGACCCGGCCCTGGAGCAGGTGCTGGCCGACGCAGTGCGGCCGGACTAACGCCGGCTCACTCGCTGAGCAGCTCGGCGACCACAGGGTCGATGGTCTGCTTCGGCCCGTTGAACCAGTTCTTCACCGACAGGTGCCAGGCGATCCACAGCAGCAGCAGGGCACCGCCGGTCACGATCGGCGTGTAGTTGACGAACTTCCAGGAGAACGGCACCTCTGCCGTGCCGGGCGCCCCGAGCATGCCTCGCATGAAGCCTGGCGCGCCTGCCGGGGTGTAGGGCAGGACGAAGTAGATCGAGGTCACGACGATCTCGCCCACCGCGAGCGGGGCCATCCACCGCCACTTGTTGCCAAGGTTCCAGCTGCCCTGCGGGAACGTGTCGCCGGCCCGCCAGCGCAACCAGATCGGGATGGCAAACGCGAGATAGAGCCCGATGACCCCGATCGAGACAACCGCCGCGAAGGCGTAGTTGACGATGATCGGCTTGTCCGCGGTGCCGATGTTGATCTCGATCAGCGCCGGCAGGGTCATGATCACCGCTACGACCGAACAAGCGATCACACCACGCACCGGCACTCGCTTGGAGTTCAACGTCGCCCAGTGCTTGGCTCCTGGGACGGCGCCGTCCCGGCTGAAGGCGAACAACATGCGCGTGGTCGAGGTCAGACAGGCAGTAGAGCAGTAGAGCTGCCCGCTGGCCGCAATGAGAAGCACCACCCCGCCCCAGGTGGACCCGAGGGCCTGGTCGAACACGACAGCGATGGCGCCGCCACCGGCGGAGACACCCTTGCCATCTTGCACGGCGAACACGAAGGCCAGCAGCAGCAGCCACCCACCGATCGCCGAGTAGAAGATGGACTGCCAGATGCCCTTGGCGGCGGAGTCCGCGGCGGAGTGGGTCTCCTCGCTGAGGTGCGCTGACGCGTCGTAGCCGGTGATCGTGTACTGCGTCAGCAGGAACCCCAGCGGCATCACGTAGAACCAGAAACCCACCCCGTTGGTCTCCCCGCCGAACAAGCCCCCGGTGTTGTTCACGCGCTCGGTGAAGACGTAGGAGATGCTCTGGTGATGGTCGGGGACGAGGATCAGGATCAGGATGACCGCCGAAGCCCCCGCCACATGCCACCACACCGAGATGTTGTTGATGATGGCCAGCAGGTGGCTGCTGAAGATGTTGACGGCGGAGATGATCACCAGCACGACGAGGAACATCCAGAAGACGCGCTGCAGCGAGTAGCCCTTCGCCCAGCTGTCGCTGAAGAAGGAGAAGGCGAGGTCGAAGAAGGCGGCGCAGCCGTAGGCGACCGAGGCAACGATCGCCAGCAGGCCGATCAGGTTGAGCCAGCCGGTGTAGTAGCCGGCCTTGGCCCCGCCCAGTTTTGACGCCCACCAGTAGATGCCGCCGGAGGTCGGGTAGGCCGATACGAGCTCGGACATGCAGAAGCCGATGATGAGGATGAACGCCGAGATGAGCGGCCAGCCCCAGGAGATGGCGACCGGGCCGCCGTTGTTCCACGCCTGGAAGAAGGTCGTGAAGCAACCGGCGAGGATGGAGATGATCGAGAACGAGATCGCGAAGTTGGAGAACCCCGACCACGACCGGTGCAACTCCTGCTTGTAGCCGAGCTCGGCGAGTCGCCGCTCGTCGTCGTTGAGCTGAGTGGGATCAGCAGTCACTGCATCCTCCTGGAGAGCGGTCCGGTCCCCCCGGCGCGGACACGGCGAAGCGTGCGTTGGCGCGAGTGTGCACCCTTGCCCAAGCCGTCCGCAGGGGAATGGTCCAGCGACACGCACAGACTCGCTAGGGTCCGGATCGGGACGACGCGGCGAAGGCGGCGGCAAGTGCGGCACCGACGAGACGGGACAACCACGATGGCGAAGACGGGACCACCCCTCACGGTCGAGACGCTGCGCGGCGGCGTCGCGGACGGCAGCATCGACACGGTCGTGGTGGCGTTCCCCGACATGCAGGGCCGGCTGCAGGGCAAGCGCATCCACGCAGACTTCTTCCTCGACACCGTGCTCGAGCACGGCACCGAGGCCTGCAACTACCTGCTCGCTGTCGACATCGACATGAACACCGTCGACGGCTACGCCATCAGCTCGTGGGAACGCGGGTACGGCGACATGGAGCTGGCGCCGGACCTCGCGTCGATGCACCTGGTGCCGTGGATGCCCGGCACCGCAGCGGTCATGTGCGACCTGCTGTGGCTCGACGACGCGCACACGCCGGTCGCCGAGAGCCCGCGCCAGGTCCTGCAGGCACAGGTCGACAAAGCGGCTGCCGCGGGTTTCGTGGCCTTCGCCGGCACCGAGCTCGAGTTCATCGTGTTCGACGACACCTACGAGCACGCCTGGTCCAGCGCCTATCGCGGCCTGCACCCCTCCAACCAGTACAACGTCGACTACTCACTGCTGGGCACCAGCCGGGTCGAGCCGCTGCTGCGCGCGATCCGCAACGGCATGGTTGGGGCCGGCATGACGGTCGAGTCGGCCAAGGGCGAGTGCAACCTCGGCCAGCACGAGATCGCCTTCAAGTACGACGAGGTCATCCGCACCGGGGACCAGCACACCGTCTACAAGAACGGCGCCAAGGAGATCGCCGCGCAACAGGGCAAGGCGCTGACCTTCATGGCCAAGTTCGACCAGCGCGAGGGCAACTCGTGCCACATCCACATGAGCCTGCGCGGCACGGACGGCGGCATCGTCTTCGACCGCGGTCAGGGTGCAACGCCCACCTTTGAGCACTTCGTCGCCGGCATCCAGGCCGGCATGCGCGAGATGACCTTGATGTATGCGCCGAACATCAACTCCTACAAGCGGTTCCAACCCGGCAGCTTTGCCCCGACCAGCACCGCGTGGGGTCACGACAACCGCACCTGCTCGCTGCGCGTCGTCGGTCACGGCGCCGGTTTGCGGCTGGAGAACCGGCTGCCCGGCGGCGACGTCAACCCTTACTTGGCGATGGCCGCCATGCTGGCCAGCGGGCTGCGCGGCATCGAACGCGAGCTGCCGCTGGAGCCGGCTTTCGCCGGCAACGCCTACACCTCCGACCACCCGAAGGTGCCGACCTCGCTGCTCGAGGCACGAGACCTCTTCGCGGGCTCCGCGCTAGCGCATGAGACTCTCGGCGACGCAGTCGTCGATCACTACGTCAACTGTGCCGACGTCGAGCTGGCCGCCTTCGGTGCCGCGGTCACCGACTGGGAACGCTTCCGCGGCTTCGAGAGGATGTGACATGAGCACCCCTGCCCAGCAGGACCACGAGACCAACGAGACCAACGAGACCACCGAGACCACCAGCCACATTGTGCTCGACCCTGCAACCGAGCAGGAGATCACTCGCGTCGAGGCGACCAACCTCGAGGCCACCGACGCTGCCATCGAAGCCGCGCACACGGCGTTCCAGACCTGGCGCAGCGTCTCCCCCGTCGACCGCGGCCTGTTGCTGCGCCGGTTCGCCGAAGCCGTCGACGGTGCCCGCGAGGAGCTCGCGCAGCTCGAGGTCAGCAACGCCGGGCACACCATCTCCAACGCGCGGTGGGAGGCGGGCAACGTCCGCGACGTCCTGCACTACTACGCCGCTGCGCCGGAACGGCTGTTCGGCCGACAGATCCCCGTCGCCGGCGGTCTCGACGTCACGTTCAAGGAGCCACTGGGCGTGGTCGGTGTCATCGTGCCGTGGAACTTCCCGATGCCGATCGCCGGCTGGGGCCTTGCACCAGCTCTCGCCGCCGGCAACACCGTCGTGCTCAAGCCGGCCGAGATCACCCCGCTCACCGCGATCCGGCTCGGCGAGCTGGCGATCGAAGCGGGCATCCCGCCGGGCGTGCTGACCGTGCTTCCCGGCCGTGGCTCTGTTGTCGGTGAACGTTTCGTCACCCATCCGCTGGTGCGCAAGGTCTGCTTCACCGGGTCGACCGAGGTCGGGCAGCGCATCATGGCCGGCGCCGCCGCGCAGGTGAAGCGCATCACCCTCGAGCTCGGCGGCAAGAGCGCCAACATCGTCTTCGCCGACGCCGACATCGAGAAGGCCGCGGCCAGCGCCCCTGGCAGTGTCTTCGACAACGCCGGGCAGGACTGCTGCGCCCGCAGCCGCATCCTCGTGCAGCGCAGCGTCTACGACCGGTTCCTCGCCCTCCTCGAGCCTGCGGTGAAGGGCGTCAGTGTCGGGGCGCCGGCTCTCGAGGACACCGCGATGGGCCCGCTCGTCAGCGCTGCGCACCGCGCCAAGGTGACGTCGTACGTCGAAGGCTCCGACGCCCACGTCGACGTCGCCTTCCGCGGCACCGCGCCCGACGGCCCGGGCTACTGGTATCCCCCGACCGTGGTGCTGCCGCGCTCGACCGAGGACCCGGTCTGGCAGGAGGAAGTCTTCGGCCCGGTCGTCGCCGTGCTGCCCTTCGACGACGAGGCCGACGCCATCACCATGGCCAACGACAGCCTGTACGGCCTGTCCGGCTCGATCTGGACCCGTGACGTCGGCCGCGCACTTCGGGTCGCGCGTGGCGTCGAGTCGGGCAACCTCTCCGTCAATTCGCACTCTTCGGTGCGCTACTCCACCCCGTTCGGCGGCTTCAAGCAGTCCGGGCTGGGACGCGAGCTGGGGCCCGATGCCCTCGACTCGTTCACCGACGTCAAGAACGTCTTCATCAGCATGGAGGACTGACACCGTGCCATCCGTCCAGAGACCAGGTCGACTCGAGGACCGCACTGCCATCGTCACGGGCGGTTGCGGCGGCATCGGGCTGGCGACAGCCCGCCGCTTCGCCGAGGAGGGCGCCAACGTCGTGGTCGCCGACCTCGACGACACCGCAGGACAGGCCGCAGCCATCGAGGTGAACGGCATCTACGTCCGCTGCGACGTCACCGACCCGGACCAGGTCGAGGCGATGGTGCGCACCGCGCACGAGACCTACGGCAGCGTCGACATCGCCTTCAACAACGCCGGCATCTCCCCACCCGACGACGACTCGATCCTCGACACCGGTCTCGAGGCCTGGCGCCGGGTGCAGGAGGTCAACCTGACCAGCGTCTACCTGTGCTGTAAGGCGGTGCTGCCCTACATGCGCGAGCAGGGCCGCGGTTCGATCATCAACACCGCGTCCTTCGTCGCCGTCATGGGCGCAGCGACCTCGCAGATCTCCTACACCGCAAGCAAGGGCGGCGTGCTGGCGATGAGCCGCGAGCTCGGAGTGCAGTTCGCCCGCGAAGGCATCCGGGTCAATGCGCTGTGCCCCGGGCCGGTCGACACCCCGTTGCTGCGCGAGCTGTTCGCCAAGGACCCGGAGCGAGCCGCGCGGCGCCTGGTGCACATCCCGATGGGTCGCTTCGGGGACGCCCTCGAGATCGCCAACGCCGTGGTGTTCCTCGCCAGCGACGAGTCGAGCTTCGTCACCGCCTCGACCTTCCTCGTCGACGGTGGCATCAGCGGGGCCTACGTCACGCCCCTCTGACCTCTCCCCGAGGTGTCTCCCCGCCGTCCCCGCCGCCCGCGTCCCGCGTCGCCCCCGCCGTCCCGTGTCGCCCCGGCAGCCGGGGAGGTCGCCGCGGCTCGTCCACCAACCGGCGGACGGCGGTGGCCACGACGTCCGGGAACTCCATCTGGGCCACGTGCCCGGCGTCCGGCAGCAGCACCAGCCGGGCGTCGGGGAACGTCCGCTCCGCGCGGTAGGCAGTGCGCGGGTCGACGAGACGGTCCAGCAGGCCGTAGACCAGCAGCGTGGGCGCCTGCACCCGCGCGGCCAGGCGCCAGAGCGGCCAGCGGGCCGGCCGCAGGTAGGCCGTCATGAGCGAGCGCAGCGATCCGATCATCGCGGGACCGTCGTGCTCGAGCGCCTCGCGGCGGAGGATCTCGGCGGTCGCCCACTCCAGCCGCTCCGGTGGGATCCGTGAGGGGTCGGCCCAGGTCAGGGCGAGGGCGGCGCGCATCCGGTGCTCGAGCGGCACCTTGGCCAGGCGGCTGGCGAGCCGGCGACCCACCCATGGCATGGCGAGGGCGGGCAGGTGGACGTTGGTGAGGCGGGGTCGCAGCACCGGCAGGGCCGGCGACACCAGCGTCAGGGTGCGAACGAGGTCGGGGCGGGTGGCCGCCAGGACAGTGGCCACGGTGCCGCCGAGGGAGTTGCCGAGCAGGTGCACCGGAGTCGGACCGTCGCGCTCGATGAGCTCGGTGATTGCAGCGACGTGGGTCGTCAAGGTGTAGGCGCCGGTGGCCGGCGGCGGGGACCAGCCGAAGCCGGGCAGGTCCGGGGCCGCACAGTCGAGCCGGTCCCGCAGCAGGCCCATCAGATCGGTCCAGTTGGGGCCGCCGCCACCGAGGCCGTGCAGAAGCACCGCCCGCTCCGCGGTCGACGAGGTCGCCGAGGCTCGGCGCACGTGCAGGGGGCCGGACGGCAGGTCGACGGTGGCGCCCGGCCAGTGCGCGATCACCGGCCGTGGCTCAGCCACGGTGCAGCAGCAGCAGCTCGACCCGTCGGTTGACGGCCGCGAGGACGGCCCTGATCACGGCCTGACGGGCGTCATCCCGCACGACGGAGGCACCGGACAGTCGTTCCACCACCCGGTCGGTCACCAGCGACACGACGACAAGTGCGGTGCGCTCCTGACCCGTGGCGGCGATCTCGACGTGCTCGACATCGAAGCGCAGCTGCTGGTCGAGGACGGCTTCGACGGCACGCAGGGTGGCGGCCGCGACCGAGCGGTAGAGCGCGGCGGACGTGCCCACGCCCTCGTACTCACCGGTGCCGGTGCGGTCACCGGCCCGCAGTGTGATGCTCACGGTGATGCCCAGCCGGGCCGTCACCACCTGGATGCGCTCGATGACGAGTCGCCCGGCGACGGCTGTCTCAGCCGCGACCTCGTCCCCGCGCGCCTCGCCGTCTGGCTCGCCCTCGACCCGCTCGAGTGCCCTGTCGCCGCGACCACTAGCCGTGTCGTCGACCGCACCGTCGGATGAGCTGCCGGGAGCCTCGACTGGCGCCGTCGCCTCGGGCGTCAGGGCCTCGATCGTGATCGCCGGGTCGGTCTCGGACGGCACGGTGCCGACCACCCTGGCCCGCTCGGCGTCCACGGCCAGGCCGAACCGGCTGCGCAGCAGGCGGTTGACCGCGCCCGCGACATCGACCTCGTCGGCGCCCAGGGCCAGCTGGAGACGCAACGTTCCGGGACCGTCGGGGTCGGGCTCGACGGCCGCCGCGGCAACCCCGGGCACCTCGAGCAGTGCCGTCACGAGGCCTCTCGGGTCGGTGATCGTCACGGGTGACCTCTCGAAAGCCAGGGGCGGGCTCGACCCCACCATCCTTGCCCGGCACGCTGCCGCTGTCACGCGCCGACACTCGACTTGTCACACCGCGTCACCTTCGAGTTGCGCCGCGTCATCCACGCGGGCTCGATGGCCTCTAGGATTGCCCCGAGTCGGCCGCTCGCCGCCTCGCGAACTCCTGCGATCCTCCGATCCTCCGATCCTCCGATCCTCCGATTGTTGATCGACAGCCGCTGTCGGGAAGGAGCCACCGTGCCGAACGTGCCGGCTTCGACCGACACCCGCGCCCGCAGCCCCCGGCTGCCTCGTCAGGCGCGCCGCGAGCAGCTGCTCGGCGCGGCCCGCGAGGTCTTCGTGGCGCAGGGCTACCACGCCACCGCCATGGACGACATCGCCGATGCCGCCGGGGTCAGCAAGCCGGTGCTCTACCAGCACTTCCCGAGCAAGCTCGAGCTGTACCTCGCGTTGCTGGACCAACACACCGAGGCCATGGTGGCCGCAGTCCAGGCCGCGCTCGACTCGACGCCGGACAACAAGGCGCGCGTGGCCGCCACCATCGACGCCTACTTCCGCTTCGTGGACGAGGACGACGGTGCCTTCCGGCTGGTCTTCGAGTCCGACCTCGTCAACCAACCGGACGTGCGCGAGCGGGTCGACGGCGTGACCCTGGCCTGCGCCGACGCGATCAGCGGGGCGATCCGCGACGACGCGGGGCTGCCCAAGGACGAGGCCCGGCTGCTCGCGGTCGGCCTGGTCGGCATGGCGCAGGTGACGGCGCGCTTCTGGCTCGCCGAGGCGGGCACGATCCCGCGGGATGCCGCCGTACGGCTGCTGGCAAGTCTGTCGTGGCGCGGCCTGGGCGGTCTGCCGCTCACCAGGGAGGGCGTCGCGGCCGCGACGACGCGCAGCGACTAGCCTTCGGGACGTCCGCACGCAGCACACGCACCGGAGGTACCCCCGTGGAGGTCAGGATCGGCGTCCAGCACGCCGCCCGCGAGCTGGTGCTCGACAGCGCCGAGGCCGCCGAGGCCGTCCTCGCGGCAGTCACCGCGGCAGTCAGTGGCACCTCCAGCGTGCTCACCCTCACCGACGAGCGTGGTCGCCAAGTCATGGTGCCCGCCGACAAGATCGCCTATGTGGAGCTCGGCGAGCCGGAGAGCCGCAAGGTGGGCTTCGGCTCGATGTAAGGTCGCGCCGATCGGCCCAGATGAGGTACGCCGGTCAGGCCGACAGGCCGAGGCTGGCCATCCGGCGGGTATGGGTCTCGGTGAGGCGGGCGAACATCCGGCCGACCTCGGCCAGGTCGGCTCCGCGGTGGGCGACCCCGCCCACCAGGAGCGCAGACAACGCATCACGCTCAGCAGCCACGCGTTGGGCCTGGCTCAACGCTTCCCCCACCAACCGCCGGCCCCACAGAGCGAGCCGCCCGGCCAGCCGCGGGTCGGCCTCGATCGCGGCGCGCACCCGGTCGACGGCGAAGGCCGAGTGCCCGGTGTCCTCGACGACCGTGAGCACGAGGTCGCGGGTCGAGTCGTCGAGCCAGGCGGACACCTCGCGGTAGAAGTCTTCGGCGATGCCGTCGCCGACATAAGCCTTGACGAGACCCTCGAGCCAGTCGGCCGGGGCGGTCCGCTCGTGGAAGGCCTCCAGGGCCGGCATGAACGGCTCCATGGCGTCCTCGGGACGCACATCGAGAGTCAGCAGCCGGTCCCGCAGCAGGGCGAAGTGGTTGTACTCCGCGACCGCCATCGCCGCCAGCGACGCCTTGTCGGCAATGGTCGGAGCGAAGGCCGCGTCGTCAGCCAGCCGCTCGAACGCCGTCAGCTCGCCATAGGCCAGCGCCCCGAGCAGGTCCACCACCGCGAGCCGGTAGGTCTCGTCAGCCGACGCGTCAGGCTCGTCCTCGGTCACGCCTGCAGCGTAGCCAGGGGGTCAGCGGGGTAGGGTGAGGGCAGTAGAACGGATGCCCGGTCGCCCGACGAACCGATCGGCTCCGACCGATTCGTCCCCGTCACCGAGCGGCCCGCCTCCACACCGGATGGCGTGCGGCCCACCGGTTGGTCTCCCGCAGGGGAGACGGCACCGACGCACCTAGGCCGGGACGACACCTTCAGAAGGGCACCGTCCTGAACACCCCATCTTTCGCTGAGCTCGGTGTGCTGCCGAAGACCGTCGAGGCTCTCGCCGCGGTCGGCATCACCCACCCGTTCCCCATCCAGGCCCTCACCCTGCCGGTCGCCTTGCACGGCCACGACATCATCGGCCAGGCCAAGACCGGCACCGGCAAGACCCTCGGCTTCGGCATCCCGGTGCTGCAGCGTGTCGTGGCCAGCGACGAGACCGCCGAGCCTGAGGCCGGCACTGCGCCGGTCGTGCCCGGCAAGCCACAAGCGCTGATCGTCGTACCGACACGTGAGCTGTGCGTGCAGGTTGCCGGCGATCTCGAGCGGGCGGCGGCCCTGCGGGCGGTGAAGGTGCTGGCCATCTACGGCGGCCGGGCCTACGAGCCGCAGGTCGAGACGCTGCGCAAGGGTGTCGAGGTCGTCGTCGGCACGCCGGGTCGGCTGATCGACCTTGCCCAGCAAGGACTTCTCGACCTCGGTCATGTGCGCACCCTGGTGCTCGACGAGGCCGACGAGATGCTCGACCTCGGCTTCCTGCCCGACGTCGAGAAGATCGTGCGACTGATCCCGGCCGGCCGCCAGACGATGCTGTTCTCGGCCACCATGCCGGGCCCGATCATCACCCTGGCTCGTTCCTACATGCATCACCCGACCCACATCCGCGCGGTCGATCCCGACGACGACGGGCAGACGGTCAAGGCCGTCCAGCAGCACGTCTTCCGGGCGCACGCGATGGACAAGGTCGAGATGCTGGCGCGCATCCTGCAGTCCGAGGGGCGCGGTCTGACGTTGGTCTTCTGCCGCACCAAGCGCACCGCAGCCAAGGTCGCCGACGAGCTGGCCGACCGGGGCTTCGCATCCGGTGCCGTGCACGGTGACCTCGGCCAGGGCGCGCGTGAGCAGGCCCTGCGCGCCTTCCGCAGTGGCAAGGTCGACGTGCTGGTCGCCACCGACGTCGCCGCCCGCGGCATCGACGTGCAGGACATCACCCACGTCGTCAACTACCAGTGCCCGGAAGACGAGAAGACCTACCTGCACCGGATCGGACGTACGGCGCGGGCCGGAGCATCCGGCACCGCCATCACGTTCGTCGACTGGGACGACATGCCTCGCTGGTCGTTGATCGACAAGGCGCTGGACCTCGGGTTCGGCGAGCCGGAGGAGACCTACTCCTCCTCCGACCACTTCTACGAGGCGCTGGACATCCCGCGCAACGTCACCGGCACCCTGCCGCGGGCGCAGCGCACCCGTGAGGGGCTCGACGCCGAGGTGCTCGAGGACCTGGGCGAGACCGGTCGCGCCGGTGGTGCCCGGCGCGGCGGATCCGGTTCCCCATCCGGTGGTTCCGGTGGCTCGCGCTCAGGTGGATCCAGCGGATCTGGTCGGGACCGTGGCCGCGGTCGCGGCGGCAGTGCTGGCAGTCGTGACAGCTCCAGCAGTCGAGACAGCTCTGGCAGTCGGGACAGCTCTGGCAGTCGGGACGGCGCTGGTCGGGAGAGCAGTCGTGAGGCCCACCCGGCGGGGGCTGGCACCGAGTCGGCGCCCGAGGGCGGCGGCCGTCCGGCTCGGCGGCGCAGCTCGGGATCCCGCACCCGCACCCGCGGCGGCCGTCCCGCCGAGGGCAGCGGGGCCACCGGCACCGAGAGCTAACGCTCCCTCGTCTGGAGCGAGAGTCCGAGCCGCACCCAGGTGCGCCGGTCGCAGGCGGGGCAACGCAGCCACGACGGGTGTGACCCTCGCAGCACCGGCAGGTGCAGCGAGGGCACGACCAGGCCCAGCAGCCGGCGCGGGGTGATGGTGCTGCGCACGCCGCACGACGAGCAGTCGACCGTGACCGCTCCGAGGGTCGGCTTCTGCTGCGCGCCGCTGTAAAGCGCCTGACGACCGAGGGGGTCCGCCCCCGCGGTGCGTGGTCCCTCGGTCGAGAGGCTGTCGGCGCGACGTCGCAGCCGGTCGAAGCCATCACTGCTCATGCGGGCCGACCTGTCATCCGAACAACCCCAGGGCGAGCTCCCGGTAGGCCTCGGCGCCCTTGCTGCTGCCTGCCGTCGCCAGCACCGAGCGCCCGGCGGCCGGCGCCTCGGCAAACCGCACCGACTTGGGGATCGCCGGCTCGAGCACCTTCAGGCCGTAGCGCCCGGCCACGTCGGCCAGCACTGCTCGGGCGTGGTTGGTCCGGCCGTCGTACATGGTGGGAAGCACCCCGAGAACGGTCAGTCCCGGGTTGAGGATGCGCTGCACGTCGACGACCGTGTCGAGCAGCTGGCCGACCCCGCGATGGCTGAGCATCTCGCACTGCAGCGGGATGATCAGCTCGTCCGCAGCGGTCAGGGCGTTGAGGGTGAGCACGCCGAGCGAGGGCGAGCAGTCGAGCAGCACGACGTCGTAGGCCGAGGAGACCTCGGCGAGGGCAGTGCGCAGGACGTACTCACGACCGGGCCGGCTCATCAGCGCCGCCTCGGTGCCGGCGAGGTCGATGGTCGCCGGCAACAGGTCGACCCCGTCCTCGGTCGGTTGGATCGCCATCGCGGCGCCGACCCGACCGAGCAGCACGTCGTGCACGCTGAGCTCGACCGACTCCGGATCCAGACCGAGGGAGAAGGTCAGGCACGACTGCGCATCGAGGTCGACGAGCAGCACCTTGCGGCCGCGCTCGGCCAGGGCGGTGCCCAGGGACGCAACGGTCGTGGTCTTGGCCACGCCGCCCTTCTGGTTGGCGACGGCGACGATGCGGCTCACCCCGCCATCATGCCTCGGCCAGATGTCGTGCAGGCAACGGCCGGTAGCGTGCTCCGCCATGAGCACCCCACCCTTCCTCGAGCTGCCCGACGGCGTCACCCCGATCGAGGTGCCGACCACGCGCGGTCCGCTCGCCGGGCTGCAGGCACCCGGGCTCCCGGCCGGCGACAACGGTTCGCCGGAGGCGCCGGTGCTGCTCGTGCCCGGCTTCACCGGATCCAAGGAAGACTTCATCGCGATCCTGGCTCCCATCGCCGCCGCGGGGCGCACTGTGCTCGCGATCGACCAGCGCGGCCAGTACGAGTCCCGCGGCAACAACCTCGACCCCTCGTCGTACGACGTGGAAGCGCTGGCGGACGACGTCGTCGAGGTGGCCCGGTGGCTGGGCGAGCCGGTGCACCTGGTGGGGCACTCGTTCGGCGGGATCGTCAGCCGGGCTGCGGCGATCGCCGACGCCCCAGCGCTGCGATCGCTCACGCTGCTGTGCTCCGGTCCCGGGCCGATCCCGCCGCCCGCCGATGCCGGGACGCGGCTGCTCGCCCAGGTGCTGCCGACCATGGACCTGGAGGCGATCTGGGTGGCCAAGCGGGACATGGAGATCAAGGCGGGGTTGCCGCTGGCCGAGCCGCAGATCGAGGAGTGGCTGCACCAGCGCTTCCTCGGCAACGAGCCGGCGGCTCTGCTGCGTGCGGCCGAGGTGCTGCTGTCCGAGCCGGACCGCACCGACGCGCTCGCCGGTGTCGACCTGCCGGTGCTGGTGGCCTACGGCGACCTGGACGACGTGTGGCCGCCGGAATTGCAGGGGAAGATGGCAGGCCGGCTCGGTGCGCAGGTCCTCGTGCTGCCCGGCCTCGGGCACTCCCCCGCCGCCGAGGACGCCGACCGGACCGCGAAGGCCCTGCTCGACTTCTGGGCCGCCGTCTAGCCCGCTCGACGTCTGAGGCTTTGTCCAGCACATCGCTTCTGAGCGACTCATGAAACAACCACAGGTGCGCCGGAGCTGCAGGGGCAACTGAAGGACCGCGAAGATCAGGCCGATCTGCCACCACGACGCCTGGGTCGACATCCACCGGCACATAACCCTCATGCCTCTCCCCCCGTCGCTACCGCGAGGGTCTGCCCGGCGCAGGCGAGAACCAACCGAAGAACCGTCCGTTCAGCCGGCTCGGATCATGGCGCGCACCCCGTCGGCGACGAGCTGTACGGCGATGGCCGAGAGCAGCAGGCCGGCGATGCGGGTGACGAGGGTGACACCGCTGTCCTTGATGACGCGCAGGATCACGATCGAGAAACGCATGAACAGCCACAGCACGACGTGCACGGCGACGATGCCGAGCGCAACCGCGATGCCCGACCCGACGTCGTCGACGCGCTTGACGAAGACGATGGTCGCCACGATCGCGCCAGGGCCGGCGAGCAGCGGCGTGCCCAGCGGCACGAGCGCCACATTGACGTTCTGCGTCTCGACCGGCTCGTCGCCCTTGCCGGTCAACAGCTCCAGCGCGACGAGCAGGAGCAGCAGGCCACCCGCCACTTGCATCGAGGACAACGTGATGCCGAGGTAGTCCAGGATCTGCTGACCGAACAGCGCGAAGACCGTGATGACGAAGAACGCGACGACCACCGCTTGTCCGGCAAGGCGTTTGCGCATCGCATGGCTGCGGCCGCTGGTGAGGCTGAGGAACAGCGGCACCGTGCCGGGCGGGTCCATGATGACGAACAGCGTGACGAAGACCTCGAAGAAGAACTTCACGTCCGCCGAGCTCATGGCGTCACGACGCGCACCGCGACCGCACCGTCATCCGGTCACGACCGGGATCGCGCTCGTCGCCTGCGCCAGCAACGCGTCGAGCACCTCGGGCGCGGTGGTGTTCTCACCGAGCCGGTTGTCCTTGCCGGTGCCGTGATAGTCGCTGGCACCGGTCACCAGCAGTCCGAGCTCCTCGGCCAGACCGCGCAGCCGGTCGCGTGCCTCCGGCGGGTTGTCGCGGTGGTCGACCTCGAGCCCGGCGAGACCGGCCGCAGCCATCGCCCGTACGGCGTCATCCCCGACGGTCGGTCCGCGCCTGCTGGCTGCGGGGTGAGCGAAGACCGGCACCCCACCGGCGGCCCGCACGAGCTGCACCGCCTGCACCGCGTCGACGTAGTAGTGCCCGACGAAGAACTCACTGCCGTCGTGCAGCAACCGGTCGAACACGTCGGTGCGGTCCTTGGCCACACCGGCGGCGATCAGGGTGTCGGCGATGTGCGGGCGACCCACCGTCGCACCGTCGGAGAGCTGCGCGAGCACGTCCTCCCAGGTGATCGGGTAGCCAGCAGCGGCGAGCTTGGCGACGATCGCCTTCGCGCGCGGCACCCGGTCGTCCAGCGCCATCGCCATCTGCTCGCTCAGCGCCTCGTCGGCCGGGTCGATGAGGTAGGCGAGCAGGTGCAGGCTGATGTCGTCGTAGGCGCACGAGATCTCGACGCCGCGCACCAGCCGCAGCCCGGCCGGCAACGACGCCATCGCGTCATTCCACCCGCGGGTCGTGTCGTGGTCGGTGAGCGCCACCACGTCGAGGCCGGCAGCCGCCGCGGCAGCCATCAGCTCGGCGGGTGTCTCGGTGCCGTCCGAGCACGAGCTGTGGGTGTGCAGGTCGATGCGCATCGGGCCAGCCTAGGGGCGGGGCGACGGGCCGCAGTCAGGCAGTCAGGTAGTCAGGTAGTCACGAAGTCAACCGTGGCGACAGCGCTCCGCACGGCACATCGAGCTCGTGCCCGGCGTCGCGCAGATCCGTGAGCACGAAGTCGTCGATGAGCAGGAACCCCGCCGACTCCGGCCAGAGCATCGCCCACACCCAGCAGCCGAGCGCCTCGCCGACGTAGACCGACCGGTCGCCCGGGACCAAGGGATGTTCCAGCGCCCACATGGCGGTCGGGATGCCGGCCGCGTGGATCTTGGCGTCCGCCGCACGGTCGGGCACCTCGCCGGCGTCGGGACCGGCGAGCCCGGCGAACCGGGCCCCGAGCCCGATGCCCATCTCCTCGGCGACCAGCACCAGCTCGGCCACCCCGCCGGTCGGGGAGGGGCCTGAGCACGCCACGGCCGAGGCCCGGGCACCGGACCGGTCGTCGCCGGCTGTCACCACCCCGGTGACCAGCCAGCCGCGAGGAAGTGGCCACGGTAACCAGACAGGCACGTCGGAGCCCGCCGCCGCGGCTCGGAGGACTTCGGGCGTCGGCTGCAGGGCGGGGTGCACGGGCGGCACCGCGCCATGGACGTCGCAGGTCCAGGCGCTCGACCAGAGGCCTGGCGCGTGGAGCAGCGCGCCACAGCGGGGACAGCCGGGCTCAGCCCTCATGGTCCGACGGTCTCTCTCATGACGAGCGCCGTCAAGCCCCCCGGTGCCTCAGCACCAGGGGGCCCGGCGGCGGACGATCCCACGTGGGTCAGCGGTGGTCGACGAAGGGCTGCGGCACCCCGATCCGACCGTCGCTCCAGGTGAAGTACGTCGTCGTCCCGGACGAGGCGTTATCGGTGTAGTCGCCGAAGTTCGGGTTGATCAACGACGACGTGCCGGCCCAGTCGGTCGGCCCGGTGCTGACGGTGACGTCCGCGGCGGCCGTCGTGGCCGTCGGACGGATCTCGGCGGCGTAGTCGGTGAGCGTCGACATCGGCCCCCCGGCCCGTCGGTCGTACCAGGACGTCGCGATCGAACCGTCACTGCGCACGCTGACCGCAGGCAGGAAGTGCAAGGCGAACGACGCGTCGTCGTTGACCTTGCTGATCGGCCCGGTCAGGGCAAGGTTCGGCGGTAGGGCACGCATCCAGATGTCACCCAAGGGATGCGCGCTGGCGTCGTTCCACACCACGACTGCCTGCTTGCCGACCCGGTCGTAGGCGATCCGCGGGAAATCGTTGCCCAGCCCGCGGCTGTAGCCCGGGATCAGAGCGAGGCCCATGGACTTCACCCCACCGGCAGCCGTGCCACCGACCTGGCCGCGGCTCACCACGCGCGGCGAGGCAGGCCCACCGACGGCGGGCGCGGTTGCGCCACGCGCCACCTTGGCGGCGTGGATGTAGACGTAGGGGTCGCCGTCGAAGAGTGCGCTGTCGATGTTGCGCTCCCAGCTGACGAACACGTCGCCGTTGGGCGCGACCGCGGGGTAGGACCCCTGGTTGACGACGGTCAGCTCTTCGGGCCAGACCACGACCGGCGCGCTGAACGAGAAGCGCCGCAGCTTGGCCGGGTCGGCCGGGACGCTGGCCCGGACGATCTCGATCGAACCGGTGCCGTTGCCGGTGAAACTGAAGCTGGTGAAGGACACTGCCAGCACCCGCGACGTGGCGTCGTAGGCCATGAACGACTTGTCCAGGAACGCGGTCGTCGGACCTGGGGTGGCTGCGCAAGCGTCGCCACCGTCAGCGACAACCACCGGCGCGCCGAAGGTCACACCTGCGGGCCCGACCGTCGCCACCGACACAGCAATCTGCAAGCGGGCCGGGGCCTTGGTGCAGTCCGCCCCTGCCGAGGGAAGGTAGAGGCTGCTGACGATGAAGTGGTTGGCATCGACCGCGACGATGCTGGGGTCGCCGCTCCACTGCTGGTTGGGCTTGGGGTTCGGCAGACCGATGAGGTCGGTGAATGTCGCGCCGCCGTCCCCGGAGTAGCCGACGCCGGTGACCGAGGCCCGGCGGTCGGTCGAGGGGCTGAAGAAGACACCGGAGATGTCGTTCCAGGCGGTCAGCACCCGGGTGCCGCTGGCGGCGATCGCGGTCTCGCTCTGCCCACCGGCGACGTCCTGACTCGGGTCGTTGGCATCGATGTTGCTGCCGAAGGTGATCGCGGCCAGGGCGCGCGGCGCAACGCCGCCGGTGGCCGGACCGGAGAACCAGGTGCGTGCTCCTGCCGAGAGCGCATCGACCTTGATGTGACCGGGGCTGCGGAGTGGCGTCCTGGCGGTGGCCGCGGCCAGCCCCGGCGGCGCCATGGCGAGGGCAGCGAGCAGGCCGCCGGCAGCCAGGCCAGCGACGAGGACAAGGAGACGAGCAGGTCTGCGGGTCGAGCTCATGACGGCTCCCGTGGACGCGCCGGTCGGATCCGGCGGACAGCTCGACCCCACCACTGCACGGACCGCTTGGGTAGAGGTCCGGGCATCTAGTGTTTCTACCGTGACAGGTGTAGGGGGGCGGACCAGGCGGGTGCCGTGCGTCGGCGCGATCGTGCACGACGACGACGGTCGACTGCTGGTCGTACGACGGCGCAACGAGCCGGGTCAGGGCCTCTGGTCGGTCCCAGGCGGCCGTGTCGAGCCCGGCGAGAGCGACGTCGCGGCAGTCGAGCGTGAGGTGCTCGAGGAGACCGGGCTGCATGTCCTCGTCGGCTTGCGCGTCGGCACGGTGCTGCGCGAGGGACCGGTCGCGGCCGACGGCGGCAGGACGACGTACGACATCAGGGACCATGCCTGCAGCGTGCTCGGCCCGACCTCACCGGTGGCGGGCGACGACGCGGAGCGGGTGCGCTGGGTGACGCGCGACGAGCTCGCCGGCCTGCCGCTGGTGGACCAGCTGTGGGACGCCCTCGCCGGCTGGGGCCTGCTGCCCACCTGACCGGTCAGATGCCGTTGCCCACTACCGGCTCACCAAGCGAGTCAGGACCTCGCGGGCCTTCTCGGCCTCGGCCCAGGTGCAGTGCAGCTGGTAGGAGCTGGCCTTGATCGCGCTGCGCGAGGTGAAGTCTCGTTGACCCCGGGTCATGGTGTGACCGACGAAGCCGAAGATGGCTCCGAACACCGCGCCGTAGACCAGGGCCGACGCGATGAGGCCGAAGGAGTTGCCGTTCTTGCTCGCGAACAGCGACAGCAGCACTCCGACGAACAAGCCGAACCAGGCGCCGCTGGCGGCACCGGCAGCCGCGGCTCGCGCCCGCGTCAGTCGACCCAGGACGTTCTCGACCATCTTGAGCTCCGAGCCGACGATCGACACGTGCTGCACCGGGAACTGCTCGTCGGACAGGAAGTCGACGGCACGTTGCGCCTCGAGATAGGTGTCGTAGGTGCCCACGACCTGACCGCGCGGGATGTCGGAGTACTGCTCGTGCAGGGACATGCCTCCAGTGTCTCACTCCCAGACGGTCGGGAGGCCGTGGCCGCCGGAGGTGCCGAGCAGCCGGCGGGGATCACCGGGCCTCGACCCTGGTCCGCTCCGGGAGGTCGAGGTACTGCCACATGATCGAGTGCCACACGACAGTGGTGGTGCCCTCGACGAGCGGGAGCCCGTCGAGGAAGTCAGCGGCGCCGGACCGCACCACGCTGGCCGGCACCGCGGCCGCAATCTGCAGTGCCCCCCGCAGCCGCTCGAGCCGGTCGACCTGGTCGGCCCACACGAAGGACGTGAGAGTCAGCCGGCCCTCGGTGGTCGTGGGGTCGACCGGGGCAAGGTCGCAGCCGAGGCGGGCGACGACCGGCACCAGGTGGTACGTCGGCAACGACGCGCCCCGCCAGGCGGCCTGCAGGTGCACCGGTGAGCCGACCGGCCCGCACCCGTGACCCTCGGTGTCCTCGACCCGGAGGTGGTCCGCGCGCAAGTTCAGCCCCGCGCTCGCCCCGATCTCGACCAGGCGCACCGGCAGAGCACGACCGTGCACGGCGGTCTCCTGCGCTGCGAGGTGCAACAGGCCGCCCACGAGTGCCGCCGCCCGGCCGACCTCGTTGGTCTGCGGCGCCTGGTGCAAGCGATCACGGATCTCCTCGGCCAGCTCCTCGTCAGCGAGCAGTGAGCGCAACGCCGGCCAGGCGGCGTCCATGTCACCCCTGCCCCCGACGGAGGGGTAGGTCAGGGCGAGCTCGGGCGCGCGGCGCTCGAGCACCAGCCGGTGCACCGCGCCCATCAGCCGCAGACCGAGCGCACTGGGGCCGGCGTCTTCCTCGTGGCCGCGCAGGACTCCTGCGGACGGGCCACCGGTCTCGACGTCCTCGGCGACAAGACCGAGCAACCGGCAGTACAGCGGTGAACCCAGGGCCGCACAGTGCTCGGCCTGCTCACGCAGGTGCCGGACCATCGCCCCCGTCATCGGTCGGCACCTCAGTCCGGCAGCGACGGCTCGGCGCCGGCGCCACCGGAGGAGATGACGAGGCCCAACCCGACCAGAAGCAGCACCGCGGCCGGGACGGCGGCCAGCGGCGGACGCTGGTGCAGGGTGGCGGCCGCGATCAGGGCGGCACCGGGCACCTCGAGCAGCAGGACGAGTGAGACGACGGTCGCGCTGGTGCTGCGCAGCACGACGTTGAACAGAGAGTGCCCGAGCAGCTGCGCCCCCAGCGTCAGCGCACCGAGCATCAGCCAGGTCCGACCGTCGTAGCCGGTGATGCGGACACCGGCTGCCAGGCAGACGGCGAGCAACAGGGCTCCCGCGGTGGAATAGCACAGAGCGGTGTACGTCGTAGTGCTGACGGTGCGCCGCACCGTGGCGCCGGACACCGTGTAGAACGCGGCGAACACACCGCCCAGCACGGCGAGGATGTCACCGGTCAGCGCGCGGCCACTCAGGTTGAGGTCCACCCCCGTCAGCAGCACGACGCCGACCAGGGCCACCGCCATGCCGAGCCAGGTGCGACGGGCCACGTGGTGACCACTGGCGCGGGCGATCAGCGCCACCCAGACCGGCTGGGTGCAGACGAGCGCGGTGGCGCTTGCCACCGAGGTGTAGCGCAGGCTCGGCACCCAGGTGCCCAGGTGCAGCGCGAGCAACGCCCCCGCCGCAAGGGCCCACAGGAGCTCGCGGCGGTGCAGCGCGCGCAGCTCACTCCGTCGCCGAGCTAGCGCAGCGGGCCAGATCACCAGCAGGGACAACACGTTGCGCCACATGGCGACCGCGAGTGCAGGTGCGGCAAGTGCCGCCATCAGCGGACCTGACGTGGACACCGCCAGCACGCCGACTGCCATCAGCATCAGGTCGCCACGCGGGGGCAGGTCCATCGGGTGGGGCTGCTGGGCGCTCGACGCACGTCGCCCAGGTCGCTCGGCCGCTGCCGGCGTGCCTGCTGGTGCTCGGGATGTCCCCACGATGAGCATCATCCGGGCAACGACCGCCCGGGTGGTGGGAGGGTGGGGCAGTGACGACGGACCGGGACGCGGTGGTGGCGCAGGCACTGGTCGAGGAGCTGTGCCGCAAGTCGGCGATGCTCTGGCTGCGGCCCGCCGGTGCAGCCAGGGCTCAGGCCGTCTGGCACGCCTGGGTCGACGGCGCACCGCACGTGGTCAGCGGCGGCCTCGAGCAGTCGTTGCCGACCCTGCCCGGCGGTCTCGAGCTTGCCGACGGCACCGAGACCGACGTGACGGTGCGCAGCAAGGACACCGGCGGTCGCGTGGTCACCTTCCGCGCGGTGATCACGACGGTCCTGCCCGGCACGGAGGCCTACGCCGTGGTGGCGACCGAGCTGCACGGCAAGCGGCTCAACGCCTCCGACGGCGAGGAGCAGCCGGCCCGCTGGGTCCGCGAGTCACGCATCGTGCGGCTGCAGCCCACCGGCGCGCGCAGCGAGGGCCCTGGTCACGTGTCCCACCGGTCCCACGCGGCCGAGCCGCCGGGCAGCCCGGCCGCGACGCGCGCCACGTTGCCCTTCGTCCTGGGCCGTCGGGCCACCCGCCGCCGGTAGCCTTGCGGCGTGAGCGGCGCGCCGACCAGGGTCTTCGTCGCGCGCCTGGCCGGCACCCCGCTGTTCGACCCGATGGGCGACCAGGTCGGCCGGGTGCGCGATGTCGTCGTGTCCCTGCGCATCGGGCCGGACGAGCCGCGGGTGCTCGGGCTGGTCGTCGAGGTGCCGGGACGTCGACGGATCTTCGTGCCGATGACCCGGGTGACGTCGGTCGACTCGGGCCAGGTCATCACCACCGGCCTGGTCAACATGCGCCGCTTCCAGCAGCGCGACACCGAGACCTTGGTGCTCGCCGAGATGCTCGACCGCACGGTGACCTTGGCCGAGGACGGCACCGCCGTCGTGGTCGAGGACGTCGCGATGGAGCAGCAGCGCACCCGGGACTGGGCCCTCACCCGGCTGTTCGTACGCCGACCGGGCAAGGGCCTGCGCCGCCGCGGCGAGACGCTGACCGTGCGCTGGCGGGACGCCGGCGGCCTGCAGGTCGAGGAGTCCGGCCAGGGAGCGGCCAACTTGCTGGCGACCTTCGAGAAGCTCAATGCCGCCGACCTCGCAGGCGTGCTGCACGAGCTGTCCAGCAAGCGCCGGGTCGAGGTGGCCTCCGCCTTGGACGACGAGAAGCTCGCCGACGTCCTGGAGGAGCTGCCCGAGGAGGACCAGGTCGAGATCCTGGGCAAGCTCGAGCAGGAACGCGCCGCCGACGTCCTCGAGGCCATGCAGCCCGATGACGCCGCCGACCTGCTCTCCGAGCTGCCGCACGCCGATGCCGAAAAGCTGCTGCTGCTCATGGAGCCCGACGAGGCTGCGCCGCTGCGGCGGCTGCTCGCCTACTCCGACGACTCGGCCGGCGGCATGATGACGACCGAGCCAGTCGTGCTGCCGCCTGATGCCACGGTCGCCGACGCACTGGCCCGGGTGCGCCAGCGCGAGCTGTCGCCCGCCCTCGCGGCGCAGGTCTATGTCTGCCGCCCGCCGCTGGAGACCCCGACCGGCCGGTTCGTGGGCATCGCCCACATCCAGCGGCTGCTGCGTGAACCGCCGTCTGCTCTGGTCAGCAACGTGGTCGACTCCAGCATCGAGCCGCTGCGCCCCGAGGCCACCCTGGCCGCCGTCACCCACCACCTGGCGACGTACAACATGGTCGCTGCCCCCGTCGTCGACGACGCCGACCACCTGCTCGGGGCGGTGACGGTCGACGACGTGCTGGACCACCTGCTGCCAGACGACTGGCGTCAGGTGGGCCGGCACGAAGCCGGGGCCGGGCAGCTGGACAGGGAGACCTCGGGTGGCGCGTGAGCCCCGGCGGACCGCCCGGTTGGACCAGCCGCGCGAGACCCGCCGCCGGATGGTGCCCACACCCTCTTACGACCCGGAGGCGTTCGGCCGGCTGAGCGAGCGCATCGCCCGGTTCATCGGGACCGGCCGATTCCTCGTCTACATGACGATCTTCGTCGTGTTCTGGGTCAGCTGGAACGTCCTGGCGCCGACCAGCGTCCGCTTCGACTCCTACCCGTTCATCTTCCTGACCCTTGTCCTGTCTCTGCAGGCCTCTTACGCCGCGCCATTGATCCTGCTCGCGCAGAACAGGCAGACCGACCGCGACCGGGTGCAGTACGAGCAGGACCGCGGCCGGGCCGAGCGCAACATCGCCGACACCGACTACCTCACCCGCGAGCTGGCGGCGCTGCGGATGGCGGTCGGCGACGTGGCGACCCGCGACTTCTTGCGCTCCGAGCTGCGCCAGATGATGGATGACCTGCTCGAGCGGCAGGCGGAGGCCGAGCAGGAGTCGAGAGGAAAGGGCAAGGGCAGGTCCAAGGCCAAGGCAAATGCCTCCATAGAAGAGCCGTCCAGCGGCTGAAGTTCCGGCCCAGATCGCCCGATCCAACCAAGGTGGACACCGCCCCGCCCGACGCTGCACGCCACGACGACGGCGAACCTTTTGCCATCGACACGCGCACGCGGCTCGGCGACGTGCTCGTCGACGTCGGGGTGCTCGCGGCCGACGAGCTGGAGCGGGCGCTGGAGACCCAGTCCTCCGCCGGCACCCACCGCCGCCTCGGCCGGGTGCTGGTCGACCTCGGGCTGACCACCGAGCGGCAGATCGCCGAGGCCCTGGCCGAGCAGCTGCGCCTCACCTGGGTGGACCTCAACGCCGTCGTGCTCGACCCGCAGGTGGTGCGCCAGCTGCCCCGCGGTGTCGCCTTCCGTCTGGGGGCGGTCCTGCTGCACCGGGAGGGTGACCGGCTGACCGTGGCGGTCAGCGACCCGACCGACGTCGTCGCGCTCGACGACATCCGGCTGCACACCCGCGCCAGCGAGCTCGTGGTGCAGGTGGCGACCGAGTCCCAGATCGCCGCGCACCTGACCCGGGTCTGGTCGCTGTCCCAGGACGCCTCCGACGTCACCACGTTCTTCGAGGACGCCGACCTCGCGGCTCGGCCGACGTCCATGCCCACTCCTCGCGACGGCGGAGCCTTCGCCCCCGACGACGCCCCCACGGTGCGGCTGGTCACGATGGTCCTGGCCGACGCGGTCCGGGCCGGCGCCAGCGACGTGCACGTCGAGCCGCAGCGGGACCGGCTGCGGATCCGCTACCGCGTCGACGGACTCCTGCGCGAGGTCATGACCGTGCCGCGAAGCGCCACCGCGTCGGTGGTCAGCCGGCTCAAGATCGTGTCCGGCCTGGACATCGCCGAACGGCGCGTGCCGCAGGACGGGCGCACCCGCATCGCCGTCGACGGGGTGGAGATCGACGCCCGGGTCAGCAGCATGCCCTCGATGCACGGCGAGAAGATCGTGGTGCGGCTGCTGGCTCGCGACGACGTGGTGCCTGACCTGGCTGACGCCGGTCTCGACCCCGAGCAGCTCGCCGACCTGCGACGGGCGGTCGCCGCGCCGCAGGGGCTGGTGCTCATCACCGGCCCGACCGGCAGCGGCAAGACCAGCACGCTGTTCGCCGCGCTGCGCGAGATCCACACCCCGGACCGCAACATCATCACCCTCGAGGACCCGGTCGAGGTCCAGCTGCCGGGCCTCACCCAGGTGCAGGTCGACGAGCGCACCGGGCTCACCTTCAGCCGCGGGCTGCGGGCTGTGCTGCGCCAGGACCCGGACGTCGTGCTCGTCGGTGAGGTGCGCGACACCGAGACCGCGGAGCTCGCGGTCCGTGCGTCGCTCACCGGCCACCTGGTGCTCACCACGTTGCACACCAACGGGGCGGTGGCCGCTCTGACCCGGCTGGTCGACATGGGCGTCGAACCCTTCATGGTGGGCTCGGCGCTGACCGCCGTCGTCGGCCAACGCCTGGTACGCCGGCCCTGTCCCGGGTGTCTCGTCGAGCACCAGCCCGACCCTCGCATCCTGGCGCGGTTGGGGGTGGATCCGGACCGGGCGACCGCAGCCGCGGGCGCGACCCTCGTGCACGGCACCGGCTGCGCGGACTGTGGCGGCAGCGGCTACCGCGGCCGGCACGGGGTGTTCGAGGTCATCCTCGTCGACCCGGCGCTGCGCTCGGTGCTCGCCAACGAGCCGACCGAGTCGAGGGTGAGCGCGGCCCTCAGGGGTGCCACGACGCTGCGGGAGGCCGCCGTACGTCTTGCGCTCGCGGGGGGCACCACCTTCGAGGAGGTCGAGCGGATCAGCCCGCCCGACTGACACGTAGGCTCGGCGGCATGTCCGCCACCACCGCTGTCCCCTCGCTCGAGGCCGTCCAGGCTGCGCTGGCGACCGTCGACGACCCCGAGATCCGTAAGCCGATCACCGAGCTCGGCATGGTCAAGTCGGTGGACATCGACGAGGCCACCGGCGAGGTCGCGGTGGCGGTCTTCCTCACCGTGGCCGGCTGCCCGATGCGTGACACGATCACCCGCACCGTGACCGCTGCAGTCGCTGCGGTGCCTGGGGTGACCGGCGTACGCGTCGAGCTGGATGTCATGTCTGAGAACCAGCGCAAGACGCTGCAGAGCAGCCTGCGGTCGGGCTCCGGTGCTGACGAGCGGGAGATCCCGTTTGCCCGCCCCGGTTCGCTGACGCGGGTCTATGCGGTGGCCTCAGGCAAGGGTGGTGTCGGCAAGTCGTCGGTGACGGTCAACCTCGCGGTCGCGATGGCCGCCAGCGGGCTCGCCGTCGGCTTGGTCGACGCCGACATCTACGGCCACTCGATCCCGCGGATGCTCGGGGCCACCGGGCGCCCGACGCAGGTCGAGGACATGATCCTGCCGCCGGTCGCGCACGACGTGAAGGTCATCTCGATCGGCATGTTCGTCGCCGACAACAAGCCGGTGGTCTGGCGCGGCCCGATGCTGCACCGTGCGCTGCAGCAGTTCCTCGCCGACGTCTACTGGGGCGACCTCGACGTGCTGCTGATGGACCTCCCGCCCGGCACCGGAGACATCGCCATCTCGGTCGCCCAGCTGGTGCCCGCCGCCGAGCTGCTCGTCGTGACCACCCCGCAGCAGGCCGCCGCCGAGGTCGCCGAGCGCGCCGGCACCATCGCGATGCAGACCCACCAGCAGATCGCCGGCGTGGTCGAGAACATGTCGTGGCTGCCCTGCCCGCACTGCGGTGACCGCATCGAGGTGTTCGGCAGCGGCGGCGGTCAGGCCGTGGCCGACGGGCTCACCCGCACCATGGGCGTCCCGGTGCCGCTGCTCGGTCAGGTGCCGTTGGACCTGCGGCTGCGCGAGGGCGGCGACAGCGGAGTGCCACTGGTGCTCAGCGACCCCGAGGCCCCGGCAGCGGCTGCCCTGCTCGACGTGGCCAACACTCTCGGTCGTCGGGCCCGCGGGCTTGCCGGGCGATCACTGGGCCTCTCCCCCGCCGGTCGCTAGGTCGCTAGGTCGCTAGACGGCTAGGTCGCGTCCTCGTCGTACGACGGGGGGCGGGGGCTGCCGGACCCTCCCTCACGCGGTGCCGGCGGACCGCCGGGCGAGCGCCGCTTCGCGGGCGGGTCGTCGTCACCGAGCGTGGTGAAGTCGCTGAGGTCGTCGAGGTCGATCGGCTCGAGGAGGTGCTTGCGGACCAGCCCTCGGGGGGTGAAGTCAGCGAGGTCGACGTTGCTGAACTCGGGGCCGAGCTCGCGCGTGACCTCCTCGCGGGCGTTGTTGGCCATCGTGCGCAGGTTCCGCAGCATCCGGCCCGCCTCGGCGGCATAGCGGGGCAGCTTGTCCGGCCCGATCACCACGAGCGCGACGACCGCGAGCCCGATCCACTCACCCAGGCCGATGTCCATGCCGCCCCCTCAGCCGTCCGACTGGGACAGCGTGAGAGTGACGTCGCGCTCCGCGCCGTCGTGGCGCACCCGCAACGTGACGGTGTCGCCGGGCGCGTGCGCGCGGATCGCGACGATCAGCTCGGACCCATCGGCGACTGCGGTGCCGTCCAGCGCGAGGATCACATCACCCGCAGCCAGGCCCGCCTTCTCAGCCGGGCCACCGGGCACGAGGGGCGCCTGCCCGCCCGCGCTGCTGGTCGAGATCTTCGCGCCCCGCCCGCTGTAGGACCGATCCAGGCTCGCACCGATGATCGGGAAGCTCGCGTGCCCGGTCTTCAGCAGCTGGTCTATCGTGCGCCGCACCTGGTTGATCGGGATCGCGAAACCCACCCCGATGTTGCCGCTCTCGCCGCCCGCAGTGGCACCGACCGTCGCGATCGCCGAGTTGATCCCGATCACCTCGCCGTCGAGGTTGACCAGCGGGCCACCCGAGTTGCCGGGGTTGATGGCCGCGTCGGTCTGCAGCGCGTTGATGTAGGACCCATCGCTGCGGCCGCCGCTCTGCGCCGAGCCGGCGGTGACCGGCCGGTTCTTCGCACTCACGATGCCGCTGGTGACCGTGCCCGACAGGCCGAGCGGTGAGCCGACCGCGAGCACCGGGTCGCCGACCGCGACGCTGTCGGAGTTGCCCAACGCGAGCGCCGGGAGGTTCGTGGCCTTCACCCGCAGCACCGCCAGGTCATAGCTGGCCGAGGTGCCGACCACCGTGGCGGTCGTCGAACGGCCGTCGCTGAAGGACAGCACCACGTCGCCCTGCGCATCCGCGACCACGTGGTTGTTGGTCACCAGGATGCCGTTGGTGTCCACGACGAAACCCGAGCCGGTGGCGCTGCCCTGCGAGGTGTCGACCTTGATCTGCACGACGCTGGGCAGGACCTTCGCGGCAACCGCCGCGATGCTGCCGGCGGCCCTGGTGGTGCTGCGGGCGGGCGCCGTACCGAGCGAGGTGCCGTCGAACGACGTACCCCCGTCGTTGCGCGAGGAGAGCCAGTAGCCGAGCCCGCCGCCGAGCAACCCTGCAACCACAGCGATCGCCGTTGCCAGACCGATCAGCAGCGGCAGGCGCGCGCGGGTGCCGGGCTTCGGTTCCCGGCCGAGGGTGTCGACCGGGCTGGCCCAGGGGTTGTGCTGGTCGCCGCCGTGGCGCAGGTCGGTGAGGGTGTCGAGGGTGCCGGCCTGATCGTCGTACGACGGCGGGGTGGGCACGGTCATGGTGTCGGCGAAGGGGTCACTCGGCACCGGAGCCGCTGGGGGATCCCCCGCCGTGGGCGGGTCGGTCGCAATGTTGGCATCGCCCGACGGGGCGTCCCAGACCGAGCGCGGTGAGCCCGACCACCATGGGTTCGGGGGCTCGTCAGGGTGCTGCGGGTCGGTCATGCCGGGACGCTCCTGGTGCTGGTCGACACGGGCTGCCGGTCGATGCCCCTAGCCGAACGGGTCGAACCAGGACGCGACCCGGTCCAGCCCGCGGCCCACCCGCGCGACGGCACCTCCGACGGAGCCACCGGGCGCGGGTGCGTGCGGCAGGGCCGCGACCACCTGGTCCACCGTACGCTGCGGCGCATCGGCCACGACGGTGAACACCGTGGATCCCGACGTCCAGACCATGCGCATCGGCACGCCGTCCTGCTCCCAGACCCGGTGCTCGGCGATCGTCGTACGGCGATGATCGGCCAGGCCCCTCTCGTCGAGATCGCCGCGCTGCTCGAACACGGAGACGACCGCGAGACCGTCGCTGTAGCTCAGGTGCACGATGCCGGCGGCCGAGCGCCGCGCGTCGACCAAGGTCAGGGGGCCGGGCAAGGTCAGGGGGCACGTCCAGCCCTGCTGGCGCATCCGGGTCAGGGCTGCGGTGTCATAGCTGGCCGTCCAGGGCTGCTCGACGCTGGCTGCCCCATCGGTCGGCACGTCCGCATTGTCGGTGGGATCGGTGCTGCTGTCGCTGGGGTCGCGGACCACGAGGGAGATGAAGGCGCCGGCTCTGGTCGTGCGGCCCCTGTCGTCGTAGACCTCGCGGCGGAGCATCAGCCCGGTGTCCCGATCCACCCAGAACCTCGCAGCGTCGGGCTGCCCGGCCCCGGCCGAGCCGGGTCGCTTGGCCGCCACCACGTCGGCCGTCCGCCCGGCGACCTGGGCGGTGCCGACGACGTCGAGGGAGAAGTGCATCGTCAGCAGACCGACGGCGCCGAGGGAGAGGACCGACGGGGAGCCTGAGCTGGTCATGGTGACCGCGGCGGCCGGGCTCTCGGCCGTGCCGTCGGCGCGCAGGGTGGTGCGTCCGCCCGCGCGATGGGCGATGTCGAGCACCCGGCTGGTGGTGATGCCGGTCGTCCAGGCGGACACGAACTGGACTCCGTGGTAAGTCAGCCGGCTCGGAGCGGTGGCGGCCCGTTCGAGCAGGTCACGCGCGACGGCGCTGATCACGGGGGCGACGGTCACGAGGGAAGCAGCCGATGCCGCGGCGACACCCGCGCCGGCGCCGCCGCGGCCCGAGTCGCCCGGACGGGCGGGACGGGTGGGGGCGTCACCGGGGGCGACGAGCAGCACCAGCAGCACGAGCGGGCCCAGCACGAGCACCACCCCGGCGGCAGGGAGCCCGCGCCTCACGGTGCTCTGGTCGACGCTTCGGGCGTCGACGCAGCTGTCGGCAGCGCAGTCGGGGAGGCCGTGCCGCCCTGCAGCCCGGGGCCGACCGACACCAGGCCGGGGTCGCCCAGCAGGAGGCTCGCGGTCGTCGCGTCGTGCTCGATCGAGAGCTCGGCAGCCGGCGGCACGACCGTGCCGGCACCGGTGCCGCCGGCTCCCCCGGCGGCGAAGGCCGTGCCCAGGACCAGCCCGGCAACCGAGAGCGCTCCGGCCGCGGCGTAGCGGGCGCGTTGGATGGATCGGCGGCTGCGGCGGCTGGGGCCGCCACCCGGGCGACGTACGCCGTCGAAGGTGCTCGGGCCCCGTCCGGTCGGTCGCCCGCCGCGCGGCCCGCGACCCGGCGGGGGAAGCACGGGGACGACCGGGGTGGTGGCGCGGACGCGGGCCTGCGGGGGCAGCGGGATGCCGGGGACAGCAGTGCCGGCGAGCAGGGCGAGCAGCCGGGCCGAGGGCTCGGGCTGGATGAGCCCGGCGAGACGGGCCTTGAGCACCCGCTCGGACTCGAGCAGGTCCCTGCAGGGGGCGCAGTGGGCGACGTGACCCAGGGCGCGCTCGCGGTCGCGGTGGGACAGCTCACCATCGACGAGGGCCGAGAGCCGGTCGCCGACGTGGTCGTGCGGACTCACGGCGTGACCTCCCCGGCGTCGAGGGAGGAGCGCTGGCCGGGCGAGCGGTGGGCCAGGGACTCGCGCAGCTGGGCGCGGCCGCGGTGGATGCGGCTTCGGACGGTGCCGATCTTGATGTCGAGGGTGTCGGCGATCTCTTCGTAGGACAGGCCTTCGATGTCGCAGAGGACGACGGCGGCGCGGAAGTCCGGCGGGAGGGCGTCCAGAGCCCGCTGGACGTCGTCATCGAAGTGCGTGTCGTCATAGACCTGGGCCGGACCAGGCTCGCGGCCCGGGATGCGGTCGGCCGCGTCGTCGGGAAGGCCGTCGAAGCGGATGCGGGCCTTGCGGCGTACCCGGTCGAGGAACAGGTTGGTCGTGATGCGGTGCAGCCAGCCCTCGAAGGTGCCGGGGGTGTAGCCGGACAGCGAGCGGAACACCCGGACGAAGACGTCCTGGGTCAGGTCCTCGGCGTCGTGCTGGTTGCCGGTCAGCCGGTAGGCCAGGCGGTAGACGCGGGCCGAGTGCGTGCGCACGACCTCGTCCCACGTCGGCGGCACCCAGTCGACAGCGGGCACCGGCAGGTCGACCATGAACCCACCTCCCCGCGTCATCACGGCTGCTGCACTCATGGTGCCTGCTTCCTCCTCCGAACGGGACCCCGGTCCATCACCGGGGTGTCGAGCCGTCGCCGAGGTCAACGTCCCGGGTGCCTGTCCGGGTTCCCGCCGGGACCTGTGGGCTTGCTGGCGTTAGGCTCGCGCCGATCGCTTCGGCAGCCGTGCCGGAGACCCGCCTCACCAGCCCCGGAGGGCACCATCGCCGGAGACCTGCAGTCCAGCTGGACCTACTCCGAGGAGTTCATCTCCGAGGACGAGGTCCTGATCACCGCGCGCGCCAAGGCCGCCGAGCTGGGCTGCGTGCCCGTCCTGCCGGGCGCCGGTGCGGCGCTGGCGGCGCTGGCCGCCGTCGCCGGGGCCAAGTCCGTGGTCGAGATCGGCACCGGGGCCGGTGTGGGCTCGATCTGGCTGCTGCGCGGCATGCGGGCCGACGGCGTCCTCACCACGATCGACGTCGAGCCTGAGCACCACCGGGCCGCCCGCGAGACCTACGCGGAGGCCGGCATCCCCAGCAACAAGGTGCGGTTGATCTCCGGCCGCGCACTCGAGGTCCTGCCCCGCCTCACGGACTCGGCGTACGACCTGGTGTTCATCGACGCCGAGAAGACGGAGTACGCCGCCTATCTCGAGCAGGCACTGCGGCTGCTGCGTCCCGGCGGCACGATGGTCTTCGACAACATGCTCTGGCATGACCGGGTGGCCGACCCCACCCAGCGCGACGCCGAGACCACCGCCCTGCGCGACCTTGGTCGGGCCGCGCGCGACGACGAGCGCCTCACCAGCGCCTTGCTCGCCACCGGCGACGGCCTGCTCGTGGCGGTCAAGAAGCCCTAGCCCGTACGCCGCCAGCCCGGACCCGCTCGGGTGATCAACAGCTCCCGACACGCCGTCTCGCGTCGTGCAACTACGCCGTGTTGAGAGCTGTCGATCTTTCGGGAGCCTCGGGGCCGAGCCAGGGCTGCTCAGGTGGACGCGCCGTGGCCCGGGCCGGAGGCGAATCCTTCGGCCCCCTCGGCGACGGCGAGCACCTCGAACGGCGCGTGCAGCACGGGCGCGGAGCCGACGATGCGGGTGCCGGGCGAGTCGTGCATCCCGGCGCGGTCGGCGGCCGCGAAGGCGTCGCGCGCCTCGGCGCTCGCCCACACGTAGGTGCCCTCGAACCACTCGCCCTCGACCATCCGCCAGGTCTTGAACCGCAGCCCGGCCATGCCGCTGAACCGGGTGAGTGACGTCGTACGGACGAAGTCGCGCAGCTGCTGGACCGCCTCGGGCCGGGCGTCGGCCAGTGACCAGCGCACCATCAGCCCGTACATCGGGACGGCCTCGGAACTGTCAGCACTCATCGCCGCGGCCGCGCCCTGATCGGTCATGCCCCGCTCCCCCGCCGCTGGTGCGCCCTGCTCGGTCACGCGCTGCTCCTCCGTCATCGAGCCCGGCCGGCCGAGAGGTCCTCGAGCCAGCGCACCAGCAGCCGGGTACCGAAACCGGTGCCGCCGCGGCTGACCTCGTGCTCATCCTTGTCCGCCCGAGCCGGACCGGCGATGTCCAGGTGCGCCCACCGCCGCGCCCCGGCGAACTCCCGGAGGAACAGCGCCGCGGTGATCGCCCCGCCGGAGATCGTGGGGTCGCGAGAGATGTTCGAGAGGTCGGCGATCTCGGAGTCCAGCGCGGCGCGGTAGTCCTCGACCAGCGGCATCCGCCAGCACCGGTCGCCGCTGGACTGTCCCGCAGCGATCAGGTCCGCCACCAAGGCATCGTCGCCGCTGAACAGCGCCGCGTGCCGCCGCCCCAGACCTTGCGACGCCGCGCCGGTGAGAGTGGCGAGGTCGACGACGATGTCGGGGTCGAGACACGCATCTGCGTAGGCCAGCGCGTCGGCGAGCACCAGCCGGCCCTCGGCGTCGGTGTTGAACACCTCGACGGTGCGGCCGCCGTAGTGCCGCAGCACGTCGCCCGGACGCAGCGCCGAGGCACCGGGCATGTTCTCGGCCAGAGCCAGCAGCGCGGTGACGCGCACCGAGACGCCGAGCTCGCGCAGCACCGACATCGCCGCAAGCACCGCCCCGGCCGCGGCCATGTCGGTCTTCATGCCGAGCATCGCGTCGCGCGGCTTGAGCGACAAGCCACCGGTGTCGAACGTGATGCCCTTCCCGACGACCACGACGTGCGGGCTGCCGCGCCGAACCCACTCCGGCCGGTAGGTCAGCTCGACCAGGCGCGGCGGCCGGGCCGACCCGGCACCGACGCCGACGATGCCGCCGAAGCCCTCGGTCGCCAGCTCGCGATGGTCCCGCACCCGGATGCCGAGACCGGACCGCTTCGCGACCGCGCGCGCCTGGGCAGCCAGCCACACCGGGTGCTTGATGTCGGAAGTAGTGTTGGCGAGGTCGCGGGCCAGGTGCACAGCCCGCGCCGTCGGCACCGCGCGCGCCACCCCGACCTCGACCCGGCGGCGAACCCCGGCATCGGCAGGGGCGACCACCACGATCCGGCCGTACGCCGACACCCCGGCACCCGAGCCTGTCGAGCCCGTCGATGCTGTCGATGCTGTCGAGGCTGTCGAGGCTGTCGAGGCTGTCGAGGCTGTCGAGGCTGTCGAGGCTGTCGAGGCCGTCGAGGCCGTCGAGGCCGTCGAACCAGTTGCCGCCGCCGCCTTCGCAGCACCCTTGCCGCGCTTGGGTGTCACGTAGGCCCCCAGCAGCAGCCCCTCCACCAGCGCCCGAGCGCCGTCTTCCGTGACCGACGAGCCACCCGCGCCGTCAGAACTGCCGTCGGCCAGGAGGTCCACCGCGAGCACATCGGCCCGGCGAGCCCGGCGGGCCAGAGCCGCACCAGCTCGGCGAAGATCCAGCGGCGAGCCGTCACCGACACCGACCAGCAGCACCCGGTCGAGGACTTCAGCACCCGCAGCACCCGCAGCACCCGCAGCACCCGCAGCACCCGCAGCACCGTCACCCGCGTGGCCGCCCGCAGCAGGCGGCCGGGGCCGCAGCACCTCGGTCACCTCACCGGCCGCACCGGTGGCCTTCGCGCGAGCCAGAGCGTGCGCCGCGTCGGCGCCGAACGACTCAGCCGCGGCTGCAGCACCCCGACCGACCAGCAGGCCGTCGGCCCCGCGGCGTACGGCGCCGGCAACGACATCAGCCGCGACGGCGGCCAACGGGCTGGTCACGATGTCGACGCGGGGCGGTGTCACGGAGTCCTCCGACAGTGGAACGGCCCCGGCCCGCACGCGGCGGGCCGGGGCCATCAGGTCAACGGGTCAACGGGTCAGTCGGGTCGACGCCCGGTCAGGAGACGACGGCCTTGAGCGCGTCCCCGAGCGCGCCGGCCTCGTCGGCCGAGAGCTCGACGACGAGGCGCCCTCCACCTTCGAGGGGCACTCGCATCACGATGCCGCGCCCCTCCTTGGTGA
>JANLYQ010000091.1:0-7634 GCA_031365725.1 Sporichthyaceae bacterium | reverse complement strand
ACTACGACGCGATGGACGATGACGAGGCGAGCCCGCTGGACCATCGCCCTGAGGGCCTGGACGACGGGCCCGGCCGAGTCGACGACGAGTAGGGAGAGCGGACCCGACCGTGGCCCTCTCCAACGGCCAGGGCACTGACGCTCCGCGGCGCCTCGCCGTTGTCGTCAACCCCACCTCCGGCGGGGGTCGTGGCGCCCGCCTGCTCGTGGACGTCTTGGGCCGGCTGGGAGCGGCTGGGACGAGCGTCGACGTCGTCCGCGGCCGGGACGCCGCCGAGGCGTCGGCCCTGCTGGCCGCTGCAGTAGACGCCATCGCCGGTCCACCTGACGGTGTGGTGGCCGTCGGCGGAGACGGACTGGTCAACCTCGCCGTGCAGGCCGTCGCAGGCACCGGCGTGCCCCTGGGCATCGTGCCGGCCGGCACCGGCAACGATGTGGCTCGGGCCTTGGGCATCGACCACCGACGGCCGCTCGCCGCGTTGGACGCGGTGCTGACCGGGCATACCCGGGCCGTCGACCTCGGCCGGACGGGGGGCCGCTGGTTTGCCGGGGTGCTCGGTTCGGGGTTCGACTCGATGGTCAACGAGCGAGCCAACCGCATGTCGTGGCCGCGCGGTCGGCGCCGCTACGACCTCGCGATCCTGGCCGAGCTGCGAACCTTCCGGCCGCTGCCCTTCGTACTCACTCTCGACGGCGAGGAGTGGCACACCGACGCAATGCTTGTCGCTGTGGGCAACGGGTCCTCCTACGGCGGCGGCATGCGGGTCTGCCCCGGCGCGACGATGGACGACGGGCTGCTCGACGTCACGGTGGTGGGGCCGCTGTCGACGCCGGAGTTCCTCCGGGTGTTTCCGCGCGTGTTCCGCGGCAGCCATGTCGAGCACCGTGCGGTGACCGTGCGCCGGGCCCGCACCGTCGCGCTCTCGTCGCCCGGTGTCACTGCCTACGCCGACGGGGAACGCGTCGGCGAGCTGCCGGTCGCCTGCGAGGCGGTCCCTGCGGCGCTGCGCACGTTCGCGGTCGGCCCCGCCACGTAGATTGGCCGGCATGGCCTCTCCCGCGCAGCGGTACGCCGACGCGCGACGGCGGCAGTCGCACGCGGCCAGTCGGCTCGCGGCCTTCGAGGAGCTCTATCCCTTCGGGCTCGACGACTTCCAACGCCGGGCCTGTGAGGCACTCGAGGCCGGCAGTGGCGTGCTCGTCGCTGCACCGACCGGTGCCGGCAAGACCGTGGTCGGGGAGTTCGCCGTGCACCTGGCGATCGCCGAGGGCCGCAAATGCTTCTACACCACACCGATCAAGGCCTTGTCCAACCAGAAGTTCGCCGACCTGGTCGGCCGGTACGGCAGTGACCAGGTCGGCCTGCTCACCGGCGACAACACCGTCAACGGTGAGGCACCGGTCGTCGTGATGACGACCGAGGTCCTCCGCAACATGCTGTACGCCGGGTCACCGACGCTGGCCGGGCTGGGCTATGTCGTCATGGACGAGGTGCACTACCTGTCCGACCGGTTCCGCGGAGCGGTGTGGGAGGAGGTCATCATCCACCTGCCCTCGTCGGTCGCGCTCGTGTCGCTCTCGGCGACGGTCAGCAACGCCGAGGAGTTCGGCGACTGGCTGGTCACGGTGCGCGGCGACACCGAGGTCGTCGTCGAGGAGCACCGACCCGTCCCGCTCTGGCAGCATGTCCTCGCCAACAACAGGCTCTACGACCTGTTCGTCGAGCAGCAGCAGGACGGCACCGGCACGGCCAAGGTCAACCCCGAGCTGGCTCGCCTGTCCCGCGACCAGGACCGGTTCATCCGGTCCGCGGCGCAGCGACCATCGCGTGGTGGTCAGCGGCCCCGCGGGGTTCGGCCGCCCAGCCGGGTCGAGGTGTTGCAGAGGCTGGACGCCGAGGGCCTGCTGCCCGCCATCACGTTCATCTTCAGCCGCAACGGCTGCGATGCCGCGGTGACCCAGTGCCTGCGCTCGGGCCTTCGGCTGCTGCCTCCCGAGGACCGGGCGCGAGTCCGCGACATCGTCGAGGCCCGCTGTTCCGACATCCCCGACGAGGACCTGCACGTGCTCGGCTACCACGAATGGCTCGAAGGCCTCGAGCGCGGCATCGCCTCACATCACGCCGGCATGCTGCCGACGTTCAAGGAGGTCGTCGAGCAGCTGTTCGCCCGCGGTCTCGTCCGTGCCGTCTTCGCGACCGAGACTCTCGCGCTAGGCATCAACATGCCGGCCCGCTCGGTGGTGCTCGAGCGACTGGTGAAGTGGAACGGCGAGGCGCACGCCGACGTCACGCCGGGGGAGTACACCCAGCTGACCGGCCGGGCCGGTCGGCGTGGCATCGACGTCGAAGGTCACGCCGTCGTGCTCTGGCAGCCCGGGCTCGAACCCGCCGCGCTCGCCGGACTCGCCTCCACCCGCACCTATCCGCTGCGCTCCAGCTTCAAGCCGTCGTACAACATGGCGGTCAACCTCGTCGGCCAGTTCGGTCGGGCTGAAGCCCGCGAGCTGCTGCAGTCGTCGTTCGCCCAGTTCCAGGCCGACCGATCGGTGGTCGGACTGGCGCGCCAGGTCGCGCGCAACGAAGAGGCTCTCGACGGCTATCGCGAAGCGATGACCTGTCATCTCGGTGACTTCTCCGAGTACGCCGGTCTGCGCCGGGCGATCGCCGAACGCGAGGCGACGCTCTCGCGCAGCGGGGCCGCCAACCGTCGCGCCCAAGCAGTTGCGTCGCTCGAGACGCTCAAGCCCGGCGATGTGATCCAGGTGCCGGCCGGGCGACGTGGTGGTCTCGCCGTCGTGCTCGACCCGGGCACCGACGGCGGCGCTGAGGGACCGCGACCGGTGGTGCTGACGTCCGAGCGGCAGGTCCGGCGGCTCTCCCTGGCCGACTTCCCGACGCCGGTGGAGTCGTTGCACCGGCTGCGCATCCCGCGGACCTTCAACGCCCGCAACGCCACCAGTCGCCGTGACCTCGCCTCAACCTTGCGGGGCACCGGTCTCGATCAACGCCCGGCGGGTCGCTCCCGCCGCGACCGATCAACCGCGGCCGACGACGACGAGCTGCTGAGGTTGCGCGAGGCGATGCGCCTGCACCCGTGTCATGGCTGCGACGACCGCGAGAACCACGCGCGCTGGTCCGAACGCTGGCACCGGCTGATTCGTGAGAACGAGGGCATCGCGCGCACCGTTCGTCAGCGCACGCACACCATCGCGCGCACCTTTGATCGCATCTGCGATCTGTTGCAGGAGCTCGGCTACCTGCACCATGACGACGTCACCGAGGCCGGTCGATCGTTGGGCGTGATGTACACCGAGCTCGACCTGCTGGCAGCTGAGTGCCTGCGCGACGACGTGTGGGCCGGACTGTCGCCGCCCGAGCTCGCGGCCGTCGTGTCGGCGCTGGTCTACGAGTCGCGCCGTGACGACGACCCGACGCCGCCGCAGGCCCCGACACCCCGCTCGGGTGAGGTGCTGGCCGAGACCGACCGTCGTTGGCACGCGTTGGAAGAGCGGGAAAGAGCCCACCGTCTGACCCCGGCCCGCGAGCCCGATCTGCGCTTTGCCCGAGCAACCTACCGCTGGGCGTCCGGTCGTTCCCTCGACTCCGTCCTTCGCGACGCCGACCTCGCACCGGGTGACTTCGTCCGTTGGACCAAGCAGGTCATCGACCTGCTCGGGCAGGTTGCCGAGGCCGGGCGGCTCGGCCCGGAGACCGGCGGTCGGGGCGCGGTGAGCGAGGTCGGTGCCACCGCTCGCCGGGCCGCGGAGCTGCTGCGGCGCGGCGTGGTCGCCTACTCGTCGGTGAGCTGACCGCTCACGTCCTCGGTGTGCTATCGCTCACCCGCGCGCAGCGGTCGTCGCGGTGAAGGAGGCCAGCACCCGGTTGAGCGGGCTGTCCAGGCCCCATCGCGTCGAGAGCTCGAGCAGCCGGTCGGCGTCGCGCGGCGTGGCGCTGATGGTGTCGTCGTACGACGGCATGGGGACGTCGGTCGCTACCGCGACCACGCGTGGCGCCACCGCGAGGTAGTCGGTTGCCGCGACCAGCTTGGTCCGCGCACCGGCCGGCATCGCCGTGTCGCCAGCCTCCACCGCCGACAGCAGCGCGGCCAGCGAGCCGTAGCGGGTCATCAGTGATGCCGCCGTCTTGTCGCCGATGCCGGCGACACCCGGCAACCCGTCGCTGGGGTCACCACGTAACGTGGCGAAGTCCGCGTAGGACCGACCGGGGATGCCGTACTTCGCCTGCACCCACGCCTCGTCCACGACGTCGTGGCGACCGACACCTCGTGCGGTGTAGAGGATGCGCACCGCCCGCGCGTCATCAACGAGCTGGAAGAGGTCGCGGTCTCCGGTGACGACGTCGACCGGCCCCGCGTCTTGGGTGGCCAACGTGCCAATCACGTCGTCGGCCTCGTAGCCCTCGACCCCGAAGCAGGGCACTCCAAGCGCGTCGAGCACCTGTTCGATGACCGCGACCTGCGGGGACAGGGCATCCGGCACCTCTTCCGCACCCGCCGGGGCGAGTCGGTGCGTCTTGTACGACGGGATGGCTGCGACCCGGAAGGCCGGCCGCCAGTCGGCGTCCATCGCTGCGACGAGCCGGGTGGGCGACCGGTCACTCACCAGACGGGCGATGAAGTCGAGCAGGCCCCGCACGGCGTTGACCGGCGAGCCGTCCGGGGCCACCACCGAGTCCGGCACGCCGTAGAACGCCCGGAAGTAGAGCGAGGGCGTGTCCAGCAGCATCAACGGTCCTCTGGCCTCAGTCACGCTGACGAGCGTGGCATGAGGTGGACGTTCTTTCATCCGGCAGCCACGCCGCGCGGGTAAACGTCACGCAACGTGTGAGAAGGGTCATACGCAGAGTCACCGAACTTAACGCCGCCTTTACCCGGTGGGGGGCTCCTGTTACTCATTGCTACCTAGGGTGGACTCCGGTAGACAGCGAGACGCCCCCGACGATGCGCGCGTCTTGTCTGCGCTGGCGTGACCATCGCGACCACCTCACCCCGCCGCGGTGCCTCCGCCCCTGACCCCCAATCTCCTCCACTACGGGAGTTCCACGTGCCAAGCAAGCCTCGACCGGACACTGCTCTCTGGCCCGAAGCAGTCGCCCTCTGCAGCGTCCTGCTGCTGATCTCCCTGCTCCTCACCGGATGGCTGCACCCGGAAGGTCTGTGGCCCTTCTGAGGCCATCTCCGTCTTGTTCGAGAAGTACGACCGCCCCGGCTGTCGCCCTCACGGCACCACGCACTTCCCCTAAGGACCACCCATGCCGGTGATCACTCGCCCCTCGCTTTCCGTCACGACGACCTCTGACCGGCACGACCTTCGGGTCGTGTCCGAGAAACCGGCGCGAACGCCCGGTCCCAGGGACGGTCACCACGACTTCCGACCCGACATCGAAGGCCTCCGTGCCCTTGCTGTCGTAGCCGTCCTCGGCTTCCACGCTTTCGTGCCCCACCTCGCGGGCGGCTTCATCGGCGTCGACCTGTTCTTCGTCATCTCGGGCTTCCTCATCACCGGCTTGCTGCTCGACGAGCACCGACGGACTGGACGCATCTCCTTTGCCGCGTTCTACGCCCGACGAGCTCGGCGCATCCTGCCGGCGGCAGCGGTCGTCCTGCTCGCGGTCAGCGCCGCGTCATACCTCCTGCTCTCCCCGCTGCGGCGCGTCGACGTCATGCGTGACGTCCTTGCGTCCACCGGGTACGCCGTCAACTGGCGCTTCATCCAGCTGCAGACCGACTACCTCGCCGCCAACCGCGATCCCAGTCCGCTCCTGCACTTCTGGTCGCTAGCGGTCGAGGAGCAGTTCTACATCGTCTGGCCGTTGCTCATCGTGGCGCTCGTCGTGGCCGCTCGTTGGCTGCGCATCCGCACGACAGCGATCGTGCTGCTGGGTGCTCTCGGCGTCGTTGCCGGATCCTTTCTGCTCAGCCGCGGGTGGACGTCGACCTCGGCACCGCTGGCCTACCTCAGCTCACCCTCACGGGCCTGGCAGTTCGCGGGCGGCGGTGCGGTCGCGGCCCTGCTGCGGCTGAGGACCAGCCCGCGCACCGACGGGCCGTCAGGCCCACGTCGGCTCCGGTACGCCGCCGGGCTCATCGCAGCGCTCCTCGGCTGGGCCGGAGTCGGGCTCATCATGTGGTCGATCCTCACCTTCAACACCAGCACCGTCTATCCCGGCACAGCAGCACTGCTGCCCACGGGTGGTGGCCTCCTGCTCGTCCTCACCGGGTCGGCCACCGGGCCGTCCTCGGTCTTCGGACCGACCCGCGTGCTGTCCCTACCCTCGGTGCGTTGGATCGGTCGACTGTCCTATTCGTGGTACCTATGGCACTGGCCGGTGCTCGTCTTCGCCCAAGCCCGATACCCACAGCTGCGTTGGCCAGCACTGGTCGCGCTGGTTGTCGCGTCGGCGGTGCCTGCCTGGCTCACGATGCGACTGGTAGAAGACCCGGTCCGCCGGTCTCGGGCCGTCGCGTCGCGGCCCTTCCGCGGCATGTCGGTCGGAGTGACCGCGCTCGTTCTTCCCCTGGCGGTGGCCCTGGTGGTCGGCAGTGGCGCACTCGTGAGCATGAACCGAGAAGCTGCGGCTGCCACCGCCGCGCGGGCGCACAAGCTGGCCAACCTCGCCGCCACCGGTGACCCGTTCGGGGGGGCGGAGACTGGCGGCGCCGTCATCCCCGCAACATCTGTTGCCCGGAAGGACACACCGCACTATCCAGCGGACTGCATCGTCGGGGCAGCAATCACGACGTCCCCGCCGTGCGTCATCGATCCTTCCAACGGCGAGAAGGTCCCCCTCACGCCCCGTCGTGTGGTGCTCATCGGGGACTCCCACGCCGGCCAATGGTTCCCCGTGGCCGCCGCGATCGCCCGGAAGCGGCACTGGGACGTCGAGGTCTTGACCAAGTCGGGCTGTCCGCTGGCAGATCTGCGCATCGTCAATCCAGAACTGCACCGGGTGTTCACCGAGTGCGCCGAGTGGCGCGAAGCCACGCTTCAGCGCCTGGCGAACGAACCTCGTCCCGCGTTGGTGTTGATGTCGACCTTGAACCGATACGTCACCGACGACACGTACCTGCTCAACGGTTGGCGGCGCACTCTGGCTCGGCTGGCGACCCTCGACGCGCCTCTCGTCTACCTGGCGGACACGCCCTACCCCCAGAAGGACGTGCCGGCGTGCGTCTCGGGGGCCTTGGCTCACTGGTCTCGCTGCGCGATGCCGCGTGCGGAGGCAGTCCGTCAAGACGCCTTCGCCGCAGCGGCACAACGCGGATCGATGGGCCCTGTCACGGGTGTGTCCATGAACCGGTGGCTGTGCCCGGCTGGGGCAACCTGCCCAGCGGTGCGCGGCGGCGTCCTGCTCTACCGCGACGAATCGCACGTGACCGACACCGCCATGACCTTGCTCGGGCCCGCCGTCGACCGTCTGCTGACGGCCCAGCGCACCATCCCAAATCCCGCATCCGCGAGCTGAGGAGCTTCTTGATGACTGCCTCTGACCTGGACCTCGATCTCACCCGTGATGTCGACCCCGCGGCGGACAGCGCTGCAACGTCCACGCGCGACGACGACGGCCGCCCGCGCCTGCTCCGGCCCATGCTCGTGCGCGACGCGCCGACGCTG
>JANLYQ010000070.1:0-11755 GCA_031365725.1 Sporichthyaceae bacterium | reverse complement strand
CCATGATCGACAGCTCCCCACCCGCCGCCTGACCTTTCGCCGTACGGCGGGTCGACAGCTGCTGATCATCGGGGCGGGGCGGGGCGGACTTCAGCTGGTGAGGGTGCCGCGCACGATGCTGTCGCCGGAGTGGGCCGGGTTACCGTCGGCGGGCTCGAGCGAGACGTCGACCACCGGGTAGGCCGCGAGGTCGAGGCCCGGCGGCAGCGGGAAGCGGGCCCGGTGCCCGGCGGCGAGGTCGAGCAGGCCGATCGCGACCAGCCGCTTGCCGTCCCGGTCGAGCAGCCAGACTTCGTAGTACCCGCTGGCCCTGTGCAAGGTGGGCACGTCGAGCTCGAGGACCCGGCCCGCGCTGGTGCGCAGCACCTCGGCGTCCCCGCCGCGGCTGGAGCTGGCGAGCACCGTCATCAACGCGCGCGCCTGCACCGGCGGGCGAGAACCCGTGCGGGTGGCGAGCAACGTGCCGCCGACCCCGAGCGCGAGACCGATCACCGCGGCGGCCGCCGCCAGCATCGAGACCCGCCGGCGGCTGAAGGCAGCGAGTGACACGACTGCCGGGCCAGGGTCACCGGAAGCGTCGGCCGCGGTCGCCCGCAGGCCGAGCTCGGCCACCACGGCGTCCCAGACGTGTGCGGGTGCTTGCTGGGGACGGTCCTCGGGCGTGACCAGCCGCGCGCTGGACACCACCGCACGCAGCTGGTCCAGCTCGGTCTGGCAGTGGAGGCAGCCGAGCACGTGTGCGTCGTCGGCGGTTGTCGCGTGCTCACCCATCGCCAGCAGGGCCAGGTCGTCGGGATCAACGTGCTGCTGCATCGTCGACCTCCAGACGGGTGCGTAGCCGGCCCAGCGACCGGCGGATGTGGCTCTTGACCGTGCCCAGCGGGAGGCTCAGCAGGCTGGCGATCTGGGTGTGGGTCAGGTCGTCGTAGAAGGCCAGGGTGACGATACGTCGCGCGGGCTCGTCGAGACGGGCCAGCTCGTCGGCCAGGAGCACCCGGGTGGTCACGGCTTCTGCGGGTGACGGCGCAGGGTCGGCGGTGGCGAGGCTCGCGGCCGCCTCAGCCTGGCGGCGTTCGCGCTCACGCCCGGCCCACCGGTCGGCGACCTTGTTGCGGGTGATGCCGAGCAGCCAGCCCGGCAGGCTGCCGGATCGCGGGTCGAAGCCACCCCGGCCACGCCAGGCGGCGACGAAGACCTGCTGGGTGATGTCCTCTGCGTCGTTACGGTCGCCGACGGTGCGCAGGGCCACCGTGAAGACGAGCGAGGACCAGCGCGTGTAGGCAGCAGCAAGCCCGGCCTCGCTGCCCGACCGGAATGCTGCTTCCATCTCGTGGTCGCGCGCGTCGGCCACCGGGCGCACGCTGGCGCCTCCGGACACCGGCAGCCCTCCCTCGACGAGCGTCAGCGTGGCAACACCCCGCCGTGGGCGGGACGACAACGTCTGCATCATCCCACCTCCGTCTCCGTCGTGACCATGTGACTTCGCCGGCGATGGCCTCCGTGGATGCGCCTGAGCCGGGTCAGGGCGGCTTTCAGGCGGGGGCGAGCTGGTCAGCCGCGAGTTCAGAGCCGCCGAGAGGCAGCCACATGGCAGGATGACGGACGAAGCACCTGGTCGGTGGGTCAGCCCCAGCAGAACCGCCGGCAGGACGAACACCACAAGTTCAGACAGGGAAAACACGAACACACGAACAGCGTGCTCCGGGGTCGGTGAGATTCCGAACCGGCGGTGACAGTCCGCGACCCGCGCCGAAACGTCGACCAGCCTCCGTGGCCGGTGGTCGTCCGGCCGGTTGACCTGGTGGAACTCCGGGACCGACGGTGACAGTCCGGATGGGAGGCAGCACGCCGGGTGTCCGGCCGCCGTGAGGCGGGGCAGCAACGCGCTGTCCCGCGGGCACGTCGTGGTCCGGCCGCCCGGTCGCCGCATCCCTTCTCGCCCCGGAGACCGCCCCAGTCAGGGAGGTCCGGTGCCGGCGAGGGAGTCCCGCGAGCGGCGCGAGCGTGCCGCCATGGAGCACGCGGTCGCGCTGTCGGCATCGGTCGGCGAGGCAACCCACCCGAACCCCAACGTCGGTGCCGTCGTGCTGGCGGCCGGCGGCGAGGTCGTCGGCGTGGGCTGTCACCAGCGGGCCGGCGGACCGCACGCGGAGGTGATCGCTCTTGCGGAAGCGGGGGAGCGGTCCCGCGGGGGCACGGTCGTCGTCACTCTCGAACCATGTGCGCACGCCGGGCGTACGCCGCCCTGCACCGAGGCCGTGCTCGCTGCCGGGGTGACCCGCGTCGTCGTCGCCGTGCCCGACCCGACCGACCGGGCCGGGGGAGGTGCCGAGCTCCTGCGCGCCGCAGGTGTCGAGGTCGAGGTCGGGCTGCTCGCTGCCGAGGCCGCAGCGGCCAACGAGCGCTGGCTGGTCGGCGTACGTCTCGGGCGGCCGTTCGTGATCTGGAAGGTGGCCTCGACCCTCGACGGCCGGGTCGCTGCTGCCGACGGCAGCAGTCGATGGATCTCCTCGCCCGAGTCACGCGCCGACGCGCATCTGCTGCGTGCCGACTGCGACACGATCGTGGCCGGCGTCGGCACGGTGCTCGCCGACGACCCGTCGTTGACCGTCCGCGACGCCGACGGATCGCTGGTCGGCGAGCAGCCGCTCCGGGTGGTGGTTGACAGCCTCGGCCGCACGCCGGTGGGCGCACGCGTCCGGGACGGCGCAGCCCCGACGTGGGTCGCCACCGTCGAGGAGGTCGGTGCCGGGGCTGGCGGCCAGGTCGACCTGACTGCGCTGCTGCACCGGCTCCACCAGAAGGGTCGGGGGCTCGTGCTGCTCGAGGGCGGCCCGACCCTGGCGGGTGCGTTTCTCCGCGCGGGGCTGGTCGACCGGGTCGTGGCCTACCTCGCCCCCACTTTGCTCGGTGCGGGGACTGCCTCGCTGACGGGCACCGGCATCGAGAGCCTCGTCGACCGTGTTGGGCTGCAGGTGGCCGACCTGCGCCGCTGCGGACCTGACGTGCGCATCGTCGCGCGAGTGGAGGTGGCCTGATGTTCACCGGCATCGTGGAGGAACTCGGTGAGGTTGCTGCGCTCACCGACCTCGGCGACAGCGTGCGCCTGACGTTGCGCGGACCGCTGGTTGTGGACGGGGCGTCGCACGGCGACTCGATCGCGGTCAACGGGGTCTGCCTCACGGTCGTCCACTGCGATGGCGAGGTCTTTGCTGCTGACGTGATGCGAGAGACCCTCCATCGCAGCAGCCTCGGTGCTCTGGTCGTCGGTGACCCGGTCAACCTCGAGCGCCCGATGCGTCTCGACGGCCGCCTGGGTGGGCACCTGGTGCAGGGTCACGTCGACGCAACCGGGGCGATCGTGGCTCGAATCCCCAGCGAGCACTGGGAGCTGGTCACGGTGTCGCTGCCCGACGACCTCGCGCGCTACGTCGTGCACAAGGGATCGATCACTGTCGACGGTGTCTCGCTCACCGTGGCCGCCCTCGATGCCACGACCTTCACTGTCAGCCTCATCCCCACCACTCTTGCCCTGACCACGTTGGGCCGCAAGCAGGTCGGCGACCCGGTCAACCTCGAGGTCGACGTCCTGGCGAAGTACGTCGAACGGTTGATGCAAGCCCCCACATCCCCCACATCCCCCGCAGCACCCGAGCCGTCCCCGGAGGACACGACACCATGAGCGTCTTCACCCAGCTCTACGACGCCCACCTCACGATCGGCGGCCACGACATCACCTGGCGCGAGATCGTCGGCAACGCCTTCGGGCTGGCATCGGCGGTCGGTGGCATGCGTCGCAAGGTGTGGGCCTGGCCCGTCGGCATCGTCGGCAACGTGCTGCTGTTCACCGTCTTCTTCTTCACCGCCACGTCCGCCGACCACCCGAACCCGTTGCTGGGGCAGGCCGGACGGCAGGTCTTCTTCGTCATCGTGTCGGTCTACGGCTGGCTGCAATGGCGGCGCAACCAGGCCCGACGCAGCGGTGCGCCAGCGGTGGTCCCGCGGTGGGCGACCAGCCGCGAGCGGGCGACGTACCTCACCGCTGCGGCGGTCGCCGTCGGTGTCTGCTATCTCGCGTTCGCAGCGATCACGGCGGGCTTCCCGGCGCAGTGGTGGTTCTACCTCGCCGATGCGTGGATCTTCGTCGGGTCGATCGTGGCGACCTACGCGATGGCCCGCGGCTGGGTCGACTTCTGGTTGTGCTGGATCGCGGTCGACCTGGTCGGCGTGCCCCTGCTGCTGCACTCGCACTTCTACCCGTCCGCGGTGCTGTACGCCGTGTACGGGGGGTTTGTCGTCTGGGGTCTTGTGACCTGGCTGCGCATCGCCCGCGCCGAGATCGCACCGCTCGGCACCGCGGCGCCGAGGCCGGACGAGGTTCCGGCATGACTGGCAGCTCCGACGACGCGGCTCCTGAGTCGGTGCGCCTGGACACCGTCGAGCGCGCGGTCGCCGACATCGCAAGCGGTCATGCCGTCGTCGTCGTCGACGACGAGGACCGCGAGAACGAGGGCGACCTCGTCGTCGCTGCCGCGCGGGTGACGCCGGAGCTCATGGCGTTCATGGTGCGCCACACCTCGGGCGTCGTCTGCGTGCCGATGCAGGGGGCCGAGCTTGACCGGCTCAAGCTGCCGCCGATGACCTCGGTCAACGAGGACCGCAAGCGCACGGCCTACAGCGTCTCGGTCGACGCTCGCGACGGGATCAGCACCGGCATCTCGGCCGCCGACCGCGCGCGCACCATCAGGGTGCTCGTCGACTCGGCCACCGAGCCCTACGAGCTGACGCGGCCCGGGCACGTCTTCCCGTTGCGGGCGGTCGAGGGCGGCGTGCTGCGGCGCGCGGGACACACCGAGGCATCCGTCGACCTCGCGCGACTGGCCGGCCTCAACCCGGCTGGTGTCATCGCCGAGCTCGTCAGCGACGACGGCAGCATGGCGCGGTTGCCCGAGCTGCGCCGGTTCGCCGACGAGCACGGCCTTGCCCTGGTGTCGATCGCCGACCTCGTGACCTACCGCAAGCGCACCGAGCTCCTGGTGCAGCGCGTCGCGGAGACCCGACTGCCCACGAGGTACGGCGAGTTCACCGCGGTCGGCTACCGCAGCACGGTCGACGGCGCCGAGCACGTCGCGCTGGTCCGCGGAGACCTCGGCACAGGCACGGACGTGCTCGTCCGGCTGCACTCCGAGTGTCTGACCGGCGACGTGCTGGGGTCGCTGCGCTGCGACTGTGGACCGCAGCTGGACGCCGCACTCCGGGCAGTTGCTGACGAGGGCCGTGGGGTCGTCGTCTATCTGCGGGGTCACGAGGGCCGTGGCATCGGCCTGCTGCACAAGCTCGAGGCCTACAAGCTGCAGGACGCAGGTCGCGACACCGTCGACGCCAATCTCGACCTGGGGCTGCCGGCCGATGCGCGGGATTTCGGTGCCGGCGCGCAGGTGCTCGACGACCTCGGTGTCACGTCGGTGCGACTGCTGACCAACAACCCGGCCAAGCGGATCGGCATCGAGGAGCATGGCATGACCGTGGTGGAGCAGGTGCCGCTGCCGGTGCACGCTACCGCTGACAACATCGACTACCTGCGCACCAAGCGGGACCGGATGGGTCACGACCTGCCGGGGCTGGATCCGTCGCTGGACATCGAGATCGACGTCACCAGTCCGCGATGAGTGGCGCCGGAGCACCGGAGGTGGTCGTCGACGGGACGGGCCTGCGGGTGGCCATCGTCGCGTCGAGCTGGCACGAGACGGTGATGGACGGACTCGTCGCGGGCGCTTTGGCGGCACTGGCCGAGTGCGGGGTGATGGAGCCGCTGCTGGTCCGGGTGCCGGGGTCGTTCGAGTTGCCGGTCGTCGCCGCTCGGTTGGCTCGCTCTGGTTTCGACGCCGTGGTTGCCCTCGGTGTCGTCGTACGCGGGGGGACTCCGCACTTCGACTACGTCTGCCATGCCGCGACCGACGGATTGGCCCGGGTAGCCGTGGACACGGGCGTGCCGGTGGGCTTCGGTCTGCTCACGTGCGACGACGACGCGCAGGCGTGGGACCGCGCAGGTCTGCCCGGGTCTCGCGAGGACAAGGGCCGCGAGTCGGCACTCGCCGCCGTCGCGACTGCGGTCACCGTGCGCGGTCTCGGCGACTCTCGCGCTCCGACCGATTCTCGCGACCTCGGTGCCCCGACAGAGATGAGCTGACCGATGGCAGTGCCCGCACGACTCTCGTTGGTGACTCTCGGCGTGACCGATGTCGCCCGCTCGACCGCGTTCTACCGCGCCCTCGGTTGGGAGGCGGGTCTGGAGATGGACGGGTTCACGGTGCTGCGCACCGCGGGGCCGTTGCTCGCGCTCTACCCGCTGGTCGAGATGTCCCGGGACGCCGGTGACGCGGTCCCGACCGGCCATGACCGCCGCATCCACCTCGCCATCAACCTTGCGTCGCCGGAGGAGGTCGACGCGGCGGTGGGTGACTTCGTGGCCGCTGGAGCGGCTGTCCTGGCCGCGCCTAAAGCGGCGTCGTGGGGCGGCTACAGCGGCATCGTCGCCGACCCCGACGGCCACGCGTGGGAACTCGCCCACAACCCTGGCTGGCCGCTGGACGGCGCGGGCCTGCCGCAGCTGCCCTGACCTTCTGCGACGATCTGCCGCGTGAAGACCTTCGACGCGCTGTTCGCCGAGCTCACCGACAAGGCTGCCTCCAGGCCGGCTGGTTCCGGCACGGTCGCGGCCCTGGACGCCGGTGTGCACACCATCGGCAAGAAGATCGTGGAGGAGGCTGCCGAGGTGTGGATGGCCGCCGAGCACGAGACCGCGCAACGGACCGCCGAGGAGATCTCGCAGCTGCTCTACCACCTGCAGGTGCTCATGCTCGCCCGCGGGCTCACCCTGGCGGACGTCTACGCTCATCTGTGAGCGCCCCCTCGGGCTGCGGCCTGACGCCATGAACGCCTGACCCTTGCCTCCTGGACCCTGCACCCTGACCCTTGCACCCTTGCACCCTTGCACCCTGACACCTTGCCCCCTTCGACTGTGCTGAGAGGCTCCTGTGCTCCGCGTCGCTGTGCCGAACAAGGGATCGCTGGCCGAGCCGGCGGCCGAGATGCTGCGCGAGTCGGGTTATCTCCAGCGGACCGACCCCCGCGAGCTGGTCCTGCAGGATCCGGCCAACGACACCGAGTTCTTCTTCCTGCGCCCGCGCGACATTGCGACGTACGTCGGGTCCGGGGAGCTGCACGTCGGCATCACCGGTCGCGACCTGATGCTCGACAGCGGCGCACCGGCGGAGGAGATCCTGCAGTTGGGTTTCGCTCCCTCGACGTTCCGATTCGCGGCCAAGCCGGGGTGGGCCACGTCGGCGAGTGACTTCGCCGGCAAGCGAGTGGCGACGTCCTACCCCGGTCTTCTCTCGACGTACTTCACCGACCGCGGCATCGACACCGAGATCGTGCGGCTCGACGGCGCGGTCGAGACGGCGGTGCGCCTGGGAGTCGCCGACGTCATCGCCGACGTCGTGTCGACCGGCACCACGTTGCGACAGGCCGGGCTCGAGGTGGTCGGAGAACCGATCCTGCAGTCCGAGGCCGTCCTCGTACGTCGCCAGGGTGCGCCGGACTCACCGGCTGTGGCGCAGATGGTCCGTCGGATGCAGGGCGTCATCATCGCCCGCCGCTACGTGTTGATGGACTACGACATCCGCGCCGGGCTGGTGGAGGAGGCTGTGCGGTTGACCCCGGGCATCGAGTCGCCGACCGTGTCGCCGCTGCACGACCAAGGGTGGGTCGCGGTGCGGGCGATGGTGCCGCGCGCCGAGACCAACACGATCATGGACGAGCTGTGGGACCTGGGTGCCCGCGGCATCCTGGTCACCGACATCCACGCCTGTCGCCTGTGACTGACGGTCGTCCTGGCTCTGGGCCGGGCACTAGCTCCGGTCGCGTGGTCCTGCGGCCGAGACGGGCCCGGGTCGTGGTCTACGTCTGCGCGGCCGCTGTGCTGATCACCATGCTCTGGCTGGCCGCGATCCTGCCCTCGCCGGAGTGGGGCATCGGGTCGCGCGCGGGCGTGGTCGCCTTCGGCGTTGGTGCGGTGTGGCTCCTGCACCGACTCGCTGACGTCCGCGTCGTTGCTGATGACAGTGGGGTCGTCGTGGTCAACGTCGTGACCACGCGCCGGCTCGCGTGGGCCGAGGTGGTCGGCGTACGGCTGCTGCGGGACGACCCGTGGATGATGCTCGACCTCGCTGAGGGCAGAGCGTTGGCCGCGATGGGTGTCCAGCACTCCGAGGGGGAGCGGGGGCAGGTGCAGGCGCGACGGTTCGCCAGGCTCGTGCAGGAGCACACCCGGGTGCCCGGGCACGACTGACGGTGCCGCGCTGACCAGGCCCTGAGTTGCCGAGCGGACAGCCTCGGCCGTGGGCCGGTGTGCCCCAGCAGTTCTCGACGGCCTGGATCAGCTGGTCCCGACGGGTTGCGAGAGCGCCGAAACTTGTTTGTGGACAACGTGTTCTGCGGTCCTGACATGCGGTAGAATCGAACATGTGTTCGAGCGAGGGTGGTGACCAGGTCCCGGTAGCGGTCAACGCCGCCCGGGGTGCCTTGGCGACTGCGGTCGAGCGAGCAGCAGCGGGAGGGTTCCGGGAGCTGTGCCACGACGATCTGTCGCGGCTGGTCGGCGATCTTCGGGCCGCGCAGGCGCAGGTCGAGTCGGTGCTACTCAGTGCCGTCCGCGAGGTCGACACCCGCGGCTCGTTCGTCGTGGACGGCGCGTTGACCCCGGCGGCCTGGCTCCGAGCCCACACGAGACTGCAGCCGCGCACGGCGGCCGCAGCGGTCCGCACGGCGCGAGCGCTGCACTCCGGTGAGCTCCCGCTGACAGCGGCGGCTCTGGCCCGCGGTGAGATCGCCCCGGAGCAGGCGCGCGAGATCGCCTCGATCGTCGACCGCGTCCCAGCCGGCACGGTGCAGCACATCGAGTCCGACATCGTCGAGGTCGCCAAGGTGGCCGATGTCCGTGCCGTCGCGTCGGTGATGCGGGCACTCGAGCACGCGATCGACCCCGACAAGGCCGACGAGGATGCCCTGCGCCGGTTCGACCGACGGGGCCTGGCCGCATCCAGCACCCTCGACGGAATGGTGGCCGGCCGGTTCGTTGCGGACGAGCTCAACGGTGCGGTGATCCTCGAGGCTCTTGACGCAGCCGGCCCCCCGGTGGCGGGCGATACGCGTTCGAGCGCGCAGCGGCGGTTGGACGCCCTGGCCGACGTGTGCCGCCGCTTCCTCGCCTCGCCGGACGCGCCGATGTCCGGCGGCGGGCACGCCCACCTCATCGTGACCATCGACTCCGACACCCTCGACCCGGACCCTGCTTCTGACGTCGACGCTGATGAGAATCCAGGCGCCGGCAAACCGTCAGACGACGGCCCGGACGGTCTCCGCTCCGCCGACGACGTGGGTGGCCTCCACTCGGACGATGCCGTAGACCCGGACGTCGACCTTGACGACGTACGCCCCGACGAGGACGTGGACTCGCACGACGAGGCGCCCTCGGCCCCCCGAGGCGACGCTGCTGGATCGCCAGGAGCGACGCTGTCGTGGGTGGGCCGCATCGCTGGCTCCACTGCTCGACGGGCGGCGTGCGATGCCGACGTGACCGTGGTGGCGATCTCGCCCGATGGCAGCGCGTCGCTGATCGGCCGGGAACGCCGCTTCTTCCCCGCCGCGCAACGGGCCGCCATGGTGGCCCGCGACGGCGACCGGTGTGCGTGGCCGTACTGCGACCGCCCGGTCGCCTGGGCAGACGGGCATCACCTGCAGTGGTGGAGCCACGGGGGCGCAACGACGGTGGACAACGGTGTGCTGCCCTGCACCGGGCACCACACGATGCTGCACGAGGGCGGCTGGAGCTTGCGACGCCAGCCGGAGGGTCGCTACCTGGCACGGCATCGCGATGGCCGCGTCATCGGCCCCGAGCCGCACAAGCCAGGCCACAACCGACCTCCGCCGCGCGGTCCGGGCTGACCCGGCTCGCAGCTTGCGCCCTCTGCTCGCGGGTCAGTGCACGGCCGGCTGGTGCCGGCCGTTGCCTGCCCTCGCGCAGACGCGTCGCTCTCGCCACCTGGGGTGGCCGACCCCTGCGCTAGGCTTGGTCCCGCTTCGTACGGCGACGTACGGGGCAGCGGGACGTAGCGCAGCTTGGTAGCGCACTTGACTGGGGGTCAAGGGGTCGCAGGTTCAAATCCTGTCGTCCCGACCGCAGAAGTTGCAGGTCAGGGGCCGTGCTCGGGAGACCGAGCCGGCCCCTTCTGCACTTCGGCGGCAAAGGAAGCGAACCGGAGGGAGTTGCCGATGCTCTCGGTGGAACGAACTGGGGTACGGGACCGACCGGACGAGCTGATGGAGGCGTTGTTCGCCGAGGCGTTCCCGGCGTGGATAACGGCTGACCGAGAGGCGAAGCGTTGGATCGACCGCGCCCGCGAGCTCTTCACCGAGCTCGATCTCATGTTGCTTGATGGCGAGCAGCTCGTCACGACCGGCTGGGCTGTCCCAATCCGCTGGAGCGGGGAGGTCGCCGACCTTTCGTCTGGCTACACGGCGACCATCCGCGCGGCGGTCGAGCTCGCCGAACTGGGCGGCGAGCCGGACACGCTGGTGATCTGCGGTGGCGTCGTGCATCCCGATCGACGCGGCACGGGCGCGGCAGCGGCGCTCATCACGGCCCTCGGCAACGTCGCCGGAACCCGGGGTTGGCCGCGAGTGATCGCGCCGATCCGACCTACCCTCAAGCACCGCTACCCACTGGCGTCTATCGACGAGTACGTCGCGTGGAACCGACCCGACGGATCGCCCTTTGACCCGTGGGTCCGGTTGCACACCCGCATCGGCTGCCGGGTGCTGGCCACCGCTCCTGCGTCCCAGACGATGACGGGCACCGTCGGCGAGTGGGAGGGCTGGACCGGGATGGCCTTCCCGGCCGATGGCGACTACGTCATCCCCGACGGCCTGAGCGCTCTTTCCATTGACCGCGCCGCGGACCTCGGCACCTACGTCGAGCCGAACGTCTGGGTGCAGCATCGCTAGCCACGCGGCCGAAGCCGACCTGCCGACCCCTCCCCGCTGCGCAGTCAGGTGCACGGCGGTCCTTCTGGGGAACTGACCCTCGATAGGCTCGGGCACGGTGAACGACGTCTCGCGATTTGCGGTGGCCCTCATGGTGGTGAGCGCCGCGGGACTGCTGGCTGTCTGGTCCAACCGGATCAGCGAACGGATCCGGGTGCCGGCTCCGGCGATCTTTCTGATCGCGGCAGCAGTTGTTTCGGACCTGGTGCCCTCGCTGGAGCAGATCCCGATCGTCACCGTGCAGCGCGTGGTGACGGTGATGTTGATCCTGCTGCTGTTCGAAGGCGGCATGCACATCGGCATGGCGAGGTTCCGCGAGAGCGCGGGACCGGTGCTGTGGATCGGCGTGGTGGGCACGGTGCTCACCACAGCAGGAGTCGCGTCGCTGGCGCACGTCGTGTTCGGCTTCGACTGGCGGCCGGCGCTGCTGCTCGGTGTTGCTCTCGCTCCGACCGACCCGGCGGTGGTGTTCGCCGTGCTGGGCAGACGGGAGATCGGTGGCCGTAGCGGCACCGTGCTCGAAGGAGAGTCCGGTGCCAACGACCCGGTCGGCATCGCCTTGATGGCAGCGCTGCTGGGCGCCGGCTCCCTGACGGGGGGCGCGGTCTTCACCGTGCTCGGCACCTTCGCCCTGCAGATGGCGGTGGGC
>JANLYQ010000054.1:0-16286 GCA_031365725.1 Sporichthyaceae bacterium | reverse complement strand
ACGACGTCACCGTCGGCCATCAGGTAGTCCTTGCCCTCGATGCGCACCTTTCCTCGGGACTTGGCCTCGGCCATCGAGCCGGCGTCGATGAGCTCGGCGAAGGACACGACCTCGGCCTTGATGAAGCCCTTCTGGAAGTCGGTGTGGATGACACCGGCCGCCTGCGGGGCGGTGGCCCCGGCCGGGATCGTCCAGGCCCGTGACTCCTTGGGGCCAGCGGTGAGGTAGGTCTGCAACCCGAGGGTGCGGAAGCCGACGTGCGCGAGCTGGTCGAGCCCGGACTCCTCAGCACCCAGGGACTGCAGCAGCTCGAGGGCCTCGTCGGCCGGCAGCTCGGAGAGCTCGGACTCGATCTTGGCGTCCAGGAAGATTGCCTCCGCGGGGGCGACCAAAGCAGCCATGTCGGCCTTGAACGCCGGGTCCCCGAGCTCGTCCTCGTCCACGTTGAAGACGTAGAGGAACGGCTTGGCCGTCAACAGGTGCAGGTCCCGGAGGTCGTCGAGGTCGATGCCCGCTACGGCTGCACCGGCGTACAGTGTGACGCCCGTGACGAGCAGCTCCTGTGCCTTCTGCACTGCGGTCACGGTGGTCGACGCGCTCTTGTCCTTGGCGAGCCGGACCTCCTTCTCGAGGCGGGGCAACGCCTTCTCTATGGTCTGCAGGTCGGCGAGGATCAGCTCGGTGTTGATGGTCTCGATGTCGGACTTGGGCGAGACCTCGCCGTCGACGTGGACGACGTCGGGGTCGCGGAAGGCCCTGATCACCTGGCAGATGGCGTCGCTCTCGCGGATGTTGGCCAGGAACTTGTTGCCCAAGCCCTCACCCTCGGAGGCGCCACGGACGATGCCGGCGATGTCGACGAACGAGACCGTCGCCGGCAACTGTCTGACTGAGCCGAAGACCTCCGCCAGCTGGGCGAGGCGCGGGTCCGGGACGCCGACCACGCCGACATTGGGCTCGATCGTGGCGAACGGGTAGTTCGCGGCCAGCACGTTGTTCTTGGTGAGGGCGTTGAAGAGCGTGGACTTCCCGACGTTGGGCAGGCCGACGATGCCGATGGTGAGGGTCACGGGCTCCAAGGGTACGGCGGTCAGCGCGCATGTCGCGACGGGAGTTGTGTCCGGGGTCCCCGGCAGGCTTCTCGACATGGAGATGCTGCTGCTGGTGACGGGTCTGGTGGTGGGTGCTGTGCTGGGGTGGCTGGTGAGCCGCTCCCGGTCGGCGGCTGCCGAGGCAGAGGCGACGCTGCTGCGTGAGCGACTGTCGGTGGCCGACGCGTCGGCGGGTCGCCGGGAGGAGATCGCGGTGACGGTCGCGCCGCTGCGTGAGGCGCTGGGCAAGGTCGAGACCCACCTGCGAGATCTCGAGCATGCCCGGGTCTCCTCCTACGCTGCGCTGACCGAGCAGGTGGGCTTCATGCGCTCCACCGGTGAGGCGCTGCGCGACCAGACCTCCTCACTGGTTCATGCCCTTCGCGCGCCGCAGGCCCGCGGCCGGTGGGGCGAGATGCAGCTGCGCCGGGTGGTCGAGCTGGCGGGCATGGTGGCGCACTGCGACTTCACCGAACAGCCATGTGTGACCACTGACAACGGGCTGCAACGCCCGGACCTCGTGGTCCGGCTGGCCGGGGGCAAGCAGGTGGTGGTCGACGCCAAGGTGTCCCTGGCCGCCTACCTGGACGCTGCCGAGTCACGCGACCCCGATGTGATCGAGGCGCGCATGCAGGCGCACGTGCGGCACCTACGTGAGCACGTACGGGGGCTGTCCGCCAAGGAGTACTGGCGGACGTTCGAGCCGACACCGGAGTTCGTGGTGCTCTTCGTGCCCGGCGACTCGTTCCTCTCCCCGGCGCTGGAGCGCGACCCGCAGCTGCTCGAGGACGCAATCACCGCGCGGGTGCTGATCGCGACACCGACGACGCTGATCGCCATGCTGCGCACGGTCGCCTACTCGTGGCAGCAGGACGCGTTGACCGCCAACGCTCGCGAGGTGTTCGAGGTCGGGCGTGAGCTCTATCGCCGGCTCGGGACCCTCGGTGGCCACGTCGACAAGCTCGGCAAGACGCTGGGGCGCGCGGTAGAGGACTACAACAAGACCGTCGCGTCGCTGGAGCGCACAGTCCTGGTGCAGGCCCGGCGGATGGCCGACCTGCAGGTAACCGATGCCGACCTCATCGCGCCGTCCGCGGTGGATGCCGCGCCACGCCCGCTCGGGGCGCCCGAGCTGGTGTCCGCCGTGGACGACCCGCGCGGGGACCTTCGGGTCGTCCACCGGCCGGGCGCATGACTCCTTCTCGTACGTCGGTCAGCGGCGGGTCAGCCGGCCCACGGCGAGGAGCAGCACGAAGCCCTCCACCGCCAACGACGCGAGCCCGATCGGCTCCAGCCAGTTGCCGATGTCGCCGGTGGCGTTGGGCATGCCCACGGTGCGGTTGATGACGTACCCGGCGATGACGGCCGCGGCAAGGCCGGCCGTGGCCGCCCAGACCTTTGCGTCGTCACGGCGCAGCAGCACCTCTGCGAGCAGTAGGGCAGCCACAACGAGCGCGATGTAGGCGTAGCCGAGGTACGGCGTCTCGCTGATCTTGCCGGGCAGGTCGAGCACATGGATCAGGGCGATCCCGGCCAGGCCGGTGGCGGCCACTGCGCGCCGCGGGCCGTGCCTGACGTCTCGGTCGCTGCGCCATTGGTTGCTCGAGCTGTTGGCCGGCGCTGTCTCGATGCCGTCCTGCGCGTCGAGACGGTCGAGCTGATCGATGGTGGACGAGGGTGCCTTGCGCATGATGACCTCCGAGGCCGAGCGGGTCGGGACGGGCTGTTCGCCCGGCGACAGCACCCTCCCCAGCCCATCTGGGAGATTTCTGGGCGGCACGCGTGGCCGCACTGGACTGCGTGACCGACGCCACAATTCGCTTACCCGACGGTCGCCACGTCCGCGTTGGCGAGTCCGTGCCCGGTCCTTCTGCGCCCTTGCGTCACGGCGTGTCCCTCCGCTGTCCCAGTAAGCGGGCACCTACCGTGGCTGCGGTGACCACGACCGCCGAGCCGACCCAGGCACCCGCCGTCCTCCCAGCTGTGACGACGGTCCGCCGACCGGCTGCCACGCGCAGCACCGGCTCCACTCCGCTCACCGGCCTGCAGGGACTGCTGAGCCGAGCCCGCGCTCACGGGCTGACGGGGCCTGCTGTCGTGCTGCTGTCGTTGCTGTTCGTTGCCGTGGGCGTCGCCATCGACCTGCGCGGCGAGCCGTCGCTGGGCTACGGCACTGCAGCGACCTTCCTCATCTCCTCGGCCGCCACGCCGGGCGTCGTGCGCTTCCGCTCGCTGCTCACCACCCTGGCGCTGCCGCCGCTGACCTTCGTCATCGCCGCCGCCTCACTCGCGCGGTTGGGTGGCCTGGACCGCGGGTCGCGAGCACTTGTCCTCGACGTCGGCACCACTCTTGCGCTGTCCGCGCCGCTGCTCGTCGCCGGCACCGGCATCGCCCTACTCGTTGGTCTGGGACGGGTCGTCCTGCGCCTCGCGGCCGCGCGCCGCTGACCTTGACCCGCTGACCTTGACCCGCTGACCGACAGCCGCTGACCGACAGCCGCTGAGCTCAAGCTCCCGCGGATGCTGCCGCCGCGGCCTTCATGTCCCGACGCAGCTCCGGGGGCAGCGCGAACAGCAGACTCTCCTCGGCTGATCGCACCTCCTGGACGTCGGTGTAGCCGCGCTCGGCCAGCCACTCGAGCACGCCCCGAACGAGGATCTCTGGCACCGACGCCCCGCTGGTGAGCCCGACGACCGACACCCCGTCGAGCCAGGCCTCATCGAGCTCGGCCGCCTTGTCCACCAGGCGGCCGTCCTTGGCGCCCATCTCCAGTGCGACCTCCACCAGACGCACCGAGTTGGAGGAGTTCGTGGACCCCACGACGATCACGAGGTCGGCGCCGACGGAGATCTCCTTCACCGCCACCTGACGGTTCTGGGTCGCGTAGCAGATGTCGTCGCTGGGCGGGTCGAGCAGCGCGGGGAAGCGCTCGCGCAGCAACCGCACCGTCTCCAGGGTCTCGTCGACCGACAGCGTCGTCTGCGACAGCCACGCCACCCGCTCGGGGTCCCGGACCACCACGTTGGCGACGTCCTCGGGGCCGTCGATGAGATGGATGTGCTCGGGCGCCTCCCCCGTGGTGCCGACCACCTCTTCGTGCCCCTCATGCCCGATCAGCAGGATGTCGTAGTCGTCCTGGGCGAACCGGCGGGCCTCGTGGTGCACCTTGGTCACCAGCGGGCAGGTGGCATCGATGGTGCGCAGCTGCCGGGCCGCCGCCTGCTCGTGCACGACCGGTGCCACACCGTGCGCGGAGAAGATGACGGTCGCGCCCTCCGGCACCTCGTCGTTCTCCTCCACGAAGATCGCGCCCCTGTCCTGCAGCGTCTCGACCACGTGCTTGTTGTGGACGATCTCCTTACGGACGTAGACCGGCGCGCCGTAGGTGTCGAGCGCCTTCTCCACGGTGATCACCGCCCGGTCCACCCCGGCGCAATATCCCCGGGGGGAAGCCAGCAGCACGCGCTTGGGGACCGTCATGTCCTCCATCGTAGGTCGCGCACTCGATAGCCTCCCCCGCGTGCCGCTGGAGACTTCCGCAGACAACCCCGTGCCCGTACGACGGGTGAGCCAGCTGCTGACCCAGTGGGTCGGCAAGCTGGGCTACGTCTGGGTCGAGGGTCAGGTGGCGCAGCTCACCAGGCGGCCGGGCCAGCGCACGGCGTTCCTCACGCTACGCGACCCGAGCGCCGAGATGTCGCTCACCGTCACCTGCTCGGTCGACCTGCTCGGGCTCGGTGGCGGCGTCGGTGGCACTGCCCAGACGGGCGCCATCACCGAGGGCGCCACTGTCGTCGTGCACGCCCGGCCGCAGTTCTACGCCGTGCGGGGCACCCTGTCGCTGGTCGCCGACCAGGTGCGTCAGGTCGGCGTCGGGGAGCTGCTCGCCCGGCTCGAGCACCTACGCGGCGTGCTCGCCGCCGAGGGCTTGTTCGCCGCCGACCGCAAGAAGGCGTTGCCCTTCCTGCCGGCGGTCGTCGGCGTGGTCTGCGGCCGCGCGTCGGCAGCGGAGAAGGACGTGGTGGAGAACGGCCGCCGCCGCTGGCCTGCCGTGCACTTCCGGGTCGAGAACGTTGCCGTGCAAGGGCCGCAGGCCGTCACCGAGGTCAACGCGGCCATCGCTCGGCTCGACGCCGACCCCCAGGTGGAGGTCATTGTCATCACCCGCGGCGGCGGGTCGCTCGAGGACCTGCTGCCGTTCTCCAACGAGGCGATGGTGCGCGCCGTCGCGGCCTGCCGCACCCCGGTCGTGAGCGCCATCGGGCACGAAGCCGACACCCCGTTGCTCGACCTCGTCGCCGACCTGCGCGCCTCGACCCCGACCGATGCCGCCAAGCGCGTGGTCCCCGACGTCGGTGAGGAGCAGGACCGAGTTGCCCAGCTCCGGCGGCGTACCCGGTCGGCGGTGACGGCACGGCTCGACCGTGACGACGCCGCGTTGCGCGCACTGCGCAGCCGGCCGGTGCTGGCCGACCCGCACAACCTGCTGACGCCGCGCGAGCACGAGCTCGACGGGCTGCGGCAACGCAGCCGTCGGATGCTGCGCGCGGGGCTCGACCGGGCGCAGGACAACCTCCGCCACGTCCGCGCACGCACAGCGGCGCTGTCCCCCGCAGCCACCCTCGAGCGCGGTTACGCCGTTCTGCAGGACGAGCACGGTCAGGTGGTACGACGATCGGCGCAGGTGGCCGGCGGTGCGACGTTGCGGGCGCGTCTGGGCGAGGGCGAGCTGACTGTCGTCGTTGCCCCGTAAAGTGATGGCCGTGCCCGAGCAGACCTCCACCGACGAACCCGCTGTGGCTTCGATGACCTACGAGCAGGCTCGCGATGAGCTGCTCGACGTGGTGCGCCGGCTCGAGACGGGAGCCGCCACGCTGGAGGAGTCGCTCGGGCTGTGGGAGCGCGGCGAAGTGCTCGCCGACGTCTGCCAGCAGTGGCTGGACGGCGCCCGGGCCCGGCTCGACGCGGCGGGCAGCACAGGACCTGAGGGGTCGACGCCCGCTGCGCAGCGCTAGTCGAGCGTCAGCACCGGCCGCAGGGCCGTTGCCAGCGTGCGCAGCTCGGCCCACGACGCGCGACCGGCAACGATCGTGGTCGCGGCCGAGCCGTAGAGCACGAGTGCGCGCGGCTCGGGAGACCCGCCGGCCATCTTGTGCCAGGTCGCTCCGCCGATGTCGATGCGGCCGACCTCGTGCGAGCCGGCGACGGTCTGGATGACCACCTTGTGTTCGGGCCCGTTGCTCTGCTCGAGTGCCGCGTAGTCCTCCCGCGGCGTCACATAGCCGATGTGCCATGTCACGACCGGGCCGGCCTTGGCGAACCGCACACTGGTCGCCCGCCAGGTCCGTGGCAGTCCGACCGGGCCCGCCACGTCGTACGGCGCCTGGACGCGGGCCTGCTGCAACGACGCAGCAACCGGCACCCGGCGTACGGCCGAGGGCGGGTCGTTGCGGATCTGCACGACGAAGATGACGAGCACGATCGCCACCACGACGAGCATGGAGCGCACCATGTCGCCCATGGACTCGAGGCCGCGGCGCTTGCGCGGAGCGGCGCCAGGGGAGGCGGGCGGCTGCTGGTCGGTCACCCGCTCATCTTCTCCCTCGCCCGGTCGGCCCACTCAGGCCGGGTAGACGGTCGTCTCGGTGGCCTTGACGCTGGCCCACACCGCGACACCCGGAGTGAGGGCCAGGTCGGCGACGGCCAGACGGGTGACGTCGCAGAGCAGCGGCACCTGCCCGTCGACGGCGACCCGCACCGTGTCGCCGTGCGACTCGATCGCGTCGACGACACCGGGCCAGCAGTTGCGCGCACTGCTCTCGGGCCGCACGCGGTGCAAGGTGACTGCGGCCGGGGCGAAGGCGACGAACACCTCACCGGTGGCGCGGCCCACCGAGGTGAGAGTCGCTCCCCCGGAGAGGGTCACGCGGTCCTCCACCGCTTGGCCGCGCAACAGATTGAGACCGACGAGGCTGGCGACGTAGTCGCTACGTGGCCTGGTCGCGACCTCCCGCGGCGTCCCCTGCTGTACGACGTTGCCACGGTCGAGCACCACGAGCCGGTGAGCGAGCACCATCGCATCGAGCGCGTCGTGGGTGACGACGACCGTGGCCCCTGCATAGCCGGCGAGATGGCGACGCAGGTCGGCGCGCACCTCCACCCGGGTGCCGGCGTCGAGGGCAGCGAGGGGCTCGTCGAGCAGCAGCAGGTCGGGAGTCGTGACGAGCGCCCGCGCCAGCGCCACCCGCTGCGCCTGGCCCCCCGACAGCCGACCGGGGCGGGCGGTGGCGTGCTCACTGACCCCGACGCGGGCCAGCCAGGCGTCGGCCCGCCGCCGGGCCTCGTCGCGTCTGGTACCCGCGGCACGCAGGCCGAAGGCGACGTTCTCGCGGACGTCGAGGTGCGGGAACAGCAGGTAGTCCTGGAAGACGACGCCCACCCGACGCCGGTCTGGAGGGGTCCGTAGGCCCTGCGCGGTGTCCTCGACCACGGTGTCGCCGATGCGGACCGATCCCTCGTCGAGCGGCAGCAGACCCGCCAGCGCCCGCAACGTCGTGGACTTGCCCGCCCCGTTCGGCCCGAGCAGAGCCACCACCTCCCCCGGGGCGACGTCGAGGTCGATGTCGAGGACGAAGTCGGGGCGTACGACGCGCAGCCGGGCGGCGAGTCCCTGGCCGGCGCTCACCGAGGTAGGTGGGTCGGGTGGGCCAGCCGCGTCATGGCGTGACCGTCAGCCACCGGTCGCGCAGCGCGGCCAGCACCACCAGGGAGACGACGAGAAGCACCAGTGAGAGCGCTACGGCCGCGGCGGGATCCTGTTGCAGCGCGAGATAGACCCGCAGCGGCATCGTCTGGGTGGTGCCCGGAAAGCTGCCGGCGAAGGTGATGGTCGCGCCGAACTCACCAAGGGCCCTAGCCCAACACAGCACGGCCCCGGCGATGAGTCCGGGTGACACAAGCGGCAGCGTCACGCGTCGGAACGTGTACCACCGAGAGGCACCCAGCGTGGCGGCCGCATCGTCGTACCTGCGGTCGGCGGCTCGCAGTGCACCCTCGACAGCGAGCACGAGAAAAGGCATAGCCACAAAGGCTTCGGCGACCACGACGGCCGCAGTGGTGAAGGGCAGCGAGACGCCGAACCACCGGTCGATCGGGCGACCGACCAGGCCGGTGCGACCCAGGGCAGCGAACAGCGCCACGCCACCGACCACGGGAGGCAGCACCAGCGGCACCGTGACGACCGCGCGCAGCAGACCCCGACCGGGGAAGTCGCCACGAGCCAACAGCCACGCCAGCGGCACCCCGAGCAGCACGCTCAGTCCGGTGGCGAGGGTGGCGCAGACCAGCGAGAGCCGCAGCGCCTGCCGCGACTCGTCCCGTGAAAGCACCTCGGCGAGTGTGGACCACGGCGTGCGCGCCAGAAGCCCCACGACGGGCAGGGCGAGGAAGAGCACGGCGAGGACGGCGAACGGGACGAGGACGCCGGGCACACCCGTCGTGCGCCTGCGGGCGGTCACGGCAGCGTGAAGCCGGCGGCCGAGAGCACCTTGGCTCCAGCGGCGGAGGTGACGAGGGCGACGAAGGCCGCGGCCCCACTGGGGTTCTTGGCATTCGTGAGGACGGCGATCGGGTAGTCGTTGATCGCCTGGGCGGCCTCGGGAAAGTCGATGCCGATGACCTTGCTGCCCGCGGACAGCACATCGGTGCGGTAGACGAGTGCCGCGTCGACCTCGCCCAGCACCACCTTGGCAAGGGTGGCCTTCGCGTCCGGCTCGAGCGTGTCCGGCTTGGGGGTGATCTTCGCCGCGGCGAAGGCGTTGGCGGCCGCCGCACCACATGGGACCTCAGCCGCACAGAGGGCGATCTTCAGCTGGGGCCGGGCGAAGTCAGCCAGACCGGTGACCTTCGCCGGATTGCCTGCGGGCACTGCGATCTGCAGGGTGTTGCGCACGAAGGTCACCGGCGAGCCGACGACCTCAGCCTTGACCTGGGTCATGGTCGCCGGGCTGGCGGAGGCGAACACGTCCGCGGGCGCACCCTGACTGACCTGGGTGGCGAGCTCGGAGCTGGCGGCAAAGCTGAACGTCACTGTGCTGCCCGGGTGCTGGGCCTCGAACGCCTTACCCAGGGTGGTGAAGGCACCGGACAGCGAGGACGCGGCGAGCACGGTGATGGAGCCCATCGACGCCTTGGTCGTCGCGCTGCTCGCGGTGGTCGGGCTCGACGAGCTGCCGCCGCATCCGGTCAGTGCCAGCGCGGCTCCGAGCACCGCCACTCCTACCGCCGTACGGCGAAGGGCTGGGGTGTTTCGGCTGCTCATCGGGACTCCGGGATCTCAACGACGACATTGGTGGACTTGACCGCTGCGACCGCGACGACGCCGACGTCGAGGCCGAGCTCGTCGGCGGCCTCACGGCTCATCAGTGAGACGACCCGGTGCGGCCCGCACTGCAGCTCGACCTGGGCCATGACGGTGTCGCGGGTGACCTTGGTGACCACGCCGCGGAAGCGGTTGCGGGCCGACTGGGCGATGACCCGGCCGGCGTCGACCGGGTCAGCAAGCTCCTGCGCGCACCGGGCCAGGGCAACGCCGTCGACGCCTTGGCGCCCCGACGGCAAGCGCACCGTCTCCAAGCGCCCAACCTCGGCCCAGCGCCGGACGGTGTCCTCGCTGACGCCGAGCAGCTCGGCCGCCTCAGAGATCCGCAAAGTCGTCACGATAAAGACTCTATCGCCGCATCTGCGGCACTACTAGGCCGACTCAGCTCGAGATTTGCCGCCCCGCCCGAAACCTAGACATCGGTCGATTCCGCCGAAAAGCGTTCCGCGGAAACGTCGCCTGTGGACAACCAGCGAGTCAGTGGCCGGTGATGCCGTCGATCTGCTCGTGCCAGATGTCGTCGAAGCCCGGGCACTGGGTGACGCCGTGACTCGGGCGTGACCAGCACCACAGGCACGGGTCGGTGCCGGAGGGGAGGAGCAACCGCCGAAAGGGGGCGTCGTAGGGCGGTCAGGTCGGGTTGTTCCTCCCGAACGGCACCGAGGAGCAGACGCCTGGGCAACGGCGGCGAGAGGCGCGGCTACTACGCTCGCGGCACGCCGACTCTGGAGGACGCCGCCGTGACCCCGACCCCCGAGAGCCCTGCCGCGCCGACCGGGCTGCCCGCCGAGCTGAGCCCACCCGTCGAGGCGCCGGACCGCAACCTGGCGCTGGAGCTGGTGCGGGTGACCGAGGCGGCGGCGATGGCGGCCGGGCGCTGGGTCGGTCGGGGGGACAAGAACGGCGCCGACGGGGCCGCGGTCAACGCGATGCGCCAGCTCATCGGCACCGTCACGATGACCGGCGTCGTGGTGATCGGCGAGGGCGAGAAAGACGAAGCGCCGATGCTCTTCAACGGCGAGCAGGTCGGTGACGGCAGGGGCCCCGAGTGCGACGTCGCGGTCGACCCGATCGACGGCACCCGACTGGCTGCGCTGGGTATGGGCAACGCCCTCTCCGTGATGGCGGTGTCTCCGCGCGGCTCGATGTACGACCCGTCGGCGGTGTTCTACATGGAGAAGCTCGCCACCGGACCGGAGGCGGCGGACGTCGTCGACATCCGGATGCCGGTGGCCGAGAACGTACGCCGGGTGGCGAAGGCGAAGCGGGAGTCCCCCTCGGATGTCACCGTCGTCATCCTCGACCGGCCACGCCATGCCGACCTGGTGGAGGAGGTGCGAGCCACCGGTGCGCGCATCAAGTTCATCACCGACGGCGACGTCGCCGGGGCCATCATGGCCGCGCGCGATGGGACCGGCATCGACCTGCTCGTCGGCATCGGCGGCACACCAGAGGGGATCATCGCAGCCTGCGCCATCAAGACCCTGGGTGGGGTGATCCAGGGCCGGCTGTGGCCGATCGACGACGACGAGAAGCAGAAGGCGCTCGACGCCGGTCACGACTTGGACCGGGTGCTCAGCACCGACGAGCTGGTCAAGGGTGAGGACGTGTTCTTCGTCGCGACCGGCATCACCGACGGCGAGCTGCTCACGGGCGTGCGCTACGGCGGGGGCGGCACGGTGCGCACCCAGTCGATCGTGACCCGCTCCCGCAGCGGCACGATCCGCATCGTCGACAGCGAGCACCGACTCGACAAGCTGCGGGCCTACTCCGCTGTCGACTTCGAGGGCCGGGGCACGAGCTCGTGAGCCACGTCCCCGGCTACTCGGACCTGCTGCCGCTGGGTCCGGACGACACGACCTACCGCCTTGTCACGACCGAGGGCGTCGAAGCGTTCGAGGCGTGCGGGGAACAGTTCCTGCGGGTCGACCCGGCGGTGCTGACCCGGCTCACCGACGAGGCGATGCACGACATCGCGCACTACCTACGGCCGGCGCACCTGGCGCAGCTCCGGTCGATCATCGACGACCCCGAGAGCAGCGGCAACGACCGGTTCGTGGCGCTGGATCTCTTGAAGAACGCCAACATCGCGGCGGCCGGGGTGCTGCCGATGTGCCAGGACACCGGCACCGCGATCGTCATGGGCAAGAAGGACGAGCGAGTCCTGACCGGTGCCGACGACGCGGAGGCGATCAGTGCCGGCGTGCTGTCGGCGTACACCCGACTGAACCTGCGCTACTCCCAGCTCGCACCCCTGACGATGTGGGAGGAGAAGAACACGGGCTCCAACCTGCCGGCCCAGGTGGAGATCTATTCGACACCGACGCATGAGCGCCCGGAGTACAACCTGCTGTTCATGGCAAAGGGCGGTGGCAGCGCGAACAAGTCGTTCCTCTACCAGGAGACCAAAGCCGTGCTGAACCCCGACGGCATGCTGCACTTCCTCGACGAGAAGCTGCGGTCGCTGGGCACTGCCGCCTGCCCGCCCTACCACCTCGCGATCGTGGTCGGCGGGACCAGCGCGGAGTTCGCGCTCAAGACAGCGAAGTACGCCTCCGCCAAGTACCTCGACACCCTGCCGACGTCAGGATCCCCCGCTGCGCACGGGTTTCGGGATCTCGAGCTGGAGGAGCAGGTGCTCGAGCTGACCCGCGGCTTCGGCATCGGCGCGCAGTTCGGCGGCAAGTACTTCTGTCACGACGTCCGCGTCGTGCGTCTCCCCCGGCATGGCGCGTCGTGCCCGGTAGCGATCGCGGTGTCCTGCTCCGCCGACCGGCAGGCGAAGGCGAAGATCACCGCCGAGGGCGTCTTCCTCGAGCAGCTCGAGACCGACCCGGCGCGCTTCCTGCCCGACACCACCGACGAGCACCTTGACGACAGCGAGGTCGTCGCCATCGACCTCACCCGGCCGATGGCCGAGATCCGCGCGACGCTGTCGACGTTGCCGGTAAAGACTCGGCTGTCCCTCACCGGCCCGCTGGTCGTCGCCCGCGACATCGCGCACGCCAAGATCAAGGAGCGGCTCGACGCGGGCGAGGCGATGCCGGACTACCTGCGTGACCTCGCGGTCTACTACGCCGGTCCCGCGAAGACCCCCGCGGGCTACGTGTCCGGGTCCTTCGGCCCGACGACCGCCGGGCGGATGGACTCCTACGTCGATCAGTTCCAGGCCGCGGGGGGCTCGTTGGTCATGCTGGCCAAGGGAAACCGGTCGAAGCAGGTGACCACGGCCTGCCAGAGCCACGGTGGCTTCTACCTCGGCTCGATCGGCGGACCCGCGGCGCGGCTCGCCCAGGACTGCATCACCTCCGTCGAGGTGCTCGAGTACGCCGAGCTGGGCATGGAGGCGGTCTGGAAGATCGAGGTGCGCGACTTCCCGGCCTTCGTCGTGGTCGACGACAAGGGCAACGACTTCTTCACCGAGACCGCGACCCCGGTGCCGCTGACGATCGGCTCTCACTCCACGAGATAGCGCTGGGCGATCTCCGCGGCGTCGTAGCGCGTCGGCACGGCGAGCTTGCGCAGGATGTTCGACACGTGCACGCTCGCGGTCTTCGTGCTGATCACCAGCGACTTCGCGATCTCGCCGTTGGTGCGGCCGGCAGCGAGGTGGCCGAGGATCTCGCGCTCCCGCTCGGTCAACGCGACCGCGATGCCGCCCGACTCGGTCGTCGTGGTCAGCTCGATGCGGGCCGGGGCGCGCAGGTCGATGCGGGTCCGACGTCCCAGCGCCTCGATCGCTGCGAGCAGCGGGGCTGCACCCAGCGAACGGGCTTCGGCACCGGCTGCGCGCAGCGCCTCGGCTGCCGCAGCGAGCCGGCGTTCGGCGACCAGAGAACCAGCCAGCCGCCACCGCGCGTAGGCCAGCTCGTGCGCGCGATCGGCGCCCTGCAGTGCAGCGACCGCTCCCTCCCACGGCTGCGCGCCTCCAGGCCCGGAGTGCCGTGAGCGCTCGGCGGCCGCCAGGCTCGCCATCTCTACCGGCGCCGCACCGGGCAGCGCGGTGGGGCTGCAGGCGGCCGCCACCAGCTCGTCGACCGCGGCCACGGTTGCGTCCCAACCGGTGCCGGACGGCGCTCCTGAGCCGGTACGCCGCCTGCTGTCGGCGACATCGGCCAGCGCCCACGCGCCGAGCCAGGCGACCGGCGCCGCGTTGCGCAGCAGTCGTGGGGTCGAGGCCTCGGCGAAGGTCGACACCAGCCGCAGCGCGTCGTCGGGCCGATCGGACCACAGCAACGCCTCGCAGCGGGCTCGGACCCGCAGGATGTCGAGCACGACGGGCAGCTGGTGCATCGCCGCGAGGTCGGCCTCGGACGCCTCCCAGTCGCCGCGGTGGGCCGACAGCAACGCGCGCACGGCAAGGGCGTAGTCGCGGTTGGCCCCCACCGTCATGCCGGTGCTGGCCAGGGCGGCACCGAGCAGCGCACCGGCCTCGCTCCACCAGCCGTGGGTCAGGGCAAGCTCGGCGCCCTGGGTGCGCAGCCAGGATCCGTAGCGGATACCGAGGCCGCGCACACTGACCGCCTCGACCCCGGCGGCCGCCACCTCGATGCCCTGCCGACCGATCCCGGCGCACTGCAGGCAGTCGACGAGGTTGCTGTAGGACTGTCCGACCAGCTCGGAGTCGCCGTGCGCCAGAGCGAGGTCGACCGCCTCGCGGGCGTCGCCCAGCACCGAGGGCGCCGCCGCCAGGACCGTCGTACGGATGACGAGGGCGCGGGCCAACGCCGCCCCGTCGCCGGTGGCGCGGGCGACGTCGACGGCCTCGTCGGCGAGCTCCTCCCACCCATGCCCGCCGCCGGCCCAGTCGAGCACGTGCACCAGGCAGGACACCACCAGTCCGCGGGCGGCGCTCGGCGGCGCGGCAGGCACCAGCGAGACCGCGCGCCGGGCCGCCACCAGGGCCGCATCGGTGCGCCCGCCGTCGAGCAGGAACCGCGCGTACTGCGCCTCGAGCAGCCCGACGCGCACCGGGTCGACGCCTTCGTCGGCCTGCAGCCACAACCGGACCCGCTCGATGATCTCGATGGCCTCGCCATCGTGGTCGCAGATCGCCGCCACCGCCGCCGCGCGGGAGAACACGTCGACCGGGTCGGCCCCGACCAGCGCCTGCGCGTCGGGCACCGAGGGCCAGAGGCTGCGGACCCGGACGTACTGCCGGTGCGCCTCGTCGTAGGCGTAGACCTCCTCGGCCGCCTGCGCTGCCCGCAGTGACCAGACCAGGGCGCGCGCCGACTCACCCGCACGGTCCGCGTGCTCGGCGACGACACCAGGGCGTACGTCGGTCTGGTGGGCGAACGCCTCGGCCAGCAGGGCGTGGGTGGCCCGGCGCTCCCCCGGCAGCAGGTCGGCGTACAACGCCTCGGCGAGCAGGGCATGGCGCACGGTCAGCCCGCCCTCGGCGTCGACGACGAGCAGCTGGGTGCGCACCGCCTCGTCGACAGCGGCATCGAAGCCCGGTCCCGGCCCGTCGCCCACCAGGGGTGCGAGCAACGACGGCAGCACCCGGTCGCCGACCGCAGCTACCAGCCGCAGCAGCTCGGCGGTCGCCGGCGGGCAGTTGCGGGTGCGTCGCACCAGCACCTCGCGCAGGCTGGCCGGCAGGGTGTCCTCGTCGCCGGCGAGCGCGGCGCGCATCAACGCCTCGGCGGCATAGGGGTTGCCGCCGGCACGGGCATGGATCCGCGCGGTCATCGACTCGCCGAGCAGTGCCCGCGGGTCGCCGCCGAGGATGTCGGTGAGCTGGGTGCGGGTCTCGGCCAGCGACATCGGCCCGAGCGGGACCTCGACGAGCGACCGCACGTGCCGTACGTCGGTCAGCCACTCACCCAGGACCGGGTCAACCTCGTCGGGCCGGTAGGCGACGAGCACCGCGAGCCGCTGCCGGTCCAGCGCGGCGCACACGTAGGCCATCACCTCGAGGGTCGCCACGTCTGCCCAGTGCAAGTCGTCCAGGACCAGAACGACCGGGTGCAAGGTCGCAGCCCGGTCGAGCACCGAGGACACCGCGGCGATCAGCCGGGCCTGGTCGGAGGACTCCTGGCGCTGCTGCTGCCCGAGGTCGGGCCGCAGCAGGGCCCGGTCGCTGGTCGCGCCACCCACGACGGTCGCGGCCTCCGCCTCGTCGAGCCGGGACAGCAGCGAGCGCAGCGCGGCGATCAGCGGCGCGTAGGGGATGCGGCCGCCGAGAAAGCCGACACCGGCTCCGCGGCACAGCAGGGTCTGCTCGGGCAGGTGGTCGAGGGCCTCGTCGAGCAGCCGGGTCTTGCCGGCGCCGCCCTCGCCCGACACCAGCGCAAGCCCGGGCGTCTCGTCCGCGGCAGCAGCGAGGAGCCCCCGGACACGCGCCAGCTCGGCATCGCGTCCGACCATCACCTGTCGCCGGGGCACAGGCACACGGTGTCGGGCTGCGGGGGCCGCGTCAACGTCCGAGAGGGCAGTGTCGCCCGGCTGGAACCCGCCCGGGTCTGAGGTAGCTCAGAGGAGATCTGAGGGGGTGCGCCCCATGTGGGGCCCTGCCCTAGACGCCCAGGCTGAGCATGTCACCGGGACCGCAGGACAGGGATTCGACAGGCGGACCCGGCGACGGAGGGGAGCGAAGACACGGGGGACCAGCACGGGGGAATCGCACGGGGGAATCGCAAGGGGCACGACAAGCACGGGGGCGTGGGAGGTACGGGGCCACGGGGTAGGGGGGAAACGAGCGCGTGCAAGGGGACCTGCACCACTGGCCCGGGGGAGGCGGTGGGGCAGGACGCGCAGCAGCGGCCGGGCCCGGGGGCCCCCCCGGGCCGGCCCCGGGGGCCCCCCCCCC
>JANLYQ010000047.1:0-2200 GCA_031365725.1 Sporichthyaceae bacterium | reverse complement strand
CGAGCAGGTCATGCGGATGGTCATGGAGGTCCGCGACGGCCACGCTGACCCTGCTATGGCCGACCTCGAGACGATCTGGCGCGACCCGTCGACCCCGACGCCGGCGCAGAAGGCCGACGCTGCGGTGAAGCTGACGCAGGGTGACGCCCCGATCATCACCCGGCGCCAGGCCCGCGAGGATCTCGGTTACTCCCAGGAGCAGATCGAGCGGATGGACGCTGAAGAGGACCGCATGGTCGGTCTGGCGGCGACTGCCGACGTCCGCGGCAAGGTCCGCCTGGCCAAGGAGCTCATGGCGCAGGACGGAATCTCTCAGGCCGCCGCCTACGCCGCGGTGGGGCTGCTCGCGTCGGCGCAGATCCAGCATGCGCCGGGCAACAGCATCCCGACCCCGATGCCGGGCATGTAGCTCGGCTCGACACAGACCACTGCTGAGCCGCGAGGGCAAAGCAGGTGCATGAAGGAGTAAAGCCGCGATGGCTGAGACAGTGATCGACCCCGCCCTTCCCGTGACCCCTGAACCGGTCGTGGAGGCTGAGCCTGAGACGCCGGACGAGCCCCTAGGCGACGCCGGCAAGAAGGCGCTGGCCGAGGAGCGGAAGAACGCACGAGCGGCAACCAGAGAGCGCGACGCGCTGGCGGCCAGGCTCAAGGAGATCGAGGACCGCGACAAGACGGAGCAGCAGCGCACTCTCGAGCGCGCTGAGGCTGCGGAGAAGGCACTGGCTGAGTCCCAGCTGGATGCCATGCGGTCCCGCGTCGCCATCAGCAAGGGCGTACCCGCCGAACTGGTCGACCGCCTCCGTGGGGACACGGAAGCCGACCTGGCGAAGGACGCTGACCTCCTGCTGGCGCTCACACAACCTGGGAAGCCCCGCGGCGACGTCGCGCAGGGACCTCGGGGGACTGCGGGCGCTTCGGGGGGCACGCCGGCGGACGACTTCGCCACCTTCATCACTGGCCAACTCGGCCGCTGATCCCTCGCACTGAATCGGAGCCATCATGGCCGTCCAGCTCAATGCGGTGCAGACCACTCTGCTGCCGCCCACCATCACCCAGCCGATCTTCGCCAAGGCCTCGGAGCAGTCCGCGGTCATGTCGCTGGCCCGCCGAGTCCCGCTGTCCGTCAACGCCAACACCGCGATCCCCGTCCCCATGGACATCCCGCAGGCAGGGTGGGTCACAGAGGGCGGCATCAAGCCGGCCTCGCAGGTCGGCGTCGGCGTCAAGATTATGACCGGCAAGAAGGTCGCGCTGCTCGTGCCGGTCTCCAACGAGGTCGTCATGACCAACCCGGCCGGGCTCTACGCCCAGCTGGAGCAGGACCTGCCGACGGCGATCGCTCGTGCGTTCGACCAGGCCGCGATCAACGGCAAGGACTCCCGGACCGGCGCTGCTGGCCCGTTCCCCGACTACCTGGCCAAGGCGACCAGCACCCAGGCTCTGGGTACCGTCTCGCAAGCCAACGGTGGTCTGTACGGCGACATCATCCAGGGCGTCGGCAAGGTTGTGGACAAGAACTTCGACTTCACCGGGCTCGTCGCCGACCCCCGCATGAAGGTCGACGCTCTCCTGCAGACCGACACCGCAGGTCGCCCGATCTTCTCCGACCAGCACTCGACCGCCACCCAGGGCAACGGCCAGGGGTCGATCGACTCCATGCTGGCCGGCTACCCGGTCGCCTTCTCCAAGGGCGTCTCCGGGCGCTACTGGCGTGCAGGCGACCAGGTGCAGGTCGTCACCATCGTCGGCACCCCGACTGGTGGCACGTTCGTCCTGTCCTCGGGCGGCAACAGCGCCACCATCGCCTTCAACGCGGCGGCTGCGACCGTGCAGACCGCGGTGCAGGCGTTCGGTGGGATCTACGCGGCCGTGACCGTCGCGGGCGCCGCTGGTGGCCCGTACACGATCACCTTCCCGGCGGTGGCGACCAACGTCAACGCCGAGTCGGCGCCGTTCTCGGTCGACCAGTCGCTCCTGACTGGTGGCACCGCCGCGACGTCGAAGGCGACGGTCGGCAAGAGCGGCGTCGGTGGCGTCGACTCCCTCCTTCGTGGCGTCGGTGGCGACTTCAGCCAGTGCGCCTACGGCGTGGGCATGGACATCACGATCCAGACGTCCACCGAGGCGTCCTACTGGGACGGCACCATCTGGCATTCTGCTTTCCAAGAAAATTTGACGCTCCTCCTGGTAGAGGCGT
>JANLYQ010000029.1:0-13550 GCA_031365725.1 Sporichthyaceae bacterium | reverse complement strand
CTCCCCCGTCGCTGACCACCTCGGCCACCGCAGCAAGCACGGCTTCGAGGTGGCATCGGGTCGTGGTCTCGTCGGTGCTGACCGCGACGTGGTCCGGGTCGACCGGACGGAGGTTGATGCCGCGCGTGCGAGCAGCTGTGACGATCCCGGCTGCCTGTCCGGCCACGCGGAGCAGCACGGTGTCGAAGAACGCGTCGTGCACGACCTCGACACCGTCGACGGCCTGGAGCGAATCAGCCAGCGCAGCAGCGCAGGCATGCGTGCGCTCGGCGATCGTGCGCAGTCCCTCGGGTCCGTGGTGCACGGCGTACATGCCGGCCACGACGGCGAGCAGCACCTGCGCCGTGCAGATGTTGCTGGTGGCCTTCTCCCGACGGATGTGCTGCTCGCGGGTCTGCAGGGCAAGGCGGTATGCCGGCCGCCCGGCCGCATCCTTGGAGACACCGACAAGGCGACCCGGCATCTGCCGCTCCAGCCCGTGCCGCACCGCGAGATAGCCGGCGTGCGGGCCCCCGAAGCCCATCGGCACCCCGAATCGCTGCGAGCTGCCGACCACGATGTCGGCGCCGAGCCGGCCGGGTGCGCGCAGCAAGGTCAGTGCAAGCAAGTCAGCGGCCACGGTGACGACCACGCCGCGCTCCTTGGCGGCGGTGATCACCGGAGCCAGGTCCCGGATCACACCGCTGGTGCCGGGGTACTGCACGAGCACCCCGAAGGACTCGACCTCGGGCAGCCCGTCCGCGTGCACGTCGCGAACGACAACGCCCAGACCCAGCGGCTCGGCGCGGGTATGCAGCACGGCCAGGGTCTGCGGCAGCACGTCGGCGTCGACGACGAACACGGCGCCAGCCGATGCCTTCGACGTGCGCCGCGCCAGGGTCATCGCCTCGGCTGCCGCGGTCGCCTCATCGAGCAGACTGGCTCCGGCGACCGGCATGCCGGTGAGGTCGGTGATCACGGTCTGGAAGTTCAGTAGCGCCTCGAGCCGGCCTTGCGAGATCTCTGGCTGGTAAGGCGTGTAGGCGGTGTACCAGGCCGGGCTCTCGACCACGTTGCGCAGGATCACCGGGGGGGTCACGGTGCCGTGGTAGCCCAGCCCGATCATCGGGGTCAGCACCTCGTTGCGGCCGGCCAGTGCGCGGAGCTCCTCGAGCACCTCGTGCTCCGAGCGACCGCGCGGCAGGTCCAGCGGGGTCTGGCTGTGCACCGACTGCGGCACCGCCGCGTCGATCAGGTCCTCGAGCGAGGCGTAGCCCAGGACGGCCAGCATCTTGGCCTGCTCGTTCTCAGCCGGCCCGATGTGGCGTCTGGTGAAGGGCACCGTGGTCTCGAGGCGGGGCTGGCCGTCGCCGGGCTGGACGGTGCCGGGCTGGACGGTGCCGGGCTGCACGGTGCCGGGCTGGTCGGTGCCGGGCTGGTCGGTGCCGATCTCGGAGGGGCTCTCGTTCACGCGGTGCTCCAGGGGGCGCGGACGCGGCCGGAGGACGGCTCGCCGTCAACCGGTTCCCCCTCTGTCGCGGTTGCTCCAGAGCTGCCTCGACCATGTGGTCCTGGTGCCTGAGAGGTTCCGGGGAGGTTGCCCCTTCGGCGCCCCGCCAACATTCGGCGTGGACTCTCCCACATGGGTTCGTGAGCAGGCCGAGTCTAACCTCTTGCCGGCTCAGCCGGTCTGGCGGGCCCGCCGGCGCGCCGAGAGCTCGTCAGCCCCGGAGTGACCCGCGCCGGCGACCGTCGAGGACGGGCTGTCGTCGTCCGCTGCCGCGCCGCCGTCGCCACGCTCACTGGGCAGCGCCGCGAGGGACCCTTCGACCTCGCGCCACACTCGGCCCACGGCGATGCCGAAGACGCCCTGCCCGCCCTGCACGAGGTCGACGACCTCGTCCGCGGAGGTGCATTCGTAGACGCTGGCACCGTCGCTCATCAGGGTGATCTGGGCGAGGTCGTCGACCCCGCGCTCACGCAGGTGGCTGACTGCGGTGCGGATGTTCTGCAGCGAGACGCCGGTGTCGAGCAACCGCTTGACGACCTTGAGCACAAGGATGTCCTGGAAGCCGTAGAGCCGCTGACTGCCCGACCCCGCGGCGTTGCGCACGCTGGGCTCGACCAGCCCGGTGCGCGCCCAGTAGTCGAGCTGCCGATAGGTGATGCCGGCCGCTGCGCACGCGGTGGGCCCGCGGTAGCCCACTCCCTCAGGCAGCGACGGGAGGTCGTCGGTGAACAGCAGACCCTGCTGGCCGGCGCGGGCGCGGGCCTCGGCCTTGGCCACCCGCTCGCGTCCCGCCACGTCACCGGTTGAGCTGCTGTCGCTCACGTCGACCTCCGTATCACGCCCCGCGGGGAAGGACCGCGCCCGTCCCTCGTCGTCGACAAGGGATCGGCATCACACGGCTGGAACTACAGCGGGGGCGTTTCTCTGCCTGACGGTACGGCGGGGGGCGCGGACGGTCAACGACGACGCGCCCGCGTCCCGGAAAAGTCTCAACCTCTTGTCGAGGTATAGATCGTCCGGCGACCTACTGCGGTGTGGGTCCCTCGAAGTCCTCGGGCGAGATCTGGTCGAGGAACTCGCGGAACTTCTCGACCTCGTCCTCCTGCTCGTCCGGGATGCTGATGCCGGCCTCGGCGAGCACCTCGTCGGCTCCGAAGATCGGGGTGCTGGTGCGCAAGGCCACAGCGATGGCGTCCGACGGGCGGGCGCTGACCTCGAGACCGCTGGCGAAAACCATGTCGGCGTAGAACACCCCGTCGCGCAACGAACTGATGCGCACCTCGACCAGCTCTTGCCCGACCGCTGCCAGCAGGTCCTTGATCAGGTCGTGGGTCAACGGCCGGGGCGGCACGACGCCCTGCTGGGCGAAGGCGATCGCGGTGGCCTCGCCGGCCCCGATCCAGATCGGTAGGTAGCGCTCGCCGTCGGACTCCTTGAGCAGCACGATCGGCTGGTTGGAGGGCATCTCCACCCGGACACCGACCACGTCGAGCTCGTTCACGTCCGCCACCCTACCCGCGCCGCTGGACGGCAGGTCCAGTGACCGGGGCGAGCGGTGCTCGTGGGTGCGACGGGTGCGGCAGACGGCTGAGGCATCAGTGACCGGAGAGGTCACGCAGCCGGCTGCGCACCAGCGCCGTGTGCAGCCGCAGGGCGACCGCACCCATCTCCCGGGCCAGCTCCTCGGCGCGCGAGCGGGCTTGCGGGTCGCGACTGCGCAGCAGCGGGGCCACGACCTGGGAGACGAGGTCGACCTCGCGGTCCGCGGCGGTACGGAACGACCGCAGGTGACGCGGCTCGAGACCGAAGGCGGCCATCTCGGCGACCGCGGTGGCGACGACGAGCGCGTCGGCGTCGAACAGCTCATGACCCGCGGCACCGGCGCCACGCACGGGTGCCAGCAGGCCGTGTCCCTCGATGGCGGCGAGCAGCGCGGCGTCGATCCCCGCGGCCCCGGCGAGCTCGTCCCGGCTCAGCCGCAGCTCCCCCGTGTCACCGAGTGCCCGTGGCCCAGGAAGCCAGTCCGGGTGGCCGGCGGAGTCCGGCACCCGGGGGCGATCGCCGGGTACCGCCGGCGGTGCCAGGCCGCGGTCCAGGGCATCGAGATGGTCCTTGATGACCTTGAGCGGCAAGTAGTGGTCGCGCTGGGTCTTGAGCACGTAGTGCAACCGGCCGACGTCGGCCTGGCTGAACTTGCGATAGCCCGAGGCCGTCCGCGCCGGCTCGACCAGCCCCTCGGTCTCCAGGAAGCGGATCTTGGAGATGGTGACGTCGGGGAACTCCTCCCGCAGCTGGGCGAGCACCTCGCCGATGCTCATCCGAGCATCGGCGGGCAGCGCTGCGCTCACGCCGTCAGGCCGCTTCGAGACGAGGGGTGGAACCCCTCACGCTCGGTCCGCGCCGTGCTGGCTTGGGTAGTAGACCAGACGGTACTTCCCGACCTGCACCTCGTCGCCACCGCTGAGGGTGACCTGATCGATGCGCTCGCGATTGACATAGGTGCCGTTGAGCGAGCCGACGTCGCGCACCGCGAAGCCGTCGTCGACCTGCACGAACTCGGCATGGCGACGAGAGACTGTGACGTCGTCCAGGAAGATGTCGCTAGAGGGGTGCCGGCCGGCGGTCGTGGTCTCGGAGTCGAGCAGGAACCGGCTGCCGGCGTTGGGTCCCCGTCGTACGACGAGAAGGGCGGAGCCGGTCGGCAACGCCTCGACGGCGGCCTGGTCGGTGCTGGACAGGCCCTCCGACTTGTCCGACGCCTCGCCGGGGTCGAGCCCGGCCCCGATCGTGATGGTCGAGGTCTCGCTCGGCGAGGACGCCCCGCCGCCGGCACCGCGCAGGGCCGCCCCACACGAGCTGCAGAAACGTGCCTCGTCGGTGTTGCTGTGCCCGCACTGGGTGCAGAACGGCATCCGGTGTGCCTCCCCCGCCACGCTGTGGCCGCTCGATCGAAGTGACGACCTGTCAACCTCCACTCTAGGTCGAGGTCGTCCGGTCTGCGGAAACCTATTGGCCCGCTGCGAGCCGGGTCAACCGAACCGGGCAAGATCGCCCCGAGGGTCAGCTGCCGGTGGTCTCCCGATAGGCGGCGGCGTCGAGCAGGCCCGCGGCGGCCTCATCAGAGGTGGCGCCCCCGGGCCGGATCGTGAGCATCCAGCCCTCGCCGTAGGGGTCGGTGTTGACCAGCTCCGGAGCGCCGTCCAGGGCGGCATTGCGCTCGACGACGGTGCCGCTGACCGGCGCGTAGAGCTCGGAGACGCTCTTCGTCGACTCGACCTCGCCGCAGGTGCCGCCGGCAGCGACCTCGGCTCCCTCGTCGGGCAGGGTGACGAAGACGATGTCGCCCAGCGCCTCCTGCGCGAAGTCGGTGACTCCGACGCGGACCAGGTCGCCCTCGACGCGGACCCACTCGTGCTCGGCGGTGTAGCGCAGGTCCTCGGGGATCACGCGGGCTCGCTCTCGGTGCGGTGGGGGGCGCAGCTGTGGTCGGTGCTGACGCGGTGTCGGCTTCTCACGGGGTGGCCGGGCGAGCGTAACGAGGCGACGGAGCGGCTCGCAAGGAGGCCACTGTGGCCGTCTCCAGCTGGGTCACCACGCCCTCCGCACCCCGCTGGTGCAGGACGTCGAGGACACCGCCGGGGATGTCGAGCGCCGCCGCCAGTGTGCGCGGGTCACCGATAACGGTAAAGCGGTACGGCGAGCTCAGCGGGGTGCCGTCGACCACGACTCGTGTCCCGGCTCCAGCCGACGGAGTGGCGCCCGACCCGGACCCGCCGGACGGGCCCGCACCCTCGCCGCTGGGATCTACCAGGGCGGTGCTGGCGATGACGCGCACCGCCGGTCCACCGGGCGAGGAGATCTCGACCGCTTCGGCTCCGGCATCTCGCAGCTCCTGCAGGGTGTCGAGCAGCACGTCGGCGCCGACCTCGTTCCTGGGGTCGGTGATGGTGAGGTTGATACCGGGGCCGGTCGCCGGCAGGGTGCCGGCCAGGATGCCGAGGACCTGTTCACGCGCCTGCGCGGCTTCCAGGGCGGCCCGGCTGCCGTCGCTGCCACCGGCCACCTTGTCTCGAGTGTCCTGCAGGTCCCGCGCCTCGGTGCTCAGGCGGGCCGAGCGGGCGGTGACGTCGTCGAGGATGCGCACGAGGTCCTGCTGGCGCAACCCGTCGAGCCCGGCGCTCTGGGTCGACTGCACCTGCACCACGACGGCGAACCCCAGCACCGCGCACAGCAACGCCGGCAGGACGTGGCCGCGTGACGCGTGCGGCCGCAAGGCCGAACGCAGCCGTTGCCAGCCCGAGCGGGTCGTGCGCCTCCGGTCCTCCAGGACACCCGCTGCATCGGCGTGACTCATGTCCTCTGCCTCACGCCCGGAACAGCTGCCGACGGATCGCGGCCGCATTGGCGAAGATCCTGATGCCGAGCACGACGACGACACCGGTGGAGAGCTGCGAGCCGACGCCGAGCTGGTCACCCAGGTAGACGATCAGCGCTGCCACCAGCACGTTGGAGACGAACGACACGACGAAGACCCGGTCGTCGAAGATGCCGTCGAGCAAGGCACGCAGTCCGCCGAACACCGCGTCGAGAGCGGCGACCACCGCGATGGGGAGATAGGGCTGCAGCCAGCCGGGGACGGTCGGCTCGAGGAAGATCCCTGCGATGACGCCCAGCACCAGTCCGATGGCGGCGATCATCGCCCGCTGCTCCCCTCATCGGTCGTGGCCCGTCGCGCGGTGGGCTGGGCATAGCGCAGCGCCACCCCCGCGGAGGCTGACAGCGTGATGCGGCGCGCATCCGTGACGGACTCGGCGATGCCATACCCCTTGAGCACCTGCAGATAGCTGCCACCGAACCCTCCCACGAACGATGTTCGCATGGTTGCCGGGTCGCCGATCGCCTCGATCACGTACGGCGGGTTCAGTGGGCGGAAGTCGACCAGCACTGCGTCGCCGGCGGACCTGATCGCGCTCAACGCGGTCAGGCGCTCGCCATTGACGGAGACCGCTTCGGCACCTGCTGCCCACACCTCGTTGACGATGGTCTGCAGGTCGCGATCGGTCACCCGACCTTGCTGGGCCTGTCCGGTCCGTGGATCGACATCCGCTCCGCCCGAGCTCGGCTGGGCAGGGGCGTCGTCGACCCGCACCTTCATGCCCGGCCCGACAACCGGGGACGTGCCGCTCACCGACTCGAGAGCCACCAGCCGGGTCGACAGGGCCGAGCCTGCTCCGGTGAGCTGCAGGGCCCGGCGTTGAGCCGCCGCGACCTCCGAGCGCAGCCCGACCAGCCGCGTCTGCAGCCTCTGGTTGGCGGCGTCGCGCTTGGCCACCTCGGACACCAGCGAGGCCCGCTCCCCCGCAGCCGACCGGGCCGAGAGCCGGGTCTGGCCGAACGCGGTGCTCAGCAACAGGCCCACAGCCACCAGACCACACGCTGTCAGCACCATCCCCATCGTGACGCCGGGTCCCCGCCGGCCGGTCACCACGGCCCCCCGGGCAGCGGCCGAGCTCTCGGCCCGCAACGCGGCGGCAGCCTTGCGTCGAGCGCTCGCCCGGGCATACCCCTCGTCCAAGGAGTCCTCGACGAGGCTGCGCAGCAGCTGCATCGAGTCGTGGCTGCGCCAGTCGGGAGCCCCGGCAGGAGCAGCAGGTGCTCCGTCGGTCGGAGAGCTGGTGGCGGACATCGACGTCATCATCACAGAGCGGCCGACCCGTTGCGCGCCCCCTGCGCGTCGGTACCCGGGCCTGCTCAGCCCTCGGCGCGGCTCATGATGCTGGCCCAGTGCTCGAGCAGGCTCGCCGCCGACAGGTCGTCGGCCGCCTCGGCCCACACGTGGGTGACCGGCTCGGCCGGGTCTGGCAGCACGAGCACCCAGCTGCCGTCGGCCTCCAGGACCCGGACGCCGTCGGTCGTGTCGAGGGACCTGGAGCCGGCCTCCTCGACCACGGCGCGCATCACCACCCCCTTCGCCGCCCACGGCGTCGGGACCGCCCGGCGGCTGAGGTGGCTGCGCGGGATGCGCGCGTCGATCTCCGACATCGGCAGCTGCGTGCGGGCGACCAGCCCCGCGATCTGCACGAACGCCGCCACCCCGTCGTACGTCGTGGAGAAGCTGGGCACCACGAAGCCGCCGCGGCCGTCGGCGCCGAAGACGACGCCCGGCGCGGACACGGCTTCGGTCAGGGCGGCCGAGGTGGTCGCGATCCACACGATCTCGACGCCGTGGAAGGCCGCGACCTTCTCGGCCACCCGCGGGGTCGTGATCGGCAGCGCCACCTTGCCGCCGGCCGACTCGGCAGCGACCAGGTCGAGGACGACCAGGAGGGCACGTTCGTCGTCCAGCGGACGTCCGCGTTCGTCGACCAGCGCGATGCGCTCGCCGACCGGGTCGAAGTGCACCCCGAAAGCCGCCTTCGAGGACGCGACCAGACGACCCAGGCGACGCAGGGCCTCCTCGCGCTGGGCCGCCGTCTCGGTGGGAGAGGCCTCGTCCAGACCGCCACCGACCGTCAGCACCTCGATCGGCAGCCGACCCAGCAGGGCAGGCAGCACAAGAGCGGCCGTACCGCCGCCGGTGTCGACGACCACCTTCAGACCGTGCTCGGCCAGACCGCTGACGTCGATGCTTCGCAACAGGTCGAGGGTGTAGGCCTCCATCACCCGCGGCGGGAAGGTCAGGTCGCCGATCTCTCCCGGAAACGCCCGCCTGAACTCACCGCGGGAGAAGGTCCGCTCGAGCCTGCGCTGGTCGGCCTGCGACATGTCGGCACCGTTGCGGTCGAGGAAGCTGATGTCGACGCTCTCGGGCTGACCCGGTGTGGTCCGGACGACGACACCGCCGGAGGCACCCTGGGCCGTGTGCAGCCGGGCGACCGGGACGGGCACCACCTCGAGGTCGACCACGTCGATGGCGCTGGACGTGAGTGCGGAGATGACGGCGCGCTTCAGGGCACGCGCAGCCCGACTGACGTCGCGCGACGTGGTGACCGTCGAGCCCTTCTTCAAGGTGCTGGCCCACGCGCTGGCAAGGCGGACCGCGAGCTCGGGGGTGATCTCGACGTTGACGATGCCACTGACGCCACGCGGGCCGAACAGCCGTCGCTGACTGCGCGACTCGAAGATCATGTCCGAGTCGACGAGCGTGCCGGCCTCGACGTTCTTGTACGGGTAGATCCGCACCCCGGCTGCGACGATCGCCTCCTCTTCGACGACGCACTCGTCGCCGACGACGGCACCCTCCTCGATGCGCGCCCCGCGCATGATGTCGGTGTTCTTGCCGATGACGCACGCCCGAAGGTTCGTCTGCGGGCCGACGAACACGTTGTCGTGCACGATCGCTCGGTGCAGGAAGGCTCCGCTCTTCACGATGACGTTGCTGCCGAGCACCGTGAGCTCGCGCAGCTCGGCGCCGGCCTCGACCTTGGCGTAGTCACCGATGTAGAGCGGGCCGCGCAGCACCGCGTCGGGATGCACGTCGGCTCCCTCAGCCACCCAGACTCCGGTCGAGACCTCGAAGGCGTCCAGCTCGACATCGACCCGGCCGGACAAGACGTCAGCCTGGGCCTGCATGTAGGACTCGTGGGTGCCGACGTCCTCCCAGTAGCCCTCGGCGACGTAGCCGAACACCGGCAGCCCGGCCTCGATCAACGCGGGGAAGACGTCGGCCGCCCAGTCCACCGACTCACCTGCCGCCACGTGGTCGAAGACCTCGGGCTCCATCACGTAGATGCCGGTGTTGACGGTGTCGGAGAACACCTGCCCCCAGGTGGGTTTCTCCAGGAACCGCTGCACGCGATTGTCCTCGTCGACGATCGTGATGCCGAACTCCAGCGGGTCGGGGACGCGGGTCAGACAGACCGTGACCAGCGCACCCTTGGCCCGGTGGAAGGCCACCAGATCGGTCAGGTCGAAGTCGGTGAGGGCGTCCCCGGAGATCACCAGGAAGGTGTCGTCGCGCAGGTGCTCCTCGGCGTTCTTCACACTGCCCGCGGTTCCCAACGGTGTCTCTTCGGTGGCGTAGGTCAGTGTCATGCCGAGGTCTTCGCCGTCACCGAAGTAGTTGCGGACCAAGCTGGCCAGGAACTGCACCGTGACCACGGTCTCGGAGAAGCCGTGCCGCGCGAGCAGCCGCAGCACATGTTCCATGATCGGCTTGTTGACGATCGGCAGCAGCGGCTTGGGCATGCTGGCCGTCATCGGGCGCAGCCGGGTGCCCTCACCACCGGCCATCACCACGGCTTTCACGCGACAACGCCTCCCTCGGGGCGCACGTCGTCGCCTGCCGCTGCGCGGTCGGCGCGCAGCAGACCGACCAGCTGGACGACGTACACCAGTCCGGCCCACCAGTAGAGCGCGGTGCCCCAGACCGTGAAGGCCCAGCCGAAGGCGTGCGCGACGTAGCCGAGCGGGTTGTCCCACTCCCCCAGCAGGATCAGCGGAAAGCCGGACAACAGGTTGAAAGTCGCCGCCTTGCCGAGGTAGTGCACGGGCAGCGGCCCGTAGCCGTGGCTGCGCAGGATGGGCAGGGTGAAGGCGAGCAGCACGTCACGGCCGACCAGCGCTGCTGCCAGCCAGACCGGCACGACACCGCGCACGGTGAGACCGACCAACGTCGCCAGGATGTACAGCCGGTCGGCGGCGGGGTCGAGCAGGGTGCCGAGGCGGGACATCTGGCCCCACGCGCGAGCGATCTTGCCATCGAGGTAGTCGGTGACGCCGCTCGCCATCAGCACGAGGATCGCGGCGCCGTCGCGGTGGGACAGGACCAGCCAGAGGAAGAACGGCACCCCCAGCAGGCGCAGCGTGCTCAGGGCGTTGGGCAGGGTCAGCACCCGATCGGTGGTCCCGACCTCCGGCACGTCGCCCCCTTGCCCGTTCGCTCGTGCGCCTGGCGTCTGTGGCTCTCCCCGAGACTAGTCGTGGGCCGTTCAGCCTTCGCCGGTCGCGCCGTCCAACAGCTCGCGCACGACATCGAGGTGACCCGCGTGCCGGGCGTACTCCTGCATCAGATGCAGCAGCACCCGCTCCAGCGTCGCCGGCGGTGCGCCGTCCCAACGCTCACCGGGGGCACCGGCCTCGTCGAGCTCGTGACGCCTGACGATCGCCGTCGTGCGCCGGCCGCGGTCCACGAGCGAGGCGAGCACGAGCGCCGCGGGCTCGTCCGGCCGGACGTGCCAGCGATCCTCGTGCCGGTCGCCCCACGGGTCGTCGACCGGGCGACCCTCGAACCCCCACTCCAACCAGCGCATCTCGACGAAGGTGAGGTGCTTGACCAGCTCCAGCGGCGACCAGCCTGAGGGCAGCAGGCTGGTGCGAAGGGCGGTCTCGTCGAGGCCGGCCACCTTGTGCAGGACGACCGAACGGTAGAAGTCGAGGTAGCCGAGCAGCACAGCCGTCCGGGACTCCCGCGGCATCGTCGGGGCCGGAAAGGGCGGCACGACCGGCGCCCGCGCGTGACTCTCCGGGTCCAGGACGTCAAGGTAGGTCGCCAGGTCGTTGACGTTGTGCATCGACCGGAGGCCGGGGTCAGCAGCAGCCAGCACCTCATCGGCCAATCCCGTTTCGGCCAATCCCTTCTCGGCCAATCCACGATGGGTCAGCAGGGCAGCCGCGTCGACGAGCAGGACGCCCGGCTCAGCCGCGAGCACGCTGGCCCGTCGCTCTCCCTGGGACAGCAGCTCCTCCGCGCGCTGCCCGAGGGCGACGCGGTAGACCGCCGCCAGCGGTTGCGGACGACCACCGGACACCGGCACGACCGCCTGGGTGTCCTCCGCCAGCGCGGCCACGAGGTGACAGATGAACACCGCGTGCAGCTCCGGCAGGTCGGTGGCGCAGACGAAGGCCGCCGCGCGGCGGGGGTCTCCGGCGGCAACGGCGGACAGCCCGGTGGCGATGCCCTGCAGCGGCCCCTGGTCAGGTCGGTCGTCCACCACGGTGACGACCTCGGTGGGCAACGGTGGCAGCAACTGGTCTGCCCTGCGCACGACCACCACGGGGTCGAGGCCCGCGTCGAGCAGCAACCGCACCGTGCGGCCCAGCAACGTCGTGCCACCCAACGGAAGCGACGCCTTGTCGGTGCCCATGCGCGAGGAGTGGCCGCCTGCGAGCACGACAGCGGCGACGACGTCGATCGCCGGGGCATAGCCGCTGGACGCGCTTCCACTCGCAGCCGCCACGCCTTCCGTGCTCGCGCTCATTCTGTCGGCACCGGTTGGTCCTCGGGCGGTCCGTCCGGCGCCGGTCTGGCTGAGTCGGTGCCGAACAGCGCCCCGGGTTCGCTGTCGTCCTGCGGATCGACCATCAGCAGCACCTCGTCTCCTGCGCGCAACCGGGTACGGCCGCGCACCGGGACCAGCACTCCGTCGCGGCTGATCATGCTGATCCATGCGTCCTCGCCGAGCGGCAGGTCGGCAAGGGTCGCGCCGTCCGCCGGCGTACCCGCAAGGACCTGGCATCGACGCAGACCGGTGGGTTCGTCACGGAACCGCATGCCCAGCGACCACGGTTCCGGCTCCACGATGCGCATGGGCACGCCTAGTCGTCGCGCGACCGTCGGCACCAGACCGCCTTGCACCACCACGGAGAACCCCACCACCACGACCACCACCTGGTAGAGCCGACCGGACTGCGCGCCGCCGTCGGTGAGGATGTAGGTGCCCAGCAGGATCGGCACCGCACCCTTCAGCCCGGACCACATGACGAACAGCCGCTCGCCGCGGGTCAGGTCGACAGCGAGCAGCAGCAGGCCGACCAGGACGGGGCGCACCACGACCGCCAGCAGCACGGCGAGTGCGAGCCCGACGAGCCAGGCGTCACCGTGCACAAGGCCGCTGACCGACACCGTGAGCCCGAGCATCGTGAACGCCACGATCTCGGCGAGGCTCGCGAGGGAGGAGTGGAAGCGTTCGATGTCGGCCTTGTACGGCGCCCGTATGTCGCCGATGCCGATGCCTGCCACGAAGACGGCGAGGAAGCCCGAGCCGTGCACCGAGGTCGCGACGCCGTAGACGACTCCGACGGCGAGCAGCGTCTGCAGCGGATAGAGCGCGCCGTTGGGCAACGGCATCCGCCGCATCAGCAGCGACATCAGCCGTGCCCCGGCCGCACCGACCGCCAGACCGAGGACCATCTCCAGCGCGAACTCGCCGACTCCCGAGCCCACTGCGCCCCAGCCGGCCGACCCGCTGGTCGCGAGCAGCGCAGCCATCGCGGCGATGCCGACCGGGTCGTTGGCCCCCGACTCACCCTCCAGCAGGGTGCCCGACCGCCCGGACACCTCGCGCCGGCCGAGCACCGAGAACACCACCGCCGGGTCGGTCGGGGAGAGCGCCACCCCGAGCAACAGGCAGGCCCGCCAGTCCAGGCCGAAGGCGTAGTGGGCGAAGCCGGCGACACCTGCCGCGGTGAGCACGGTGCCGACCACGCCGACCAGCAGCACCGGGCCGCTCGTCGTACGGAACCGGGCGCGGCCGATGTGCAGGCCACCGTCGAAGAGCAGCAGCACCAGCATCACGGTCACCACCCGCTGGATGGTCACCACCGGCAGCCCGCCGAGCTTCGGGGCCAGGTCGGAGGCGATCGCCGCGGCGACCAGGAAGATCGCCGGCGCCGGGATCCGGATCCGCTCGCTGACCCGGTTGGACCAGACCGCGAGCAGGCCCGCCAGGCTCAGGGCCGCGACGGCGAGCCCGAAGGGCAGTACGTCGTCCACAGGGTCTCCTCCGGGCAGCGGTCGGTCGTCGCCGACCAGACTTCCCGGCTCACCACGCCCGAGCCTACCGGCGTACGGACCGGCTCCGGAGCCGCTCGATGCGGGTGCGCGGCGGTGCGGCGCGTGGGTGTCCCCTAGGGTGAAGTGGAGGCGAAGGAAGGAAGTCCATGGCGGAGCGAGTGCCGGCACCCGACGAGGAACCCACGATCGGCAAGCTGGTCGGTGACCTGAGCAAGGACGTCTCGTCCCTGATCCGCAACGAGATCGCGCTAGCGAAGTCGGAGATCCGGTTCAGCGTGAAGACCGGTGGACTGGGTCTCGCGCTCTTCGCGGTGGCCGGCTTCCTGG
>JANLYQ010000112.1:0-3634 GCA_031365725.1 Sporichthyaceae bacterium | reverse complement strand
GCCGGCGCCCGGGGTTCCCCCTACCCACCCTGGGCCTACAGCGCCGTGCCCCTCCCGCCGCGGGGCCCCGGCCCGGGATCCTCGCGGGCGCGCCCGACAATCTGGTCGCCCGCGCTCGCGGTCGACGCCAGTGGCTCAGCTGTGGACGGCGGCTGACAGCCCGGCGTCGTCGGTGCGCGCAGCGGCGCTGCGCTGCGCCGGCAGGTGGACCTCCGGACGGCCCTCGATGTGCAGCTGCGGCACCAGCCGGCCCAGCCCCTGCGGCAGCCACCAGTTGGCCCGACCCAACAGGTGCATGACTGCGGGCACCAGGAGCATCCGCACGACGGTGGCGTCGATGAGGATCGCCGAGGCCATGCCGATGCCGATCACCTTGAGCACCACGTCGGGGCTGGGTATGAACGCCGCGAACACCGCCACCATGATCGCTGCCGCGGCGGTGATGACCCGGCCGGTGCCCGCGAGCCCCTCGAGGATCGCGCGGTGGTTGTCCTGCGTGCGCAGCCAGGCCTCACGCATGCGGCTGACGAGGAACACCTCGTAGTCCATCGACAGACCGAAGAGCACCGCGAACATCAGCACCGGGACGAACGCCGGCAGCGGTGTGGGCGTGTCGATGCCGACCAGTCGCCCGGCCCAGCCGCCCTGCAGAACCAGCGCGACCACGCCGTACGACGCCGCCACCGACAGCAGGTTCATCGCGGCGGCCTTCAGGGCGACGGCGATGCTCCGGAAGGACGCAAGCAGCAGAAGCATCGACAGCAGCACGACGCCTCCGATGAGCAGCGGGATGCGCTTGGAGATGTTGTGAGTCGTGTCGATCGAGGCCGCGGTGACACCGCCCACGTGCACCGTGAGGCCGGTGCCTGCCGCCGCGCGGGGGACGACCCGGTCGCGCAGGGTGCGGACCAGCGACTCGGTGCGCGCATCCTGGGGGCCGGTGGTCGGGATGACAGTGAACACGGCGGTGCTGCCGTCGGCGCTGAGGGCCGCGGGCGTCACAGCGGCGACCCCTGGGGTCGACCGCAGGGCCGTGGCGACCGGGTCGAGGGCCGCGGTGCCCGACGAGCCGGCGGGCAGCTCGGCCAGCATGAGCAGCGGTCCGTTGGAGCCGGGGCCGAACGCCTGCGCTTGTCGGTCGTACGCCTGCCGGGTGGACGTGCTGGCCCGGTCGTTGCCGGCGTCGGGGAACCCGAAGCGGACGTTGAGGAACGGCGCAGCGAGCAGCAGCAGGATCAGCACCCCGGCCGCGGCGGCGACGATGCGGTTCTTCTCGACGAAACGGCTCCAAGCCAGCCAGTGGTGGGAGGGCTCGATGTGGCCGCCGGTGGCCACCGACATGGGGCTTCGACTCGTCAGCGGCAGCCGGAGGCGGTCGACCCAACGACCGAGGTAGGCGAGCAGGGCCGGGAACAGCGTGACGCTCGCGAGCACGACCACGAGCACGCCGAGGATAGTGACCAGGGCCGCCCCGCGCATGAACGACAGGCCCATCGCGAAGAGTCCGAGCATGCTGACGATGACGGTGCTGCCCGCGACCATCACGGCGCGCCCGGCGGTGTCCAGGGTGGCGACGGTGGCGGCGCGCGGGTCGAGCCCGACGGCACGCCATTCACGGAAGCGGGTGACCATCAGGAGCGTGTAGTCGATGCCGATGCCGATGCCCATCATCGTCGCGAGCGAGGTGGACCAGTCGGGGGCGTCGACCACGGAGATGACCACCGTGGTCAGCGTGGAGGCCACCGCGAGACCGGCGACAGCGACGAGGATCGGCAGCCCGGCCGCTACGACCGAGCCGAAGGTGATGAGCAGGATCAGGGTCGCGGCGAGGAGACCGATGCCCTCCGAGCCGATGCTGCCCTGCTCTGCCTGGGCGATCGACGCGCCACCGAGGAAGACGCTGACGTCGCTGGTGGATGACGTCTTCGCGATGTCGAGCATGCGGGTGCTGTCCTTGACCGGCATGTCGGGGGCGTTGACCACGTCCAGCCTGACCCGGGCGACCAGGGTGCGCCTGTCCTGGGCGATCGAGCCGGCCTGGTCGGCGGCGTACGGGTCGGTCACGGCGGCGACGTGCGGGACGTGCGAGAGCTGGCGCAGGACCAGCGCGACCCGGTCGCGGACGGCGGGAGCGGTGACGTCGCCGGGTGCGTGGACGACGACGTCAACACTGTCACCGGACTGCGCGGGGAACTGGGTTGCGAGCAGGTCGGCGGCCTTGCTCGAGTCCGAGCCGGGGGCGCGGTAGTCGGCGGTGAAGGTGCCACCCACAGTCATCGACAGTGCGACCGCGACCAGCAGCGCCCCGACCCAGGACAGGACGGTGGCCAGGCGGTGCCGGTAGGTGAGGTCGGCCAGGCGGCCGAGGGGGCCGACCTGCGGGGGTGTGCCGGCGGTGCGGGAGCTCCTCGTCGGCGGGCTGGTGCGGGTCCTGCTGGCCATGGTGTCCTCGGTGTGTGGGTGCAGATGCGGGGGCGTGGATGGGCAGATCGTGATGCTGCATAACGAACACGACGACGCGTCACTTGTCAAGTCCCTTCACCTGTGTGATGCTCAATCACGGAAGATTCTCCGCGAGCCATCACCATGAACGTGCCACTGTCGGTTGGGAGGTCCCGTGTCCGTTGCGCCACTGCTCTCCCGGCGCGACCGCTCGCGGCTGGCGACCGTGGCCGAGATCAAGTCCACCGCGTTGACGCTGATGCGCGAGAACGCCACCACCGATGTGACCTTCACCGACATCGCCCGGGCGATGGGCATGACCGCGCCGGCGCTCTACCGCTATTTCGACGACCGCGACGCGCTGCTCACGGCATTGATCGCCGACGGCTACTCCGCCTTGGGGGAGGCCCTCGCCGAGGCCGCCGGCGCCATCGGCGACGACGACGTGGGTGGCCGCTGGGCGGCTGCTGCCGGGGCCTACCGGCAGTGGGCACGCTCGGAGCCCCAGCAGTTCGCCCTGGTGCTGGGCATGCCGGTGGCGGGCTACACCGCGCCGGAGGAGGGGCCGACCACCGAAGCGGCCAAGAACGCGATGGACCAGCTGGCCGGGCTGTTCCTCGGCGCCGCGCGGCTCGGTGTCCTCGGGCCGCCGCTGATCACGGAGGCTTCGGCCGCGATCGCCGCCTGTCAGGCCGAGCACCACAGCGAGATGTCCGCTCTCATCGCGCCGGCGACCTTCCAGGCGATGCTGCAGACCTGGGCCATGCTGCACGGCTTCACCTGCCTGGAGGCCTACGGTCACCTCGACTGGCTGGAGCCCGCGGCCCGCGATGCTCTGTTCGCCAGTCATGTCCGCCTCGCCGCGCTGGCGTCCGGCCTCCCGGTGCCGCGCAGCGACCGGCCGATCGGCTGACTGGCTGGCCGGCTGGCCGACGTACTGCCGTCATCGGGAGGTTTCGTCGCGACTTCAGCGGCGGCGTCCCGACGCCGATGCTCCCGAGGTGATCACCGACCCGACCGCCCGCACGCAGGAACCGGCGCTCGTCGCCTGGGTCCAGCCGATCGTGGCGCTGACGACGGGGACCGTGGCCGGCTACGAGGCGCTCGCGCGCTTCGCCGACCAGCGGACGCCGGTCAGCGACCTGTTCGAGCGGGCGTGGACGATGGGTCGCGGTCCGGCTCTCGAGGCGGC
>JANLYQ010000083.1:0-34121 GCA_031365725.1 Sporichthyaceae bacterium | reverse complement strand
TGCACAGATCGCACGAAGGTCTTGATCCAGCGCGCCGGCAGGCGTAGAATCGAACACATGTTCGACAATGGTGCGGCGCCAGCAGGTGGCACCGCGACGCTCGTCGCCACCGCCGCCGCACCATTGTCGAACATGTGTTCGATTCTACGCCTGCCGGCGCGCTGGATCAAGACCTTCGTGCGATCTGTGCACGGCTGATCGCGAGTCGCCGGGTCCACCGCATGAGGAGTCGGCTGCGCCCATCACGCTGGTGGCGGGAGAGAGCCAGCAGGGGATTGCGGCGCATGGTCGGGGAGCAGATGCACCTGCGTGAGGGGGCGTCAGCACAGCTCGGCCCCGCGGGAACGGGGGCCGGCGCATTGTTGCTCCCAGCAGAGGTGAGCGGCGGGCGCACGGGGCAACTGGACGGGGCCGCTGGCACGGGGCGGGTGGCACGGGGCTGGTGGCTGGTGGCGTGGGTAGGCGAAGATCACCGACGTGAAGGTCATCGTGGCCCCGGACCGGGTGGGCGACTCGCTCTCCGCGGCGGACGCCGGCGCTGCGGTCGCTGACGGGTGGTCCCGCAGCTCGCCGTACGACGAGGTGTCCGTGCTGCCGTTGTCCGACGGCGGACCGGGCTTCGTCGACGTGCTCGCGGACCACCTGGGACAGCACGACGAGTCGGACCAACCGACAGGGTCCCCCGCACCTGTCACCGGGGTGGTCACGGTGCGCGGACCCCTCGGCGACCCAGTGCCGGCCCGCGTGCTGCGGGTGGGCGACACCGCTTACCTCGAGGCTGCCGAGGCGGTCGGACTGCATCTCGTGCCTCCGGGTCGACGCGACGCCGCCGCTGCATCGTCGTACGGCGTGGGGGAGCTCTTGCTGGCAGCCGTCCGCGGCGGAGCGCGTCGGGTGGTGGTCGGGGTCGGCGGCACGGCCACGACCGACGGTGGTCGCGGCATGCTGGCCGCCCTCGACGGCGAGCGGGACATCCTCGTCGGGGTCGAGCTGATCGCCGCCACGGCAACCGATGCGCCGCTGATGGGGCACTCGGGGGCTGCGCACGGCTTCGCCGCAGGCAAGGGCGCCGACCGCGCGACCCGCGACCGGCTCGAAGAGGCGCTGCGCACCTGGGCCACCAGCACCGACGGCGGCCTCGCCGTCCGACCGGGCGCAGGCGCCGGGGGCGGCATCGGCTTCGGCCTGCTGCTGCTGGGTGCGGAGCGGGTCAACGGGACGGCGTTCGTGGCCGAGGCCACCGACCTCGCCGGCCGGGTGCGTGCGGCCGACCTGGCCGTCACGGTGCTGGGCGTCTTCGACTGGGAGTCGCTGCGCGGTCGGGTCGTGGTGGGCGTCACGCGGGCTGCGCAGCAGGCCGGTCGCCCGACGGTCGTCCTGGCCGAACGGGTCGATGTCGGGCGCCGCGAGCTGGCCTCGGTGGGCATCGACGCTGCGTACTCGATCGCCGACCTCGCGGCGGTCAGGACGGACGAGCCAGCCCGTACGCCGGCAGAGGCAATCGCCCTGCTCGCCGAGCGGGTAGCCCGCACCTGGTCTCGATGAAGGCAGCGATGTCCGCGATGACGGCAGCGATCTTCTCGACGTGACCCCCAGCACAGCGCCCACGCCGACCTGGCCGCTGTGTCACCATGGTGGGGAATCAGGCGTCCGGGAGCGAGGTTTGCTCCGGAGAAGGCCTCAGTCCGTCGTCGTACGTCTCAGGAGCACCCAGATGACCGTTCAGGACCAGACCACCGAGCAGACCCAGCCGGCCAGCGGCGTGCTGCTGACCGACGCGGCCGCGTCGAAGGTCAAGAACCTGCACGAGCAGGAGGGTCGCGACGACCTGGCGCTGCGCGTCGCCGTGCAGCCCGGTGGCTGCAGCGGCCTGCGCTACCAGCTGTTCTTCGACGAGCGCACCCTCGACGGTGACGTCACGAGGGACTTCGGCGGCGTCGGTGTCGTGGTCGACCGTATGAGTGCGCCCTACCTCACGGGTGCCTCGATCGACTTCGTCGACACCATCGAGAAGCAGGGCTTCACCATCGACAACCCCAACGCCGGTGGGTCCTGCGCCTGCGGCGACAGCTTCCACTGACCGTCTCGCTCTAGCGCGTCGGGCCCAGCAGCGTCTCGCCGCTCACCGCATCAACCACCCGGCGTACGCCGAGGGGCTCGGCCAGCGGCACGTTGATCGTGTACTCCCGGGCCAGGTCGATGCACACGTCTTGACCGCGGGACTTCTCTCGCAGGTTCAGCGTGACCGTCGCGCCCGTCTCCTCCGCGTCCACGGTGTAGGAGTAGCAGGTCTCCACGCCGCCGAAGAACGTCACGTCGATCGACCGGTCGTCGGACGACCTCGCGACCGAGGTGAACCGACCGTTCGGGGTCGACGGGTCACCGGATGCCGACGGGGGTGGGGGTGCCACCGCGGTCCCACCAGCCGAGCCGCTGCTGCCGCCGGTGCTCGAGCCGCCACCCGTGCTGGTGCCACCGCCGACCGTCCCACCGATGCCACCGATGCCGCCCGGTCCGTCGCTCACTGCGAGGTACGCCGGTTCGACCGCGATCATCGGCAGCGGCACGTCCGAGCCCTCGACGCTGAACAGCCATGCAGGGACCAGCAGCGGCCCGGTGTCACTGCCGTCGAGCACCAGACCGAGCTGCGCGCCGGTGATGTTCGCAGGCGCCGCAGGTCGGCCGCATCCGAGGGGCCCTGGCCCCACGACACCGCCGGGCTCACTGCCGCCCGAAGGGTCAGACGGGACCGGCGTGCTCTGACCTGAGCTGTCCGACGAGTCTTTGGCCGGAGCGTCCGGGGCGATCTGCGGACACAGCATCATCGGCTGCGGGATCGGGCGGGACTGCAGCTCCTTGAAGGCCGCCGCCGCGCTGATGATCGGATAGTCCGCGCCCGGGGTCACCCTGGTGAGGAAGCCTTGCGCACTCACGAGTACGCCGCCCGAGGTGGACAGCTGGGTGGCCAGGCCGGTGGTGCGAGCACCATCGACGTCAGGGTCCACCGAGACCGACGTCCAGCCGGAGTCGCCGGTCCGTACTGCGGCCGCCGGGTGGAGGCCCACGGTGCGCAGCACGTCGTCCACCTGTGCGGTCGAGCCGACAGGTGCCGCCGGGCTGCTCGGGTCCACGGTGCCGGGGTCGACCGTGGTGGGCTCGGCGGTGGGCGCATCACCTGCTGCCACCGGCAGGTCGACCGCTCCGCCGAAGAAGGACCAGGCTCCCGGCACCATGCCCCACGCCTCACCCGACGCCGCACCCGCCGGGGTGTCGTAGACCATCAGGGTGCCGACCGCACCGGTCCACTGGTGGCCACCGGGGATGGCCTGCGGCTTGCCGGTGAGTCCCAGCACCGCAGCCAGCGCGGCCGCGTCGATTCTCGTGTCGACGGAGAGAGTCGCCACCCGGGCACTCGCCGGTCCGTCCGGCAACGTCCCCGTCAGGACGAACGCCGGGCCACCACCACGCACCCCGGGCATCCCCTCGCCGCTGGTCGCGCCGGTCACAGTTGCTGACTGAGCCATCGGCGAGCCGAGCCACCCCGTCTGGGCGAGGTGCAGCACCGGGGGACGGCCGCCACTCGCGGTACCGGGCTGCCCAGCGGCTCCCGTGCGCAGGTGCAGCGCAGCGAGCACCAGAGCGAGCACGACGCCGGCCACAGCCAGCGGCACGAGAGTCCGACGCAGGGTGAGCACTCGCGAGGTCGTCATGGCGGTGGGACGCAGCCCGCGGCTCAGCGGTTCCGCACTCCCGACGCCTCTGGCGCCACTGATGCCGGGCCAGCCGGCCCCTCGACGTCCCGCGGCAGCTCGACCAACCGGCGCCCCGGCAGCTGCGCCAACCGGCGTACCGCAGCCTCGCCGTCGGCAGCCAGACCCTCGAACGCTGCAGCCCGCGCAGCCCACTGAGCGGGTGAGAGCTGGTCGTGGTCCATCTGCGCACCGTAGGCGTTGCGCGAGCACGGGCGGTAGTCGTACCGCCCGGTAGTCTTCGGTGTCCCCTTGACCCGCCAGAACCCGCCCGGACCCGCCCGGAGCCGCTCCGGCGCCCTCTCGGAAAGAGTTGTCTCCCATGCGTATCGCCGTCACCGGCTCGATCGCGACCGACCACCTGATGACGTTCGAGGGTCGGTTCAGCGACTCCCTCGTGGTCGACCAGCTGGACAAGATCTCGCTGTCGTTCCTCGTCGAGGAGCTCGACGTGCGCCGCGGTGGCATCGCCGCCAACATCTCGTTCGGCCTCGGCTGCCTCGGCCTGACCCCGGCGTTGGTCGGAGCCGTCGGGCAGGACTTCGCGGACTACGACTCGTGGCTGCGGCGGCACCACGTCGACACTGTGTCGGTGCACGTCTCCGAGCTGCGGCACACTGCGCGCTTCGTCTGCACCACCGACAGCGACCACGCCCAGATCGCGTCGTTCTACGCCGGGGCGATGCGCGAGGCGCGCGACATCGAGCTCGAGCCGGTCGTACGCCGACTCACGGGAGTCGACATGGTCGTCATCTCGGCCAACGACCCCGAGGCGATGCAGCGCCACACGGAGGAGTGCCGCGAGCGCGGTTACCCGTTCCTGGCCGACCCGAGCCAGCAGGTCGCCTGGATGGACGGCGCGGGCATCCGCACCCTCGTCGACGGCGCGACCTACCTGTTCACCAACGAGTACGAAGCGGCCCTGGTCGAGCAGAAGACTGGCTGGACCGCCGAGGAGGTGCTCGACCGGGTCGGCACCCGTGTCACCACTCTCGGCGCCAAGGGGGTGCGCATCGACCGCAAGGGTGAGCCCACCATCTCCGTCGAATGCGTCGCCGAGGATGCCAAGGTCGACCCGACCGGTGTCGGTGACGCGTTCCGCGCGGGCTTTCTGGCCGGGCTCGCCTGGGACCTCCCGCTCGAGCGGTGCGCCCAGATCGGCAGCCTGCTGGCGACCTACGTCATCGAGACCAAGGGCACCCAGGAGTACGAGCTCGGTCGGGCCCGCTTCCTCACCCGCCTCGGCGACGCCTACGGGCCGGATGCTGTCGGTGACGTCGAGCCGCACCTGGTCTGCCTGCGTCCCTGAGACGCGCCGCAGTGTCACCGGTCGAGCCGCCGCCGTCGCGCTATGCGTTCGGTAACCCCGCGGCTGCCCCCAGCGAGGCCGAGATGCTCGGTGCCGGCGGCGACCTCGAACCGGGCACGCTGCTCGCGGCCTACCGGGCCGGGCTGTTCCCGATGCCGGTCTCCCGCCGCGGTGCCGTCGGCTGGTGGTCACCCGACCCGCGAGGCGTGCTGCCGTTGTCCGGGCTGCGGGTGAGTCGGTCGCTGCGCCAGTCGTGCCGGAACTTCGAGATCCGGATCGACACGGCGTACGACGATGTGGTTGCGGCCTGCGCCGACCGACGCCGCCCGGACGGCTGGATCCGGCCGGACATCGTGCGGGCCTACCGGCGCCTCTTCGACCTCGGCTGGGTGCACAGCGTCGAGGCCTGGAGCACCTCGGCGACGGGAGAGTCGCGGCTCGCCGGCGGCCTCTACGGCGTGGAGATCGGCGGTCTCTTCGCGGGCGAGTCGATGTTCCATCGTGAGCGGGACGCGTCCAAGGCGGCCCTGGTCGGGTTGGTCGAGATGTTGCGCACCGGCGGGGTCGAGGGGCGGGTCCTCGACGTGCAGTGGGTGACCCCGCACCTGGCGTCGCTGGGTGCGGTGGCCGTGCCTCGACGCAACTACATCGCCGACCTTCCGGCTGCCCTCGGCTCGACCCCTACCCTCCTCAGTCGGCGAGAGGTCCTGGAGTAAGGTTCGTCCCGGATAGATGTATGCCGGGGATGCCCCCGGAACGACCATCTCGAAGGGGCAAACGTTGGGTCCGTCACGTGTGGTCGCAGCGGTGCGGCAGGGGCGTTCGGTCTCTCGGCGGGCCGGCCTCGGTGCCCTAGGCGTCCTCCTGCTGGTCACCCTTTCGGCGTGCTCGTCGGAGCAGCTGCCGACCTTCGCGATGCCGGTGCGTCACGCCACGGACAAGTCGCCCGGCGTGCTGTCGTTGTGGCAGGGCTCGTGGATCGCGGCACTGACGATCGGCGCCATCACCTGGGGCCTGATCCTGTGGCCCGTCCTCGCCCACCGCCGCAAGCGCGGGGCCTCCGACCTGCCGCCGCAGACCCGGTACAACCTCCCGATCGAGGTGTTCTACACCGCAGTCCCGGTCATCATGATCGCGGTCTTCTTCTACTTCACGGCCCGGGACGAGAGCCGCATCACGGCGCTGTCCGGCAAGCCCTCGCACAAGATCACGGTGAATGCGATCCGCTGGTCGTGGCAGTTCAGCTACGTCAGCGACGCCGGCCCGAAGACGACGGTCACCGGCACCCCCGGCAAGCCGCCGACGCTGGTGCTGCCCGAGGGCGAGAGCGTGCAGTTCCTGCTGCACTCCAACGATGTCATCCACTCGTTCTGGGTGCCGGCCTGGCTCTACAAGATGGACGTGATCCCGGGGCGCTCGAACACCTTCGAGATCACGCCCAAGCAGCTGGGCAGATTCCGCGGCAAGTGCGCCGAGCTCTGTGGGCGCGACCACAGCCGGATGCTGTTCAACGTCAAGGTCGTGTCACCCGCTGACTACCAGGCCTACCTGACCAGGCTCAAGACCCGACTCGCCCAGGGAGGCGCCCAGTGACCATCACCGCCGCGAGACCGGGCACCGCAGGGTCAGTCGGAGCGCTCCGCACCCGCCGTAAGGGCAGCACCGTGGTGCGCTGGATCACCAGCACGGACCACAAGGTGATCGGCCAGCTCTACCTGATGACCTCGTTCGCCTTCTTCATCCTGGCCGGCCTGATGGCCATGGTCATGCGAGCCGAGCTGGCCCGACCCGGCAGTCAGTTCGTCGACAACGAGACCTACAACCAGCTCTTCACGATGCACGGCACGATCATGCTGCTGCTGTTCGCGACGCCGCTGTTCGTCGGCTTCGCCAACGTCATCATGCCGCTGCAGATCGGCTCGCCGGACGTCGCGTTCCCGCGGTTGAACATGTTCTCCTACTGGCTGTTCGTCTTCGGCGGACTGATCGCGGTCGGTGGCTTCCTCACCCCCGGCGGCGCCGCGTCGTTCGGCTGGTTCGCCTACTCGCCGCTGTCCAGCGAGGCCTACTCGCCCGGCATCGGCAGCGACCTGTGGATCATGGGCCTGGCCCTCGGTGGCTTCGGCACCATCCTGGGCGCGGTCAACTTCATCACCACGATCTTCTGCATGCGGGCGCCGGGCATGACGATGTTCCGGATGCCGATCTTCACCTGGAACATCCTGCTCACGAGCGTGCTCGTGCTGATGGCCTTCCCGGTGCTGGCGGCCGCCCTGCTCGTGCTCGAGGCCGACCGCAAGTTCGGGGCGCATGTCTTCGACCCCGGAAACGACGGCGCGATCCTGTGGCAGCACCTGTTCTGGTTCTTCGGCCATCCCGAGGTCTACATCATCGCTCTGCCGTTCTTCGGCATCGTCTCCGAGGTGCTGCCGGTCTTCAGCCGCAAGCCGATCTTCGGCTACAAGGGCCTGGTCTTCGCGACCATTGCCATCGCCGGGCTCTCGGTGACGGTGTGGGCGCACCACATGTTCCCGACTGGTGCCGTCCTCCTGCCGTTCTTCTCGTTCATGACGTTCCTGATCGCCGTCCCCACCGGGGTGAAGTTCTTCAACTGGATCGGCACGATGTGGGGCGGTTCGCTGACCTTCGAGACCCCCATGCTGTGGTCGCTCGGCTTCCTCGTCACGTTCCTGTTCGGCGGTCTCACCGGCATGATCCTGGCGTCGCCGCCGCTGGACTTCCCGGTGTCGGACACCTACTTCGTGGTGGCCCACTTCCACTACGTCGTGTTCGGCACCGTGGTCTTCGCGATGAACGCCGGCTTCTATTTCTGGTGGCCCAAGCTGACCGGCCGAATGCTCGACGAGCGCCTCGGCAAGATCCACTTCTGGACGCTGTTCGTCGGCTTCCACACGACGTTCCTGGTGCAGCACTGGCTGGGAGTCATCGGCATGCCCCGTCGCTATGCCGACTACCTCGCCTCCGACGGGTTCACGACGCTGAACACGGTCTCGACGATCGGGTCGTTCCTGCTCGGCGCGTCGACATTGCCCTTCATCTACAACGTGATCATCAGCGCCCGCGGGCCCAAGGTCACCACCGACGACCCGTGGGGCTACGGCCGCTCGCTTGAGTGGGCGACCTCCTGCCCGCCGCCGCGGCACAACTTCGTCGAGCTGCCGCGGATCAGGTCCGAGTCGCCGGCCTTCGACCTGCACTACCCGCACGTTGCAGCGATGGACACCCCGACGGGTGACAAGAACCTGCTCGACCAGCTCTACGGCGAGCCCGATCTCGAGGGCGGCACGGGGGGCAAACGATGAGGATCGAAGGCTTGCTCTTCGGGGCCGGGATCGTCTTCTACGGCATCGCCGCGCTGGTCTACGGTCTGCTCTCCCACGAGGTCGTCGGCACGGTCGCGCTGGCGTTCACTGCCGGCCTGGCGCTCATCGTCGGCTACTACCTGCTGTTCACCGCCCACCGCATCGACCGTCGCCCGGAGGACCTGCGGGATGCGGAGATCGCCGACGGCGCCGGCGAGCTCGGCTTCTACAGCCCGCACAGCTGGTGGCCGCTGCCGGTGGCGTTCTTCGCAGCCGTCGTGTTCCTCGGAGTGGCGATCGGCTGGTGGCTGGTGATCCTGGGCGCAATCGGCGCAGGCCTCGCCGTGGTCGGACTGGTCTTCGAGTACTACCGGGGAGAGCCCGCACACTGACAGGCTTGGCCGATTCGTTATCCGATCATCACCCGAGTCGTGTGGTGCGCCAGCCAGGCAACCAGGCACACTCGATGTGCGTCTGTCTCGTCAGGGAGTCGGCGTCCACGAGGAGGACCAGCAGTGCGCGCAGGGGGAGGCAGGTCACGTCGTGCTGTGCGGGTCACGGTCGTCGCGTTGATGCTGCTGCTCCCCACCGCCTGCACGTCGCGTGGCGGTGTCACGCCCGCCGCCCAGGCGGCCGGCGCGAGCACCTCGTCGGGCTCGTCCGGCGCTGAGACTGCCGCGGCCGGACCGGTCACCGTGACCACGGTGCCGGCCGACACCAGCACCGACGTGCCGCTCGGCTCACCGGTCATGGTCAGCGCGACGCACGGCCGGCTGACGAGCGTGATCGTGGTCGACGACAAGGCGCGGCCGGTCGAGGGTCGGACGCTCTCCGGTGACACGGTGTGGCATGCCACGGCGTCCCTGCGCGCGGCCCAGCACTATCGGGTCACCGCGGTCACGGTCGACGGCGCGGGCGAGGCGACCACCACGACCTCGACGTTCGCCACCGTCGCGCCTCGGACGGTCCTCACCACGTCCATCTCCCCCATCGACGGTGAGCTCGTCGGGGTGGGCATGCCGATCGTGGTCAACTTCAACGCTCCCGTCCAGGACCGGGCCGCCGTCGAGCGGGTGCTGGTCGTGACGGCCTCGAAGGCGGTGCCCGGGTCGTGGAGCTGGATCAGTGACACCGAGGTGCATTACCGGCCGATGGCCTACTGGCCGACCTACGACGACATCACGCTGGAGGTGGGTCTGCAAGACGTCGACGCCGGCGGCGGCGTCTACGGCATCAGCAACCACACGGTGGCCTTCCGCACCGGCTCCTCGATCATCAGCACCGTCGACGTACGCCGGCACACCCTCACAGTCCGGCGCAACGGCACGGTCACGCGGGTGATCCCGGTGACCACGGGCAAGGCCGACTTCCTCACCCGCAACGGCGTCAAGGTCGTGCTCGAGAAGAGCCCGCTCGTGGTGATGGATGCCACGACTGTCGGCATCGCGAAGGGCAGCCCCGACTACTACAAGCTCGACGTGCCGTTCGCGATGCGGGTGACCTGGAGCGGGGAGTTCGTGCACGCGGCGCCCTGGTCGACCGGGTCGCAGGGCAGGGCCAACGTGAGCCACGGCTGCGTGGGCATGAGCATGACCAACGCCAGCTGGCTGTTCCGCCAGACCACCGTCGGTGACATCGTGCAAGTGGTGGGCTCGCCGCGCCGACTCGAGCCAGGCAACGGCTGGACCGACTGGAACGTCGACTGGACCGACTGGGTAGCCGGCAGCGCCCTGAGGTCCTGATGCGTGGCCCCGCCAGGCTCTCTTCCGCGGCTGCCGGTGTGCATCCACCGCGCGGGGCGGGGGAGTAGGTCGGGTGTGAGCCCTGACCGAACCTCCGTTGCCCTCGCCGTGCTCACCCGCGACCTGCGGGTGCACGACAACCCGACGCTGCACGGCGCGAGCACGACGGCCGACGCGGTGGTGCCGCTGTTCGTGCTCGACGACACCCTCCTGGGCACGGCCTACAACCGACCCAACCGAGCTGCCTTCCTGCTCGAGTGCCTCCGCGACCTGGACGAAGCGTTCGCCGCGCGCGGGTCCCGGCTAGTCGTGCGGCGCGGTGACTGGGTCGGTGAGGTCGTGGCGCTGGCGGCGAGCACCGGCGCGGTCAGTGTTCACGTCGCAGGCGACGTCAGCAGCTTTGCCCGCGCGAGAGTGAGTTGCCTGGCCGAGGAGCTGCGCCGGCAGTGTCCGGACGCTGAGCTCGTGGTGCACGAGGAGACACTGTTCGTCGTGCCCCCGGGCGAGGTCGCCACCACAGGCAAGAACCACATGGCGGTGTTCACGCCTTACTTCCGCCGGTGGGAGAAGGCCGCGATGCGTGCTCCGGCGCCGACGCCGCGCACGATGCGGCTGCCGGACGGCGTCGGTCCGGGCGTCATCCCGGCGGTCGACTCGATCGTGAGCACCTCCGACATCAGTCTGTCGCCGGACCGCGCCGCCGGTGGCGAGACCGCCGGCCGCGCGCAGATGACCCGCTGGCTCGGGTCCGGGCTCGAGGACTACGACGACGACCACGATGCTCTCGGCAACGACAACACCAGCCGGCTCTCGCCGTACCTGCACTTCGGTGCGATCTCCCCGGTGGAGCTGGTGCGCAACGCATCCACCAGCGCCACCCCCGCGGCGGCAGCGTTCGTCCGGCAGGTCGCCTGGCGCGACTTCTACGCGCAGGTGCTCGCCGCTCGCCCGGACGCCACCCGCGAGGACTACCGGACCCGAGGCGACCGCTGGCATCACGACGAGGCCGAGATCGACGCATGGAAGCAGGGCCGCACCGGCTATCCGATCGTGGACGCCGGCATGCGCCAGCTCGCTCGCGAGGGTTGGATGCACAACCGGGCCCGGCTCATCACTGCGCACTTCCTGTGCAAGACGCTGTACGTCGACTGGCGGGTCGGCGCGCAGCACTTCGTCGACTTCTTGGTCGACGGCGACACCGCGAGCAACACGATGAACTGGCAGTGGGTCGCGGGTACCGGCACCGACTCGCGCTTCAACCGGACGTACAACGTCGTCCTGCAGGCCCGGAGGCACGATCCGGCCGGCGCCTACGTCCGGCGTTACGTGGAGGAGCTGGCCCAGGTCGACGACGCCTATCTGCACGAACCGTGGCTGCTGCCCGAGGACCAACGCGAGGAGCTGGGCTATCCCGCGCCGATCGTGGACCAGGATGTCGCCAAGGACCGGCTGCGCAAGGCTCGCGGACTGTCCTAGCTGACGGGGGCGCTCGGCCTCGCGCCGCGAGCCCTGTGCTCGGCGGTCGCGGAGATGTTGCGGGCCATGCCGCCGAAGACGATGCCGTGGAAGGGCGCCACCGACCACCAGTACAGGTGGCCGAAGAGCCCGCGCGGGTGGAACAGCGCGCGCTGGACGTAGGTCGAGCCGTCGGCCGGGTGGCCGTCCTCGGCCGGCTCGACGCCGAGCTCGAGCCAGGCCAGCCCGGGCAGCCGCATCTCGGCGCGCAGCCGCAGCAGCTCGCCCGGGTCACGCTCTTCGACCCGCCAGAAGTCGATCGGCTCACCCACGAACACGGTGTCCGGGTCGCGGCGACCCCGGCGCAGGCCCACGCCGCCGGCGAACCGGTCCAGCAGTCCCCGCACCCGCCACGCCAACGGGAAGGAGTACCAGCCGTGGTCGCCGCCGATGCCCTCGATGACCGCCCAGAGCGCCTCCGGGGGAGCAGCGACGGATCGACGTCGGATGTCCTCGTAGAGGCTGCCGCCGGCCCAGTCCGGGTCGGTGGGCAGGGGGTCGCTGGGAGCACCGGGCAGGGAGGCTGACGACCAGCGGGTCGCGACGTCGGCTTCCCGGATGCGCTTGAGAGCCAGCTCGACCGAGCGAGCGAAACCGAGCAGTCCCTCGGCTGGGTCCGGCAGGTAGGTCGCGATGTCGTGCTCACTCGCCACGACCTCGACCTTCAGCGAGTCGACCAGCGGTCGGGCGATCGAGTTGGGCACCGGTGTCACGAGACCGACCCAGTGCCCGGACAGGGTGGGGCTCAGTACCGGCACCGGCACGATGATCCGTGGCCGAAGCCCGGCCACCCGGGCATAGCCCTGCATCATCTGCCGGTAGGTGAGCACGTCCGGCCCGCCGATGTCGAAGGACCGCGACACCTCCCGCGGCAGCGTCGCCGCGCCGACGAGGTAGCGCAGCACGTCGCGGATCGCGATCGGCTGGATGCGGGTGTCGACCCAGCGCGGGGTGATCATCGCCGGCAGCCGCTCGGTGAGGTAGCGCAACATCTCGAAGGACGCCGAGCCGGACCCGATGATCACCGCAGCTCGCAGCACGGCGGTCGGCACTCCCGAGGCGAGCAGGACCTCGCCGACCTCCTGCCGTGAGCGCAGGTGAGCCGAGAGCTCGGCGGCCGGCACGTCGGGGGTGAGGCCACCGAGATAGACCAGCCGGGTCACGCCCGCGGCGCGGGCCGCCCTACCGAAGTGGCCGGCGGTGTCGCGGTCGGTCTGCTCGAAATCCGCGGTCCCGAGTGCATGGATCAGGTAGTAGGCGACGTCTACACCGTCCATCGCCGGCACCAGCGAGGACGGGTCCGAGGCGTCGGCCTGCACCACCTGGACCTCGCCTGCCCACGGGTGGTCCCGCAGGCTTTCGGGCCGCCGGGCCATGACGCGCACCCGGTGCCCGGCCGCGAGCAGCTCGGGCACCAGGCGCCCGCCGATGTAGCCCGATGCGCCGGTGACCAGGCAGAGCAGGCTGTCGTCGTCGCCCGTCTGCCGATCCACGTCAGTGATGACCGCTGGACTCCAGCTCGCGGACCTCGGCCGGGGTGGGGGGAGCGACCTGGTCCTCGAAGTAGAACCGCGAGACGCGGGCCCGCGCCTTGGCAGCCAACAGCCTGCGTCGTGGCACGCCGTTGTCGTCAGCGACCGGCCCGATCTCGTACGGCGCCGGGGTGCGGTGCTGCGTGAGCTGCCACGCCAGGGCCGCCGGGATCGGCGCGTGCACCTCGGTCATCTCACCGTTGGCGTCGCGGATGATGCGGCCGGTCTCGCGTCCGTGCAGGACGAGATCGCGGTCGCGTCGCTGCAGGCCGAGGCAGATGCGCTTGGTGACGACGTAGACCAGCGGTGGGACCACGAAGATCAGCACGCGGAACGTGTTCGTGATCTGGTTGATCGACAGGTGGAAGGTCGTGGCCAGGATGTCGTTGGCACCACCGGCCAACAGGATCACCCAGGTGCTCAGGGCCATGACGCCCAGGCCGGTGCGGGTCGGCACGTTGCGCGGCCGGTCCAGCAGGTGGTGCTCAGCGTTGTCGCCCGTGACCCAGCGTTCGAGCATCGGATAGATCGCCATCGAGCCGAACAGCAGGCCGGGTACGACCAGGGCCGGGATGAGGACGTTCCAGGGGATGGTGTAGCCGAACACCTGGGACTCGAGGGCGGGGAAGAGCCGCAGCGAGCCTTCCAGGAAGCCCATGTACCAGTCCGGCTGGGAGCCGGCCGAGATCTCCCCCGGGGTGTAGGGCCCGTACAGCCAGATCGGGTTGATCGTGGCGAAGGCCGACAGCAGCGTGGTGACGCCGAAGGTGATGAAGAAGAAGCCACCCGCCTTGGCGGTGTAGACCGGGAAGAAGGGGTAGCCGACCGTGTTCTTCTCGGTGCGCCCGGGCAGCGGGTACTGGGTGTGCTTCTGGTACCAGACCATGATCAGGTGCGCGGTGATCAGCCCGAGGAAGACACCAGGCAGCAGCAGGATGTGCACGGTGTAGAGCCGCGGGATGATGTCCTCGCCGGGGAAGGCCCCGCCGAAGAGGAAGAACGCGAGGTAGGTGCCGACGATCGGCATCGACTGCAGGACGGCTTCGGTGATGCGCAGGCCGACGCCGGACAGCAGGTCGTCAGGGAGCGAGTAACCGGCGAGACCTTCGATGAAGCTCAGGATGAACAGCGTGAAGCCGATCATCCAGTTGGTCTCACGCGGCTTGCGGAAGGCGCCGGTGAAGAAGACCCGGCACATGTGCACGACCATCGACGCCACGAAGATCAGCGCGGCCCAGTGGTGGATCTGCCGGATGATCAGGCCGCCACGGATGTCGAAGGAGATGCGCAGTGTCGAGGCGTAGGCCTCCGACATCGTCAAACCGTGCAGCGGCACGTAGGAGCCGTTGTAGATGACCTCACCCTGGCTGGGCTTGAACCACAGGGTGAGGAAGGTGCCGGTCAGAAGCAGGATGATGAAGCTATAGAGGGCGATCTCGCCGAGCATGAACGACCAGTGGTCCGGGAACACCTTGCGCGCGTTGCGGCGCACGAAGTTGGCCGAGCCGAAGCGCTCGTCGATCTCGTTGGCGGCCTTGGCGGCCGTGGCCTCGATACCCATCGGTGCCTACCCTCGCTCCCAGAAACTTGGACCCACGGGCTCGTGAAAGTCATCCGTGGCAATGAGATAGCCCTCGGCATCAACACCCAGGGGAAGTTGCGGCAGGGGTCGCGCGGCCGGTCCGAAGATGACCGCGCAGTCCTTGGTGACGTCGTACGTCGACTGGTGGCAGGGGCAGAGCAGGTGGTGGGTCTGCTGCTCGTAGAGCCCCACCGGGCAGCCCAGGTGGGTGCAGATCTTGCTGTAGGCCACGATGCCGTCGACCGACCAGCGCTTCTGCTTGGGATCGGTGATCAGGTCGGGGGACAGCCGGATCACCAGGGTGGTGGCTTTCGCGGCCTCCTCGAGCGGGTGCGCGTTCTTGTCCAGCCCTTCGGGCTCGACGTGGATCACGCCGCCGATCTCGATGTCGGCGACCTTGATGAGGTCACCGGTCGGGTCGGTCACCAGTCGACGACCCGGGCGCCACAAGGTGTTGGCCAGCGCCGCACCAGGCAGTGGGCCCAGGTCGCGCAGCGGGATGATCGCGAGCAGGCCGAGCGGAGCCATCGCGCCGAGCAGGCTGTTGCGGATCAGCTTGCGGCGGCCGAGCCCCGCACCGGCCGCGCCTTCTCTCAGGGCCGCGATCGCGCCCTCGCGGTCCTCGTCGGAGGACCGCATGGGCTTACGCACCGTAGCGACCTCGTCGTCGGGCATGAGTGTCTTGGCCCAGTGGATGGCGCCGGCCCCGATGCAGAACATCGCGAGACCGAGACCCAGCCCGAGCAGCTTGGTGGAGAGCCCGACCTGCTGGAGCAGCCGGTCACCCGTGGCGCCCGCCGGCTTGATCGCGAAGTAGGCGATGATGAAGAGCAAGGTGCCCAAGGTGGACAGGCCGAAGAACGCAGCCACCTCGCGCTCTCGCCGGTCCGCGGCCTTGGGATCGACGTCGGAGCGGCGGTAGACGTGGGCCGGGATGCCGGGGTTCTCGAATCGGGTGGCCAGCTCCCCGTGCCCGCCGGCGCGCGGGTCGTCCGCAGCGTCGTGGGTCGTGTCCGGGAGGTGCTGCACATCCCCTCTTCCGCGCTCGCGAGCGCTGTGGATGCGGGTCGCCTGGTCCCGGTCGGCGGGGGTGTTCGGGCCGGTGTGCGGCTGGTCGCTCATCGGGCCTTCGCCCCCAGCCAGACCGCACAGGCGACCAGGGCACCGAGCCCGGCAAGCCAGCCCACCGCTCCCTCGGAGACCGGCCCGATCTTGCCGAGGGTGGCCCCACCCGGAGCCGATTCGGTGGAGGTGGTGCGCAGGAACGCGATCACCTCACGCTTCTCCTTCGGCGAGAGCGTGCCGTTGCCGAACACCGGCATCGACTGCGGCCCGGTGAGCATCGCCTCGTAGATGTGCTTGGGGATCGTCTTCTTCAGCGACGGTGCGTACTTGCCCTGGGTGAGGGCACCGCCGGAGCCGGCGTAGTTGTGGCACATCGCGCAGTTGGTGCGATAGATCTGGCCACCGGCGGCGACGTCGGCCCCCGCGAAGTTGACGTCGGCCGCACTGGGGACCGACGGACCGGGCCCGAGCGAGGCGACGTACGCCGCCATGGCGGCGACCTGGGTCGCGCTGAACTGCGGGCGCTTGGCCTGCACCTGGACGCCCAGCTGGGCGCCCGGCATGCGACCGGTGCCGACCTGGAAGTCGACCGATGCGGCACCGACCCCGATGAGGGTGGGCCCGTCGCTGCTGCCCTGGGCGTTGAGCCCGTGGCAGGTGGCGCAGTTCTTGAGGAACAGGGCGCGCCCCTGCTCGAGGGTCTGGCTCGAGGCGCCTGATGCGGCGGCGGCGCCGGTCGACGGGGCCAGGGCGGCGTAGGCGCCCCCGGTGGCGCCGAGTGCCGTGAGCAGCATCACGGCAGGCAGCAGGCGCTGACGTCGGCGACGGGACAAGGCTCCCAGGAGGGCCCGCGGGCTGAGCATTCGGGTCACGGAGGCGCTCACTTGATGAGGTAGATGGTCGCGAACAAGCCGATCCAGACGACGTCCACGAAGTGCCAGTAGTAGGAGACCACGATGGCGCTGGTGGCGTGACCGTGGGTGAACCGCTTGGCGGTGAAGGTGCGCCCAAGCACAAGGAGGAAGGCGATCAGGCCGCCGGTGACGTGCAGTCCGTGGAAGCCGGTGGTGAGGTAGAAGATGGAGCCGTAGGCGTTGGAGGACAGGGTCAGCCCGTCCTTGCTCACCAGGCTGGCGTACTCGTAGGCCTGGCCGCCGACGAAGAAGGCACCCATCAGGAAGGTGATGACGAACCACCGGCGCAGCCGGACGACGTCGCCCTTCTCGGCCGCGAAGACCCCGAGCTGGCAGGTCACCGACGACAGCACCAGCACCGTGGTGTTGACCGAGGAGAAGACCACGTTGAGCTGCTTGGGCTGGGTGGCCCACAGGTCGGGACTGACCGCACGGAGCGTGAAGTACATCGCGAACAGCGCCGCGAAGAACATCAGCTCGGAGGACAACCAGACGATGGTGCCGACCGCCGTGGTGTCCGGCCGCATGGCCGGGACGTGACTCGGCCGGGTCGTTGCTCCTGGAGCGGTTGCTGTCGCCACAATGGCATTATTGCCACCCTTGTCCTCAGCGGCACCCCCGCCCCCCCGACTGCGTCCCGCGAGTCTGCCGACGTACGCTCGCGTGGTGCTGGCCGTGCTGCTCCTCGCGCACGATGGCGCGCCCGAGGACCTGCCACCGTTCACCGCCGGGTCGATGCTCACGACCTGGCAGCCGGCGGTGCTCCCGCTGCTCGGGGCGACCGTCGCCGGCGCGCTGTACCTGGTCGCCGTGCGCCGGCTGCACCGTCGCGGCGACCGTTGGCCGGTCGGTCGGACGCTCTGTTTCGTGCTGCTGGGGCTCGGGTCTTTCCTCGTCGCGACGACCTCGGCGTTGGCGGTCTACGACCTGCGGTTGTTCTGGGTGCACATGGTCCAGCACATGGTGCTCGCCATGGTGACGCCGATCTTCCTGGCGCTGGGCGGTCCCGTGACCCTGGCGCTGCGCACCTTGCCGCTGGGTGGCCGGGACGCGTTGCTGGTGGTGCTGCACAGCAGGGTGGCGAAGGTGGTGACCTTCCCGGTGGTGGCGGGCGTGCTGTTCGTCGCGACCCCGTTCGCGCTGTACCTGACCGGGTGGTACCCCGCGACGTTGCACCACCCGTGGTTGCACGAGCTCAACCACGTCCACTTCGTGATGGTCGGCGCGCTGTGGTTCTTCTCGGTGTTGGGCATCGACCCGATGCCCGGCCGGGTCGGTCATCCCCTGCGACTCATCGCGGTGTTCGCCACGATGCCCTTCCATGCCTTCCTCGGGGTGGCGATCCTGTCCGAGTCGACCCCGATCGCGGCGAGCTGGTACGCCGAGGTGGAAGGTCCCGGTCGGGTGTGGGGTCCCTCGGCCCTGGCCGACCAGCACCTGGGTGGTGCGCTGCTCTGGGCCAGCGGGGACCTCGTGGCGCTGCTCGTGCTGGCGACCTTGTTCGTGCAGTGGGCGCGGGCCTCGGAGCGCGAGGCGGTGCGCGAGGACCGTCGCCTGGACCGGCTCGACGAGGCGCAGGCCCGAGCCGGTCGGTAGCATCGCGGCGTGACCGCACCGTCCCCTGCCTCCCTTACCTCCGGCGCGAGCGCTGCTGCCGACGACGCCCGGATGACGGTGCTCGTCTACAGCGACGACGTCGACACCCGCGAGAAGGTCAAGATCGCGATAGGTCGCCGGCCGGCCCCTGACGTGCCGCGGGTCGAGTGGCTCGAGTGCGCCACCGGGCCGGCGGTCATCGCCGCCTTCGACGCCGGCGGCATCGACGTGGCGATCCTGGACGGCGAGGCCGCGCCGACCGGCGGCATGGGCATCGCCCGGCAGATGAAGGACGAGATCTTCCGCTGCCCGCCGATCGTGCTCCTCACCGGCCGGGTCGCCGACAACTGGCTGGCGAACTGGTCGCGCGCCGAGGCGGCGGTGCCGCACCCGCTGGACCCGATCGTGCTCGCCAGCACGGTCGCCGACCTCATGCGCCGTCGTCGCGCCGAGCTCACACCGTCCTAGGTCGTCGGTCGTGACCAGCGCACCGACTCCAGCGACCGCCGCGACATCGCCCAGCTGGCCCGGGCTGCTGACCCACCTGCTCGCCGGGCGGGACCTGTCTGCCTCGGACACCTCGTGGGCGATGGCGCAGGTGATGGGCGGGGAGGCGTCGCCGGCTCAGGTGGCGGGCTTCGTGGTGGCCCTGCGGGCCAAGGGCGAGGCGCCCGACGAGGTCACCGGGCTGATCGCGGCGATGCTCACCTTGGCCTCCCGGATCGATGCCGGGGGACCGGCAGTCGACACCTGCGGCACCGGCGGGGACCGGGCCAACACCGTCAACATCTCGACCATGTCGGCGATGGTGGTCGCGGGCGCCGGGGGCCGGGTGGTCAAGCACGGCAACCGGTCGGCGTCCTCAGCCTGCGGGTCGGCCGACCTGCTCGAAGAGCTCGGCGTGGTGGTGGACCTGGAGCCGGCCGCGGCCGCTGCCTGCCTCGAGCGGATCGGTGTGACGTTCTGCTTCGCTCCGCGTTTCCACCCGGCGCTGCGGCACGCGGCCGTGCCCCGGCGCGAGCTGGGGGTGCCGACCGTCTTCAACATCCTCGGCCCGCTGGCCAACCCGGCCCAGCCTTCCGCCCAGGCAGTCGGCTGCCCCGACGCGCGTCTGGCCGGAGTCATGGCTGCGGTGCTGGCCGACCGCGGCACCTCGGCGCTGGTGTTCCGTGGCGACGACGGGCTGGACGAGCTCACCCCCACCACCACCTCCCGGGTCTGGGTGGTGGGTGGCGGCATGGTGCGCGAGGAGCGGGTCGACCCGCGCGAAGTGGGCCTTGAGCTGGCGGCCCCCGACGCACTCCGGGGCGGGGACCGGACACACAACGCCGAGGTGGCCCGGCGGTTCCTCGCCGGGGAGCAGGGGCCGGTACGGGATGCGGTGCTGCTCAACGCGGCCGCGGCTCTGGTGGCACTGGACGGCACCGCGACGGCGGTCGGTGCCGCGTCGGGCTCGCTCACCGCGGGACTGCGAGCCGGACTGGCCCGGGCCGCCGAGGCGGTCGACAGCGGCTCAGCTGCGCGGGCACTGGCGCTCTGGGTGGAGACCAGCACCCACGTGGCCGCGGCCGGTCCCCACTCCGCCTGACCCGCCCGACCCACCCGCCCCTAACATCCTTTGTGCGCTGACGCACCAGTTGTGCGGCGTGCCTGGTGCCGGGGCGCACAGTTGATCTTCGTCCGGCAGCCGGTCCGTGCCCTCGGCTGGTCGTGGCCTCCGTCAGTCGGTGCCGTCGACGCCGAGGGAGAACGCGGCGTCGAGGTCGTGCCGGGAGTAGGTGCGGAAGGCGATGTGGGTCTCGGTGGCGCGCACGCCGTCGACCTTGCTGAGCCGGTCGGCGATCACGTCGGCCAGGGCTTCGTGCTCGCGGACCCGGACCATGGCGATCAGGTCCGCTCCGCCGGTGACGGAGTAGACCTCGCTCACGCCATCGAGCGCCACGATCGCTTCAGCGACCTCCGGGATGCGGTCGGACTCGACGTGCACGAGCACGATGGCGGTGATCACAGCTGGCCTCCCGGGCACCGGGTCAGGGACGAGCGCGAGCCTAGCCGGGGTGGCGGTGAGATGAGTGGGCGTCAGCCGGCTGCGCGGCCGATGGCGCCCGGCTGGTGCGTCGGTCGGATGTCCCGGCGGTGACCGAACGGGTCCAGCCGGTCGCGCCCCGCCTCGGCGGCGTCGGCCCACAAGGCAACGCCGCCGGCGCCGTAGGTGGGGCTGGCCCAGGTGCCGGACATCGAGACGAGCCGGGTGCCGGGGCGCTCGAGCCACCGGAGGATGCGCTCGGTCTCCTCGGCGAGGGCGGCCGGCAGCGGGCCCGGGCCGGGGACGACCACCTCGGCGGTGGCCACAAGAGCGTCGGCGACGACGCGTGGGTCTTCGTGCCGCCCGGCCACGGCGGTTGCTGCCAGCCGGCCGTGCCGGACCACGACGATCTCCCAGGAGCCGTCGTGCACCGAGCCGTCTGCTCGCTGTCTCGCAGCGACGACCTCGGCGCACGACGTGAGCGCAGTCAGTCGTTGCATCCGCGAGGCCGCACGGACGAACGCGGCCAGTCGGTCGCGATGACCAGCTGCCTCCTCGAAGCGCTCGACCTCAGCGAGGCGGGCTACCTTGCGGCCGAGCACGTCGACGAGGGCCCGGATGTCGCCGAGCATGGCCGCTCGCACGCCAGCCACGTGGGCGGCATAGTCGTCGACCGTTTCGCGGCCGTCGCACGGCGCGCCGCACCGACCCATCTCGGCCAGGGCGCAGGCCGGAGTCAGGCGTCGGGGTGAGAGCCGGGCCGAACACTGTCGCAACCGGAAGGCTTCGTGCACGGCTGCGGTCGCGAGCTCCACCTGGCGGGCACCGGAGAACGGGCCGAGGTAGGCAGCGCCATCGTCGCGGACCTCGCGCACCCGGGAGAGTCGGGGGAACGGCTCGACGGTGAGCTTGAGCCAGCTGGCTCGCTCGGGGAACCGGGAACGGCGGTTGTAGCGCGGTTTGTGCGTGGCGATGAGTCGCAGCTCGCGGACCTCGGCCTCCAGCGGCGTTGCGCAGACGATGGGCACAACCGAGGCGGCGAGCCCGACCATCTCGGCCATCCGGCCGCGCGTCTCCGCGGCCGTGAAGTAGGTGCGGACCCGGGAGCGCAGGTCCTTGCTGGTGCCGACGTACAGCACCTCGCCCCGATCGCTCACGAACTGGTAGACCCCCGGCAGGTGCGGCAGACCCTCGGCCAGATGCCGCTTGGCCCGCTGCGCGGGGGAGACCCGCGAGGAGAAGGTGGACAGCTCGTCGAGCGAGCGCACCCCGAGGTTGCCCAATCGCTCGAGCATGCCGTGCAGGACGTCGACGGTGGCGCGCGCATCGGACAGTGCCCGGTGGTCGGGGGTGGTGCCGGCCCGGAAGAGACGGGCAAGGCTTGCCAGCTTGCAGTTGGGGGCCTCGTCGCGGGTGACCACCTGACGGGCCAGGCGAGCCGTGTCGAGCACCCGGTTGCCCGGCCACTCGTGCCCGGTGGTCGCGCAGGCCGCCTTGAGGAAGCCGATGTCGAACGGCGCGTTGTGGGCCACCAACACGCTGTCGGTCCCGGCGAACTCGAGGAAGGCGGGCAAGGCGGCGGCGAGCCGGGGGGACCCGGCCACCATGGCGTTGCTGATGCCCGTGAGCACCGAGATGAAGGCCGGGATCGGGACGCCTGGGTCGATCAGCGTCTGGAACTCACCCAGACGGACTCCGCCGCGCACCTTGACCGCACCGATCTCGGTGATCGCGCAGGACAGTGGGGAGCCGCCGGTGGTCTCCAGGTCGACGACCACGAAGGTCACCTCGTGCAGCGGCGTGCCCAGCTCATCGAAGCTGCCCTGGACCCCGCGCAGCCGTGCCGGCTGTCGGGGCGGGGCGAGGACCATGCCGCTGACGGTAGGCAGCCCCCCGGACACAACGTCGGAGGCGCACCGGGAGGGTGGGGGTCGGGGTGGTCAGACGCCGGTGGCGGCGAACCCCCGCGCTGCGAGGACCAGGCCCAGCCCGAGCACGACCACGGCAGTGAGGACCGGCAGCACGCGCAGCACCGGGCCGAGGCGGGGGGCGGCCGAGAAACGCCGTTCGGCCCGCTCACGCAGCCGCATCACGAGGACCCCGACGACAGCGAGGGTCGCAGCCATGCCCAGGCCGAAGGCGACCACCAGGGCCACCCCGAACCACGCATGCCCGAGCGCGATCGCGCCCAGCAGCACCAGCAGTGCTGACGGGCTCGGCAGCAGACCGCCGGCCAGGCCCATCGCCACCAGTCCGCGACGCGACGGCGCGACCTCGCCCGACGCCTCGTCGTGCGGGTGGGGGTGCGGGTGGTCGTGCTGCTGGTTGCCGTGCGAGTGTTCGTGGGGGTGCGGGTGGTCGTGCTGCGAGTCGTGCGGGTGCTCGTCGTGCGGATGGGGGTGTGCGTGTGGGTGCTCGCCGTGATGACGCTCCGGCCGGTCCAGCAGAGCGACCGTACCGACCGGGGCGCCGCTGTCTGCGGCGACGTTGGTGCTGACCGCAGTGTCGGCCGGGACGGTCGTGTCTGCCAGGTCCGTGGCGACCGGGACGTGTGAGTGTGCCTTGCCGAGGAGACCGTGCGAATGGCTGCCGTCGGCATGTTCACGGGTGCCGGGACCACCGCGACGGGCGGCTTCGCGCAGCAGCGTCAGTCCGACCAGAGCGACCATCAGACCGCTGACCACACTGAGCCAGGGGTAGACCCGTGCCGGCACGAAAGCTGTCCCGGCACTGACCAGCAGCCCGAGCAGGAGAACTCCGGCGGTGTGGGTGACCGTCACCGTGCCCCCCACGATCGCCGCCGAACGCCAGGCGCCGGCCCGCCGTCCGCTGAGGTAGAACGCCATCACGGTCTTGCCGTGCCCGGGTGCCAGAGCATGACCGGCGCCCAGGGCGATGGCGGCCAGCAGCGCCACCAGGCCGAGCCAGACACTGCCCTGCGACCGGGTGACCAGGCCCTCGAACGCGAGGGTGAAGCGGTCCGCACCGCGGGTCAGACCCGTCGTGACCGGTGTGCGCGTCGCGGGGCCGCTGCTGGTCGTTGCGCCGAGCCGCGGCCCGCCGGGGGAGACGGTGAGCTGGAGGGTCCGCACGTCCAGCGGGCTGCTCAACAAGTCCTTGGGGTACGACGACAACCGAGCACTCGTCGAGCGGGGCGGCACCGACGAGCGCGTCAACGTCGTGCCGTCGCCGCGCGCGGTCATCTCGCGCCAGCCGACCTCGTTGCCTGCGGTGGTGTCGGCCAGGGCGAGCGCAGTCTGGGGCGCCACGACGATCGCGGCGCGCAGCGAGCACTCCAGCCGCAGCGTCGGCAACCCTGCCTGACCCTGCAGGGTGCGAGCCGCCGCAGTCGTCACGGTCAGTGGGATTCGCGTGCCAGCAACAGTGAGACGGAGGTCGGTGGCCGACGAAGCACAGGCCTTGGTCGACCACGCGGAGAGCTCGGCGTCGGACAAGGTCCCGTTGCGGTCCGTGTCGATTGCGGGAGTCCGTTGCGCGGTGGGGATCTCGGCGATGTCCAGCACCCGGTCCACCGTCACCGCGTCGCCGCTGACCACCACCCCGGCGTACCGGTTGACGGTGAAGTTGCCCAGCGGGTGCGCACTCGCCGCCGTGGGCACAGCCAGCAACAGACCGCCGGTCGCCGCAGCGATCAGACCGCGTCGCAACCAGGAGCGTGTCATCGGATGGCCTTGGCGAGGAGGGCAGCGATCGCCTTGTCGCGCCACGGGCTGACGCCGGCGTCGAGAGTGCGCGCAGCCTGCAGGTGCCCGCGCGCGCCCGGCAGGTGCAGCGCGGCCTCGATCGCCCCGCGGTGGAACAGGATGCGGGCGTCGCGGGTGCCCAGACGAGTCGCGATCTTGGCGTAACCCAACGCCTCACGGTCCTTGCCGTTGACGTGCAGCGCCCACGCCAGAGCGTCGGCGACGTGGATCGAGTGGCGTCGAGACCACTCGCCACGCGCTGCGGTCAGGGCTTCCGTCGCAGACCCGTGGTCGGCCTGGAAGATCGCCGTCTCGAGGTCGGTGGCTACACCGTTGGCGGCAAGCAGCTTGGCCGACACGACAGCGACGGCGTACTGCTGCCGGGCCAGCTCCGGCCGACCGGTCACCTCGTAGAGCTCGCCGAGCTCCACGACGTACTCGGTCAGAGGAAGGCCCTGCACGACCTTGAGGTAGTCGCGCTCGGCCGTGCCGATGTCCCCGCGAGCAACAGCAAGACGGGCCTGACCGGCCAGCGCCGGCAGATAGGTCGGCTGAGCACCCAGAGCATCGGCATAGTGCTTGCCGGCAGCGGCGAGGTCACCCTGCGCCCGGGCGAGCTCGCCGAGATGGAAGGCCGCGAAGGCGTAGGACGATGCGCTGCGGCCCGCCGCCTCCTCGGAGCGACGCATGAGGTCGGCAGCAGCAGTGAGGTTGCCGCGCAGCTCGGCCTGGTAGGACAGCCGGGCAAAGGTGGACGAGCCGGGGTCGAGGTCGTCGGCCTTGCTGGCGGCAGCAGCAGCCTCGTTGTAGCGCCCGAGCTCGGTCAGTGCGTCGGCGCGGACCGCTTCGGCTTGCGCGCTGTACGGGTTGATGGACAAGGCTTTGTCAGCTGCCGCGAGCGCATCACCGAATTGGTGCCGGGCGGCGGCGAGGGTGGCGCCGGCGGTGAACAGCACCGAGTCGTCAGGTGCGAGAGCGGCCGCGCGTGCCAGTGCCTTGTCGGCCTTGCCGTAGTAGGTGGGGTCGGCGGTGATGCGGGCCTGCTCGACGTAGGCCAGTGCCAGGGTGGACCACGCGCGCTGGTCCTTCGGGGTGACACGCAGCCGGGCCTGCAGGGCGGCTACCTGGCCGGCGGGATCGGCGACGGCAGCGGGATCGATGCCAGGAGCCACCCGCCCAGCGGTGCTAGGCCCCGACGACGGAGCCGGCGTTCCTCCGCCGGTGACAGCAACGGCGGCAGTGATGCCGGCGGCCAGCACGATCGCGACTGCACCCAGCAGCAGCGGGCGGCGGGCCGTGGACAAGATCACCGGGAGTCCTTCCGGGCAGGGGAGGAGACAAGAGAAGCACGTGGTGCGCGGAGGCGGCGCGCCCCGCCCGGATCCAGCGAGCTGGACCGGGCGGAACGCGCCACCGGAGGTGCTAGACCGCAGCCGGGGCTGCGAACTTCTTGCGCATGCCCGCGGCACCGGCCACGAGCGCCAGAGCGCCGAGACCGATCAGGGCGACCTGACCGGTCGGGAAGCCGGAGGACGAGCCGCCGTTGTGGCTGCTGCCCCCACCGTTGAGCAGGGTCATGCCGGTCTGTGCCGGCGGAGCGGTCTTCACGATCGACCCGCTGTGCGGCAGGGCGAGGTACGGGAAGGTCGTTCCGAAGGCGGTGTCGTTCTTGTTGACGCCGTCACCGAGGTCGTTCGCGTTGCCGACGAGCTCGCCGCCGACGACCTGCAGAGCGATGTCGAGCACGTCATCGGTGAGACGACGACCGTTCGGGAAGCCGTTCTTGTCGCCGCCGAGGACACCGAGGCGGTTGTTGCCGGGCTGACCGGCCTGCCACTTGGTGTTGAGTCGCAGCTCCTCGCTCGGGACAACCTTGCCCTTGGGCTTGTTGATCCCGGGGACTCCCTGCAGGAAGACCTGCACGAGGTCCTTGCGGTTGGTAGTGGGCGCGTTGAAGCCGCACACCTTGTTCAGCAGCTGAGCGAGCTCCGGCTTCAGGACGAACGGCAGCGCCGCGGCGTCCTTGGTCGGGGGGATCGCGTTGAACGTGTCCTTGACCCGGTAAGGGATCACGACCTCGTTCACCAGCGGCTGACCGAGACGCGAGATCTGGGTGTAGCCACCCTTGGCGTTCTTGCGGTCGGTGGTGCTCCAGACGCCGATGTCGTCCTTGCCCTTGCGGGTCAGGTCGCCACGAGGCACCTGCAGCGCGACGCTGTTGACGTTGAAGCCGGCGAGGCTGTCGTGCCCGGCCTCGGTGGCGCAGTTGCCGCCGTACAGCACGTCGAAGACGCGGAGGTCGAGGAAGAAGGGGTCCTCGGCCTGACCGGCGAACGACGTGCGGTTGCCCTTGTAGGACTTCACGGCTGCACTGCGCAGCGCGTTGTAGTTGGGCATCGAGGCGTCACCGGCGAACGACGGTGCGACGGGGGCGTTCTTGAGGACAGTGGTCGTCCCCTTGCGGGTGGTGCGCGTCAGGTTGTAGGTCTGACGGAACAACAGGTTCGGGTCCTTGAGCGAGGTGACCGGACCGTTGTTGTAAAGAAACGTGCCGTTACCGGCGAACGAGTCCTTCGGTCCCGGGGTGCGGGAGGTCTTGAACGTCCAGGTGTAGGTGATGTCCGGCTTGGCGTCCGCGTTGTTGTCGATCTTGATGTTGTAGTGCGCGTCGGTGGCCCACGGGTAGAAGTTGGGACCGCCGCCCGGCTCCTCGAAAGGCTGCCAGTTCGAGATCAGGGTCACCGAGTCGGTCTTGTCAGGGCTGACGAAAGCGTAGACATCGGTGTTGTCGTACTGCGGCTGACCGGCGATGCCGGGAGCCTCACGGTGGCTGGACGCGCTGGCCGTGCCAGGAGCAAGTCCGGCGAGGCCGCCGCCCGCGAGCAGCGTGCCTACACCGATCAGTGCCGTGGTGCGGGCTTTCCGGGAACGTCTCGACAGAGACATGAATCCCCTCCTTGGGGGTACATCGACGCATGTGACGGTTGTCACGGTGTCGTTCTTCCACACTCATTCGGTAGCCAACCTTGATCGGATTGGTGATTCTTGGAGCCATCAGTGAACAGGTATGGGGCTGGCTGTGCCGTCTGGGCCAGGCGCATGCCGTCGTAGGCTCCGGGGGGTGGACCGACTCCCGATGCCTGACGATGTCCATCGCTGGCGCTGCGCGCAGTGCGGCAACCTGACGCGTTTCGACGTCACTCGCCGCTCGCGCTCCCGCGAGTTCCTCCACCTGGACCTCGCCGGCGCGGCCGTCGTCGAGGAACGTGAGGTGCTCGAGGAGGTCGTCGAGGCCGTGCGGTGCCGCTGGTGCAACGGGGTCGGCACAGTCGAGCTGGTGGCGCGACCCGACGCCCCAGAGTGAGCGACCGGGCCGGCTGGGAGGGGGCGCTGCCCGACGCAGTCCGGGCCCGCGTGGTCGCCCTAGCTGCCGACACGTTGGGTGCGCTTGCCGACGACGAGGTCCCCACCGCGCTGAAACCGTTCCGGTCGTGGGCGCCTGCGCGGCGGCGTACCCGGGCGGCCACACCGTTGGCTACCGCCGTCGAGCGCGATGTGGTCTTCCGCCAGCGGGTGTCGCAACGCGCCGCCGAGGCCGACCCCGAGCTTGCAGCCGCCCTGGCCGAGGACGCGGTGCCCCCTGCGGCCGACCCCGGCGAGGCTGCTGCCCTGGCCTATCTGCTCCGGTCGCCGCGCTGGGCGGAGCAGGTACGCCGGGCTGCCGACGCCGAAGCCCGGGTCGTCGCCGACGCAGCCTCCGGTCGCGACGCCGAGGAGCTCGCCCGGCTGCGGGCCGAGCTCGATCAGCGCGTCCACCGGCACCGCGACGAGATGTCCCGGGCCGAGGCGGCCCGCATCGCCGCAGACGTGGCGGCGGCGGCCGCCGTACAGGAGCTTCGGGCCGAGAAGGGCGCGCGTCGGCGGGCCGAGCGGACCGCAGCCGAGGCAACAGCCCGGGCGGAGACGTACGCCCAGGACATCGTGGCGGCCCGGGCATCCGCCGATGCCGACATCGCCGCAGCGCGACGAGAGGCCGCCGCGGACCGGGACGCGCTGCAGGCGGCCAAGCGGGCAGTGCGGGAGGGGCACCGCCTCGAGGACGCTCGCGCCCGGCTTCTGCTCGACACCGTCGTCGAGGCCTCGGCGGCGCTGCGGCGCGAGCTGGCCCTGCCGCCTCTGACCACCCGGCCGGCCGACGTCGTCGCCTCCCTGGACGCCCACGGCCCTGCCATCGACACCGCCGCCGTCGGCGGCGACCGGGCGCTGCTGCCGGACGACCCCGGGCTGCTCGACCAGCTGATCTCCTTGCCGCAGGCTCATCTGATCGTGGATGGCTACAACGTCACCAAGACCGGTTTCCCCGACCTGACCCTGGAGCAGCAACGGGCCCGGTTGATCGGCGGCCTGGCGGCGCTCGCGGCCCAGTCCGGGGCTGAGGTGACCTGTTGCTTCGACGGGGCGGCGCTGGCAGGTCGCATCCCGCCCAGCTCGGCGCGCGGGGTGCGGGTGCTGTTCAGCCGGACGGGTCAGACCGCGGACGACCTCATCCGTCGCCTCGTGCGGGCCGAGCCCCCGGGGCGGCCCGTCACCGTCGTGTCCTCCGATCGTGAGGTCGCTGACGGTGTACGCCGGTGGGGTGCGCGCCCGTTGGCCGCCACGGCCCTGGTGCGGCGGCTCGCCCGCGGCTGACTCTTGCAGGTCGTTGCGGCGGACCGGGTGGCGTCCGGGGTTGTGTCCGGGGTCATCCCTAGCGTCCTGGGCACGACATCGGAGGAGGACTCGTGATCATCGACTGTGACACCTGTGAGGTGCGCAATGTTGCGTGCGGCGACTGCGTGGTGAGCGCGTTGCTCGGCGGCCCGCCGGGCGAGCTCGACGACAGCGAGACCGCTGCGCTCGACGCGCTGGCCGGGTCGGGGCTGGTGCCGCCGCTGCGGCTCGTGGTGCCTGTGGAGGTGCGCGGCCACCGACATCGGGGTCATCTGGCCGGCTGAGGCGCCAGGGACGTCCAGGTGCTGAGACGGCGGGCCCAGAGTGGTTTCGCAGGTCAGAGCGCCCCGCCGGCGCGTGGCCGGTCGCTGCCTGTGGACCGCGTTGATGGATCACGAAACGGTCACGTAGGGTGCGCCACCAATGGCCTCCTCCCGTTCGTCCCGTGTTCTCGCCTTCCTGGCGCTGCTCCTGAGCGCGTCGGTGGGCTCTCTTGTGCTGCCCGGGTCGGCGTCTGCGTCACCGGCGCTCTCGCTCTCCGAGGTCCAGCACCGGGTCGATGCGCTCAACCACCAGGCCGAGCAGGCGACCGAACGTTTTGACGCAGCGCGGGTGGCGCTCGATGACGCCAACCGCCAGCTCCGGTCCGCGCGCAACCGGTTGGCGGTGGCCCAGCGACGCCTCGACAGCAAGCGCACCCTGGTCGGTCGCATCGCCGTCGCGTCGTACAAGGCCGGCGGAGTCGACACCAGCGTGGCGCTGTTGTTGTCCGACGACCCGGCCCAGTTCCTCCGACAGGCCTCGGACCTGAGCCAGGTCGACCGTCGCCAGGCCTACCTGCTGCGCGACATGGCGGCAGCCCGACTGCGCGCTGCTGTCGACAAGCAGGCGGTGGCCGCCAGCCAGGCACGAGCGGTCGGGCTCACAGCGACGATCGCCACCGAGCGCCGCAACGTGCTCGGGCACCTGGCCGAGGCTCAGACTCTCCTCGGCGGCTTGCGCGCCGACCAACGGGCCAAGCTGCACGCCATGCGCCGGGCGGCCCTCGAGCAGGCGCTCGCGGCCCGCAGCCGGGCCAGTCGTGCGTCGCGGTCTCGTACCGGCGACCCCAGCGCGGCGACCACGGATCCGGCCGCCACGCCGAATCCCGCGCCTTCCGCCTCGGACAGCCCGTCGCCGTCCTCGTCACCGTCGCCGTCCGCGTCACCGTCGCCGTCCGCGAGTGCCAGCCCCAAGCCGAAGTCCGGTTCCGGTGGTTCCGGTGGTTCCGGGGGCTCCGGTGGCTCGAGCACCAGCGACCGGGCCGCGGTCGCCGTGCGCACGGCGTACGCGCAGCTCGGCGATCCCTATGTCTGGGGCGCCGACGGCCCGGGGTCCTTCGACTGCTCCGGCCTCACGATGTACGCCTGGGCTGCGGCGGGAGTCTCGCTGCCGCACTCGGCGGCTGCGCAGTACGCCTCCATCAAGCACGTCGCGATCTCCGACCTCGAGCCGGGCGACCTCGTCTTCTACTACAGCCCGATCAGCCATGTGGGCATCTACATCGGCGGCGGGCGCATCATCGACGCCCCCTATCCGGGGCTCAGCGTGCACATCACGAGTCTGCACACCATGCCGCTGGTCGGAGCTGGCCGGCCCTAGCATGAGCGGGTGATCCCGCCGGACCCCCGCTCGTCGCGGGGACGCCGGCTCATCGCCCTGGTCCTGGCCGCGGTGCTCGGTGCCGGGCTGGCCGTCACCGCAGAGCGCCTCGTCGTCGGCAGGCAGCAGTTGGCCCGATCGGCAGCGGTCACGGGTTCGCCGGCGCCACCGCCGAGCGCTGCTCCCAGGGTTACCCCACCCGTCGGCAGCGCCGAGCCGAGCCCGACGGCCTCGGGTGACGCTGCGAGCGCGCTGCCCTCCGCAGCGCGCGATGCCGCGGTCACCGCGCTGCTGGTGGCCCGTGCTGACGCGGTGCGCCACGGCGATCGTGCCCTGTTCCTGTCCACGGTGGACCCGTCGACGTCGACGTTCGTCTCCGCCCAGACGGTGCTGTTCGACCGGGTCAGTGTGCTGGCCCCGGCCGAGTGGGACTACCGCCTGGCCGGCCCGGGTCCGGACCTCCCACCTGGACGAGCTGCGGTGCTGCCGGACGGTGCCGCGATCGAGCACGTGCGGCTCACCTACCGACTCGTCGGCAGCCTGACCAGCACCGACCGCGAGCAGTACCTCACTGTCGTCCCGCACGACGGTGGCTGGCTACTGGCCGCTGACACCGACGGAACTGCAGGGGGCAAGGACACCGAGCGCGACCTGTGGGACCTCGGCCCGGTGCGCGTCGTACACGGCACGAGCAGCCTGGTGGTGGCCGACCGCCGCGGTGCCTCGACCGCTGCCCTACAGGCTCTCGCTGCGGCCGCTGACCGCGCCGTGCACGATGTCGAGCGGGTGTGGACCGGTACGTGGTCCCACACCCCGGTCCTCGTCCTGCCGCGCAGCCAGGAGGACATGGCCACGGTGATCGGCAGCAACGGCGACGGACTGGCCCAGATCGCGGCGGTCACGACCGGCACCTTCGAGGGCGGCCAGAGCCGTGGCGACCGGGTGGTCGTCAACCCGGCGGCGTGGGGCAACCTCGGTGCCATCGGCCGGCGCGTCGTGCTCACCCACGAGATCACCCATGTGGCCACGCGGGCTGCGGGTCGCAGCGCCCCGCCGATCTGGCTGTCCGAGGGGTTCGCCGACTACGTCGCCTACCGTGCTGCGCCGCTCGCGCCCACGATCGTGGCAAGCGATGTCCTCGGCACCGTACGGCGGGGGGCGGGGCCACGGCACCTCCCCGGCGACGCGGACTTCGACGCCTCGCGCGGGGACATCGCCGCGTCCTACGAGGGCGCGTGGCTGGCCTGTCGCATGATCGCGGCGCGCTACGGCGAGGAGCGGCTGGTGCGGCTCTACACGGTGCTCTCCGACGGCGTCGGTCCTGGCTGGCCGGACGAGACCGTCGACGTGCTCGGGATCGCCGCACCGGTGCTGGAGCAGCAGTGGCGCAGCTATCTCCAGCGCCTGGCCGCTGCGTGAGTCGGGCGCTGGTCGTCACCAACGACTTCGGACCGAGGGTGGGCGGCATCGAGTCCTTCGTGCTGGCCATGACGATGCGCATGCCGGTCGACGACGTGGTCGTGCACACCGCGAGCCAGCCGGGCGACGTGGCGTTCGACGCGACGCTTCCCTTCCCTGTCGTGCGTGACCCGGCGCGCGTCCTGCTGCCGACGCCACGCGCCACCCGACGCGCGGTGGCGACAGCGCGCACGCACGGCTGCGATGTCGCGTGGTTCGGGGCAGCAGCGCCGCTGGGGCTGATGGCAGCCGCCCTGAAGCATCGGTCGCCGGTGCGCCGCACGATCGCCACGACGCATGGCCACGAGGTGTGGTGGGCGATGGCGCCGGTGACACGCCAGCTGCTGCACCGCATCGGGGAGACCAACGACGTGCTCACCTACCTCGGGGACTTCACTCGTGCGCGCATCGCGCGGGCCGTGTCGACCGAGGCAGCAGCGCACATGGTGCAGCTCACTCCCGGTGTCGACCTCGACCTGTTTCGACCCGACGTCGACGGCAGCGACGTACGAGGACAGCTGGGGTTGGGTGAGCGCCCGGTCGTCGTGTGCGTCTCGCGCCTGGTCGAACGCAAGGGCCAGGACATGCTGATCCGCGCGCTGCCGATCGTGCGCCGTCGCGTGCCTGACGCCGCTGTGCTGATCGTCGGGGACGGACCTATGCGCCCACAGCTCGAGCGGCTCGCCGTCGAGCTCGGGGTCGAGGCCGATGTGGTGTTCGCCGGGGCGCACCCGTGGTCCGAGCTGCCGCCGTACTTCTCAGCCGGGGACGTGTTCTGCATGCCGACGCGCACGCGCAAAGGCGGCCTCGAGGCCGAGGGTCTGGGCATCGTCTTTCTCGAGGCGTCCGCGTCCGGACTGCCGGTGGTCGCGGGGGACTCCGGTGGCGCGCCGGACACGGTGCAGGAAGGACAGACCGGCTTTGTCGTCGACGGTCGATCGCCCGAGGGCATCGCCGAGCGATTGGTGCAGCTGCTCGAGGACCGCGCGCTGGCGGCCCGGCTCGGTGATCACGGGCGCGAGTGGGCCGAGCGGTGGAGCTGGGATCTCATGGCGCAGCGGTTGCAGGGCTTGCTGTTCGGGTGAGGCGAAACAGGTCGACCAGGCACCAGATCGTCAGCCCCAGCAAGGACAGGTTGCGCACGGCCAGGACCGCGGCGACAGGGGCCGAGCCGCCGAGGTACTGGCTGTAGGCGAACGGGAAGACGACCTGGGTGAGGACAGCGAGCACCAGCAGCAGGTGAGCCCGGTGCCGGTCGGAGCGCCGACCGTTGGCGATGGTGGCGGCAGCAAGCCCCAGTGCCCAGACCATGAACTGGGGGCTCAGGACTCTGCTGGTGACCATCAGGACCAGGACAGAGCAGAATACAGCTGCTGGCCACGCAGCAGGCCACGACGTACGACGGACCGCCAGCTGGATGGCGAGCAGCCCGGCGATCGTGGTGGCGATGCTGAGCGCGGAGATGCCTCGGGTGGCGATCAGGAGCTGCTGGCTGCCGAAGGACGATGCATGGTGCATCGGGCGACCGAGCGCTTGGCCGATGATCCAGGGGGTCGCGAGCACCGACTCGACCTGGAGACCGCGGCTGTCCTGGTTGTGCAGAAAGAGGGTCGGGTCGCCCCAGGGGTTCAGTGCCAGGGCGGTTCCGACCAGGACGGCGGGCACGACGGCGACGTACGCGCGACGAGGAAGTCCGGCGAGCAGCCCCATCGGCCACAGCTTCACGCCGATGCCCAGGCCGATCAGCGCTCCGGCCAGCCACCGCCTGGCGCCGAACCGGACCGCAGCCACAGCGCAAGCGGTGGGCACCAGGTCGAAGCGGAACCAGCTGATCGGCCCGAGGAGGGGGAGTGCTGCCACCCAGTACCAGGCTCCGTGGATGCCTCGGCGGCCGGGCGTGGTGAGCAGCAGCACGAGGATGAGGGCGTCGCACGCCGTCATGGCCACGATGAACGCGAGGGGGAAGTAGCCACTGACGGCCCCGATGCCGCGGAAGACCAGGGCGGCACCCGCGGGGTACTGCCACCGGTGATCTGAGGCCCGCACGCCGCGGTGCGCCAGCTGGTGGGCCCACAGCCGGTAGAGGCGGACGTCGCCCATCAGGGAGCGGCGGAGACGACCGACGGTGGTCACAGCGACACTCAGCACCGCGAGACGAGACAACCCCCAGCAGGCCACGACGGGGATCGTGCGCACGACCTCGCTGCGCCAGATCGACTCAGATGGTGCGGTCGTCGTCACGGGTGACGTAAGAG
>JANLYQ010000075.1:0-54727 GCA_031365725.1 Sporichthyaceae bacterium | reverse complement strand
CGGCCTCGGCGGCTGGGGAGGGCGCGGCCGTCGCCCTTGGTATCCGCCGGTACGTCGAGCACCGCACCTCCGGCCTGCGGCCGATGGCCTCCCTCAGCTGAATCGATCTCGATCCGCTCGTTGCTTCCCTCATAGCGGCCGTCGGTCACATCTCCGCGAACGTCCGCTTCGGCCGCGAGCCGCGTACTCGCCAGCGCCACCTACTGGGCTCTGTGATCTCTTCCCCGTCGGCCGCAGCGATCCGGGGTCAGCCCAGACTCTCCGGCGTCACGAGGCAGAACGGATGCCCGGCAGGGTCGGCATAGACCCGGTAGCCGATGGGCTTGTCCGAGTCCTCCAACAGCGTCGCCCCGAGACTGAGCACCGCCTCCTGCGCTGCATCCAGGTTCTCCACGAGAACGTCAATGTGCATCTGCTGCGGGATCTCTGACGTCGGCCAGTCGGGCGCAGCGAAGTCGCGAACCTGCTGGAAGGCAACTCGTGGTAGCTGTTCCGGGTCCCCCAAGGTCACCCACTCGTCGCTGTCTTCGACCCGCGCCAGACCCAGCAGCGATTCGTAGAAGCTGGCCAACGTCCGCGGTTCGCGACAGTCGATGACGAGGCAGTTGAAGGTTCCGATCATGCCCGGACTCTTGCATGCCTCTGGCGCGGCTTCCGGCATGACCTGGCCGCCCCCAGGAGGACATCGCCGAGCTGCTCGGTAATGCCGGTTCTGAGCGATCTTGGCGATTTACTTATCTGCTGCGGAGCGAGCGCTCGGGCCGAGAGCAGGCGGGTAGCAGCTCAGGCGTGCCTGGCGGGTCGAGCGTGGCTCGCTGTGGGCCGCCGAAAGTGAACGATCAGCGCGACCATGCACGCGGGCACGGTGATGCTCCACGGAATGCCGCCGAGCAGCAGGATCGGCACCGAGAAGTGGGGCCAGAAGTACGCGACGGCGAACAACGGCGTGATCGATGCGTTCGCGAGAAACACCCCCCGGATGACTCGCTCCGGACCGTGCAACTCGAAAGCCCTGGCCGCGAACAACGTCGACAGATTGAGGAACACGTAGGCGAGTCCGTCCACGTCCCACATCAGCGAGTGTGGTGTCTGGTTCAGCACGCTCAGCGGGCCCTGGGTGCCCGCTTGGTCGGTGAAGCTCCAGGAGTATCCAGCTGGGAGCACTGTCGCTAGCTGCACGACGTAGTTGACCGAGGCAAGAGTCGCGTAGACGGTCGCGAACTGGACGGCGACGTGGGTCCAGAAGCGCTTCTCCGTGGGCAATGTGTAGTGCATTGCAGTCACGGCGACCAAGAACGCGGGAGCGATGGCCAGCGAAGACACGAAAGCAAGGACGGAGTCCTGGGTCGGGGTCAGCATGGACATGATTTGCAGCGGGACGGAAAGGATGTAGCCGACCGCTCCCATCAGTGCCACGGTTGCCGCCCAGAAGCCCGCACGACAAATCGCTGCGCGCTCACGCGCCTTGGTCGATCCGTTCGCCCTGTCGGTGGGCGAGCGAGGACCCGCGGCCTCCTCGCGGGTCACTAACAACCCGCCAGGGTCCTCGGTGCTCACACTGTGGTGCAGTCGGCCTGTCATCCCTCGTCCTCTGCTCATCGGCTCGGTCGGCCATGCCTGCGCGAAGCCCAAGACTCGGCCGCCACGGTCAAAGCCGGTAGAGCCGTTGGTCCCGATGAATACCAAGAAGTCGGCTCTGCCGCGACGGGTAAACGTGACTCGCCGGATCTACCTCAGAGCCACGGGCCCCGGGGGCTTGTCGGTGGTTATCACCCTTGCCACGTTGCCCAGGTCATCGTTCAACTGGTGATCGCGCCCGGGCAGCCGGTGCACCTGCGCCGGCGGGATCGCCTGGGCATAAAGGTCGGCATGCGAGCGTGGGACGGTCTCGTCCTGGAGGCCGTGGAACACGTGCACCCGTGCGCCGTGGGGAAGCCTCGCGCCGAGGTCCTTCGGCAACTCGAACGCGTCGTCGGGCCAGCCGCCCTCGCCTATGAACGTCGCGGCGATCAGCACAATCGGCTCAAGCGCACCATCCAGTGGCTGCTAGCCGAGGGCATTGATGAGGATTGCTCTCGCCGCAGGCTTTCCACCAGCTGGTTGTCCCACTCGTCGTGCGCCCGCGCCGCCGCCCTGAATGAACAGGATCTGGTGGGTCCCTGTCATGGCGGTCCTCCTTTGCGCCCTCGAGAGGACATGCGCGCTTCTGGCATGGTCAGGAAGGTTGTCGACGTCTGCCTGTGACTCCTCAAGACCTGGCTCCGGTCCTGGCTCCACATCAGTACGCAGGGCTGGCCGGGGGTCAAGCCCGCGCGGGCGTGGGGCACAACGGACACGGCTTCGCCGCGAACATCCGCCCATGCCGCGGTGCGAGTGCTTGGGAGCAACCTCGGCTCTGACTTCTTGGAGCGGAACGGGCCCGCATCCGTCGGCGTGAAGCCGCAAGCGCTGAAGTTGAAGTCAACTAGGCCGTCTTCGAAGTCCACGTGCAGCCAGTCATCGCGTTTCGCCACACGGGCGACGCTGCCGCTGATTCTCGCGCTAAATCGGCGACGCCCTCGCGGCCGAACCGGACGTCGCCGCCGTCCCGGCGCCGACGGGCACGCCCACGGTGCCAGTTTGGGGCACGCTCCCGATCGACGGCTCCCTCGCGCGGTTGGCCCCCGAAGAGGACTCACAGACCGGGCGCTCGCGAGGTGCTGGCGACGCAGTGGACCGGGTCCTGGCCGCACGGCAACAGCGGCCCTCAGGTCACGGTCGAAACCCCAGTAGTTTCAGCAGCCGGCGGAACGGATCCTGCAGGAGCTGCAAGGATGAGTTTGGCGCGCGGCCCGGTCTATCCGGGCACAAGCAGCAGCCACCACTCCGGAGGTTCCCGTGTCGTTCCAGGCCTACCTCGACGCCGTCGAGACAAAGACCAAGCTGACCCCGCGGCAGCTGATCGATCTCGCGCACGAGCGCGGCTTCGACGCCACGACCAAGGCGGGGCCCATCTGCGACTGGCTAAAGGCCGACTACGGCCTCGGCAAGGGCCACGCGATGGCGTTGGTGCACGTGATCACCAAGGGCGACAAGATCTCCACGACTCATGTCGGCAGCACCGGCGCGCACCGCGACGACTCCGACGCCGTGTGGCTCGACGGCATCGCGACCCGCCCACACTGAACGAAAGACCGTTCCGGTCGCAGACTGAGCGCCGGACGTCTCCCGACCCGGCGCGCTCGACGGCGTCCTGGAGCACAGCCCAGCCGAGTACGTTCGGCGACCCGCCGTGCGCGATCCCCTCGGGTGTCAGGCGGCGCTTCGTACCGCGTGGCGCACGTAGATCACACCGTTGCCGAACCGTCGATGGTCCAGCAGCTCGAGGTCGAGTCGTAGGCGCCGGGGTAGCGCTGGTTTGCCGCCGCCCACGAGCACGGGACACAGGAGCAGCACGCACTCGTCGACAAGCCCGTGCCGGAACGCCTCCGCCCCGATGGCCGCTCCGCCGATGCTCAGGTCCGTGCTGGACGTCTCCTTCAGCTGTCGTACCGCCTCGGGCTCGAACTGCCTCTCAATTGTTGTCCGCTCCGTCGACACAGCCTCGAGCGTGGTGGAGTAGACGACTTTGTCGGCGTCGCGCCAGATCCCGGCGTATTCGCGGACGACGGCAGGCTCGGTGGTCAGCCAGTCGTCGCTCTCCCAGACGCGCATCGTCTCGTACATGCGGCGGCCGTAGAGCGACGTGCCGATGTGCCGCTCATGCTCGTTCCAGAACGCGTGCACTTCGTCGTCGGGCACTGACCAGTCGAAGGAGCCGGTCTCGTCCTCGAGGTAGCCGTCAAGCGAGGTGTTGGCTGCGTAGATCAACTTTCCCATGAGTGCCTCCGGCCGGACGGGGACTACAGCGTGCAGCGCCACGGGGGCACCGGCAAGAGCATCGACCGTGCGATCACCGATCCTGCCGCCGTTGAGAGGAACTCGGGGTCGGCACCGATCGCAGTCCCTGGGCGCCCGCTCATGCCGCTGCCGCACGACGTCATTGCGCGTATAGACCGGCGCCTTGGCTCGGTTCGGCAAGCCAGAGCGACGGTGCTGGACGCTACCGTCGAGCCGTGCCCCAGCAAGTGGATCGAGGAACTCGGCATCCAGGACGCGGAGTCTGGGGCGAATGCTGCTCGTGCGGCACGCGAGAAGATCCTAGAACCAGCGCGACGTGTGCTTGGCACCACCGACGCGTACACGACGATGACGTTTGTCTTCCTAAGCTTCGTAGCTCGAGCCCAGTGTCTGCACGAGGCCTCGGTCCAGATGCCCAAGGCTCAGAACCCGCACGCCGCCTTCACTTGCTGCGGGCGTACGCCGACCCACAGGTCCGGGGTCTGCTCGCCTCCTCCACGATCACGAAGGGGCCAGACCGTGCAGTGGTCCTCGACACCGCACCTCAAGTCGGCCAACGACCGACTGGTCGCCTACGCCTGGGTCGTGGAACTGGCCGACGCCACCCGCCATCTCTGTTCGAGTTTGCCCAGCAGTACAGACTGGGCCAATGCGGGAAGCTAGGTCTGGACAAGCCGTCGTCTCCGTCGTGACGGCGAGAGGCGACTGTCACCAGGGGCACTCAGACGATGTCGAGAAAGGGTTGTGACTCGACGAGCCCACCCCGGATTGATGGCTCGTACGCCGACAGGGGACAGGCCATGCCGGCTTCGGGCGGTGCCCAGTCGGGGAGACGCATCGAGATGCCTAGGGTCCTGCTGTCGCGAAACCCGAATCGTGGGTAATACCGCGGGCTCCCCTGCAGGACGACGACCTGCTCCGCCATGTCATCAGCCCGCTGCAGGGCGTTCCTGACCAGTGCGCTGCCGATGCCCTGTCGTTGCTGCTGGGGCAGGACAGACAGTGGCGAGAGCACCAGCACGGGGTGGCGGTCAAGCTCGTCGTCGACGAGCTCGGCCCGCGTCAGCAGGACGTGGCCGAGAAGGCTGCCATGGACCACTGCGACCAGCGACAGCCCAGGAATGAACACCGGAGACCGCCGGAGTGCATCAACCAGATCCGCCACTTCCGGGTGGTGGTTGAAGGCGGCGGCAACGACTGTCCTGATGAGGCCGGATTCCTCGGGTCCCTCCGCGCGAACGAGCCACGCGGGCGTTGCAGACTGACTCACACCCCCAGTCTTGCGGCCCTGGCAACCGCATTCGATGCGGACGCCGGGGACAAGAAAGGCCGCCACGGTCTCGCAACCAGGAACGGCCGACCACCGTGGAGCGTCCACGACGGAGCAGGGCGTCGTCAGGAACGCCGTGGTGTTCGTGACCGAGCAGGAGGACGGTGGCTTCTGGCGCGGGAGCAAGGCGCGGCAATGATGCCGCTCTCAGCGAGCTCAACGGCGACGATGCGTTTCCGGCTGCGCGCTGCGCGTCGACCCAGCCCTGCTTGGTGGGTGTGACCCAGTGGATGCAGGGTCGCCGGCTGCGCAGGGTGTCGCCGACATTGAGAGCATCCTGGTAGTGCCTCGTGCGAGGTACGGCGAGACAGGCACCGATCGCGTCGCAGGTCCGCAGCAGCGAGCCGAGGTTGGCGCCGCTCCCCGGCGTGTGGTCGGGGCTCCCGAAGTGATCATGAGATGGCGCCTTTCAGCGGCGGCGCCGGTCCATCGACGAGAGTGCTGGCTCCGAGCGGATATCGGTCTCAGGTTCCGCGCCGCGCCCCTTCCGTGGGGTGAGGCGGGTGGCGATCGTGGTGGCGCGGGTCGCCACTAGCCGGACTAGCGGGGGAGGGCTCCTGCGAGCTTGGCGGTGGAGAGGCGGCCGACTCTGATCGAGGCGGCCGCGACGACGCTCTTGTCGGCCGGAGACAGGGCGCCCGCGACGAACATCGTGCTGGTGATCTCGTGCCGGCCGTGGCGGCTGACGACGAAGAAGGCGAGCACCGGCACAGCGCCAGCCTTGGCCGTCAGGATGGTCCCGCTCATCTGGTACCTGACGCGCTGGTCGCCCACGCTCGGCATCGAGACTCGTACGATCTGCCAGACCTGACCGTCGATCGTGACCGACGTACATCCCTGAAGGGTCTTGATGCCCTTCGTCATGTCGGCCTTCGCGGCCGCCACGGTGGTGAATGTGGAGACGTCCTCGGTCACCATCAGCGGCGACGCGCGGTACTGGAAGGTCCGCGACACCGAGAACCTCTGGCCGACGGACGTAGTCGAGGAGTTGGCGCCGCAGCCTTGGATGTCGGTGTCCGAGTTCTTCGGGACGGTCATGCGCTTCCAGCCGCCACCGAGGTCCGCCGGAGTGATCATCGCCGCGGACACGTCGGCTTTGCTGATGCTGAAAGCGGCCGACGCGGGTCCCGCGAACATCATCGTCAGCCCGGCGACGAGACTGACCAGACAGATCATGGTGCGACGCACGAAGGCTCCCCGAGGCGATGGCGGCCACGTCGAGCCGCGGCGCCGTGGGGGGGACAGTAGGGCCGCGCCGTACGCTCCAGAGGACATTCTGCATAGATCAACCCAGAAGGAGCAGCGTGGCGACCGCCGCACCTGCCGCGCCCGCATCGGCACCCACGCCGCGGCGCGCCCTACGCGCGTGGCTGTTAGCCGGTCTGGCCGACCGGAGCCTGCAGCATGACGGTCCGCACGTCGAGGCACCGGACCACCGCAAGCACGCGTGGTGGAAGGTCATGTGCCTGACCGGTGTCGACTACTTCTCGACCCTGGGCTACCAGCCGGGCATCGCGGCGCTCGCGGCCGGCGTGCTCTCGCCGATTGCCACCGTGGTCCTGGTGATCGTCACCCTTGCCGGCGCCCTGCCCGTCTACCGCCGGGTCGCGGAGGAGAGTCCGCACGGCGAGGGCTCGATCGCGATGCTCGAGCGGCTGCTGTCGTTCTGGAAGGGCAAGCTCTTCGTCCTCGTGCTGCTCGGCTTCGCCGCCACCGACTTCCTCATCACCATGACGTTGTCGGCGGCAGATGCCACCGCGCACGTCAACGAGAATCCGTTCTGGCCCGACTCGCTGCGCGGCCACGAGGTGATCGTCACGCTCGTGCTGCTCGCGCTGCTCGCAGCGGTGTTCCTCAAGGGCTTCACCGAGGCCATCGACATCGCGGTGGTGCTTGTCGGTGTCTACCTTGCGCTCAACGTCGTCGTCATCGGCGTCGGTCTGGTCGAGGTGCTGGGCAACCTGTCGGTGGTGACCGACTGGAAGCGCGCTCTGGTAAAGCAGCACGGCAACCCGATCATGATGGTGGCGGTCGCGCTGCTGGTGTTCCCCAAGCTGGCTCTGGGGTTGTCGGGCTTCGAGACCGGTGTCGCCGTCATGCAGCACGTCGACGGCGGTGCAGATGACACCGAGGAGCGACCGGCCGGCCGCATCCGTGGCACGAAGCGGCTGCTGACGACCGCTGCGGTGACGATGAGCGTCTTCCTCATCACCTCCAGCCTCGTGACCACCTTCCTGATCCCGGAGAAGGAGTTCGAGGTCGGTGGCAAGGCCAACGGGCGCGCACTAGCCTTCCTGGCTCACGAGAAGCTCGGCACCATCTTCGGCACCGTCTACGACATCTCGACCATCGCGATCCTGTGGTTCGCGGGAGCGTCGGCGATGGCCGGCCTGCTCAACCTGGTCCCGCGCTATCTGCCTCGCTACGGGATGGCACCGCAGTGGTCGCGGGCCGTGCGTCCGCTGGTGTTGGTCTTCACCGCGATCGCGTTCTTCGTGACGATCGCCTTCAAGGCGAACGTCGATGCGCAGGGCGGCGCCTACGCCACCGGTGTTCTCGTGCTGATGTCGTCGGCCGCGGTGGCCGCCACTCTGTCGGCCCGCCGGCGCGGCGAGTCGCGCAAGGCCGTGGGCTTCGGGCTGATCGCCGCCGTCTTCGCCTACACGACCGGGGCCAACGTCGTGGAGCGCCCGGACGGTCTGAAGATCGGCGCGTTCTTCATCCTGGCGATCGTCACCGTGTCCCTGTGGTCGCGGCTCGCCCGGGCCTTCGAGCTGCGGGTGGCGCGCGTCGACCTCGACCCGATGGCCGAGCGCTTCGTCAGGGACTGCGCCCGCTCGAGCATCCGGTTCGTCGCCAACGAGCCGGACCAGCGCGACGTCCGGGAGTACTCCGCCAAGGTGCGCCAGATCGTGGCCGATCACGACATCCCCAGTGGGGAGGACATCATCTTCGCTGAAGTGACGATCACCGACCCCTCCGAGTTCGAGGCCGACCACCTGCAGGTCCGCGGCCAGGTCATGCACGACCGCTATCGCGTCCTGACCATCGAGAGCTCGTCGGTGCCCAACGCGCTGGCGGCGCTGATGCTGCACGTCCGCAATCGCACCGGGGTGCGCCCACACATGTACTTCGAGTGGACCGAGGGCAACCCGGCCCTGAACTTCCTGCGTTACATCGCCTTCGGCCAGGGCGAGGTCGCGCCGGTCACCCGCGAGGTCCTGCGGCAGGCCGAGCCTGATCGCAAGCGGCGCCCGCACGTGCACGTCGGCTGATTGCCGCCCGGCGGCTGACTGCATCCGTCTGGCTGCACCCGTCTGACTGCATCCGGCCGGGGATCACCAGCGGAAGACCAGCGTGAGAACCTTGTTGCATATAACTTGCAACAGCGAACTCTCGGACGTAGCGTCGAGACCTGTCACCTCCTTCCACGCTGGAGCGCACCCTCGTGACCACCACCGTCACCCGCCCTGACCCCGCGGTCGGCTCGGCACCTCGCAGCCGCATCCAGGCCATCCGAGCCAGCCTCACCCGGGGTGAGTGGGCCTCGATCTGGGGCATGGCCGGGTTCGTCGTCTTCCTGCACGTGCTCGGCTGGGGCGTGCTCGGACTGATCGTGGCGCCCCAGCACTACCAGGTCAGCGGCACCTCCGTCTTCGGCATCGGCCTGGGCGTGACGGCGTACACGCTCGGCATGCGGCACGCATTCGACGCCGACCACATCGCCGCCATCGACAACACGACCCGCAAGCTGATGGCCGACGGCAAGCGGCCGTTGTCGGTCGGCTTCTGGTTCTCCCTCGGTCACTCCTCGATCGTCTTCGGTCTGGTGCTCCTGCTGTCGCTGGGGGTCAAGGCGCTCGTCGGTCAGGTCGAGAACGGCGACTCGTCGCTGCAGCAGACCACCGGCCTGATCGGCACCGCCGTGTCGGGTGTCTTCCTCATGCTCATCGGCATCCTGAACCTCATCGTGCTCAAGCAGATCCTCAAGGTCTTCCGCGACATGAAGCGAGGGCACTACGACGAGGAGTCGCTCGAGGCGCACCTGAACAACCGCGGCCTGATGAACCGCATCCTCGGCGGAGCGACCCGCGCGGTCACCAAGCCCTGGCACATGTACCCCGTAGGGCTGTTGTTCGGCCTCGGCTTCGACACCGCCACAGAAGTCAGCCTGCTGGTGCTCGCCGGCGGCGCCGCCGCATTCAACCTGCCGTGGTACGCGTTGCTGACCCTGCCGGTGCTCTTCGCCGCCGGCATGAGCCTGCTCGACTCGATCGACGGCTGCTTCATGAACTTCGCCTACGGCTGGGCGTTTTCCAAGCCGGTCCGCAAGGTCTACTACAACATCACCATCACGGGTCTCTCGGTCGCGGTGGCGCTGGTGGTGGGCATCATCGAGATCATCTCGATCGTCACCGAGAAGATGCACATCACCCATGGGCCCTTGGCCTGGATCGGCAGCCTCGACCTCAACCGTGTCGGCTACGCCATCGTGGCGATGTTCGTGCTCACCTGGGTGATCGCGCTGGGCGTCTGGCGGTTCGGCCGGATCGAGCAGAAGTGGAACGCGCACATGGTTGACGCGGACCCGGCCGCCACCTCGGGTTAGTGGATGCCGTCCCTGAGCGGGCGGCGACGCTGATTTAGCGTCCCGACAGGGTCGCGTTGCGGCGGGCTTGAGGCTGGGGCGAGTGGGGTGGTCAGGTGTCCGGGGGGACACGGGGCTGACCTGTCCGCCGACCTCGCGAGCCCACATGCGTCTCCTGTTCCGCACCGCACTGTCTGCCGCCTACCTGGCGGTCGTCCTCGTTCCGCTGTGGTTCGCCTTGAGCGTGCGCCGACCCGTCGGCGCGAACCCGGCGTACGACGTGTCGTTGGCGACCGGTCTGGTCGCGCTCTCGTTGCTGGTCGTGACGTTCCTGCTGCCCAAGCGCATGCGCTGGCTCTCGCGCGTCCTCGGCATCGACGTGGTGCTCGGCGTGCACCGGCTGGTCGGTCTGACCGCGTTGGGCTTCGTCCTGGCGCACGTCGCGGCCGTGATCGCTGCCGACACCTCGGACCTCGCGCTGCTGGACGTGCGGACCGCACCCTGGCGAGCTCGCGCGGCGGTGGGGGCGACCGTCGCTCTGGTGCTTCTCGTGTCGAGCTCGGTGTGGCGGCGCCGTCTGATCAAGCGCTACGAGTCGTGGCGCGCCGTGCACATCGTCCTGGCGCTGACGGTGCTGGTGCTCACCGGCCTGCACGTGTGGCTGTTGCGGCACCTCGTGCTGCACTCACCGTTCCGGCTGTGGTTCACCGCATTGGCCGTGGTGGTCGTTGCCGTGTCGGTACGCCGGTGGGTGTGGCGGGCACTGCACGCCTGGCGACGCCCGTTCGTCGTCGACGAGGTGCGCCGCGAGAGCCCCACGGTGTCGACGTTGGTGCTGCACCCGGTAGGGCATCGGGGGATGCGGCGGTTCCGGCCCGGGCAGTTCGCGTGGATCAGGATGGGATCGACGCCGCTGGGCTTCGAGGAGCACCCGTTCACCATCGCGTCGGCGCCGGACCCCAGCGGTGCCGTCGAGTTCACGGTCAAGCAGCTGGGTGACTTCAGTGGCGGTGTCGGCGCTGTCTCCGTCGGTGACCGGGTCTGGGTCGACGGACCCCATGGTGCGTTCACCCCGGACCACCACGACGCGACCGGGCTCGTGCTCATCGCCGGTGGCGTGGGCATCACCCCGATGATCAGCATCCTCCGCAGCCTCGCCCAGCGCGGTGACGACCGCTCGCACGTGCTCTTTGCCAGTGCCAGCGAGCACGAGGAGCTGTTGTTCCGCGGCGAGATCGCCGAGATCGCGGCCCAGCTGGACCTCGAGGTCGTCGAGCTGCTCGACCGGCCGCACCACGGCTGGGCCGGGCGCAGCGGCTATCTCACCGCGGAGGTCATGGCCGCGCACCTGCCCGACGCCCGGCACCGGGCTCGACTCGACTACTTCCTCTGCGGACCACCGCCGATGGTCAACGCCGTCGCGGCCGGCCTGCGGAGCCTCGGCATCCCCGAAGCACGCATCCACACCGAGAAGTTCGACTTCGTCTGACCACTGTCTCCCCCGCCCCCCGTCTTCTGCCCCGTCGGCTCCCGTGTGGTGCCGCCGGACCCGCCCTGATCAGCCCCGACCCTGGAGCCACCGATGCGCCTCACCCCCTCGTCCTTCACCCACGGCTCGACCGTCGCGTTCGGCGCGGCAGTTGCCGGCTACACCGTCGTACGCCTGGTGACCTATGTGGCCCCGCACCTGCCGGGGCACCTGCTGGCGCCGCACGGCCTATCGGAGGCGGGGACGACGCCGGGGCGGGTCAGCGAGGGCCCGACCAAGGCCGGCGGGCACCTGCGTCGATCGGCTGCGGCGGCCGCCTCACTGCGCGCTCACCCGGCGACCGCATCCCGGTCGCGTCGGCACGAGAGCCCGACCCAGCTCGGCCCGGGCGGTCCCGGTGGCCCGGTGGCAACGGCACCGACCACTGACCCGACGACCAGCGCTGCACTGCCGTCGACCGGGTCGTCGGCCAACGCCTCCGAAGACGTGCCGGCTGCGGACCTGCCGCCCGCGGCGACCCCGGCAGCACAGCGCGAGGGCGGTGGTCGCCGCACCGGCCGGCCGACCGACCCGACCAGTTCGACCGTCCCGACGAGCCCGTCCGAGGACCCGACTCCGACGGCCACCCCGGAGCCCACCGGCGACGTTCGGCCGACCCCGACACCGAGTGCGACGAGCACACCCAGGTCGTCGCCTACCCCCGTGCCGACGTCGTCATCGACGCAGACCGGGTCGAGCACGCCGACGCCCAGCGAGCCGTGAGCTCAGCTGGTGAGGGCAGCGGTGCCGAAGGCGACGCTGAAGCTGCGGCACCAGAGCACGACTGCACCCGTCGGCGCCCCGGGCGGGACGGCGTACTGCTGATCGCCCTTGTTCCCCTTCAGGCCGCCGAGGTCGACGCCTCCGGTCACCGAGCTGCCGTCGCCCGGCACGAGGTAGACCCGAACGTCCGGACCGGGTTCGGTGCCGAAGTGGGTGAGGGTGAGGACCCGGCGACCGTCGATGTCGATGAGCTGAGCGCGCCCGCTGGTCGGGTGCGCCTGGGCACGGAACGGGCCTGATGCTGCGAGCACGGGGGTCGCGGAGGCCGCCGCCGGGGCGGTTGTCGTCGCGCTGGTCGTCGGACCGCTTGTTGCGGCGGCCGCAGAGCCGGTGCTCGTGCGCGGGAGGGAGGCGCCCGCAGTCACGACCTTCTCGTGCACGACATGGTCGAGGGTGCTGGTGACGAACAGGAAGCCGCCGACGCCGAGGACGGTCACCAGCCAGCTGCCGAGCAGCGGCCAGGCGAGGCTCCTGCGACGGGCGGCGACCGCGGCAGCGCCGACTCCCGACAGCAGGAACCAGCCGCCGGTCAACGCCATCGAGGTGCGGGCGTCCTGACTGATCAGTCCGCCGGTCACCCACACCCCGAGGACGACGACAGCAACGACGACGGGTACGACGATCAGCGCAGCCCACCCCGGTCCGCGGCGTCGGCGACCCGGCGCCACGCCTTCAGCGAGCATCGCCCGGTCCACCACCACGTCAGCACCTCTCGTCGCCCCGCCGTCCCTGTCATCGTCGGGCTGATCCGTCGTGCTGACGAGGGGGTGCGGGCTTACCGACTCCTTACGGCGGATGCGACCCTGGTGGTGTGAGCGCGCTGCCGGGGGACTGTGACGTCGTGGTAGTCGGGGCCGGGCTGGCCGGGCTGGTGGCCGCGCGTCGGCTGCACCGGGCCGGGTTCGACGTCGTGGTGTGCGAGGCGTCCGACGGTGTCGGCGGTCGGGTGCGCACGGATGTCGTCGACGGCTGGCGGCTCGACCGCGGTTTCCAGGTGCTCAACACGGCCTATCCCGCGCTCGCCGACGAGCTCGACCTGCCGATGCTGAGTCTGCGCGAGCTGACCCGCGGCGCGCTGGTGCACCGCGACGGTCGCCGGCACCGGCTGGCCGACCCGCGTCGCGACCTGCTCGGTGCCCTGCGGACAGCGGTGGACCCGCTGCTGCCACCGCGCGACAAGGCGTTGCTGCTCGCCGAAGTGGCCCGGGTCAGCGTCGGTGACGGACACCGACTGGTCGAGGCGGACGACGTACCTGCCCTCGATGCACTGCGAGCCAAGGGATTTTCACCTCAGGCGATCGAGGGGTTCTTCCGGCCGTTCTTCGCGGGGGTGTTCCTCGAGGACGAGCTAGCGACGTCAAGCCGGTTCCTCGACGTGATGCTGCGGATGTTCGTGCGCGGGCGCTCGACGGTGCCGGCCCACGGCATGGGCGAGGTGCCCGGGCAGATCGCTGCCGACCTGCCGGAGGGCAGCGTCCACCTCGGAACGGCGGTCGAGTCGATGACGCCGACCGCCGTGGTGACAGCGGCCGGGGCGGTCGCGGCGCGGGCGGTTGTCTGCGCCACCGACGCGTCGACCGCGGCACGTCTGCTGCCGGGACTGCCCACGCCCGTCTGGCGCGCGGTCACGACGATGCACCACGCGGCACCGGCCGACCCGCTCGGCGAGCCGACGTTGGTCCTGGACGCCGACGACTCTCCGGTGGTCAACACCGTGGTGATGACAGCGGCCGCACCGACCTATGGACCGGCCGATGGCCGGGCGCTGGTGTCGACCTCGGTGCTCGGACCCGATCTCGACGAGGCAGCGGTGCGGGCCAGGCTGGCGGTGCTCTACGGCGTGGACACCCGCGACTGGCAGACCCTCACGGTGTGTTCGGTGCCCCAGGCTCTGCCGGCCATGATCCCGCCGCACGCGCCTGCCGCCGAGGTGCGCTGGGCCGGTGCCTACGTGTGCGGCGACCACCGCGACACCAGCTCGATCCAGGGTGCGCTGGTCTCGGGACGTCGGGTCGCCGAGGCGGTCGTGGCCGATCTCGGGAGCTGACTCCCGACCCGGGTACGGGGCCGATCTCCCTGCGCGAGAGTCGGTCCCCTAGGTTGTACTGATCATGAGAGTCGGTGTGCCCGCGGAGACGCGTCCCGGCGAGCGCCGGGTGGCTCTCGTCCCCGACGCGGTCGGTCGGCTGCTCGAGGCTGGGCTCGAGGTGGCCGTCGAGTCCGGCGCCGGTCGGCACGCCTTCGCAAGCGACCAGGCCTACGTCTCCGCCGGTGCGGTCGTCGTCGACGACGCGCTGGACGGGGCTGATGTCGTGCTGACCGTCTCGCCGCTGACCGTCGAGCAGGCGGCCCGGCTGAAGGTCGGTGCGATCACGATCGGCTTCCTGCCGGTCGCGGCGCAGGCCGAGCTGGTCGACGCCCTGCGTCACCGCGAGGTGCTGGCGTTCGCGATGGAACAGGTGCCGCGCATCTCGCGCGCCCAGGCCATGGACGCCCTGTCGTCGCAGGCGTTGGTGGCGGGCTATCGCTCGGTGCTGGTCGCGGCTGAGCGGCTGCCGAAGTTCTTCCCGCTGTTCATGACCGCAGCCGGCACAGTGCCACCCGCGCGGGTGCTGGTGCTCGGGGCCGGGGTGGCCGGGCTGCAGGCCATCGCGACCGCGCGCCGCCTGGGTGCCGTCGTCGAGGCCTACGACGTGCGCGCCTCCTCAGCCGACGAGGTGCGCTCGGTGGGCGCGACCTTCGTCGACCTCGGGCTCGACGCCCTCGAAGGTGCCGGTGGCTATGCGCGCGAGATGGCCGAGGAACGTGCGGTTCGCCAACGCGATCTGTTGTCGCCGTACGTCGCGGGGTCCGACGTCGTCATCACCACGGCCGCTGTCCCGGGTCGTCCCGCGCCGCTGCTGGTCACGGAAGACATGGTCGCCGGCATGCGGCCCGGGTCGGTGGTCGTGGACCTCGCGGCCGAGAGCGGCGGCAACTGTGAGCTGTCGCGCCCCGGCGAGGACGTCGAGCATCACGGGGTGCTGGTGTGCGGGCTCGCCGATGTGCCGTCGTCGATGCCGGTGCACGCCAGCCAGCTCTACAGCCGCAACGTCACCACCCTGCTGCTGCTGATGACGGCTGACGGTGAGGTGCATCCGGACTTCGACGACGAGATCGTCGCCGGGTCCTGCGTCACCCGCCCGGAGGCAACCCCATGATCATCGGCACGACGATGCTGACGTTCTTCGTGCTGGCGGTGTTCGTCGGCTTCGAGGTCGTGTCCAAGGTGTCCTCGGTGCTGCACACCCCGTTGATGTCGGGTGCCAACGCGATCCACGGCGTGATCCTCGTCGGCGCGATCATCGTCACCGGTCACGCGGACAGCACCCCGGCGCTGGTGCTGGGGTTGCTGGCGATCGTGCTCGCGACCGTCAACATGGTCGGCGGCTTCGTCGTCACCGACCGGATGCTGCAGATGTTCACCCGCGCCCGGCCGCAGCCGAAGCCCGCCGCCGGTCACGCCGACAGCGCCGGTGGCCCCAGCCAGGGCGGGGCTCGCTAGATGGACGTGCTGTCGCCGACCTGGGAGGCGCTGGGCTATCTCGTTGCCGCCGTCTGCTTCATCCTGGCGCTCAAGGGTCTGTCCTCGCCCGGCTCCGCCCGCCGCGGCAACCTGATCGGCGCAGCCGGTGCGGTGCTCGCGTGCGTCGTCGTGCTGCTGGCCGAGGACCTCAAGCACATCGGGCTGATCCTGCTGGCGGTCGGAGTGGGCTCGGCCCTCGGTGTGCCCGCCGCGCGTCGGGTCGCGATGACCCAGATGCCGCAGCTGGTGGCGCTGTTCAACGGTGTCGGCGGTGCGGCCGCCGCGCTGGTCGCTGGTCTCGAGCTGACGGGAACGGTGGCCATCGCCGGGTCCGCTCTTCGCCTGCCTGCCTTGGCCGTCCACGGCAGCGGCTCCTTCGGTTTCGTCAGCTATTCGAACAGTGGCACCGCCGCGATGCCCGCCACCACTGCGACCTACCTGGCCGCGGCGGCCGGCGCGTTCACCGTCCTGGTCGGCGCAGTGTCGTTCTCCGGCTCCGTCATCACCTTCGCCAAGCTGCAAGAGCTGATGACGACCAGGCCGGTCGTCTTCCCCGGCGGCCCGGTGCTGATGGGGCTCGCCACCGCCGGGGGCGTCGGCATCGCTGCGGGCGTCGTCGTCGATGCACGCGACAGCATCGTCTCGCCGTGGCTGCTGGTGCTGCTGGCCGTCGTCGCCCTCGCCGTCGGTGTGCTGTTCGTGCTGCCCGTCGGTGGTGCCGACGTACCCATCGTCATCTCGTTGTTGAACGCCTTCACCGGACTGACCGTCGCGGCCAGCGGCTACGTGCTCAACAACGTGCTACTCCTGGTCGCTGGCACGTTGGTCGGGGCAAGCGGCACGATCCTCACGCGGATGATGGCGTCGGCGATGGGCCGGTCGACCGCGAGCATCCTGTTCGGTGCGTTCAAGGGCGGCTCGACTGCCGGGTCGACGCAGATGAGCGACCGCCCGGTGCGCTCGTCGTCGCCGGAGGATGTGGCGATCCTGCTGGCCTACGCGCGCAAGGTGGTCATCGTGCCGGGTTACGGCCTCGCGGTCGCGCAGGCGCAGCACACGATCCATGAGCTCGTCGAGGTGTTGCAGGCCAAGGGCGTGCAGGTGGTCTACGGCATCCACCCGGTCGCCGGCCGCATGCCCGGCCACATGAACGTCCTGCTCGCGGAGGCCAACGTGCCCTACGAGCAGCTCAAGGAGATGGACGAGGCCAACTCCGAGCTGCCCTCGACCGACGTCGCGCTGGTCGTCGGCGCCAACGACGTCGTCAACCCGGCCGCCAAGACGAGTCCGGGCAGCCCCATCTATGGCATGCCGATCCTCGAGGTCGGTGCGGCCACGGCGGTCGTGTTCCTCAAGCGCTCGATGCGGCCCGGCTTCGCCGGCATCGAGAACGACCTCCTGCACGAGCCGGGTACGACGATGCTGTTCGGTGATGCCAAGGACTCGCTCACCAAGGTCCTCGCCGCCCTCAAGTCCTCGTGACCGGAGCCGTGCCAGTGACGAGTTCCTCCGGCCGCACGCGGTGACGCAGATCCGGGTCATCGAGTCCGCAGACGTCGCGCCCGACGTCCTCGAGTCGCTGCGCGACCTCTGCGACGAGGCGTTCGGGGAGCGGTTCGGCGAGGAGGACTGGCAGCACGCGCTCGGTGGCCGCCATGTCATCGCCTTCGCCGGGCGGGAGGTGATGGCGCACGCCGCCGTGGTCCCGCGCGAGCTGTGGGTCGACGGTGCGCTGCACCAGGCGCTCTACGTCGAGGCGGTGGCCACCGATCCGTCGTTGCAGGGCCAGGGGATCGGCACCCTCGTCATGCAGGAGATCGGCGCCCTGATCGAGGCCGACGGTGTCCTCGGCGCGCTCTCCACCGGGTCCCCGGAGTTCTACCAGCGCCTCGGCTGGGAGCACTGGCAGGGCCCGACCTACGTCCGGCGCGGCGAGGACCTCATGCGCACGCCGGACGAGGACGACACCGTGCTGGTGCTGCGCCGCGGCGCCAACCTGCAGCGCCTCGACCTCACCGCCGACATCGCCTGCCGCGACCGCAGCGGCGACGCCTGGTAGCAGCGCGGCCGGCACCGAGATCCGGGTCGCCCGTACCAACGAACACACAGAAGCCGCTGCGTCGGCGTTCGGCCACGCTCACAGAGTCGACGGCAACGCGCTTCTGTGTGCTCGTCGGTACACCACCGCAGGAATCTGTCCCCGCACGAAGATCAGACGACGCCGTAGAGCCGGTCACCGGCGTCGCCGAGCCCCGGCACGATGTAGCCCAGCTCGTTGAGGCGCTCGTCGAGCCCCGCCGTCACGACCTGCACTGGCACCGACGCCGACCCGAACGCCGCCTCCATGGTCGCGATGCCCTCCGGTGCCGCCAGCAGGCAGATGGCCGTGATGTCGTCAGCGCCGCGCTCGAGCAGGAAGTTGATGGCCGCGACGAGGGTGCCCCCGGTCGCGAGCATCGGGTCCAGCACGTAGCACTGCCGGCCCGACAGGTCGTCCGGCAACCGCGTGGCGTAGGTCGAGGCCTGCAGCGTCTCCTCGTCACGCACCATCCCGAGGAAGCCGACCTCCGCGGTCGGCAGCAGCCGCATCATTCCGTCGAGCATCCCGAGCCCGGCCCGCAGGATCGGCACCACCAGCGGCTTCGGCAGCGCGAGCCGCACGCCGGTCGTGGTGGCCACCGGCGTCCTGATCTCCACGGGGGCCGTGCGCACGTCGCGCGTCGCCTCGTAAGCCAGCAGCGTCACCAGCTCGTCGGCCAGCCGCCGGAACGTCGGTGAGTCGGTCCGCTCGTCCCGCAGCGCCGTCAGCTTGTGCGCGATCAGGGGGTGGTCGGCGACATGGGTGCGCATGGCGCCGACCCTAACGCCGTACGCCGGTCAGCACCGCGGCCACCGGCCGCGACGCCCGCCGTCAACCGGCCCCCTGCCGCGCCGGGCGCCGGTCTGTCACCATGCGAGCGAGGGGTCGGCGGTGGCGCCGCGCCCCCACGCTTGGCGGAGGAGGGTGGCCGTGGCCGAGGACACTCTCGTCGACTTCGCCGTGATGGTGTTCCGCGAGGACGGGCAGTGGCAGGCCGGGTCGCTGTCGACCCGCGCCGCCGAGGACCTGCCGTCCCTGCTGCACGCGGTGCGTCAGCAGCCGTCGGAGGGGCCGAGTCTCGCGCTGTGCTCCTACGGCGACGACTTCTTCATCGTGCTGCGGCCCGACGGTGACGAGGTGCGGCTGATGCTCTCCGATGCCAGCGCCGCCGACGAGTGGCCGGTCGCGCGGATGGCGCTGGAGCTGCTCGACGAGCCGCTGCCCGACGACGACGAGCCAGTCACTCCGGCCGGCGACCTCGAGATCTTCGCCGACCTCGGCATGGGGTCGATGGAGCTGTTGGCCGCGTGTTCTGACATCGAGCTCTATCCCGACGAGATCCTCGGCCAGGTCGCCGCACGCATCGGCTTCGGCCCGCAGTTCGAGAAGGTCGTCGACGACTTCGCCTGACCCGACCAGCCTGAACCCCCGGAGGTGCCGGTGCCGTACTTCACCGCCGTACTCGCTCGCAAAGGTCGTGCCTGGTCCACGCATGACCTCGAGATCAATCCCGCCGACGACCTGCCTGAGCTTGCCACCGAGCTGCGTCTGGCCACGATGACCGACGAGCCAGTGCTCCTGCTCGTCGAACGCGAGGACGCGTGGTGGGCGGTCGTGCGCATCGACGGCGACGAGGATCCGCGGGTGTTCGTGTCCGACGTGGTCGGCGTCTCGGCGTCGGCCTACGCCGAGCAGCTCGACGTCGGCAGCGAGGACGAGGACCCGGCGCCCGGCACCTGTGGCGGCGACCTGGACGTGCTCGTCGACCTTGGAACCCCGCCGGACGTCCTGAAGGACATGTGCGACGACGAACTGATCCCGATGGACGCCTTGGCGCAGGTGGCCGAACGCGCCGGCTTCGCCGAGGTGCTCGACTCGCTGCGCTGACGTTCCTCGCGGCACTCATGGCTCGGGTCGCCGGACCTAGGCTCGCGTCGTGACGACCAGCGCGTACGACGAGTGGATGCGGCTGGCTCTGCAGGAGGCGGCCGCCACCGAGGTGTCGGCCGACGTGCCGGTGGGCGCGGTCGTCGTCGATGCATCCGGTGCTGTCGTCGGGCGCGGGCACAACGTGCGCGAGGCGACCGGCGACCCGACCGGGCACGCCGAGGTGGTCGCGCTGCGGGCCGCGGCCGAGGAGCTGGGCGGGTGGCGACTGTCCGGCTGCACGTTGGTCGTCACCCTCGAGCCCTGCACGATGTGTGCCGGTGCGCTGGTCCTGGCTCGGGTCGACCGGGTGGTGTTCGGCGCTGACGATCCGAAGGCCGGTGCGGTCGGGTCGTTGTGGGACGTGGTCCGGGACCGTCGGCTCAACCACCGGCCGGAGGTCGTCGGCGGCGTGCTGGCGGCCGAGTCGACCGAGCTGCTGCTGGGGTTCTTCGGGCGCCGGCGGGATCTCCGGTAATCTCTTCGGCGGTGGCGTGTCCGAGCGGCCGAAGGAGCACGCCTCGAAAGCGTGTGATGGTGCAAGCCATCCGTGGGTTCAAATCCCACCGCCACCGCACTGTGATGTCTCACGAGATCGGCGACGTTCCTGCAGGTCAGAGACTTGAAGGAACGTCGCCGACGTCGTGGGCCGACTGGTCAGAGCAGTGGTCACCAAAGGTTCCGATCGCCGTCTCTGGCGTCCCCCACGCGAAGCCCGGCCCGGTCGTCGACAGTTCCTGCGGGCCGGAGCTCTCAGGGGCGGTTCAGCTTTCGGCTGGCGTAGTCCCCGAGCAGCTCGCCCAGGTAGGCACCAGCGAGCACGTCGCTGCGGTAGTGGCCGGCGGCGTACAGCCTGGAATAGCTGACCTGGTCTGCCATCCGGGTGAAGTCCGCGGCCCGGCCCGGGTCCAACGTGGTGAGCATCCCCAGCTCGGCGTAGACGAAGACAGCGTGTGCGCTGGGGTAGGAGAGCTTGGCGGGACGGGGGTGCCGACGCAGGGTGGGTTCAACCGCACTCGGTGACCGGCGGGCGAACCTTTCCTGGGCGGTGCGGGCCAGCACCGTGGCGATCTGAAGGTTGGCCTGGAAGGCCGTCGTCACCCGGGTGGCCGCCGGTCCGTTGCTGATCTCGAGCGCGTCGCGCAGGTACTGCTTCCACACTGCCGTCTTGCCGTAGGCCTCGAGCCAGTCGGCGGCCCGCAGTCCGTCCTTCGTCCGGATGGCAGCCAAGGCCCGCAGCTCGGCGAGTTCCCCGTCCTGGACCTCGGGTCCCGGCGGTGGCGGCAGCTGCGCGAGCGCGAATGACGTGAACGCTGCGTCGTCCCGGCGCGGATGGGTGGTCACCCAAGCCTGGAAGCCTTGACCGACCGAGTCCAGCTACCCGGGGTCACGCGGCCCGCTCGTCGTGGCGTGGCACAAAGCAACGGTCAACGAGCCGGGAGGGGCGCTTGCGGAGCCGTGGGACGACGTACGGGTCGAGCTCGGCCGCCGCGATGTACTTGCTGAACGAGGTGGGCCGGGCGCCGTGCCGGACCAGTGCCCGGTCGACGTCCGTGCGTGGGCCGGCGGACTTGACCTCGAGCAGCACCAGCCCCGGCCGGAGCTGCCGGTCGCGGAACAACACATCGGTGTCGGCGGTGACGCGGACCTGTTCGGTGAGACCTGTCAACGTCGTCCGGCGGCAGGTCATCCGCAGCGCCTCCCGCAACGCGGGGACGACCGACGGCGCGTAGGTAGCGCCGTAGCTGTCGTCCAGGGCGGTCCTGAGGAACACGCGGCCGTCGTCGTCCAGCTCCGCGGCAGCGCCGTCGAGTGCGTGCTTGACGGTGTGACCACCCGCACCCTTGGCCTTGAGCTCAAGTCGAATGAGCCCACTGCCGACGTAGGTCCGGGTGCGGGCCTTGAATCGTCGGCGTACCTCCTGGACGTGCTGGCGATAGCAGAGCCGGTCGACGGTGTCGTAGTACGTCGTGGCGTAGGTGCACCCGCGCTCGCCGTCGATGTCGAGCACCGCCAGCCGCCCCCGGAGCTCGTCGAGGACGTCCGCCAGGGTCGGCGCGGCGACGACGTACTTGCGGTCCTGGCGGATCTGCAGCGAGGCTCCGGCGACCAGGTCAGCAAGACCGATCGTCGGGAGCGCGGTCGTGTCGAGCGTCATTGCCCTGGCACCTGGATGGGGACCGGCACCTTGCGGGCGCGGTGCCGGACTTCGACCCGCATGGTCTCGCGGACGTAGTCGACCTCAAGGACCTTGGTGCTCAGCACGTCGGCGGCCAAGCGGTGACCCAAGTCCCCGTGGAGTGCCGCGACACCGGTATGAATCCGATCAAGCAGCACCATGCTGGTCGCGACTTCGTCGCGCAGCGCGGGTGAGTCCACGAAGTACATGGTCAACAAGACGGCCGCGTCCAGTCCTGCCGACAGCGCCAAGGGGCGCCCGGGCAACGCGTTGACCAGTGCGGTCGCGAGGGCGAGGAAGAAGTAGGCTATCTCGATGTTGGCGTAGGTCTCGCTGCGTAACCGAATGATCGACAGCACCCCGAAGACCCCGAAGCCGACGCCGGCCGACAGCTGGCTGCTGGCCAAGAAGGTCAGGACGGCGAAGAGCCCCACGTTGAAGGCGACGAACACGGCAACCAGATCGTGTCGCCTGTGCCGGCGGTAGAAGAGCCCTAGCGCCAGGACGCTGATGGTGGCGAGATCGAGGCAGCCGCGGAAGAGACCGTCCGCCAGGGCTTGGGCAGGGCTCATGGCCGTGGCGCGTGTGGACGGGGGGGCCGCGTCTGGGGTTTCACGAGGTCGCTGCTCCTTCACGCGGTTGACGCGGCGGATACCGGTATGTCTGCGTCATCGAAGGCGAGCACCGTGAGGTTACGCCACGTCCATCGCAGGTTCAGCTCGTGTTCATCTTCGCCAAGGGCACTATCTCGACAGTCCAGGGCGCGGGCCGTATGCGGCCAGGAAGCGGTTGCGGAAGGTGTCCATCGGCCAGACGGGTGCGTTCGGGTGCGGCCGCAGACCGGGCTGCCAGTGCCAGGGCGAGATCCGGTCGATGACGGCTGGGTCGCTGGCGATGACCGTGATCGGGACGTCGTGGTCGGAGCCGGTGCCGCTGACGATGGCTGCGGGCTGGTGGTCGCCGAGGACGAGGAGCACGAGGTTCGGGTCGGGGTAGGTGGTGAGGAACGAGATGAGCGAGGCGAGGGAGTACTGGATCGACTGTCCGTAGACCTCCTGGACCTTTGCGGCGTCGGGCCACACCTGCTTCACACGCTTGCCCTGCGCTGGCATCCCGTCGTACACCGACCCGTCTCCCAGCTGGTCCCACGGCAAGAGGTGCGGTAGCGGGGTCCATGGGCTGTGGCTGGACACGAGGTCGATCTCGGCCATCACCGGTTTGCGGTCGCTGCGGGCGAGCTCGAGCCGCCGGAACGCGGAAAACGTGTACTGGTCGGGGACGGGGGCATAGCTGAACTTCGGGCCGCGGTAACCGACGTTGCGGCTGTCGTAGACCGTGTCGTAGTGGTAATACGACCGGCCCTGCGGCCAGTCGCGGTTGTCCGGCGGGATGTCGGCGACGGCCCGCCAGCCGGCCCGCTTGAACGCCACGCTGAGTGGCATCTGCTTCGTGGTCATGAGCTTGTCGTAGCGCGGCTGACTGTCGATCCAGAGGCCGGACTCGAAGGTGGAGTGGGCCAGCCAGCTGGCTCCGCCGTACGTCGGTGACGTGAGGAACGCGCTCCGCGTGGTGTACCCGGACGCGGCGAGCTGGCGGGTGCCGGCGTCCAGCTCGGCGACGATCTGGGGCGAGAAGCTCGACCCCTGCACTGCCACCCGGCCGTAGCTCTCGACGAAAACGACGAGCACGTCCTTGCCGCGCAGACCGGTCAGCAGGTCCGCGCCGGGTGTGCTGGAGAAGGCGTCGTGGGCTGCCGACTGCGCGAAGGCCTGCTGGTCCTTGATCCCCGCGTAGAACCGGCGTCCCTCGGCCACCGCCAGGGCGGTGGCGCTGTTCGTGGCCACGGGAGGGCCGGCGGGCAGTCGTAGGCCGGAGACGCTGAACCCGAGCCAGGCCAGTGCGAGGGCGGCGAGGGCCAGCCATGCCGCGCCGCGGTGGCGCCGCGCCACCCCGGTCACCCGCAGCGCCGCCAGCGGCGTCAGCACGAGCACGGCCACGGTCGCGACTCCGGCAAGCACGGCGGCCAGCATGGCCTGGGTCCGGCCGAACGAGTCGCCGAGCAGGCTGACCGCGGACCCCAGGTAGCCCAGGTCGACGGCCGGGTTGAAGGGGCGACCCAGGGCTCCGGAGAAGCCGGTGTCGAGGACCTTGACGAGCGCCAGCAACCCGGTCGCCAGCCCGGCGAGCAGGGCGAGACCCTGCGCCAGGCGCGGGGGCAGGAGCAGCACGAGCGTGAGGATCGCGACGGCTTCGACCGGCAGGCGCACCAGGGACGTGGGTGACAGCTGGTCGAGGTGGTCAGGAGCGACGAGGAAGAACCACACCAGCAGCGCAGCCACAACGGTGAGGCCGACAGAGCAGGCTGCGGAGACAGAGCCGACGAACCGCAGCCGCGGCCGGCGTGTCGACTGCTGCGCCCCGGCGTAGGTCGTCGTCACCATCAGCCGACCTGGACGTGTTGCAGCGTCTGCGCTTCGACAGCATCGACATCAACATCGACATCGACATCGACATCGACATCGCGCCACAACCAGAGCACGTCGCGCCCGAAGGACTCCGCCAGCAGCGCCGCCGCGACGACAAGTAGCGGGCCGGAGACCGAGCGGGCCGGCAGTCCAGAGCCGACGACGACCAGGAGAATGCCCTGCGCCGCAGCCACGACCTTGCGCCAGTAGCGGAACGGCAGTGGTGCACGCAGCCGTGGCAGGACCAAGCCCGCCACGAGGAACACGTACCGGGCGGCCCCGAGCGCGAGGACCCAGACCCCGGTGGAGCGCGCGACCCAGGCGCTCATCACGAGGATCAGGAACGCGTCTGCCTCGCCGTCGAAGCGGGCGCCGAACGCTGAGGTGGTGTGGGTGCGTCGCGCCACCTTCCCGTCGACGGCATCCAGGGCCAGCGCCACCGCGGCGAGGGAGGTCACCACCAGCACAGTGCCGGGGCGTCCCGGCCCGTCGACCGACGCTGCGGCGACACCGCAGGTGAGCACGACCCGGGACAGGGTGACCCAGTCGGCGGGGCCGAGGTGAACGAGGCGCACGACTGCTCCGTTTCTCTAGCGGGACATCACTAGGAACGGGGACAACGGTGGATCGGTTCATGGTCGGGCTCCAACCGTCGGCTGCGACGGCCACGTGAGCATCGCGCCGTCGCGGGCGCACCCGTCGTGGCTCGCGTTGCGGGAGCCGGCCGACGCAACGGCCAGGTCCCTCGATCTGTCGCGCCTGCTCGGCCTGCTCGACCTGCCGCAGCACCGCACCGTCATCCACGACCTCGGCTGCGGAGCCGGGTCGATGGGCCGATGGCTCGCGCCCCGGCTGCCCGGCCCCCAGCACTGGGTCCTGCACGACAGGGACCAGGAGCTGCTCGACCGGGCGGTCGCGGACACACCGACCCATGCCGCCGATTGTGCCGAGGTCACGACCGAGACGCGCCGCGGCGACATCACCCGGCTGGCGACAGGCGCCCTGGGGTCGCCCTCGTTGGTGACCGCGTCCGCGCTGCTGGACATGCTCACCGTCGACGAGCTCGACCGCCTCGTCGCGACCTGCGCGGGCCTCGGGTGCCCGGTGCTGCTGACCTTGTCGGTCGTGGGCCGCGTCGACATCGATCCGGCCGAGGCGCTCGACGCGCGGGTGGGTCTGGCGTTCAACGCACACCAGCGCCGTGACGCGGGTGCGGGCAACCTGCTCGGCCCGGATGCTGTGGGCCGCGCAACACAGGCCTTCACCGGGTACGGCGGTGAGGTGCACGTTCGTCCCAGTCCATGGCGTCTGGGACCGGCCGATGCGGCCCTGACCACGGCGTGGTTCACCGGGTGGGTCGACGCCGCGGTCGAGCAGCAACCGGACCTGCTCGACGCAGCCGTGGACTATGTCGGGCGCCGGCTGGCAGCCGCCGCTGCGGGTGAGCTGCGGGTGACGGTGCACCACCAGGACCTGCTGGTCCTGCCGCGCCGAACGACAGCCGACCGAGCCGGCGCGTGACGACGTACGTGCCGGTGGCAACGATCCGGACCCAGGTCCTGGTGCCGCTCCGGCTGGCTGACGGATATGTGACGAGTGCGCGGGTGTTCACCTTCGACGGGCTGGTCGACGGACGCGAGCACCTCGCGTTCGGGCTGGGGGAGCGGGCCGCTCCCCTCACGGCGTCGCGACCCGAGGCCGCCACCCTGGTCCGGCCGCACAGCGAGTGCCTCACGGGGGACGTCTTCGGCAGCCAGCGCTGCGACTGCGGACCACAGCTGCGGGAGGCGGTCGAGCGGATCACCGAGGTCGGTGGCTTCCTGCTGTATCTCCGTCAGGAAGGCCGTGGCATCGGCCTCTACGCCAAGCTCGATGCCTATGCGCTGCAGGACGGCGGGCTGGACACCTACGAGGCCAACCTTGCTCTGGGCCGCGGCGCGGACGAGCGCAGCTATCTGGTCGCGGCCCAGATGCTGCACGCGCTCGGGGTGTCGCGGGTCGAGCTGCTCACCAACAACCCGGACAAGGCCCGGCAGCTGCGCGCGTTCGGCGTGACAGTCGATGCCTGCATCCCCACCGAGGTGCACCTGTCCGCTGCCAACGCGAGGTACCTGCTCACCAAGGCCAGCAAGTCCTGGCACACGTTGGACCTCTCACCCCGCGGCCATGGGGAGGCCCGATGAGGCAGGACACCCGGCGACCGTTCGTCGAGGCCCTGCACCGGGCTCGGGTGTCGGCGTACCCGGCCGGTGAGTTCGTCGGTCAGGAGAGCTTCATGCGGGCCAGCGAGATCAGGTCGCTGGCGGCCCGCGCCGGGATCGGGCCGGGGGTAGACGTCCTGGACCTGTGCTGCGGCGTGGGTGGTCCCGGCCGGCTCATCACCCGTGAGCTCGGCTGTTCCTACCTCGGCCTCGACTACAGCGACAGCGCCGTGGCCGTCGCACGTGAGCTGGCCACCGGGCTCGACTGCCGGTTCGAGGTCGCGCACGTCCCCCCGATCCCCGCGGGCTCGTTCGACGTAGTGCTGCTGTTGGAGACGCTGCTCGCGTTCGCGGACAAGGACGTGCTGGCCCGCGCCGTGGCGGCCGCGCTCCGCCCGGGTGGGCGCTTCGCGTCCACCCTCGAGGCGGGCGAGCCCTTGACCGCGGCCGAGTCCCTGCAGATGCCTGACGCGGACACGGTGTTCCTGCTGCCGCTCCAGGAGGTGTCCGAGCTGCTGAGCCGGGCCGGGCTGCGCATGGTCTGGCAGCAGGACTGCAGTGCAGCGCACCTCGAGATCGTCGAGTCGATGGTGGCGGCCCTGGTTGCCGACGGTCCCGCGATCAGCGAGCAGATCGGCGGTCGGGCGATGGACGAGCTGCTCGCTGCGCACCGACTGTGGGGCTCGTGGATCCGGGCGGGGCGGGTGCGCAAGGTCGCCTGCGTCGCGACGCTCGACTGAGCGGTCACCGGTCGAAGTGAACCGACCGAGCCTCAGCCCCGTTCTCCAGGCAGACGCGGCGCCTGTAACCGAGACGCCCGGGTGCAGGTGACTCGAGGTGGTGACGCGATGCGCAGCGAGGCGCTCGCCTTCTGGATCCGTGCGCCAGGTGCCGGCGAGATCCGCACCGTCCGCCTGCCCGACCCGACCGCAGACGATGTCGTCGTACGCACCCTGCGGAGCGGGGTCAGTCGTGGCACCGAGACGCTGGTGTTCCGAGGGGCCGTGCCGCCGAGCCAGTACGCCGCGATGCGTGCGCCCTTCCAGGAGGGGGACTTCCCGGGGCCGGTGAAGTACGGCTACCTCAACGTCGGCGTCGTCGAGCACGGACCACCCGAGCTGACCGGGAGCACCGTCTTCTGCCTCTATCCCCACCAGACGGCGTACGTCGTGCCCGCTGCCGCTGTTCTTGTCCTCCCCGACGACGTGCCCGTGGACCGTGCCGTCCTCGCCGGTGCCGTGGAGACAGCCGTCAACGCTGTGTGGGACGCGCCGCCAATGATCGGTGACCGGGTCTCGGTCATCGGTGGGGGCATGATCGGCTGCTGCGTCGCGCGGGTGCTGGCGAGGCACCCGGCGGTCCGCGTCACCCTCGTCGACGTCGACCCGGCCCGGGAGAAGGTGGCGACCGAGCTCGGGCTCGACTTCGCCCTCCCCGCCGACGCACCCGGCGGGCAAGACCTCGTGGTCCACGCGAGTGCCACCTCGGCGGGGCTACAGCGCAGCCTCGACCTGCTCGCGCCCGAGGGCACGGTGCTCGACCTCAGCTGGTACGGCGATGCCGAGGTCACGCTCTCCCTCGGCGGTGCCTTCCACTCCGGGCGGCTCGCGATCCGGGCCAGCCAGGTCGGCACCGTGTCACCGGCGCGCAGTCGGCGCCGAGGACCGGCGGATCGGTTGGCCCTGGCGCTGGAACTCCTGCGCGACCCGGCCTTCGATGCTCTGGTCAGCGGGTCGTCGCCGTTCGAGGAGCTGCCCGACGTCCTGTCCCGGCTGACCGCGGGGACCTTGCCCGCGCTGTGCCACACCATCCGCTACGACGAGGTCTGAGCCATGTTCAGCGTGACCGTGCGGGACCACTTCATGATCGCCCACAGCCTGCGCGGCGAGGTGTTCGGTCCGGCCCAGCGTCTGCACGGAGCCACTTACATCGTGGATGCGTGCTTCCGCCGGCCGGCGCTCGACGCCGACAACGTGGTGGTCGATATCGCTCGTGCCGCCGCCGTGCTGCGCGACGTGCTGAGCGAGCTGAACTGCCGCAACCTCGACGACGAGCCCGCCCTCGACGGAGTCATCACCACCACCGAAGCCCTTGCCGGCGTGATTTCCGACCGGCTCGCCGACCACGTCCGAGCCGGCGACCTCGGCGACGGCGCCCGGGGTCTCACCGGCCTGATGGTCACCCTGCACGAGTCGCACATCGCGTGGGCAAGTCATGAGCGGGCGCTGTGACCTGCGTGCACCTCGTGGTGCCTGACGGCGTCGATGACCTCGCCCGGCCGAGCGGTGGGAACACCTACGACCGGCGGCTCCGGACCGGTCTCACCGACCTTGGCTGGCGGGTCCGTCAGCACCCGGTGCCCGGCTCGTGGCCGGTGCCGGACGCCACGTCGCTGGCCGCGCTGGCGGGAGTGCTCGGCGGTGTTCCGGCCGGCGAGCAGGTCGTTGTCGACGGGCTGCTCGCGGCTGCGGCCGCGGTGCTCGTCCCCGCGGCGCGACGGTTGCGTGTGGTGGTCCTCGTCCACATGCCGCTGGGGCTTGATGCGGGAGAGAGCCGCGATCTCGGACTGTTCGCGGCCGAGCGTCAGGTCCTGCAGGCCGCGGCCGCGGTGGTGACGACCAGTGCGTGGACTCGTGACCATCTCATCCAGCTGCACGGACTGGTCGCTGCCCACGTGCGCGTGGCCGAACCCGGTGTCGACCAGGCCGAGGTCGCGGGCGGTACGTCGAGTGGGAGCTCGCTGCTGTGCGTCGCCGCGGTGTCAGAGCACAAGGGTCACGCGGTCCTGCTCGAGGCGCTTGCCTCGTTGCGCGACCTGAGCTGGAGCTGCCAGGTCGTCGGTTCCCTCGACCGGGACCCGGTTTTCGTTGCTCTGCTGCGTGGCCGGATCGACGCAAGCGGTCTCGGTGACCGGGTGCTGCTCGCCGGTGCGCTGGCCGGGCCGGCCTTGGCTGCGTCCTACGCCGCTGCGGACCTGCTCGTGCTGCCCTCCCGAGCCGAGACCTACGGCATGGTAATCACCGAAGCCCTGGCTCGAGGTGTGCCGGTGCTCGCTACCTCCGTCGGTGGCGTGCCCCAGGCCCTCGGTCAGGCGTCGGACGGTCGGCGGCCAGGGGTCCTTGTCCCCGCCGACGACCCGGCGGCGCTGGCCGACGCACTGCGCCGGTGGCTGGGGGAGCCCGCCCTGCGATCGCAGCTCCGGGCGGCAGCCGTTGACCGGCGTACGGCATTGAGTCGCTGGTCGGTGACGGCGCGCGCCGTCGCCAGGGTGCTGACCCAGGTGGCCGCATGACCACCGACGGCCTACGCCGCGAGACGCCGATGCGCTGGCTGCGGCTCCTCCTGGCGCCGCTCGTCCTGGTCGCGATCGTCTGGCGGATGGGCGCGACTCCGCTGCTCGACGGGCTGCGCGCGGTCGACGCCTCGACGGTGGTCATCGTGACGGTCATCGGCTGGGTCACAACGGTCTGCTGCGCCTGGCGCTGGCGTTTGGTGGCGCGCGGCCTCGATGTGCACCTGTCGATGCGCGCCGGCGTCGCTGCGTACTACCGCTCGCAGTTCCTCAACGTCGCCCTGCCGGGCGGTGTGCTCGGCGACCTGCATCGAGCGGTCAGTCACGGTCACGACGTCGGGGGCCGCCTGCTCGGCGTGCGCACGGTGGCCTGGGAGCGCTCGATCGGGCAGGCCGTGCAGGCAGTGCTCACCGTGATCGTCCTGGTGGTGTGGCCCTCGCCCGTGCGTGCGGCGATGGTGGTGCTGCTCGTCGTCGCAGGCGGGGTGCTGTTGCTCGCCGTGCCGCTGTCCGTTGTGCTGCCGATGGTGCTGCCCATCGCGCTGCCCAACGTGCTGGTCCGTCGGCGGGCTGTCGCCACCGGGAGCACCTGGTCGTCGCGGGCCCGCCGGATCCTGAGTGCGGACCTGCGCGCTGTGGTGCTGGACGCCCGCATCTGGCCCGGGGCTGTGGTGTCGTCCACGATCGTGGTCGCCGGTCATGTCACGTCCTTCGTCGTGGCCGCGCGCGCGGTCGGCTCGACCGCCCCCGTCGACCGGCTGGTCCCGCTGGCGCTGATCGTGCTGCTGGCGATGTCGGTGCCGCTCAACGTCGGTGGGTTCGGTCCCCGTGAAGGGGTGGCTGCGTGGACCTTCGGGGCCGCCGGGCTGGGCGCCGGGGTCGGCGTCGCCGCCGCCGTCGCCTATGGCGTGCTGACGCTCGTGGCCGTCCTCCCGGGGTTGGCGGTGCTGGTCGTGCAGGGTGCGTCGAGACCCCCGCCCGCACCGGCGAGGTGGGAGTCGCCGGCCTGGTCCGACGACGGCGGGATCGGGCGACGCAATGCCTCAGCCTGATCGCCCGTACACCGTCCTCAGCTGCTGCATGTCCATCGACGGCTACCTCGGGACCGGGACCGAGCAGCGACTGCTCCTGTCCAACGACGCCGACTTCGACCGGGTGGACGCGGTCCGTGCGTCGTGCGACGCGATCCTCGTCGGAGCCGCAACCGTCCGCCAGGACGACCCGCGGTTGCTGGTGCGGTGTCCCGCGCGTCGGGAGGCGCGGGTCGCCCGCGGGCTGGACCCCTCGCCGACCAAGGTGACGATCACGAGCACCGCCGCCCTTGACCCCCGAGCCCGGTTCTTCACTGACGGGGACGCGGCGAAGCTCGTCTACTGCCCGCCCGACGTCGTCCGCGAAGCACGGGTGCGACTCGGTGCCGTCGCGACCGTGGTCGGCTGCGGATCCCGCGGGAGGATGCGCCGGGTGAGCGAGGACCTTCAGACCCGTGGAGTGCGGCGGCTGATGGTGGAAGGTGGGGGCGTGGTGCTCACTCAGTTCCTTGCCGATGCGCTCGCCGACGAGCTGCAGCTGGCTGTGGCACCGCTCTTCGTCGGTGACCGGCAGGCCCGGCGGCTCGTCGGGGACGCCACGTTCCCCTGGACGGCCGACAGCCGCGCGACACTCGCTGACGTGCGCCAGGTCGGCGATGTCGCCGTCATGAGATTCGCGCTCTCGCCGCGGTTCGCCGAGGAGGAGGGCAACCGCACCGAGGAGGTTGCGGCCGGGCACGACGTACGCCGGGCAGTGAACACAACCGGCGCAGATCTCGTTCTACGGGTATGACTCGGGTCCGCGAGCTGCGAGGTCCGTCGCCGGCGAGGGTCCACGAGGCCGACCTCGTGCTGCTCTGTGAGCAGCACGCGCCCGCATTACTGAGCTATGTGACCAGGTTGACGGGGGACCGACAGATGGCCGAGGACATCGTCCAGGAGACGCTGCTGCGTGCCTGGACGCACCCCGATGCAGTGTCCGGTCCCGGCCAGTCCGGGCGGGGGTGGCTGTTCACCGTGGCGCGCAACCTGACGACCGACCAGTTCCGCGCGCGTCGCGCCCGGCCGCAGGAGATGCCGGGCGACCTGCTGAACCTGACCGACAAGACCAGGCTGGCCACGCTGGCCAGCGACGAGGACATGGACCTGGCCCTGCAGTCGATGGTCGTCGCGGACGCGCTGACCGTCCTGACCCCCGAGCACCGTGCGGTGCTGGTGCAGACGTTCTACCTCGGACGGTCGGTGGCCCAGGCTGCCGCCGAGCTCGGGATCCCCGAGGGCACCGTCAAGTCGCGTGCGTTCTACGCCTTGCGGCTGCTGCGGACGGCTCTCGTCGAGCGCGGGGTCACCTCATGACCGCCCCCATGACCTGCGCCGAGGCCGAGCTGCTGATCGGTGTCCTTGCCCTCGGCGCGATCGACCCGCCGGATCGGCACGGCATCGAGGGTCACCTCGCTGGCTGCGACCGGTGCACGGCGACATTTGCCGAGCTCGCGGGGATCCCCGGCCTGCTCCACCGGCTGGACCCCGAGGTGGCCAGTGCCGGAGTGCCCCCGGTGCCGTCGGAGTTCACTGCACGAGTGCTCGCGGCTGGCGACGAGCTTGCCCGCACCGCTCGTCTACGTCGCCGCCGGGTCACCGCATGGGTGTCGGTCGCCGCCGCGTTACTGGTCCTGGTCGGGGTGGGCGTGCCGATCGTGCGTCACGTCGAGCGCGGGGAGGTCTCCGTCTCGACGGCAGGATCGGTCGTGGTCACTGGCACCAACCGGCGGACGTCGGTCGCGGCGAGCGTCATGTTGGTGCCCGAGGCGACAGGCACGGCATTGCGCCTCGTGCTGAAGGGTGTCGAGCCCGGCGAGCACTGTCAGCTGGTGGCTCTCGACGCGTTCGGTCATCGTGAGGTCGCATCCACCTGGGTGGCGTCCTATGAGGGGCGTGCCACCGTGTCGGGGAGCACGGCGTTGTCCCAGCGGTCGATCACGGCCCTCGTCGTGCAAACCGTCGATGGTCGCCGCTTGATCCGGTTGACGGTGCCGCACCCGATGTCTCTCGCCGGCGGCTAGTGAACGCCGGCTAGTGCGGGTGCCCTTCTCGCCCGGCGCGTGACGGCTACGGCGGCTGCTCCAATGAGCCAGCCGGCCGGGGCCGCGGCGAGGACGACCGCGGTCAGCAACGAGGTGCTGGTGGCGGGGGCAGCAGCTCCCGCGTCGTACCAGCCGTAGACGAACGGTGCGCCGCCCGGCCGAGCAGTGGCGGCGTTCATCGCCCACGCCGCTGCACCGACGAGACCGGTGAGTGCCAGCGTGACCCGGCGCTCGTCCCGCGACCCGCCGTACGGCCGGAGGCTGCGTCGAACCGGTCTGCGGCCGCTGTGCCTCCGGAGACCGATTGGCTGCTGAGGGGTGCCGAATCCTCTCCGGAGTGATCGCGGTGGTGATGCGGTGGCAGCGAGGCTGCGACCAGCCATCAAGGTCTAGCGGCGACGGGTCGATGGCTCACGATCGGCGACGTGGGGGAGCGGCATGACGGGGAACGACGACTTCTGGGTGCCCGCGGCAGCGCCAGCCCCGCACGGGACGGCACCGGCAGCACTGCAGGACTCGTGGCCTCCGGTGACGGCCCCGAAGCCCAAGGCGGGCCTGCCCCTCTGGGGCATCAGCGACGCCGACCGCCAGTGGGTGGTCACGGCCGGTGGTCGCGGTGTCCGGGCTGCTGGGGGGCGCGGTGGTGGTCGTCCTCCTGTCGATGGGAGGCCTCCCGCTCCTGCCGCACCCGCCCGTGGTCCCGGGGCAGCTCGGACCGGTGCAGATGAGCCAGACCGACTTCCTGCCCAGCGCCCAGGAGGAGACGCGGCGGACGAGCCTGACCGTCGAGCTGTGGGGTGCCCAGGGCTGGTCCGGCTGTCACTGACGCCAGCAAGCCGCTCTTCAGGGCAGCGGGAACCCCAGCGCCGCGGCCTGCACCTTCAGCGCACCCCACTCCTCGAAGTCACCAGGTGACGGCACGCCGCACGGCACGCCGACCACCGCCGGCACCGCCCAGCGCGGCGCGGTCAGGTTGGGAGGGCGGCTGAAGTCCAACGCCCGTGCCAGGTTCGTGGCCGCCGCGTCGCGCCGGGTGAGTGCGCTCAGGTTGAAGCGCCACTCGATCATCTTCAGCACAGAGGCGTGGTCGTACGTCGTGTGGTCGACGTGCTTGCGGCGGGACCGCGGCGAGATCAGCAGCGCAGGAGTGCGGAAGCCGCGCTGACCGGTGCCGAGGTCGGGTCGCGCGTCGGGAGCGGTGCCCGGCGCGACGTGGTCGAAGAAGCCACCCCACTCGTCGTAGTTGATGACCAGCGCGGTGCGGGACCACTGCGGTGACGTGGTGACCGCGGTGTAGACCTCGTTGAGGAAAGCCTGCCCGGCGCGGACGTCGGCGTGCGGGTGGTCATCGGCCGAGCTGCCGCTGCTCTCGTCGGTGAAGCGGGGGTCGACGAACGACACCGAGGGCAACGTGCCGCTGGCGCAGGCAGCGAGAAAACCGGCGTACGGCTTGGAGATGTCGAGGTACTTCGTGCCGTAGAGGGCGAGGAACGGCACGTCGTTGAAGTAGTAGGTGTGTGAGACGCCCTTGTCTGCCAGCCGGTCCCAGACGGTCGGCATCGTCGCGGTGGCCATCGAGTTGTGCGTCCGGTCGGTCTGCGCCGAGTGCATGTAGAACCGGTTGGGGTAGGTCTCGGCGAGGGTGGCGGAGAAATACCTGTCGAAGCTCGTCCAGTACGGCGCGGCCCGGCGGAAGAAGGCGAGGTCCGCGTCGGTGTAGTAGCCGATCGAGAAGTCGTCGCTCGCCCCGGCCCGCAACCAGCCGTCGCACTTCCCGCCGTCGAGCTGCACCCGGCCGCCCTCGTAGGAGTGGTCCGGGTCGGGGTGGCTGCAGCCCTGGTACTCGGTGAGGTGGTGGGTGCTGTGCGGGATGCCGAGGGAGTCGACGTAGGTCAGGCCGGCCTGCCGACCGTCAGCACCGGGCAGCCAGCCGAGGAAGTGGTCGAACGACCGGTTCTCCATCATCACCACGACGATGTGGTCGATGCCGCTGGCGCCCGGGGCCGGCAGTGTCGTCGCGGCGGCAGCCGGAGTCGTCAACCCACGGCCGCCGGGCAGGGCGCCCACGACACCCAGGCCCGCAGCACCTGCCAGCCCGGTGGCCCCGGCGAGGACCTGGCGGCGAGACAGTCGATCCATCAGTGAGCTCCAAAGACGTCGGGGCCAAGCAGCGCGAGTCCCGGGCAGAGCCCAGGGGTGCGGGGCCGAGCGTGTCTGCCAGCGTGCGCAACAGCCCGTAGTGTTTGTAGGCCGTCGCGTTCGTCGTACCCGCCGTGATGGCCGGTGACACCAGCACGGCACCGGTGCGACCATCGCCCGGCCCGGAGCGGAACGGCCCAGCATGCGTAGGCTCGGGGTCCGCGCAGCCTGCGCATCGACGATCGGGGGTGCCCATGCTCGACCCGTGGGACCCTCTGGATCGACCTGTCGGACGGTTGCTGCGCCTGGCGCAGGAAGCCGATCCTCAACAGGTCGTCGAGACCTTGTCCATGACGGTCGCCGAGCTGGGCGGGTCTGATGTGGTGCTGCTCCTGATCGACTACGACCACTCACGGCTCAAGCCGCATCCAGATGTCCTGCCGCACGGAGAGGACCCTTCCGCGGTCAGCCTCGAGGGCTCGATGGCCGGGCGGGTTTACATGTCCGGACGTCCGTTGTCCGCGCAGCGAGACGACGGTTGGCACGTCTGGGTGCCGGTCACCGAGCGGGCCCAGAAGCTCGGCGTGCTGGCGATGACGTTGCCGGTCTGGGACGAGCAGGTCGAGAGCCTTTGCGTCGAGCTGGGGATCGCTGCCGCACACCTGGTGTCCACCGCCAACGGCTACACCGACCGACTCCACGTGTTGCGCCGCCGCAAGGACATGTCGCTGCCTGCGGAGATGCAGTGGGGGGTGTTGCCTCCGCTGACGTTCAGCATGGACGGGACCACGGTCGCCGGCTTGATGGAGCCGGCCTACGAGGTCGGTGGAGACTGCTTCGACTACAGCCTGAACGGCGACGTCCTCGACATCGCGATATTCGACGCCATGGGACACGGGCTGCGTTCTGCCGTTCTCGGTTCACTTGCGGTGTCGGCCTATCGCAACACGCGCCGCGAGCACCCCGAAGCGAGGTTGCAGACGCTCGTGACCGAGATTGACGCCGTCATCGCCGAGTACGCAGAAGGGAACGCGTTTGTCACGGGGCTGTTCGCCCAGCTCGACGTCACCAGTGGCCGGCTGAGATGGGTCACTGCGGGGCATCCTGAGCCTCTGCATGTCCGCCGTAACGCGACCTTGCCGCCTACCCATGCCCTCCCTGCGGCCCCGCTCGGACTTAGCTCGTTCGTGCAGGTCGTCAGCGAAGCCGAAGTCGTCGAGACCGACCTCGAACCCGGTGACGGGCTGCTCTTCTACACCGACGGTGTTGTCGAAGCCCGTAGCCCCGAGGGGCAGGAGTTCGGCAGGACCCGGCTGGCAGACTTGCTCGAACGTGAGTCGACCTCCGGTTGGGACCCGGCCGAGGTGCTGCGTCGGCTGGTCCACTCCGTACTGGAGCATCACGGGACCCGCTTGCGTGATGACGCAAGCACGTTGTACCTGCGCTGGGATGCACCAGCGGCCGCCCGGCGGTGATGGGCTGTCCGTTGGCGGACGGCAACTTGCGCCTCCGTCGCCGCTGCCACCGACCTTTCGCCTGCAGGACACCTGCCGTCTGCCTTGACCGCTTAGCCGTCTGACTCCTTTCCCGGCCTCGTCGGGCAGCTGACCAGCCGCGGCGACGCTGCCCGACGACATCCTCACCATGAACAGAAACCGCGCACGCCGATCGACCCCACGACCCTGTGGATCGATCCGACGACGTGCACCCGCGTCTACCCGCACTCCTACCTCAAGATGAACACCATCTTCGAGGTAGCGAAGGCGGCCGGTCTGCGCGCCGCGGTCGGACTCCCTCATCCAGACCTCCGACCACATCAAGACAACCGCAACCTGGTCGGCTACGTGCAGCACGGGTTCGTCTACACCGGCAAGACCGGCAAGATCGCCGAGCACGGCGGCATCGACCCGCAGGACCGCCATGTTCCGCTCGTTGTTTCCGGTGCCGGCGCCGGTCACGATGTCCGCACCGCCGCGGTCGAGACGACCCGGATCGCCCCGACGATCCTGTCGCTGCTTGGTCTCTCCCCGCGCGCGCTGCAGGCCGTGCGCATCGAGCACACCAAGGTGCTGAAGCTGGCAACTGTGGGCTGACCCACCCCCATCACCGCGACGGCCGGCTGCCCCCACGGGGACAGCCGGCCGTCGTGTTGGTCGCGGCTCAGTGCGCCGCCGGCAGCAGCCGGTCGAGCCAGCGCGGCAGCCACCAGTTGTGCCGACCGAGCAGCGTCATCGCAGAGGGCAGCAGCACCGCGCGCACGACGGTCGCGTCGATCAGCACTGCCGCTGCCAGTCCCACTCCCAGCTGCTTGAACTCCAGCATCGACAGCGTGCCGAAGATGGAGAACACCCCCACCATCACCGCGGCAGCACTGGTGACGACACCGGCCGACGAGGTGACACCGGCGGCGACGGCTGCCCGGGTCGGCAGCCCCGACTCCCGCGCCTCGCGGATGCGACTGACGACGAACACGTGATAGTCCATCGACAGGCCGAACAGCACCACGAAGAGGAACAGCGGCAGCCAGTCGATGATCGCGCCGTTGCCGCGGAAGTCGAGCAGGTCCTGGCCGAGGCCGTGCTGGAAGACCAGCACCAGCAAGCCGTACGCCGCCCCGACCGACAGCAGGTTCAGCACCACAGCCGTCGCCGCGATCACCACCGAACGGAACGCGATCACCAGCATCAGGAAGGTCAGGCCCAGCACGAAGGCCATCACCAGGGGCAGGTGGCTGCGCATGACGGCACCGAAGTCCACGACGTACGCCGTGTTGCCGGTGACTCCCACCTCGCTGCCGGGGATCGCGCGAGCGAGCGCAGGTGCCAGGTCGCCGCGGACCCGCTGCAGCGACTGCTGCGCCGGGCTGGTGTTGAAGTCCCCGGTCACCGGCAGGTCGACCGTGGCAGTGCTGCCGTCAGGTGACACATCGGGAGTCAAGCCGGTCGCCGGCACCAACGGGAAGCCGTCGGCGCGCGCTGTGCGGGCCAGCTCGATGACGCCGGCATCCAGCCGCGCCCGGTCGAGTCGTGAGCCGTCCTTGTTCCAGACCACCACGGTGTGGGCGAAGCCGGTCTGCGGGAAGGCGGCAGTCAAAGCGTCATAGCTCTGCATGATCGGCAGTGACCGGGGGATCGAGTCGGCGCCGGCCTCACCGGTGCGCATGCCCAACGCCGGTGCCGCGAGGGCGAGCAGAGCGGTGGCAGCAAGGGCGAGCGAGACGACCGGCTTGTGCAGCACGACCCGCATCGCGGCCGGCCAGAACCGACCCGCACCGTCGCTTCGGCGCAGGCGATGCACGAACGGCACCCGCGGCCGCTCGATGCGGTCACCCAGCAGGGACAGCATCGCAGGCAGGACGGTGAGCGAGCCAAGGACGGCTACCGCGACCACGAGCATGGTGCCGACGGCCATGGAGATGAACGTGCCGTCGCCGGAGAGCAGCAGCCCGGACATCGAGACGAACACCGCGAGCCCGGAGACGATCACGGCCCGGCCACTGGTGCGCGCCGCGAGCTCGATGGCGTCCTTTCTGCTCGCTCCGCGCGCCCGCTCCTCCCGGGCCCGGCGGACGTAGAACAGCGAGTAGTCGACGCCGACTGCCATGCCGATCAACAGGATCACGCTGTTGAGCGCGTCGGTCACCGGCAGCAGGTGCGAGACCAGTGCGCTGAGCCCGATGGCCGCCGCGACCGCCGACAGCGCAAGCACGAGAGGGACACCAGCAGCGATCAGAGCCCCGAAGGTCAGCAGGAGGATGAGCAACGTGATGGGCAGACTCAGTCGCTCGGCCTTGCCGAAGTCGCCGCTGACCAGGTCGCCGATCGACTTGTCCAGTGACGCGTCACCGACCTCGTCGATGCGCAGTGCGGGCTGACCGCGGGCGACCGTGGCGGTGACGGCGAGGACGGCGTTCACCTGCTTGTCGGCGGAGTCGATCGCTGCCGACCCGGTAGCACTGCCGACGTCGAGCACGACCGGCAGCATCGCTGCCGTGCCGTCGGCCGACGTGACGAGGTCGCCGACGCCGGCTACCTCGGGCAGTGCGCCGAGCCGGCTGCGCAGCTGGTCGACGGCGGGCTGCGCTGCCGCCAGGTCGAGCGGTCCCGACCTGGACCGGATGAGGATGCGTTCAGTGGGCTGCGCGGGATAGCCGGCACGCTCCACGGCACGGTCCGCCCGGCCGGACTCACCTACCCCGGACTCGGCGGAGGTGAGCACGCGGGTGCCGACCGCGCCACCGCCGACGAACACCGCCGCCACGAAGGCGAACCAGAGGGCGACGGCCAGCCAGCGGTGCTGGCTGCTCCAGCGGGCCAGGCGCAGCACCACACCGCGGTACGGCGCGGGGGGAACGGGTGTCTCGGCGGGACGGCCGAGGGTGGTGGTGACAGTCATGATCAGGCTCCAGGGACGGGGTCGAACGGACGTGCTCCACCGTGCCCGCGCCGGGCGTCGCCGTCTCTGGGGCCAGTCGCCGGATCGGGCCGGGGGTTAACCCCCGCAGCAGAAGGCGGCCAGCATCATCGTGCGGAGGACGGGGAGTCCCTAGCGTGGTGCTCTGGCCGGCACATCGGAGCGTCGGCCGACGAGGACGAGGAGGAGTCGTGCTGCGCAGCCTGTGGAGTGCCCGGACGTGGCTCTCCCTTGCCTACGTGCTGCTCGGTCTGCCGGTCGGCATCGTCACCTTCACGATCGTCGTCACCGGACTGGCCACCGGCCTCGGGCTGGTGCCGCTCTTCCTGGTCGGTATCGTGCTGATCTGGGTCACAGTGGTCGTCGTCGGCTGGATGGCCATGGTGGAGCGGGGCCGGGCTGCCCTTCTGCTGGACGCCGATCTACCGCGCCGGCCGCCGTTGTCGGCAGCAGGTGGACCGATCGCCCGCTGCTGGCGGCTGGTGCGGTCGGCCGCTGCATGGAAGGAGATCGCCTACTGCCTGCTCATGCTGCCGGTGGGCACGCTGTTCTTCACCGTGGCGGTGACGCTGTGGTCGGTTGCACTGGCAGGCGTACTGCTGCCGACGTATGGCTGGGCCTTGCCGGGCGGGCACGTCGTGAGCTGGTGGCACTGGCCGGCGACGACCGAGGTCGGGCTCGGTTTCCTGACCGGCCTGATGTTCCTGCTCGTCGCCGCGCCCGTGACGCGGGGGATGGCAGCTGCCGAGGTCACGATGGCGCGTGCTCTGCTATGCCCGAGCGAGTCCGAGCTCCTCACGGCGCAGGTGTCGTCGCTGACGCAGTCCCGCGCCCGCGTCGTTGACGCGGCCGACGCGGAGCGTCGCCGGATCGAGCGCGACCTGCACGACGGCACCCAGCAGCACCTCGTCTCACTGGCGATGAACCTCGGCATGGCCAGGGACAAGTTCGCCACTGACCCCGAGGCGGCGCGCGAGCTCGTCGAGCAGGCGCACACCCAGGCCAAGGAGTCGATCGTCGAGCTGCGCAACGTGATCCGCGGGGTCTATCCAGCTGTGCTGACCGACCGCGGCCTCGACGCCGCGCTGTCTGCGCTGGTGGCCCGGTCGCCGGTCCCGGTCCGGTTGTACGTCGACCTCCCGCAGCGACCGTCGCCCACCGCCGAGGCCATCGCGTACTTCATGGTGTCGGAGTCGCTGACCAACGCCGCTCGGCATTCCGGCGCACGGTCCGCGACCGTCGACGTCGAGCGTGACGGCGACGTGCTGCGGGTCTCGGTCGTCGACGACGGTCGTGGCGGCGCGGTCGAGGCGGCCGGCAGCGGCCTGACCGGGCTGCGGGACCGGGTCGGTGCAGTCGACGGGCGCTTCACCCTCACGTCCCCGCCGGGCGGCGGCACCACCATTGCTGTGGAGGTGCGATGCGCGTCGTGATCGCTGAGGACTCGGTGCTGTTGCGTGAGGGTCTGGTGCGGCTGCTCACCGATGCGGGCCTCGAGGTCGTTGCTGCCGTCGAGGAGCCGGAGGCGTTGCTGCGCGCCGTCGACGAGCACCGGCCCGACATCTGCGTTGTCGATATCCGGATGCCACCGACGCACACCGACGAGGGCGTCCGGGCCGCATTGGTCATCCGCGCCCAGCACGCAGGCGTCGGTGTCCTGATGCTGAGCCAGTACGTCGAGGAGCGCTACGCCACCGACCTCATCGCCTCCGACACCCGCGGCTTCGGATATCTCCTCAAGGACCGCGTCGCCGATGTCGCTGAGTTCGTCGACGCCGTACGACGAGTGGGCTCGGGCGGCACGGCGCTGGACCCCGAGGTTGTGTCGCAGCTGCTTGTGCGCAGCCGTCGCACCGATCCGCTCGGCGGCCTCACCCCGCGGGAGACCGACGTGATCCGGCTGATGGCCGAGGGCCGGTCCAACGCCGGTATCGCCGCCGAGCTCGTCGTCAGCGAGGGCGCGGTGGAGAAGCACGTGAGCTCGCTGTTCAGCAAGCTCGGGCTGCCGCCCGACGAGCAGGACCACCGCCGCGTGTTGGCGGTCCTGCGCTATCTCGAGGGAGACGGGTCGTGACGCCGGAGGTGCGGTCGCTGCTGCGGGGTGCCGCCGTCGTGGGTGCCGTCGGCACCATCGCCCTCGGTGCCCTGTCGATCGTCGGGCTCCTGGGGTGGGAGACGGTGCGGGTCCAGCGCACGTATGCCGATGTGCGCGTAGTCGACGTCGACGTCTCGGTCGAGTCGGTGCGGGTGCAGACGGGTCCGGAGGGCGCGTCGGGTGCGGTAAGGCTGGACCGCAGCATGTCGTGGTCGATGAACAAGCCCTCGATCAGCCAGCACCTGGTCGGTCATCGTCTGGTTGTGCGGTCCTCAGGCGCGATCTGGTTCGGCCGCGGCATGGACGGACGCGTCACGCTGGTGGTGCCGGCCGGGGTGCGGCTGCAGCTGCACTCCTCCGGTGGATTCGTGAAGGTCGTGGGCTCCACCGGCCGGGTGTCGGCCACCTCCAGTGCCGGGTCGGTGACCGGCACCGCGTTGGGCTCGGCCGATGTCGCGGCGTCCTCATCCGCCGGGTCGGTGCGCCTGGACTTCGTTGCTGACCCGATCAAGGTCAAAGCCCGGTCGAGTGCCGGGTCGGTGGTGGTGCAGGTACCCCGGGACGAGGCGGCGTACGCCGTGGATGCGAGCACCAGCGCCGGGTCGCGCACGGTCTCGGTGCGCACCGACCCCGGCGCGACGCGCAGGATCACGGCCAGGTCGAGCGCCGGGTCCGTGCGGGTGTCCTACCTGCCGACCCGGTGACGTGCCCTCGATGAGACGTCAGTCGATCCAGTAGCGCCGCTTGGGCGGGTCACCTGGCACCAGCGGCAGCTCGGCATCGCGGATGCCGCCGCAGCGCTCGATGACCGTGGCCGATCCGACGTTGTCGTCGTCGCACGTGACCAGGACGCGGGCGACCCCGTGGTCGCGCGCGACGACCAGGCTCTGCCGGAGGATCGCGGTGGCATAACCGCGGCGACGGTGCGCAGCAAGCACCGCGTAGCCGATGTGGCCACCTTCCTGCGCCAGCCACTCGTTGAGTGCGTGCCTGATCGACGTGCGACCCACCACCTCGCCGTCGACCTCGGCGAGCTGGAACGACACGGGCACCCACGCGTGCGGCCGGAAGTCCAGGCCGGCGCCGTCGTCGCGCAGCGCGTCGAGGAAGTCGGCGTACTCCATGCCTTCGCGCCAGCCGGGGGTGAACTCGAAGCCTTCGGGTCGCAGCTCGGTGATCGCCGCGCGGACGACGGCCTCGTCCTCGGGTCCTGGGGGCCGAAGGCTCAAAAAAGGGCTCATGCCAGCATCGTGCTCGCAGCCGGACAACCCGGACAACCGAGACCGGACCTGCCAACCTTCATCCGGCCGACGTCAGCCGTTCACCCGACATGCCACCAGCAACGGCGTCGGGGAGCCAGGATCAGCGAGCCATGGCGACCGCCCGCTTCCAGTTCTTCACCCGACGTCTTGCGACGGCGGAGTGGCGACTCATCTCATCGAACAACTGGGAGCTCGGGCGATGCGCCGTCCCGCTGGTCGACCTTGATGCGTGCGTTGCCGAGGTGATGCGTCTGCGCGACGCGGTCGACCGTGCCGTCGAGGACGTCGTGCCCGACGCCGCAGGTGGATGGCGGTGGAGGCTGGCCGTGGACGGTCAGCCGGTGGCCATCTCCAGCAGATCATTCCTGCGCCGGGTGGAGTGCGAGTCGACCCTGGCGCAGTTCCGCAAGATGGCGGCTACTGCGCCCGCGGTACCGAGACTGCGGGTGTTCTGTTGATCGTCCAGCAGCCCACCGCGATGGGAGTCAACCGGTGAGCAACGGCCGCTTCCACATCTCGACCGTCCGCGGCACAAGCCGGCAAGGCTGGCGGCTCATCTCGATGCACGGCCAACCGCTCGGTTGCGGGATCTCGACGTTCACCTCTGCCCATGCCTGTGCCCGGAATCTGCAGCGGCTCCGCTGCCTCGCGCAGGGCCCGCGTGCCACCGGTGAGCATGACCTGGTCGGTGTGCAGTCCATCGATCTTGACTCGGGTCGCTGGGTGTGGCGGGTCGAGCAGCTCGGCGTCACAGTCGCGGTGAGTTGTTCGGACCTGGATGGCCGGCGAGAGAACGAGGCGGCGCTCGGAGTGTTTTTCGACGGCATCCGACACGCTGACAGTGGGATCGACGACGCGTGGATCGTGCTTCCCGCTCCGCGTCGCGTGCGCGATCTGCGCGACGTTCGCCTGCTGCCGTCGTGATGGCGAGACACGGGCGGGTCGCTCGGTCGGTCCCGATCGCTGTTGCGACGGTCGCGATGCTGTCCAGCTGCACGTCGGGGGGTTCCACCGACGTCGTGAGGACCGCGCGCGCCTCCTGCGTCGACGTCCCACCTGGCGTCCTCGCTCACCTCGCCTCGGGCGCGCAACCCGGGGTGGCATTCCATCCCGACAAGGGCGCAGCTGTCGTGGCCAGACCAGGGGTCTTCGTCATCGCTGCGCGCTTCCGCACTGCCAGCGGCAAGAACTCCGTCGGTCTGTGGACTGCGCCGGCGTTGACAGTCACCTCGGCGCCCTTGCTCGTCGCGGACGCCTCGGCCTCCGCGGTGACGACCTGGGGCAGCGTCGTGGAGTTCCCGACGTACGGCGTGCCGCTGGACGATCCGGCCCTCGCAGCTGCGCGACGCTGCCTCACCCGATGAGCCGCAAGGCGAACGCCGTCGGGCTGGCGAGCATCGCCCTGACGGTGACGGGTCTGCTGGTGTGGCTGCCCTCGCAGACGACGGGAATGCACGTCCTCGACCCGGCCACCCAGACCGGCCTGCTGGACTCTCCTGTGAATGCCGTGGCGAGCGCCGCGGCGGGACCGGCTCCGTCACCGGCAACGGGCGCAACGGCAACGTCGGCGACGGCAGCAGGCACGAGTCGGTCAGTCGCCGACCCCGCGGCCGCGCTGTCCGCACCGGACCCGCGCTGGGTGCGCTTGATGGCCGCCCGGACCGGCATCGGTGCGCGCGCCCTGACGGCGTACGCCGCTGCCGACCTGCGGATGGCGAACACCAACCGCAGTTGTCACCTGTCGTGGGCCACCCTCGCCGGCCTCGGCTGGGTCGAGTCGCAGCACGGCACGATCGGTGGCCGCACCCTCGGACCGGACGGGCGGCCCGGCATCACCCCGATCATCGGCGTCGAGCTGTCGGGGGCCGGACCGGTGGCGACGATCGCGGACTCCGACGGCGGCCGACTGGACGGTGACACGCGCTACGACCGCGCCGTCGGACCGATGCAGTTCCTGCCCTCGACCTGGCGGACGTGGGGCTCTGACGGCGACGGCGACGGCGTGATCGACCCACAGGACTTCGACGATGCCGCGTGGTCGGCGGCGCGCTATCTCTGCGCCGGGGGCGGCGCACTGGACCAGCCGGTCGCCTGGACCCGGGCGGTCCTGTCCTACAACGAGTCAGACGTGTACGTCGCCGACGTCGTGGCTGCCACCAACAGCTATGCGTCCAGGGCGCGGACCTGACGACGACGGCGACCCGCGCGCACCATAGCTGAGCCGACGAGCAGGAGGCCGGCACCCAGAAACCCAGCGGAAGCCAGCTCGGCACCGGTGTGCGGGAGCAGCCCCCCGCCGTCGCCACTGCTCGGGTCGCCAGGAGTTGCGGGTGTCCCCGGCTTCCCGTTCTTCTCGCCCAGCACGGCCGTGCCGCGCGGCGCTCGCACCCGGACTGTGAGGCGGGCGACGCCCAGGTCGAACAGGTTGTCGGTGGCCTGGCGGTAGTACGCGGTGGCGACACCGGCGAAGTCCGGTGCCGGCGTGAAGATCACCCGGCCGTTGGCGTCGACCTCGAAGCGACCCGCGGGCGTGACGAGCACGGTGGATGGGTCGCCGAGGGATTCGCACGGGAACGGCAGCTGTTCCGGATCTGGCCAGACCACCGGCCGCGGGTCGATAGGCCTTGGGCGACGCGCAAACAGCTGCGGGCCGCACACCCGGACCGCACCAGGCACGATCACCCGGTCGTTAACCGCCACATCGAGCACGACAGGCACGTTGCGCCTGGTGCGGGCCGAGTCGCGCGCGACGCGGACCACCTCGCCGACGACCTGCACCACGACCTGGGTGACCTGCAGGTCGCCGTTGCCCGAGCCGGCGCGATAGCTGAAGCTGCCGCGACCGGACGACTCCTCGAACCGCTCGAGCACGACGTAGCCGTCCTCGACGTGCAGCCGGCCGACGCCGCGCAGGAGCAGGAACACCACCGGGTTCCGGTTGCGGTCGAGCAATTCGAGCCGGCGCGGGTCCGGGTTGCCGGAGTCGTTGTGCAGCACGTCCAGTCGACTGGTGTACGGCCCGACCCGGAACATGTCCGACCGCGGCGCATAGGGCAGCAGCGGGACAGTGACGACGACGCCTTGCGGGTCCGGTGCCGGAGTGGTCACCGCCAGGCTCGGGACTGGCGTCAGCACCATCGACGACATCGCCGCCGCAACGAACGCAGCCGCTCGTCGCACACCCATAGTCGCCCCACCCTCGTCATCCAGCTCTCCCTGCGCACGAGGGAACGTACCGGGAGTGGGCACTCCCCAGGAGCGGCTCGAGCACGTGGTCGGCAACCGTCGTTGCGCCGTTCATCAGCGGTTCGGCCGTCGTTCGCTCGGGCCCATCCCGGCCGGCGAGGTACGCCGCGAACAGCGAGCCAGCCCCGACCGGCGGACCGGTGGGGCTGGCTCACCACTCCCTCCAGAGTGGGTTCCCATCCTAGCGAGGACCGGGTCACACGCACGCTCTCGGCGTGAGACCGGGCTACTTGAGGCTCACTGTCCACTCTGTCCGGCTTTTATGCCTGTGCCTGGGCGGTGTCCGTCTGCCGTTCACCTTCGCGCCGCTCGCCGGACCTGTGCGACCGCAAGGTTGCTCCCTGACGGCGACCCAAGGGGCGGGCGCCGCACAGGTGAGGGGCAGCAACAGGATGCAAGGTCTGGTCCGGCCGGGGACGGCACAGGGGGAGTCGGGCGGCGGGGGCGACGACCTGCCTCGCGCCCTCGCCTCCCGGCCCACAGCGGGTGACGTCTCGTTCCGCGCTTTGCTGCTGACCGGCGGCATCGTCGTGCTGTCGGTCATGGCCATGGTGGGGCTGTTCCTGCTCTTCCGGGCGCAGGAGGCGCTGCGCAAGGCGGGCCTCAGCTTCTTCACCACCGCCGAGTGGAACCCCGACGGCGGCAAGTTCGGCATCGCGGCCGTGCTGGTCGGCACGATCCTCATCGGCCTCACCGGCATCATCGTCGCCCTGCCGCTCGCGCTCGGGACCGCGCTCTACATCTCTGAGTACGCCCCCGCCCGGCTGCGTCGCACCCTGGTCAACCTGGTGGACCTGATGGCGGCGGTCCCCAGCGTGGTCTACGGCCTATGGGGCTTCTTCATGCTGCAGCCCGACCTGCTCGTGGTCGGGGCCAACGGGCAGGGCCTGCCGCGCTGGTTGGCGACCTACCTCGGCTGGATCCCGCTGTTCCGGGTCGAGCAGAACGGCAAACCGGTGGACCCGCGCGACCCACTGGTGTCCGGGACCGTCTTCACCTCCTCCACCTTCATCGCCGGCCTGGTCGTGGCCATGATGGTGGCGCCGATCGCCTGCTCGGTGATGCGGGAGAACTTCTCCCAGGCCCCGCTCTCGGAACGGGAGGGCGCCTACGCCCTGGGCTCCACCCGGTGGGGCATGATCCGCGCGGTCGTGCTGCCGTTCGGCGCGGGCGGCATCATCGGCGGCACGATGCTCGGCCTCGGTCGGGCGCTCGGCGAGACCATCGCGGTGTTCATGGTCATCTCGGTGGTGTTCGCGGTGCAACCGCACATCCTCGAAGCCGGGACGTCGTCGGTGTCGAGCTTGATCGCCTTGAAGTACGGCGAGGCCACGCCGTTTGCCACCTCGGCGCTGATGGCTGCCGGGCTGTCGCTGTTCCTGATGACGCTGGTCGTCAACTTCGCAGCCTCCGCAGCGATCGCCCGGAGCCGGTCGGGCGCGGTGAGCGACGGATGACGACGTACGACGTGAGCACGCCTGCAGTTGAGGTCCGCCGCACGACTGGCGGCGTGCAGCAGCGGGACCTGCTGCCGCTGGGCGGGGCGGCGGTTGCTGCCCTGAGCATGACCTCGGTCCTGTTCTTCTCCCTCGCCCCGTGGTCGGGGATGCTCGGCTTCTTCGTCGTCGCCTACGTCACGTTCATCGCGTTGTATGCGCTGCTGCTCGCGGTGGACGGCAACGGCCCTCTGGTGCGCGACCGGCTGGCCGCAGTCGTCGCTCACAGCCTGGCCGGCACCATGCTGCTGGCGCTGGTCACCGTGGTGTCCTTCGCCCTGTGGCAGGGCCGCAGCGTGCTGGGCCACGGCAACTTCTGGACCCAGGACATGTCGCTGGCCGGACCACTCGCCGGCCTGGAGGTCGGTGGTGTCCTGCACGCGGCGGTCGGCACCCTGATCATGATCAGCATCGGGCTGAGCCTGACGATCCCGCTCGCCCTGGTGTGCGCGGTGTTCCTGTCCGAGACCCGCGGCGGCTTCGCCCGCTTCGTGCGGACGATCGTCGAGGCGATGACCGCGTTGCCGTCGGTGGTTGCCGGCCTCTTCGTCTACGCCGCGATCATCACCTTGCAGGCGACCCTCGGGGTCGGCCAGAAATCCGGCTTCGCCGCCTCGCTGGCCCTGTCGGTCATGATGCTGCCGATCATGATCCGCGCGGCGGACGTGGTGCTGCGCCTCGTGCCGGGCAACCTCAAGGAAGCAGCCTCCGCGCTGGGCGCGCCGCGCTGGCGGGTGGTCTGGCACGTCGTGCTGCCGACCTCACGCTCGGGCATCATGACCGCGATCATTCTGGGCACCGCCCGCGGCATCGGCGAGACCTCGCCCGTCCTGCTCACCGCGGGCTACACCACGGGGTTCAACCTCAACCCGTTCAGCGGGCCGATGGTCTCGTTGCCTCTGGTGACCTTCAGCCTCACCAAGTCCCCAGAGCCGGGCTTCATCGCCCGCGGCTTCGGCGCGGCCACGGTGCTGATGCTGCTCGTGCTCGCGCTGTTCGTCATGGCTCGGGTGATCGGCGGGCGCAGCGCCGGCGAGCTCAGCGGCCGCCAGCTGCGGGCCCGTGACCGACGCTCGGCCCACGACGTCGAGCGCTTCGACTCCTATGTGGTCGAGGACAGCAACGCGTTCCTCTTCGGTCGGCCCACCGATCCCAGGCCCACCGACCCCCAGCCCACCGACCCCAAGCCCATCGACCCCCAGAGCCATGAGGTTGATCCACGGTGATGTTCCGCAGCTCCGCCCGTACCGTCCGCCGGCGTACCGCTCCTGTCCTGCTCGTCCTCACCGCACTCACCGCGCTGGTGCTCGGCAGCAGCGCGCCGGCCGCCAACGCCGACACCTACAAGCGGGTGTCCGGCGCGGGGTCGACATGGAGCGCCAACGCGATCCAGCAGTGGGTCGCCAACGTCCGGCAGTACGGCATGACGGTCGACTACGCCGACACCGGCTCCTCCGACGGCCGGGCGCAGTACGCGAACGGCACCGTCGACTTCGCGGTCTCGGAGATCCCGTTCGGCCTCGAGGACGGCGGCTCGCAGGAGAACATCCCCAGCCGCAAGTTCGCCTACATGCCGATCGTGGCCGGTGGAACGTCCTTCATGTACAACCTCAAGATCGGCGGCGTCCAGGTCGACAGCCTCCGGCTCTCCGGGGACAACATCGCCAAGATCTTCACCGGCAAGATCACGACCTGGAACGACCCGGCCATCCAGGCCGACAACCCCGGTCTCGTCATGCCCGGCACCCAGATCACCCCCGTGGTCCGGTCCGACGGCTCGGGCACGTCGGCTCAGTTCACGGCGTGGATGCTCGCCCGGCAGGGCCCGATCTGGAACGCGTTCTGCGCCCAGGTCGGTCGCAACCCCTGCACCCAGACCTCGAACTACCCGGTGCCGCCCGGCTCGTCGTTCGTGTCCAAGGCCGGCTCCAACGGCGTGGCCGGGTTCGTCCGCCAGCCGCAGAGCGAGGGCTCGATCACCTATGTCGAGTACTCCTACGCCAAGAACGCCGGCTTCCCCGTCGTCAAGGTGCTCAACGACGCCGGCTACTACGTCCTGCCGACCGCGCAGAACGTCGCGGTGGGTCTGCTCGGTGCGGCCATCAACGACGACGAGAGCAACCCAAAGACGTACCTGACCCAGAAGCTGGACGGGGTCTACGCCAACCAGGACCCGCGGGCCTACCCGTTGTCGTCGTACTCCTACATGATCATCCCGACCACGGTGGACGGCACGTTCACGGCGGACAAGGGCAAGACCCTCGGGGACTTCGCCTACTACTTCCTCTGCACCGGGCAGCAGCAGGCCGACGTGCTGGGCTACTCCCCGTTGCCGATCAACCTCGTGCAAGCCGGGCTCGACCAGGTCAAGCGCATCCCCGGCGTCGACGTGCAGAACATCAACGTGGCCGGTTGCAACAACCCGACCTTCAGCACCACGGGGGAGAACACCCTCGCGGCCGACGCTCCGCAGCCACCAGCCTGCGACAAGAAGTCGGCCCTCCAGTGCGGGACTCCTGCTGAGGCCGCTCCCGTGGCCGCCGCCGGCGGTGCGGGCGCAAGCCCCGCCGCCGGCGGTGCGGGCGGCGGCGCGGCCACCCCCGGGTCGACGGCGGGTGGTGGCATCGCAGCCGGTGGCAAGGCAGGTGGCGGCACTGCAGGCGGTGGCACGGCAGGCGGCAAGGCCGGCGGCGGCACGTCGGCAGGTGGCGGGACCAGCGGGGGCATCCCCGCGGCCGGCGGAGCCCCCAAGCCCGCCTCCGGCGGCGCGCCCGTCGCCGGTTCGGCAGTCGACACCAACGGTGACGGCACGCCCGACACGACGCTGGACTCCTTCGGCGAGCCGGTGACCACGGGCACCACCACGGCTGGTGGCGTCGCTGTCGCTGCCACGCCCATCCAGCTCGCGGCTGACGAGGGCTGGACCACGCAGAAGACGCTGATGCTGCTGTCCGGACTGGTGCTGCTCATCGCCACGATCGGGCCGGCCCTGATCAGTCGGCGGGCCAACGGGGGTCAGAAGTGACCCGCGCCCTGCGCGTCATTCGCGTCGCTGCCGGCCTGCTCGTTGTCGCCGTCGCGGGCATCGGGCCGCTGGCGCACACCTCGGCCGCCGCTGGCAGCGACCCGGTGCTGACCGACTCGGCGGCGACCAAGTCCGGCAGCGGCCGGTTCGCCGACTTGGACGTGACGGTCGCCAAGACCAAGAACCTCGGCAACGAGGCGGTGCGGGTGTCCTGGCAGTGGAACGGCACCAACCCGGGCTCGCACGCCACCATGTCCACCACGTCGTGGGACTACAACTACCTGAGCGTCTTCCAGTGCTGGGGTGACGGCACCAGCGGCCCGGACCGCGAGCAGTGCCAGTACGGCGGCCAGTACAGCGACCAGGATGCCGGCACCAACCGCCGCCTGTCGCCTTTCAACGCGGCGCCGGAGAAGGTCTGGGCGCTGAGCCGGGCGGTCTCCCCGCTGGACACCTTCAGCCACGTCATCACGCAGTCCAAGGACCCGTTGGAGTACTCCTCGCCCAACGGCTACCCCGCGACCGCCACCGCGTCGGGCATCGTCCCGATGCACGCCTCACCGAGCACGGCCTTCCCGGCCGGCGAGACGGTGACCGACGTCGACACGGCCAAGTTCTTCGATCTCTACGGCAGCAACGAGGTCCCGCTGGCGCGCACCAACTCTGACGGCTCGGGCCAGGTCTACTTCGAGATGCAGACGGTCTTCGAGTCGCAGTTCCTCGGTTGCGGTGCCCGCATCGGGACGGGGGCGGCGGTGACGGGCCGCGGTTGTTATCTGGTGGTCGTGCCGCGCGACGCGATCGACTCCAACGGCGACGATGTGACTGCCCGCGCCGGCGGCATCGAGCACTCGCTCTACAGCTCGCCGCTGAGCCTGTCCAACTGGTCGAACCGGATCACCTTCCCGCTGGGCTTCGAGCCGGTGCGCGAACCGTGCGCCCTGGGCGGCACCGAGCGTCCGGTCGTCGGCCAGGAGAGCCTCTCGGTGGCGATCTCCTCCTGGCAGACGCCGTTGTGCGCCGGTGGTCAGGGGTACTTCTACGCGACGACCTCCGACGACATCGCCCGGTCGTCCGCCGCGTCCAAGCTGCCGAAGTACAGCATCGTCACCGACCCGCTGGCGCCGGACGCGGTGTCACCGGACAACGGCAGCCTGGTCTATGCCCCGACTGCCGCGTCCGGGGTGTCGGTGAGCTTCTTCATCGAGCGCTACTACGCCAACTTCGTCCCGGCGGAGTACCAGAAGTACAGCGGCACCCGGGTCGAGCAGCTGCGGTTGTCGCCCCGGCTGGTGGCCAAGCTGCTCACGCAGTCCTACAAGTACTCCACAGTGACCATCGACGGCGGGCCGGCGCACCTGCAGAGCGCACCCAACTCCCTCATCGACGACCCCGACTTTGTTGCCCTCAACAAATTCACCAACCCGGACGGCTCCGAGGACCTGTCAAGGGACCTCGCGCACCTGAGCAACCAGCGCGACTCGCTGGCCAAGATCTTCGTCACCGCCGACCAGTCCGACGCGGTACGGCTGGTCTGGGAGTGGATCCTTGCCGACGCTGATGCCCGGGCCTTCCTCGCCGGCACCCCGGACCCGTGGGGCATGACGATCAACACGTTCTTCAAGGGGGTGTCGACCTACACCCAGCTCGATGTCCCCCGGGCCGACATCCCTCGCCTCGATGACGTGTGCCTCGACGCGTCGGTCGGCTTCGGCAACGGCGCGACCCGGCCGGTGTGCCCACTGGACGCAGCACCGTACGTCGCCAGCCTCGACGCGGGCTCGGCGCTGACCTCCCGCGGGCAGCCGATCGGCTCGCAGTCCTGGCAGAAGGATCTGAGCAGCGGGTTCATCAAGCCGTCGAAGGCGGTGCCCCAGCTGGTCGGACAGCGGGCGTTGATCGCACTCACCGACACCCCCTCGGCGCAGCGCCGCGGCCTCGTCTCGGCCCAGCTGGAGAACGCCAGCGGCAACTTCGTCGGCCCGACGGTCGACAGCATGACCGCCGCGCTCGGCCAGGCGGTCGACACCGCCACCCCGGGGGTCGTGCGGGTGCCCAGCGGCAAGGTGTCCGGAGCCGCCTACCCCCTGACCCGGCTGTCCTACGGTGTGACCAACCCCGGGCTGCTCGACCAGGCCGCCCGCAACGACTACGCCAACTTCGCCACCTTCGCCGCCGCCGACGGACAGGTCCAGGGCACCCGCCCGGGCCAGCTGCCGATCGGGTATGCGCCCTTGACGGCCGCGTTCAAGGCCCAGGCCCTGGCGGCAGCCGAGGCCATCCGCACCGCGAAGGCCCCGACCCCTCGGCCCTCAGCGTCGCCGACCCGCACCGTTCCGCGGGCAGCGATCTCGGCGACGGGCACGCCGACGACAGGCGTCTCAGCAACGCCCAGCCCGGTGGCGGCCTCGCCGAGCGCGTCGGCCAGTGCGGGGAGCAAGGGATCGCCCACGCCGACCTCCGGCAGCTCAAGCGGTGGCGGCCTGTCATCCGGCGGCCTGCCGTCGGCAGGCCCGCTGCCGACGCCGGCGTCGAGCCCGAGCGCGGCGGCGTCCCCGTCGACCTCGCCCTCGACCCAGCCGGTCGCGATCCAGCGGGTGAGCGCTCTCACCCCCGCGGTCGCTGTCAGCGCGCTGCGCTGGATCTTGCCCATCCTCGCCCTGCTCGGGCTCGCCGCGATGGCGTCGAGCCGGTTCATGGTGCGTCGCGGCGCACCGAAGGACGGCCGATGAGGCCCCCATGTTCCCCCGGCTCCCGGCCGGCGGTCACCACCACCCTCCAGAAAGGCAGCTTCATGAAGAAGAACGTCTTCGGCGTCACGGCGGCCGTGGCCGGCATCGGTCTGGCACTCGCCATGACCGCAGTGCCGGCAAGCGCTGACCCGGTCGGCGCCCCGACCTTCCGGCCGCTGGCCGGCATGGGCTCCGACACCACCCAGGGCGTCATGAACGGCCTGTCCGACGTCGTCCTCGTCGGCGGCGCCAAGGTCATCGCGTCCTACGACGTCACTCCGCTCGGTGCCAAGGTGAGCACCAAGGACGTCGCCTTCAGCAACCCCCTCTGCAACGTGGCCGGCGGCGCCGGCACGGGCGGCGTCGTCCGGGCCAACGGCTCGGGTGCCGGTCGTGACGCCCTCGCGGCGGCTACCACTGCGGGCAGCGCGACCTTCGGCTGCCTGGACTTCGCCCGCACCTCCAGCGGTGCGATCGTCGCCGGCCAGACCTTCGTCCCGATGGCCCAGGACGGTCTGGTGTACGCCTACCCCTTCAACGGCGCCATCGGCTCGCAGTCGACCACCGCCGACCTTCAGTCCATCTACCAGTGCCTGGTCCCCGGCTTCGGCCCGCTCATCCCGCAGGCTGGTTCCGGCACCCGCAACAGCTGGGCCACCCTGATGGGCATCAGCACCACCACGCTGCCCGCGTGCGTGAAGGACACCCTCGGCGGCCTGCCGATCGAGGAGCACGACGGCACCCGCTTCACCAACAGCAACCAGATGGTGCCGTTCTCGGTCGCGCAGTATCTCGCCCAGATGTTCGGCACGATCCTGGACAAGCGCAGCTCGGCCCAGCTCGGCCAGATGAACGGCGTCAACCCGCTGATCCAGAACCCCGGCCAGACAACGCTGCGCACCGTCGGCAACATCCTGCCGACCACGGTGTTCAACGACGCCGCCTCGCTCGGCAACGACGTCTTCGTCGACAACGGCACGGGCAAGTCGCAGATCTGCGTCAGTGGCAAGACGACCATCGAGAAGTACGGGTTCCTCGCCAGCACCTGCTGACCGAGCGCCGGGAGCACTCCCGGCACTTGATTGTCCCTGCGGGAGGCGTCCGTCCCCCCGGCGCCTCCCGCAGGGCTGCACCACTCCCTCCAGAGCACCAAGAAAGGTAGATCATGCGTTCCATCCTCCAACGCGGCCTCGCGGCGACAGCCGTCGCGGCCGTGACCGGCGCCCTGCTCATCGGTGGGGCATCGGGTGCATCGGCGTTCGCTGCCGGCCCGCTCGCCAAGGTCGCCAACGGAAACTCGGGCCTGTCGACCGGCACCAACTTCGACTCGGTAAAGGTGACGGCCCCCGCGGCGTGCGACGCCGCAGCGACCAGGCACACGACGATTG
>JANLYQ010000055.1:0-25880 GCA_031365725.1 Sporichthyaceae bacterium | reverse complement strand
TCGGCGGCGGTGAGGCAGGCGGTCTCCCGGGCGATGATCGTGGCCCGCCACTCACTGGTGTCCCCGGCCTGGAGCGCGGCCATCGTCCGGGGCAGCTCGGCGGTCAACGCGTGGGCCAGGCCCAGGTGCCGGCCGCCGCGGGACGGGGAGTCCCGCCGGGCCAGCGCGACCTGGGCGCCGATCCCTTGCCCGACCCGATCGGCCGGCACCCCGCCCGCCCGCTGCTCCGCGCGTTGGGACACCGCGAAGTCGGCGGTGACCACCGCCTGCGCCGCGGCGGCGGCGGACTTCAGGCGTTCCAGCAGCTCGAGCTGGGTGACCCGCTCCGCATCCCCCACCGACCGGTCCAACCCGGTCAACGCCGCGATCCAGGAGGCCACCGAACCTGAGTCGACAGTCACAGGGGCTATGGCGGGTACTGAAGGGGCAGGCGTGGTGGTGGCTGGCGCGGCCGGAGAAGTGGCGGCAGGCGCGGTGCTAGCGGAGGGCAGGACGGTGGGAGCCGCTGGCGCCACCACATTCTCGAACATGTGTTCGAGTTTACGCCTGTCCGTGGGCTGAATCAAGGCATCTGAGAGATCTGTGGACAGAGGAACACGATCCAGATAGGCATCGAGGGCAACCGCCGCTGAGGTGACCGTGTCGCGGCAAGGGGCTAGAATGGTGCCGTTGCTGCGGCGTCACTGATGGGTGGTCCTGAGGGACCGCGCCGAGCAGCCCCTAGCCGCACGCCTGCGCGTCATTGCTCGTGTGGCCTCGCCCACCCATCCCTCCCTCCCGGGGCAGCACCCGCGCGACCTGCCGACATCGGCAGGTCGTGGTCGCGTCGCCCCTAGTCAGGAGAACCGCCCATGACCACGGATACGACGACAAGCTCGACCGCTAGCACATCAACCGCACCCACCCGCGTGCTCCAGACCGGTGACTTCAAGGTCGCCGACCTCAACCTGGCTGAGTACGGCCGCAACGAGATCCGCCTTGCCCAGCACGAGATGCCGGGCCTGATGAAGCTCCGTGAGGAGTTCGGCCCGACCCAGCCGCTGGCCGGTGCGCGCATCGCCGGCTCGCTGCACATGACGGTGCAGACGGCGGTACTGATCGAGACCCTGACCGCACTCGGCGCCGACGTGCGCTGGGTGTCCTGCAACATCTTCTCCACCCAGGACCACGCAGCCGCTGCGGTCGTCGTCGGGCCCGAAGGGACCCCCGAGGCGCCGACCGGCGTGCCGGTCTACGCCTGGAAGGGCGAGACGCTGCAGGAGTACTGGTGGTGCACCGAGGCGATGCTGACCTGGCCCGACGGTGCCGGCCCCAACATGCTGCTCGACGACGGTGGCGACGCCACCCTGCTGATCCACAAGGGCACCGAGTTCGAGACCAACGGCGTCGTCCCGAGCGCTGACGAGAACGACTCTGAGGAGTACGCCGTCATCCTCGACGTGTTGCGCGCCTCCGTCGCCAAGGACGCCACGAAGTACACCCGCATGGGCCAGGGCATCAAGGGCGTCACCGAGGAGACGACCACCGGTGTGCACCGGCTCTACGAGTTCGCGGCGGCCAACACGCTGCTCTTCCCGGCGATCAACGTCAACGACTCGGTCACCAAGTCGAAGTTCGACAACAAGTACGGCACGCGGCACTCGCTGATCGATGGCATCAACCGCGCGACCGACGTCCTCATCGGCGGCAAGGTCGCGGTCGTGCTCGGCTACGGCGACGTCGGCAAGGGCAGCGCCGAGTCGCTGCGCGGCCAGGGCGCCCGCGTCATCGTCACCGAGGTCGACCCGATCTGCGCCCTGCAGGCCGCGATGGACGGCTACCAGGTCGCCACCCTCGAGGACGTCGTCGAGACCGCCGACATCTTCATCACCGCCACCGGTAACAAGGACATCATCACCGCGGCCGACATGGCACGGATGAAGCACCAGGCCATCGTCGGCAACATCGGCCACTTCGACAACGAGATCGACATGGTCGGCCTCGCGCGCACCCCCGGTGTCCGTCGTACGACGATCAAGCCGCAGGTCGACGAGTGGACCTTCGCCGGCGACCATTCGATCATCGTGCTGTCCGAAGGACGCCTGCTGAACCTCGGCAACGCGACCGGTCACCCGAGCTTCGTGATGTCGAACTCCTTCGCCAACCAGACGATCGCCCAGATCGAGCTGTTCACGAAGACCGACGAGTACGAGACCAAGGTCTACGTGCTGCCCAAGCACCTCGACGAGAAGGTCGCCCGGATGCACTTGGACGCCCTGGGTGTGCGGCTCACCGAGCTCACCAAGGAGCAGGCGGAGTACATCGGCGTGGACGTCGCCGGGCCCTACAAGCCCGACCACTACCGCTACTGAGTCACTGCCGTCACTGATCGACTGAACCACCAGATCCACGCGTGACCACGGCGAGGGCCGGTCTGCTCGTTACAGAGCGGGTCGGTCCTCGCCGCGCACGATGGACGTGGCGATGTCACGCAGCTTGCGGTTGAGCCGCTGCGAGGCCGCACTCAGCAGCTGGAAGGCCTGGTCCTGGTTGATGCCGTGGGTGGCCATCAGGATGCCGACTGCGGCACCGATCTCGCGGTTGGTGTGCATCCCCTGCTCGAGCTGGTCGGCCCGCGCCGAGTGCTGAGCGCCGGCAAGCGCAACTGTCGCGAAGGACGCGAGCACCGCGGCGTAGCCCACCGACTCGTCGTCGAACGCATCGACCTTGTCGGCGAAGACGTTGAGTGCGCCGTTGCGATGACCACTGTCGATCAGTGGCACCGCGAGCATCGCCCGGACCGGCGTGCGAGCCACCACGATCTCAGCCAACCGCGGCCACTTCGAGTGCGTCGTGATGTCGTTGTCGACCTGCACGATGTTGTCGGTGCTGGCCTCGAGGCACGGTCCTTCGCCGACCTCGTTCTGCAGGTCGTCGATCATGCGCATGATGTCGTCGGTCGCCGCCGCAGACCGGAACGTCGTGCCGTCCAGCACACCGATCGCTGCGCGGTCACAGCCGTCGATCAGCGCCACCGCGGTCTCGACCACGATCTGCTGCACCTCGGCGATGCTGAGGCCGTCACGCAGTCGTTGGGCCAGCACCGCAAACTGCTCCTGCGGCGTCAGTGCGCTCGCACTCATCTCGGACGTCCCGTCTCGGTCGCGTCGCAGCAGGTGCGCGCCTGATCGCCGTCCGCTGACTCGACCGACCGCGAGAGCCTACGACACCTCGCCACCGTTGGTGGGGTCATCCGGGAGGTGCGAACGGGTCGGTCGGAGCACCTGTCCCGTACGCCGGCGACGGAGGTGGTGCTGCAGGTGGCGGTGTCACCGGCGGAGGCGGTGCGAGCGCACCGGACAACCGCACCGACTCGCGACGGCGCCGCTCGGCCACGACCGCAGACAAGAACGCCCACGCAGGCACCCCCGGAGGCGGCGGCGGCGACGTCGTCGCGGCCACAGCTGCAGCCAACGACTGCCCCATCCGGTCGCGCACCTGCGGGGCCAGCTCCGGCATCCGGGACAGGAACTGACGGGCCGCGAGCGCGAGGTCCTCGGGCACCCCCGAGAGATCCAGGGTCGTGGCCCAGGAAGCCAACGGCGGCGGCATCATCGCCATCGGTGCGGCCGGCGCCGGCACCCGTTCGCGCAGCACCATCGTGCCGGCCAGGAAGTCACCGACGCGTCGCCCCTGGGTCGAGACCAGCGACACCAGGGTGGCTACCACGCCCACCGTCAGCCAGATCTCGACGAGCCCCAGCAGGCCGCGTACGAACGCATGCCGGAACCGGATCGGACCGCCGTCCTCCCGCACCACCCGCAGCCCCACCACAAGCTTGCCGAGGGTGCGGCCGCGGGACAGCGTCTCGCTCGCCACCGGGATGCCGACGATGATCGCGAGCAGCACCACCGTCGTGATGGCGGCGCCCAGCGCCGAGTCGACCGACAACGCTGTCCCCGAGACGACGACGCTCACCACCACGAGCAGCACGATCTGCACCACGAGGTCGATGGCCACCGCCAGTGAGCGGCCGGGCCACTTCGCCAGCCGCAGCTCCAGCGGCACGGCCTCGCCGGTCACCACGTCAGCCATGGCCGTCCACCTCCCCGTCCGTCGCCCCACGCTCGCGATGCCGACCGTCACGTTAGTCTGCGGCCGTGACCGGCTGGCGGGGCTGACCGATGGACATCGACGCCTACGTCGCGGCCCACCGCGGTGAGTGGGACCGGCTGGACGCGCTCGTGCGTCGCGCCGGTCGTCGACGTGGCGAGTCGGCCCTCGCGCCTACCGAGGTCGACGAGCTGGTCGGGCTCTACCAGCGCGTCGCCACCCACCTCTCGGTCGTGCGCGCGTCCTCACCAGACCCGGCGCTGCTCGGTCGGCTGTCGACGCTGGTGGCGCGGGCGAGGTCGGTGGTCACCGGCGTGCACAGCCCCGCGCTGCGGGAGATCGCACGGTTCTTCGTCGTGGTCTATCCCGCCGCGCTGCGTCGCGCACTGCCCTGGTGGGCCTCGGTCGGAGCGGTCTGCACGGCACTCTCCTTCCTCGTGGGTGCGTGGGTCGCCGGCAACCCCACGGTCCAGCGGTCGATCGCCGCCCCCGAGGACGTACGACGCCTAGTCGACCAGGACTTCGCGAACTACTACTCCTCGCACCCGGCCGGCTCGTTCGCGGCAAAGGTGGCCACGAACAACGCCGAGGTCACCGCTCTCGTGCTGGCCTTCGGCATCTTCCTCGTGCCAGTGGTCTACCTGCTCTGGACCAACACTCTCAACGTCGCGGTCGCCGGCGGGCTGATGGTCGCCAACCATCGTGGCGGCTTGTTCTTCGGCCTCATCCTGCCGCACGGTCTGCTCGAGCTCACCTGCGTGTTCGTTGCCGGCGGGGCAGGCCTGCGGCTGTGGTGGACGCTGGTCGACCCCGGCGGCCGCAGCCGGTCCGACGCCCTGCGTGAGGAGGGTCTCGCGGCCGGCGCACTCGCCCTCGGCCTCGCTGTCACGTTGATGGTCTCGGGCGTGCTCGAGGCCTTTGTCACGCCCTCAGGTCTGCCCACCTGGGCGCGGGTCAGCATCGGCGCCACGATATGGCTCGCTTTCCTCGCGTATGTCCTGGTCCTGGGCGGCCGCGCCGTCCGGGCCGGCGAGACCGGTGGGGTCGATCGGGCCTGGTCCACCGATGTCGCTCCGGTCTCGGGGTAGGGCATGATCGGCAAGCAGGGACTAAGGAATCAGTACCCGGGAGGTCACGCATCACGACAGTTGCCGCACCTCCGAACGCCTCGTCGCTCGCGATCACTTCGCGGCTGCGTGCCGAGACACGTGAGATCCATCAGCGGCTCGAGGCCACGCTCGACCTGATCGGTGTCGGTCCGGCGCGCCTGGGCCAGGCGCGGTACCGCGTCCTGCTCGAGCGCTTCTGGGGCTTCCATGTGGTGCTCCAGCCGCGGCTGGACGCCTGGCACGCCCGTGAGCCGCAACCCGGGCTGCACTGGCCGCACCGCCGCAAGCTCGTTGCTCTGCAGTCCGACCTGTCGGTCCTGGGGCTCGCGCCCGACGACGTACGCCGGTTGGCGCGCTGTCCTGACGTCCCCGCGGTCACGACCACCGCCAGCGCCCTCGGCGTGCTCTACGTCGTCGTGGGCGCGACCCTCGGCGGCCGCGTGATCGCCGACCACTTGCGAGGGGGAGCCGTCCCGCCGGCAGCTCTGGGGTTCTTCGGCTGCTACGGCACCCAGGCCGGGCGGCGCTGGCGCGACTACCGGGCGGTGACGACGAGCTTCGTCGGCGCCGACGTCGTCCGCGCGGACGAGGTCCTGACCGCTGCAACCGCGACTTTCGAGGTCCTCGGTCGGTGGCTGGCACCCGCAGGGGTGACGTCATGACCGACCTGCTCGCCGTCGGGGACGTGGTCGACCTGACCAACTGCGACCGTGAGCCGATCAGAGTCCCGGGCGCGATCCAGCCGCACGGTGTCCTGATCGCGCTGTCCGAACCCGATCTGGTGGTGCGGCAGGTCTCGGCCAACAGCGCGGACCTGCTAGGCATCGAACCCACCGATCTGATCGGCCGTCGGTTCACGGAGGTGATCCAGGGGGAGATCACCGAGGCCGTCGAGGAGGCCGCTGCCGGCTCGGACGACCCCGCCGAGCACTTCCCGCTGTCCACGACGCTGACCCGTCACGCGCACGGGCCGGACCTCGCGGGCGACGTCGACGTCGACGTCCTGCTGCACCGTTCCGGCGGACTGCTGGTGGTCGAGATCGAGCCCGGCTCGGGGCCGATGTCGTTCGACAGCACCTATCGCGTCACGCGCCGCTCGGTCAGCCGCATCAACCGGGCCACCGATCCGACGGAGCTGTTCGACGTCGCGGCCAGCGAGGTCCGCCGCCTCACCGGCTTCGACCGCGTCATGGTCTACCGATTCGACAGCAGCTGGAACGGTGAGGTGGTAGCCGAGGACCTCGACGACTCACCAGAGGGGCCTGGCCTCAACAGCTTTCTCGGGTTGCGCTATCCCGCCTCCGACATCCCGGCCCAGGCGCGGGCGCTGTACCTGCAGAGCTGGCTTCGGCTGATCCCCGACATCGACTACCAGCCGGCCGCACTGGTGCCGGTCGACAACCCGATGACCGGCGACCCGCTGGATCTCGGTCGCTGCGGCCTGCGCAGCGTCTCGCCGATCCACGTCGAGTACCTCAAGAACATGGGCGTCCGTGCGTCGATGTCGATCTCGTTGATCGACAAGGGAGAGCTGTGGGGGCTGATCGTCTGCCACCACTACGCCGGACCGCACCGTCCGCCCTACGAGGTGCGGGCGGCGGCCGAGTTTCTCGGCCAGACGCTGTCGCTGAGACTCGTGGACAGCGTCACGGCCGCCGAGACCGCGGCCGCCCTGGCCGCTCGTTCGACGCTTGCCACACTCACTGCCCTGGTGGCCGGGGAGCGCGAGTCGGCCGCGCATGCGCTGACCGGCGGTCACGTCACACTGCTGAACCTGCTGCCAGCCACCGGAGTGGCCGTCTCACTGGGCGGTGAGTCCGCAACGGCAGGTGCAGTGCCGTCGGCGGACGTGGTGGCAGGCCTGGTGGCCCATGCCGAGGCGACCGGGGTCGACGTGCTCGCGCTGGACACGGTGCCGATGCTGCTACCCGAACTGATCGACTCAGTGGACACGGCCTGTGGCGCTCTCGTGCTGCGGCTCTCGGCCGGCGAGTTCATCGTCTGGGTGCGCCCCGAGAAGGTGCGCACCGTGATCTGGGGCGGCGATCCACACAACAAGGCGATCGCGGCTCGCGAAGGTGACACCGTGCGCCTGAGCCCCCGCAAGTCGTTCGAGGCGTGGCAAGAGACGGTGCGGTTGCGGAGCGAGCCGTGGTCGGTGCCACAGGTCGAGCTGGCGGCGACCTTGCGCCACCACCTGCTCGACGCGCTCTACGGCCGGGCCCGGCGCCTGGCCACTGTTGCCGAGACCTTGCAGCGCAGTCTGCTGCCGGACTCGTTGCCCGAGCTGCCCGGCTGGTCGTTGTACGCCGACTACAGCCCGGCCGCCGGTGGCGATGTGGGTGGGGACTGGTACGACGTGGTGCAGTTGCCCTCCGGTCAGGTGGCCTGCGTGCTCGGCGACGTCGCGGGCCACGGCATCATGGCCGCCGGGACGATGGGTCAGCTGCGGCACGGCCTGCGGGCCTACCTGATGGAGACCGATTCGCCGGCGCAGGTGCTCATGCGGCTGAGCCGCCTAGTCGAGCAGCTGCTGCCGCAGGCGCTGGCAACCGCCACCGTCGTCGTCGTCGACCCGGCTACGGGCGTCGCCCGGGTCGCTTCCGCGGGCCACCCGCCGGTGTGCCACGTGACCAGCAGCGGCAACGCCGAGCTGGTCGCCGTGCAGCCGTGGCCACCCCTGGGTGTGCTGCCGAGCGGTGCGGTCGAGGGGCCGTCGGAGACAGAGTTCGCGCTGGCGTCAGGTGAGTCCGTCCTGCTCTACTCCGATGGGCTGGTCGAGCGGCGCACCGAGGACATCGACGCGGGACTCGCGCGGTTGCTCCTGCTGTCGACCGGGTCTGTGGACGCGCGCCAGCTCTGCACGGTCCTGATGGCTGACTGCCGCGAACCCGACGGTGAGGACGACGCCACCGTGCTCGTGCTCACCCGGGACGGGTCGGCCCGCCGGATCGAGTAGCTCAGAGCCGACCGGCCGCTTTCAGCGCCAGGTAGCGGTCGGCCAGGTCCGGCGCCAGGCTCTCCGGCGGGCTGTCGACGACCTCGACCCCGCGGCGTACGAGCAGATCCGTGACCCGGCGCCGCTCAGCGGTCGTGTGCTCGCCCGAGGCGGCGTCGTAGACCGCAGCCGCATCGCCGCGGGACGCCGTCATCGCGGCGGTGCGCGGGTCGCCGACCGACGCGAGGACCACGCGGTGTCGGCGGACCAGCGGACCGAGGGCCGGTAGCAGACCCTCCTGCACGGGTGTGGCGTCCAGCGAGGTGAGCAGCACCACCAGACCGCGGCGGCGCCCGCGGGCGAGCACGGTGCGGACCATGCCGCCGAAGTCCGGCTCGACCAAGGCAGCGTCGAGCGGAGCCATCGCGTCGACGAGAGCGGGCAGCAGGTCGCTGCCGGTGCGGCCCTCGACCCGGGCCAGGACGGCGCGGTCGTAGGCGATCAGGTCGACCCGGTCACCGGCTCGGGACGCGAGAGCGGCCAGGAGCAGCGCGGCATCCATCGCCGCGTCGAGACGGGGTGCGTCACCGACCCGGGCGGCGGCGGTGCGGCCGCAGTCGAGCACGAGCAGCACCTGTCGGTCGCGTTCCGGTCGCCAGGTGCGCACCATGACGTCGGCGGCGCGCGCCGTGGCGCGCCAGTCGATCGACCGCACGTCGTCGCCCACGACGTACTCCCGCAGCGAGTCGAACTCGGTGCCCTGCCCGCCGAGGCGCAGTGCGGTGCGTCCGTCCAGCTCGCGCAGCCGGGCCAGCCGAGAGGGCAGGTGCTTTCGGGAGGCGAACGGCGGCAGTACCCGGATCCGCCAGGGCACCTCGTGCGAGCCTTGCCGCCCGGCCAACCCGAGGGGTCCCAGCGAGCGGACGGTCACCCGGGCCGGGTGCCGGTCGCCGCGCCGGGTGGGACGCAGCGCGGTGCTCGTCCGCAGCCGGTCACCAGCCGGCAGGTCCAGCGGGTGCCGCTGGTGGGCAGCGCCGGCGCTGGGTGTCCAGGCATCCCGCAGCTCCCCTCGCACCCGCCGACCGGACGGGTTGACGACGGTGAGGCGTACGACGGCAGGCTCGCCGAGCCGCACTGCGGTGTCACCGTCGCGATGGAGGGAGAGTCGTCGCACGGGGCCGGCGAGGACGACGTCGAGCAACAGGACGGCGAGCAGGGCAGCAGCGACGATCAGCAGACCGGCACCGGTCGGGATCGCGACCCCGACGACGACGGCGGCCAGCAAGGCAAGAAGCACGGCCCGTCCGGTGACGACCATCCGCTGTCCCTAGCCCCGGACCCGTGAGCTCAACGCGGTACGGGGACGGTGGCCAGCACGCCCTCGAGCACCGCGTCGGCCGTGACGCCCTCGAGCTCGGCTTCGGCCCGCAGCGCCACCCGGTGCCGCAGAGCGGGCCGGGCCAAGGCCTTCACGTCGTCGGGTGTGACGTAGTCACGACCCGAGAGCCAGGCCCACGCGCGTGCTGCCGCCATCAGCCCGGTGGCGCCACGGGGGGAGACGCCGAGCTGCAAGGACGGTGAGCTGCGGGTCGCGCGAGCGAGGTCGACGACGTAGCCGACGACCTCGGGCGCGATCGACACCTTGGCCACTGCGGCCCGGCCGGCCGACAGGTCCGCAGCCCCGGCTACCGGGCGCACCCCGGCTGCGGCGAGGTCGCGCGGGTCGAAGCCCTCGGCGTGCCGGGTCAACACGGACACCTCGTCGTTGCGCCCCGGCACCGGCATCGTGAGCTTGAGCAGGAACCGGTCCAGCTGCGCCTCGGGCAGCGGATAGGTGCCTTCGTACTCCAACGGGTTCTGCGTCGCGATCACCACGAACGGGTCGGGCAGCGGGCGCGGTTGCCCGTCGACCGTGACCTGGCGCTCCTCCATCGCCTCGAGCAGCGCGGCCTGGGTCTTGGGCGGGGTGCGGTTGATCTCGTCGGCCAGCAGCAGGTTGGTGAACACCGGCCCGTTGCGGAACGAGAACTCACCGGACCGGGCGTCGTAGACCAGCGAGCCGGTCACGTCGCCGGGCATCAGGTCCGGAGTGAACTGCACCCTGCTGGTCGCGAGGTCGAGGGAGGCGGCCAGCGTGCGGACCAGCAGGGTCTTGGCGACGCCCGGCACGCCTTCGAGCAGCACGTGACCGCGGCACAGTAGGGCGATCACCAACCCGGTCACGGCCGCGTCCTGACCGACGACGGCCTTGGCGACCTCCTGCCGCAAGGAGCGCAAGGCCTCGCGGGCCGGCTCGGGCTGGGTGCTCGCGGTGCTCTCCGTCATGACCGGCGTACCTCTTTCTCGAGAGCGTCGAGGGCATCGGCGAGGCGCACGAGCGCCGCATCGTCGACCGGTGCGGCACCGTACAGGAGGTCACGCACCCGACCCGGGTCCAGTCGGCTGCGGGCGCCGACCGCGGCGAGCACCGTGGGGGGTGCCGCACCGAGGGTCAGTCCGAGCGCCGTCCCGAGCCGCCGGCGTACGCCGGTGCGCAGGGCGTCCGCGGCCGGACCGCGGGCCCCGGTCCGGCGGTAGAGCCGGGCCCGCCCTTCGACGGCCTCGGCGGCGCGCACCACGACGGGCAGCGGCTCGACCACCAGCGGACCGAGCCGCCGGGCCCGCCACAGCACGAGCAACAGCAACGCCACGAGTCCTTCGCCCAGGCCCCACCACACGCCGTCGGGGACGAGGTCGTAGAACGTGCGACGAGCAGTCACGGGCCCGTCGCCTGCGGTGGGCAGGTACCAGACCAGTCGCGGCCGGGCGCCGAGCAGCCCGAGCGCCAGAGCGGCGTCGCCCTGGTCGTCGAGGCGGTCGTTGGTCAGGATCGCCGCCGAGCCCACTAACGTCACTGCTCGGCCGCCGGTCGTGGCCTGCACCAAGGAGGCGACTCCGTCGGCGGGGTAGCACAGCTGGGTGTCCAGGGGCAGGACCGCGGCTCCGGTCGGGTCCGGGCGGTAGCCGATGACACCGGCGTCGGACCGCCCGGATCGGGCAGCTGGGGCCAGGCTGCACGCGGGTGCCCGGACGTCTGCCTGCTGCGGCTCGGCAACGAAGCCAGGGAGGTAGCCGGCCGGGTCGGTGCTGGCGAGCACGACGAGGTCGGTGCCGAGCGCCACGGTGTCGCGCACCTGGGCCGGGCCGAGCAACCCCGGGTCGGTGACCAGCACCGTGTCGCCAGGGCGGGCGGTGGCCACGAGTGCAGCAGTGGTGGTGACCAGATCGACCTGCACGCCGGCGCGTCGAAGGAGCTCGGCCACGGCGCGGCCGCCGCTGGGCGCCGGCGACCGCGGGTCGAGGCGCGACGCCGGCGCCGGGCCGCGACTGAGCACCAGCACGGTCCCGGCCAGTAGCACGAGGAGCGCGACCGCGATCGGCGTCTTGACCGAGCGCCAGCGCTGGGCCGCCGGGGTGGCGAGGCTTGAGGTCGTCGGCGCTTCTGCCGGCGCAGTCGTTGCGGTGCTCATCGGTTTCCCGCAGGTACGACGGGGCGCGCGGCGCTCACCCGCGCGGCGCCCACCCGCAGATCCAGGGCGCGGGCCGCTGCGTCGGCGGCAGGTGTTGCGGCGCGACCGCCGTACCAGACGTCGTCGAAGAGTGCGGCGACCTGCCGCAGGTCTGCTGCGCAGTCGGGCAGCAGACGGCCGGCGTCGGTGGCAGCCTCGTCGGCGGTCCGGCCGGGGCGCTCGTCGAGGATCGCGCGTTCCTCCAGCGAGCGCACCACGGCCCGCAGGCGCTCACGCAGCGCCTCGGCCCAGGCGCCGGTGGCGGCATGCCGGTCGGCGGCAGCACGGTGCTCGGCGGCGGTCAGCGCCCGCGCAGAGAACAACGGCCGGTCGGCCCTCGTGCGGCGTGCCAGCGGGCCGACCTGCAGGCGGAGCGCGACCACGACAACGACCACCAGCAGGGCGGTGACCACCAGCCCGAGGTAGCCACCGGGGGAGACGCCGGACGCGGTGTTCAGCAGATCGAGCAGGTGGGTCAGGGCCCAGCGCAGGGCCCGTTCGGCGAGGCTCGGCTGGGCCTGCCGGTAGATCACCTTGGCCAGCTCCTCGCGGGCCAGCCGGGCTGCTTCGTCCCGGCCGGGCGCCACCGGGGCGACCACCGCCAACGGCAGACCCACTCCCAACGGCAGACCCACGAGCAGCAAGGTCACCGGGCGGCTGACCGGGCCAGCTCGAGGTCCAGGCCCTCGCTGCGCATGCGTCGGTCGACGTAGACCAAGGCCGTCGCTGCGGCAGTGAAGGGCCAGGTCAAGGTCGAGACCAGGATCGTGCCGAGGGCCGACACGAGCAGCGGCACGATGCCCACCACGTTGAGGGTGTGGCCGCCGCCGGTCACGAAGGCACTGCCGAGGGACGCAATGTTGAAGGGCGTCTGCAGGACGGCGGAGAGCATCGTGGCCAGCAGGTTGATGAGCAGCAGCAGGCCGAAGGTCCGCCACCAGGCCCCCTTGACCAGTGCTCGGGACCGGCGCAGTGAGCCCCGCACGTTGGCGCGCTCCAGGACGATCGCTGTTGGTGCCAGAGCGAAGTTGACGCTGAGGTTGACCAGGGCGACCACTCCGAGGGGCACCATCAGAACAGCGGTCAAGACGATGGCCACCACCGGCGCGTTCGCCAGCACGAGGACGACCACCGGGATCGAAACGGTGGCGACGATGAGGATGCCGAACAGCAGGATGAGCAGCGTCACGCCCATCAGTGCCGCCACGCGCGGTCGGGTCAGCGCCCAGGCTGCCTTGCCGGTGATCGGCTGACCGAGCACAGCGCGGCTCACCACGACGGTGAGCAGCCCGGTCAGTGCGATCGTCGCGATCCAGGTGACCACGCCGCCGAGCCCGGTGGAGATGATGGACGCGGGGCTGAAGGCGAAGTCCGGCCCGGCGTTGGAGCTGCCCGGGGTCGACTGCGGGTCGAGGCTGAACGCCCTGTCGGCGGTGCCGTGCAGCAGCAGCCAGGTCAGGGGGACGCTGACAAGCTGGGTCAGTGCGGCCACGATCGCCGAGAGGCCGAGCATGGTGCGCGGGTGCGCCCGCACGGTCGAGATCGCGCCGTCGAGGATCTCCCCGACGCCCAGCGGGCGCAGCGGGATGACACCTGGTCGTGGCGCCTGCGGCGCATAGGGACCGGGTGCCCACCCGGGCGCTTGCTGCCAGCCCGGCTGCTGCTGCCACCCGGGTTGCTGACCCGGCGGCGTCTGCCAGCTCGGGGGCTGCTGCCACGCCGGAGGTTGTTGCGGCGACCAGCCGGGCGGGACCGTCGGTGGCTGTTGCTGCTCAGGGTGGCCCCAGCCCCCGCGGTCGTCGCTCACGGGAGGCATCGTGCCACGCAGCAGGGACCCGGCGTACGGCCCGGATCGACGGCGCGCCACGCACCGCGCCCCGCCGGGTGCCACGATGACCTCATGCATGACACCCGCAGACGCAGTACATGGGCGAGGTGGCGATGAGAGGCCGCGTCCTCATCGTCGACGACGACACCGCCCTGGCCGAGATGCTCGGCATCGTGCTGCGTGGTGAGGGGTACGAACCCACGCTGTGCGCCGACGGGGGTCAGGCACTCGCGATGTTCCGCGAGCACAAGCCGGACCTGGTGCTGCTCGACCTGATGCTGCCCGGCACCGACGGCATCGATGTCTGCCGGGCGATCCGGGCGGAGTCCGGTGTGCCGATCGTCATGCTCACCGCCAAGACCGACACGGTCGACATCGTTGTGGGGCTCGAGTCCGGCGCTGACGACTACGTGCTCAAGCCGTTCAAGCCCAAGGAGCTGGTGGCGCGGATCCGGGCTCGGCTGCGGCGCACCGAGGAGTCGCCGCAGGAGCTGCTGGAGATCGGCGACCTGATGATCGATGTGGCGGGGCACTCGGTCAAGCGCGGTGAGGTCCCGATCGCCTTGACGCCGTTGGAGTTCGACCTGCTCGTCGCGCTGGCCCGCAAACCGTGGCAGGTGTTCACCCGCGAGGTGCTGCTCGAGCAGGTGTGGGGCTACCGGCACGCTGCTGACACCCGACTGGTCAACGTGCACGTGCAGCGCCTGCGCTCCAAGGTCGAGCGCGACCCGGAGAACCCCGAGGTCGTGGTGACGGTGCGCGGCGTGGGCTACAAGGCGGGCCAGGTCTGAGCAGCGGCAGCAGCTCTGCGGCCGTCGAGCGCCCACCCCGGCTCCTCGGTCGGGTCCGTCGCGTCCTGCGCCGGCGGCGCAACCGGCTGGTGGCGCTCTGGCGCCGGTCGCTGCAGCTGCGGGTGGTGACCACCACGACCCTGTGCTCGTTGCTCGCGATCGCCGTGCTCGGGAACGTGCTCATCAGCCAGGTCCGTGACGGGTTGCTGCGCACGAAGGTGGCGAGCTCCCTCGACGAGGCCGCCAACGGTGCTCGCACCTCGCAGGAGGCGTTGGACTCCGCCGACCGCAGCGCACCCGACGTCTTCGACACCCTGGTGCCGGACCTGGTCCGGCAGCTGTCCCGCGGCGGCGGGTCGGCCGGCACCCGTGAGGTCGTGCTGCAGCGCGGGTCGGGCATCAGCGACCCGCGTGCCCCGCTCGGTCGCAGCTCGTTCGGCGTCGACGTGCGGGACGTGCCGGCCAGTCTCAGCGCGAAGGTCGAGTCCGGCACCGGGCAACGCTGGACCTACACCGTGCTGACCCGACCGTCCGGGCAGCAGGTGAGTGCCCTCGTGATCGGCTCGCAGGTCGTCGTACCCGAGATCGGGTCCTACGACTTGTACTTCCTCTTCCCGCTGGACAAGGAGGCCACCACCCTCGCGCTGGTGCGCAACGCTCTCCTGCTCGCGGCGTTCGGTCTTGTCATCCTGGTCGGCGGCATCGCGTGGTTGGTGACGCGGCAGGTGGTGACGCCGGTGCGCATGGCGGCGCGCATCGCCGAACGCCTCGCCGCCGGTCGGCTCGAGGAACGCATGCGGGTGCGGGGTGAGGACGACCTCGCCCGTCTCGCCGCGTCGTTCAACCGGATGGCCACCAGCCTGCAGCGCCAGATCCGTCAGCTCGAGGACCTGTCGCGGGTGCAGCGCCGGTTCGTCTCCGACGTGTCGCACGAGCTGCGCACGCCGTTGACGACGGTCCGGATGGCCGCCGACGTGCTGCACGACGCCCGGGCCGGCATGGATCCGGCGGTCGAGCGCAGCGCCGAGATCCTGCAGGCCCAGCTCGACCGGTTCGAGGCGTTGCTCGCCGACCTGCTGGAGATCAGCAGGTACGACGCCGGGGCGGCGGTCCTGGAGACCGAGCCGACGGACCTGCGCATCGTCGTCCGGCACGTGATCGACGCCATGGAGACCCTCGCCGACCGGCGGGGCAGCGTGCTGGTGCTCGAGGCCCCGGACACCGCGTGCATCGCCGACGTCGACCAGCGCCGCATCCAGCGGGTGCTGCGCAACCTGGTGGCCAACGCCGTCGAGCACGGTGAGGGCGAGCCGATCGTGATCAGGGTCGCGGCCGACGACTTGGCGGTGGCGGTCGCGGTGCGCGACCACGGCGTCGGTCTGGCGCCCACCGACGTGAGCATGGTGTTCAACAGGTTCTGGCGGGCCGATCCGGCCCGGGCGCGCACGACTGGAGGCACCGGCCTGGGACTGTCGATCGCGTTGGAGGACGCGCACCTTCACGGCGGGTGGCTGCAGGCCTGGGGCGAGCCCGGGGACGGCTGTCAGTTCCGCCTGACGGTGCCGCGAGTGCTGGGGGCCGAGCTGGACGGGTCACCGATCCCGCTGGAGCCGAGCGACTCCCGCCGCCGCCGGGCCCCCGTCACGGCCGGCCAGCCCTACCGCCGGATCCGGACCCCCGGCGGGGTCGATGTCTGAGCGGGCGTCGCGCCGGGCGACGTACAGGCGAGGGGTCGGCGGTGTCGCGCCGCTGATGCTGCTCATGCTGCTGGCGGCCTGCGCGACGATCCCCACCAGTGGTCCGGTGCGGGCGGGCGGCGACCTGCGGCAGGCTCGCGCGGACAACGGGGTGTCGTTCATCGGCCAGCCGCCGGTGCCCGGCGCCCGTCCGGCCGACGTGGTCCTCGGCTTCCTGCAGTCCAGCGCCGACTTCGTCAACGACCACGAGGTGGCGCGGGACTATCTCAGTCCTGCCGCCCGCCAGAGCTGGCGTCCGCAGGCCGGCACCGTGGTGTACGACCGGGTGGCTTCGGCGCTGGCGATCGAGGCCGGGCCGGGTGACACGGTGTCGGTGACCGGCTCGCAGACCGGGCAGATCGAGGCCGACGGCCGGTTCCGACGGCTCCCGCCGGGATCGACGGTGTCGCTGCACTTCGGCCTGACCAAGGTGGCCGGCGAATGGCGCATCTCGACCCTCGACGACGGGCTGGTGCTCTCAGCGGTGGACGTCGCCGAGACCTACCGGCGGCTCGCGCTGTACTTCCTCGCTCCGACCGGCAGCACATTGGTGCCCGACGACGTGCTGGTCCCCGACCTGCCGGGTCTGCGCACCAAGCTGGTGTCGCGGCTGCTGCGCGGACCGACCAGCGACTTGCGCGACGCGGTCAGCACGGCGTTCCCCGAAGGCACCGGGCTTGATGTCGGATCGGTCCCGCTGTCCCGGGACGGGGTGGCCACGGTGCGGCTCGACACCTCGGCGTTGAAGGCGGACGACGCGGCCCGTCAACGGATGTCAGCCCAGCTGGTATGGACGTTGCGCCAGCTGCCCGAGGTGTTGAAGGTGCGCATCACCGCGGGTGGCGAGAGCCTCGTGGTGGCCGGCTCGGCAGCCGACCAGGATCGCGACGCCTATCCCAGCTTCGACCCCGACGCGCTGCCTGCGCCCCCCAGCGCCTATGTGGTCACCGACGGCAAGGTCGGGCGCTTTCTCGGCGGCGGCTTCCAGCCGGTCCTCGGGCAGGCAGGCAGCGGCACCCTCGCTCTCCGTACCCCGGCCGTGTCGCTGGACGCGGCCCGGTTGGCGGCAGTCTCGGCCGACGGTCGCACGGTCCTGGTCGGGCCGCTGACCCGCGAGGCCACGCTCGAGCCGCGGATCAACGGCGTCGACCTGTCCCGCCCGTCCTGGGACCGCGGCGACAACCTGTGGGTCGTCGACCGGGCCACCGGCGTCGTCTGGTACCTCGCCGACGGGGCCGATGCACCGCGCCAGGTTGCCGTCCCGCGGCTGGCCGGCGACCGCAAGCCCTGGGCCCTGTCCGTCGCCCGCGACGGCACCCGGGCGGCACTGATCGTCGGCACCGGGCGTGCGTCGGTACTGCGCACAGCGGCCGTGCTGCGCACGGAGACCACGGACACCGCGGTCGTCGGCGGCGCCGAGATCTCCCTCACCTCGTTCCAGGAGACGCTGCCGGGTCTGACCTCGGTGCGCGACGTGGCGTGGGCCGACGCGTCCGTGCTTGCTGTCCTCGGCAGCAGGGACAAGGGCCCGGTCTCTCCGTCGTACGTCGACACCGACGGCTATGCGGTGCGCGACATCGAGCCGCTGCAGGACCCGGTGACGATCAGCGCGGCACCGCCGCTGGCGGACAACCCGCTGGTGGCCGGGACCGCGGACGGCAAGCTCTTCCAGTTCACCCAGGGAGGCGGCTGGCAGTCGCTGGGCGCAGGCAAGGATCCGGCCTACCCGGGCTGAGCAGTCGCCGTGGGCCGCGAAGGCGTCCCCTGCGTCGTCCACAGGCGTTGTGACCGGCGGCCTGTCCACAGATGTCGATCGTCGCCGTCGTCGGGAGCAGCGTCGGGCCACGCTGGTCCCGCGCGTCGGGACGGGACCCGGTCGCGGGGGGCAGGGGGTGGGCGGTGTGGCGGTCGGTGCTCGACCTGGTGCTGCCCGGAGGGTGTGCGGGCTGCGGGCGTGTCTCGGTCGGTGCGGTCGCCTCGGTGGCGTGGTGCGCGGACTGCGCGGCGACGTTGGCCGGTGCGCCACGGCGCGCGGTGCCGAGGCCCTGTCCGAAGGGTCTGCCGCCGACGTGGGCGGTCGCGGCTTACGACGGGCCGGTGCGGGAGGCCGTGGTGGCGCACAAGGAGCACGGCGCGCGGCGGTTGGCCCGGCCCCTCGGGGCGGCGGTGGCCGCCGCCGTCCTGGCTGCGGTGGCCGCGGCAGAGGATGCGGCTTCCGGAGAGCTCGCGCTGCTGCTGGTGCCGGCACCGTCCCGGCCCTCGGCGGTCCGCGCTCGCGGCGACGACCCGACCCGCCGGCTGGCGCGCACCGCAGCCCAGCTGCTGCGCGGGGGTGGGAGAGACGTCGAGGTCGCCACAGTCCTCCGGCTCGCCCGCAGCACCCGTGACCAGTCCGGGCTGGATGCCGCCGCCCGGGTCGACAACCTCACCGGGTCGGTGCGGTTGGGCCGGAGGCTGCCGTCGTACGGGCGAAGAGGTGGGCAACGCACGAGCCGGCTGGTGCTTCTCGTCGACGACATCCTCACCACAGGCGCTACGCTCACCGAGTGCGCCCGGGCACTGCGTGCGGCTGGCGTGCCGGTCGCAGGCGCGGCTGTGGTGGCAGCGACGGCCCGTCGGACCGCGCATCGCGGTCAGGGCGGCGCCACCCGGTGAGCGGGGTGCACGGCCGGTCGGGTGGTGACGGTGGGGTGACCTGTCCTCGCATCGGTGCAGGTACTACCGTCCCTTGCATGGCACCCGCCCGGGTCCGTGGTTGCGCCGGATCATCGCTCCCCCGCGGGGCGACGAGCCGGCAAGCCGATGCCAGCCGCAGGCGAAACGGTCCACGTAAGGCGACTCTTCGTCGTTCGATCACGGTGCGGCTTAGAAGTAAGTCCTGCCCCGCCGGAGGTCCCGATGTCCTCCGACCCGGGAGAAGGGGAGTAGTGGCGGTCACCGCTGCGAGACCCTCAGCAGGCGGATGTGGGGTCGAAGACCAGGTCGGCCGGGTGGGTGTCATCGTCCTGCTGTTCTACAGAAGGAGGAGCGCTTCGTGGACATCGTCGTAAAGGGTCGGCACACCGAGGTCACCGAGCGGTTCCGCGCGCACGTCGCGGACAAGCTCGCCAAGATCGAGAAGCTTGATCCCAAGGTCATCAGCGTCGATGTCGAGTGCTCCGCCGAACGCAACCCCCGACTGGCCGACCACCGCGAACGGATCGAGCTGACGATCCTCTCGCGCGGTCCGGTCGTGCGAGCCGAGGCCTCCGCCCCGGACTGCTATGCCGCCCTCGACCTTGCCGTCACCCGTCTCGAGGCTCGGCTGCGTCGCGCGCACGACCGCCGGCGGGTGCACCACGGCGCCAAGACTCCCGTGTCCGTGGCCACTGCGACAGCTGCCCTGGACGCGGGACGGTTCGCAACGGCACCGGCCGAGCCAACGGACCGTGATCAGCACGGCGCCCCGGCCGATGACGGTCCGATGTTCGTGCGCGAGAAGGTGCACCAGGCCGCACCGATCACGCTCGACCAGGCGCTGTACGAGATGGAGCTGGTGGGGCACGACTTCTACCTGTTTGTCGACTCCGACACCTCGCTGCCCAGCGTGGTCTACCGGCGGCGTGCCTACGACTACGGCGTGATCCGGCTGGAGGTCTGACACCGGCGGATACGGCGGGTGCGGACGCATTCGTCCGCATTCCGCCGCGGCCGAGGTGCTCTCGTGCCAGGATGCATCGTGCCCGCCCGGTGCAGACCCGAGCGGTACGGGGCGTTGTGAGAGAGGTTGCAGTGAGCGAGCAGGCAGGGGCCACACCCCGCGCCGCCCGCACGGCACGGGCTGACGCCGACCCGATCCGCGTGCTTGTGGTCGATGACCATGCACTGTTCCGGCGCGGGCTGGAGATGGTGCTGGGCCAGGAGAAGGACATCGAGGTCGTCGGCGAGGCCGGCGACGGCAGCGAGGCCGTCGAGCTCGCCTCGACCCTGCTGCCCGACATCGTGCTGATGGATGTGCGGATGCCCCGGCGCAGCGGCATCGAGGCGTGCAGCGCGATCAAGGCGGTCGTCCCCAGCGCCAAGATCGTCATGCTCACCATCTCCGACGACGAGGCCGATCTGTACGACGCCATCAAGGCCGGCGCCAGCGGCTACCTCCTCAAGGAGATCTCCATCGACGAGGTCTCCACAGCCATCCGCTCGGTGGCCGGGGGTCAGTCGCTGATCAGCCCGTCGATGGCGTCCAAGCTGCTGAGCGAGTTCGCCACGATGATCAAGCGGGGCGATGAGCGACAGCAGGTGCCGGCACCCCGGCTGACCGACCGTGAGCTCGAGGTGCTCAAGCTGGTGGCTCGTGGGCTGAACAACCGCGACATCGCCAAGGAGCTGTTCATCTCCGAGAACACCGTCAAGAACCACATCCGCAACATCCTCGAGAAGCTCCAGCTGCACTCACGCATGGAGGCTGTGGTCTACGCGGTCCGGGAAAAGCTGCTCGAGATCACGTGACCCGCGGGCCAGCTCCCGAGAGATGTCCCGCCGACTCGACCGGGACCTCGGCGACTAGCCCGCCACCACGACTAGCCGGCGGCGATCGTCAGCACTGCGGTGGTCATCCGGGCGATCTCGGTCTGTGCGGCGTGCCGACGGAACTCCATGGTCACCGCGCGGCCGGGGAAGTGGGTGTTGAACCAGTCGGTCATGGTGCCGTGGCAGCCGCCGTTGCAGTCCAGGGGCGCCATCGGCAGGCCGGTGAGCCGGTGCAGCCGCCGAACCAGGGCGGGGGACTTCATCCGGTAGGTGTCGACCGCGAACAGCGGCTGGTGCAGGCTCAGCACCGTCCACGGCGACACGGTGGTGAGCAGTCGCATCATCGTTCGCGTCTCGGGCTCGCTGGCCGGTCTCGGTCCCGACCAGAGCAGCGTGCCCTTCTTCGACCTTTGGAAGTACGTCGGGAAGTTGCGGTTGAGGTCGACCCCGTGGGCGTTGTCCCGACGAAAACCTGAGGCACCATCAGGGTTCATCGTGGACACCAGCCACAGGTCCACCCCGGCGGGCAGACCCACCCGGGCCAGTCGGCGTACGACTCGCATGCCGGCCTGCTCCTCACCGTGCATGCTGCCGAGCAGCAGCAACGGGTGGGTCGCGCCATCGGTCCACCGGTGCACGGCCACGATCGAGCGGCCCTGCACCGTGGTGCCGACCGTCACGACTTCCTCGTGCACGACGAGGGAGGTCGATGCGGCGGTGACCGGTGTCGCCGAGGCGGTGCCGGTCGACGCCGACAGCGCCAACAGCGCCAGCAGCGGCAACGCGATCACAGACACCGCGTGGCGGGCGGTGGCGGTCATCAGTCCTCGAGAGCGCACCCGCCTATCGTGGTCCATAGCTGCCCACCGTGACAGCATCGGGGCCGTGACGACGCCGCAGCCGGTGCACCTGTCGGCAGCAGTCGCTCGGCGGGTGGCGATCGCTGCGCAGGGGCTGGCCGCTCCTCGCCCGGCTGTGGTCGGCATGCGGGCGATCACCGCCATCGTCGAGCGCATCGGGCTGCTGCAGATCGACAGCGTCAACGTCCTGGTGCGCGCGCAGTACCTGCCGTTGTTCTCCCGGCTCGGCCCCTACGACCGGGGCCTGCTCGACCGCGCGGCGGGTCAGTCGCCGCGCCGGCTGGTGGAGTACTGGGCGCACGAGGCGAGCCTCGTCCCCCCGGGCACGCATCGCCTGCTGCGCTGGCGGATGCACCGGTGGCAGGAGGGCGCCTGGGGCGGCATGAAGGCGGTCGCGGCCGAGCAGCCGCAGCTGGTCAAGGCAGTGCTCGCCGAAGTGACGGCCCGGCGCGTGCCGATGACGGCCGGGGACGTCGAGGCGGCGCTGGCCCACGATGCGCCTCGGGACCGCAGCGACTGGGGGTGGAACTGGTCGGTGGTCAAGCAGGCGCTGGAACATCTGTTCTACGCCGGTGAGATCACCTCCGCCGGCCGTACCTCGTCCTTCGAGCGGCGCTATGCCCTTCCCTCGCGGGTACTGCCCCGTGCCGTGGTCGAGGCGCCGGACCTCGACGACGACGAGGCGTTCCGCGAGCTGGTGCGCATCGCCGCCCGGGCGCACGGCATCGCCAGCGAGCCGTGCCTGCGCGACTACTTCCGGCTGCGTCCGGAGGACAGCCAACGGGCAGTCGCGGAGCTGGTCGATGCCGGCGAGCTGCTGCCCGCCACGGTCGAGGGCTGGTCGCGACCGGCGTACCTGCAGGTGGATGCTCGCCTTCCGCGCCGGGTGTCGGCGCGCGCCCTGCTGGTGCCGTTCGACCCGCTGGTGTGGGAGCGGGCGCGGGTGGAGGCGTTATTCGGCTTCCGCTACCGGATCGAGATCTATGTGCCGGCCGACCAGCGGGTGCACGGGTACTACGTGCTGCCGTTCCTGCTCGGTGAGCGGTTGGTGGCCCGGGTCGACCTCAAGGCCGACCGGCTGGCCGCAGGCAAGGGTGCCGCTGGGCTCAGCGTGCCGGGTGTGCCGGGTCCACCGGGTGTTCTGCGGGTGCGCGGGGCGTTTGCCGAGCCGCACGCGCCGCCAGAGACGGCCGCCGAGCTGGCGGTGGAACTCGTCAACCTGGCGCGCTGGCTGGGTCTCGGCGATGTCGTGGTCGAGCCCCGTGGCGATCTCGCGCCCGCTCTCGCGGCTGCCGTCGCCCACGCTTGACCGCAGGGGCGGGTGGTCAGTCGGTGGCGAGGCGGGCGTGCAGATGCTCGTCCACCCGCCGTCCGTCGCCGAGCCGGTAGGACATCCGCAACGTGCCCTCGAGCAGGTAACCGGCCTTCTCCGCCACGCGGCACGAGGCACGGTTGGCGGGGTCGTGCGGCAGCTCGATGCGGTCGAGGCCGAGGGCGCCGAACGCCCACCGCGTCACCGCCCCCAAGGACGTCGTGGCCACCCCCCGGCTGCGAGCCCACGGTGCGGTGCGATAGCCCACCGCGGCGCTGCGCTGGTCGAGGAGATCGACCCTCCACAGCGAGATGTTGCCGACCAGCCGACCGGTGGTGCCCTCGAGCACCGAGAAGCTCGCGTGAGTCCCGTCCGACCAGTCGGCGCCGCGCACGCACCAGTCCCGGGCGCTCGCCTCATCCACGACCGACGGAGCGGGGTTCCACCGCGCGGTCAACGGGTCCTGCAGCATCGCCAGGACGTCAGCGGCCTCAGCCGGGTCCGGTGGTCGCAGCTGCCACGCCCCGGCGGCGATCTCGACGTGCTCGATCCCTGAGCCGGTCAGGCCGGTCATGCGTCCCCCACGACTCGGGCGTGCAGGTGCTCGTCGACGTAGCCCTCGGCCAGCCGGTTCGACCCACGCAACGTCCCCTCCAGGGCGAAGCCGGCCTTGGTCGCCACCCGGCACGACGCGTCGTTGGCCAGCACGTGTGCCAGCTGCACGCGGTGCATCCCGAGCTTCTCGTGCGCGTACGCCGCCGCGCGGGCCAAGGCGCGGCCAGCGACGCCTCGGCCCCGGGCGGGCGGCATCGTCCAGTACGACGCCACCGCGAAGGCGTCGATCACGTTCAGCTCGCGCAGCCCGACCGAGCCGACCACCTCGCTGCCCTGGCACACCGCCCAGCTCGCAGCCCGCCCCTCGGCCCAGCCGGCCGTGCGGGTGTCGATCCAGGCCGAGGCGGCAGCCACGTCGGCCAGCGGAAGGCGCGGGTTCCACCGCACGGTCAGTGGGTCGTTGAGGCCGACCAGTACGTCCGCGGCGTCGGCAGGCTCCCACGGGCGCAGAGTGAGCCCGGCCTCGGCGGTAAGCACCACCGGAGTCATGGGGCCGGGGCCAGGGCCCGCCGGTTCCGGGTCCGACGCCAGCCGGGCGTGCCGGTGCAGGTCGGCCACCCGGCCGTCGGGGTAGCCGAGCGCCTGCCGCTCGCGACCTTCCAGCAGGTAGCCACTGCGGGTCGCGACGGCGCAGGACGCCACGTTGGCGATGTCGTGCACGAGCCCGATCCGGTGCAGACCCAGCCCGCTGAAAGCCCACTGCGTCACGGTCGCGACGGCGGCGACCGCCACCCCTCGGCTGCGGTGCGCCGGGTGCACGCCGTAGCCGATCTCGGCGGCGGCCGGGTGCGTCTCGATGGCTCCCAGCCCAGCGCGGCCGATGAGGGCGCGGGTGTGCGGGTCGCGCACGGCCCAGTCGACCCGGTCCCCGGTGCTGCGGCTCTCGACCCAGGCCCGCGCGTCGTCCAGTGTGCGCACCGCCGCCAGCGACCCGGAGAAGATCCGGGTGGCGGCGTCGTCGGCGATCTCCAGCACCCCCGGCAGGTCGCGGTCCTCCCACGGCGAGAGCAGCACGCCCTCGCCCACCAGCTCCGGCGAGCGACCACGCCCCAGGGGCAGCAGCAGCGCCATCAGGCGAGCTCCCCACGCAGCAGCCCGGCGACCCAGCCGTCGACCCGCTCGCCCCGGTGCAGCAGCCGCGCCCGGCAGGAGCCTTCACGCTGGAAGCCCAGCTTCTCGACGACCCGCCACGACGCCTCGTTGCCAGCGATGGCCCACCACTCGATGCGCTCGAGCTCCAGCACGTCGAACCCGTACCCGCACACCAACCGCACCGCGTCGGTCATCACCCCACGGCCGCGGGCCCAGGGTGCAGCCCAGTAGCCGATCTCGCGCATCGAGGCATCCCGGGCGTGCAGCCCCACCATGGCGAGCAGCTGCCCGTCGCTGGCGTCGGTGACCGCGAAGGTCATCTCCCCGTCTGCCGCGGCCCAGCGTTCTGGTCGCCCCGCGACGAACTCCTCGGCGTGGTGGGTCGCGTAGGGGACCGGCACCGGGACCCAGCGGGTGATCTCGGGGTCCTGGCAGGCCTGGGCGATGGCCGCGACGTCGCGCTCCTCCGGCAGTCGCAGCAGTAGGCGGCCGTCGGTGAGCGTGCTCGGTTCGGGGAAGGTCATGAGCTCATCCAACCTGGGCACCGATGCCCGGGTCGAGGCGTTATGGCTCGCAGGTCGTCGGTCCGGCGTGTCGCAGCGCCTACGATGACAGCACGCCCGGCGCGGCTCCGGGGCGCTGCCCGAGACCCGGATGCCCGCCAACGACCCGACCTGCCCGAGGAGACACCGCGTGCCCGCATTGTTCGACAGGATGCTCCGCGCCGGCGAAGGGAAGATCCTCCGCAAGCTCAGCGCGGTCGCCGGGCAGGTCAACGCCATCGAGGACGACTTCACCTCGCTGACCGATGCCGAGCTGCGGGCCATGACCGATGAGTTCCGGGAGCGGCTGGCCGACGGTCAGTCCCTCGACGACATCATGCCCGAGGCTTTTGCGACGGTCCGTGAGGCGGCTCGTCGCACCCTGGGCCAGCGGCACTTCGACGTGCAGATGATGGGCGGCGCAGCGCTGCACCTGGGCAACATCGCCGAGATGAAGACCGGTGAGGGCAAGACGCTGGTCGCCACGGCACCGGCGTACCTCAATGCGCTGTCGGGCAACGGCGTGCACGTGGTCACGGTCAACGACTACCTCGCTGAGTACCAGTCCGAGCTGATGGGCCGGGTGCACCGCTTCCTGGGCCTCACCGTCGGCACGATCGTCTCCGGCCAGGCGCCGTCGTTGCGCCGGGAGCAGTACCTGTGCGACATCACGCACGGCACGAACAACGAGTTCGGCTTCGACTACCTCCGCGACAACATGGCGTGGAGCAAGGACGACCTCGTGCAGCGCGGGCACCACTTCGCGATCGTCGACGAGGTCGACTCGATCCTCATCGACGAGGCCCGCACGCCGCTCATCATCAGCGGCCCGACCGAGGAGTCGACGACGAAGTACTACGACGCCGACCGCTGCGCGAAGAAGCTGACCAAAGGCGAGGAGATCGTGC
>JANLYQ010000037.1:0-9656 GCA_031365725.1 Sporichthyaceae bacterium | reverse complement strand
TCGGTGGCGACTTCAGCCAGTGCGCCTACGGCGTGGGCATGGACATCACGATCCAGACGTCCACCGAGGCGTCCTACTGGGACGGCACCATCTGGCATTCTGCTTTCCAAGAAAATTTGACGCTCCTCCTGGTAGAGGCGTACTACGGATTCGTCGTCGGCGACCCGGACGCCTTCGTGCTCTATACTCGCGGATCTGCAGCGTTCTAGCGGGTATTCGCGCCCCAGTCACGTAATCGTAGTAGTATTCGTGACATGGACAAGCGCACCTTCGGTGGCCGCATCGATCTTCAATGTGAGCGGTGCGGTCACCGATTCACCCGACCGGCATCCCGTACCAAAGGTCACGCTTTCTGCAGTCGAGCGTGCTACTTCGCGTCCGGCATCCCCACGCAGAACGCCCGCAAGGCAAACGCGACGCGTTTTCCTGGAGGCGGAAAACAGGAGCTTGTTTGCACCGTGTGTGCGACCCCGTTCATGCGGTTCAAGAGTCAGATCAAGCCCGGCGTGGCCTTCTGCTCGACGACGTGCGTGACGCGAGGATCCATAGCGACTCCTGTTCGTCAGACCACGAGTCATGGCTACATCAAGACCTTCGTTGGTCGTGGCCAGCCGGGCGCGGACAAGTCCGGTCACATCTTCGAACATCGTCACGTGATGCAGCACCACCTCGGTCGGACGCTACTGCCCACCGAGAACGTGCATCACATCAACGGCGTTCGCGCAGACAACCGCATTGAGAACCTTGAGCTCTGGTCGAGGTCGCAGCCATGTGGGCAACGCGTCATCGACAAACTGACTTGGGCGCGTGAGTTCCTCGCACTCTACGAGGGCACGGCTGCCTTCTGAGTTGACTGCGACGGCCATGCCGTCGTCGTGACGGTGCACTGGGCGATCTCCTCCCCGGCCTCGCCCAGTGCACCGTCACACCCCCATCGCTGACAACGAGAGGCCCGACATGGCCGGCAAGGTTGCGTTGATCACCGGCCCGATCGCTGGGCCGATCCCCACCCCTGACCCGAAGATCCCGGGCGACTTCGTTGATGTCACCCCGGACGTCCTGTACTTCGACGACAAGGCGACCGCGGTGGCTGTCGCTGAGGCGATCGAGGTGGAGCACTACAACCGGGGCACCCACCCGACGCAGCAGGAGTGCGACTACCTGAACGACGAGCGGGAGCACCCTGGCGGCGTGGATCCGGAGCGCCGCAAGGCTCACCAGGAAGCTCACAGGGCTTTGACGAAGAAGGTCGGCTGACATGGCGCTCGCTTCTGCTCTCGCAACGAACAACGCCTTGGCCGGGATCTTCGCCGCGACGCAGCCGACCCCGTCCACGACGAACACGTGGGTGTCGTTGCACACGGCGACGACGTCGACGACGGGTGCGTCGGAGTATGCGGGTGTGACCCGGGTGCAGTACAGCGTGGGAGCCCCCTCTGCCGGTTCGATCACGAACACGGCGACGGCGACTTTCACGACGTCGGGCGCGTCGGCGGTGACGCACGCGGGGACGTGGGATGCGGTGACGGCGGGCAACTTCCGCATCGGTGCTGCGCTGACGTCGTCGGTGACGGCTGTGACGATCGTCTTCGCCATCGGTGCGATCACGTTCACCGCTTCCTGACCATCCGTTCCCACCGAGAGCCGAGGCGGGTGACCCGTGGCCGATAACACTGCTGTGACGAACGGCGCGGGGGACGTCTACCGGTCGAAGGACCGGGCGGGCGTGAAGACCGACATCGTCGGGATCGACGTCGGGATCGGTGGCACCGAGGCGCTGATGTCGGCGGCTAACCCGATGCCGGTGTACATGCCCGACGTTGTCGCGTCGGGGTCGCTGACCGCTGCGGCGCAGACGGTGACCCTGGCGCTGAACGGCGACTCGGGGATCGCCGTGCAGGTGACCGGGACATGGGTCGGCACCCTGACGTTTGAGGCGACGGTCGACGGTTCGACGTGGCAGTCGGTGAACGGCGTCGGTGCCGCGACCGCTATCCCGTCGCCCACCACGACCGTCAACGGTCTGTACCGGCTGACACCGTCGGGCTGCGCGTCCGTGCGGGTCAACATGACCGCGTTCACGTCCGGCACGGCCGTGGTGTCGATGCGCGGCTCGGACGGCACGGGCGGTGTGTTCGCCAACCAAGTGCTGCCGATGCAGGGCACTGGCACCGCTGGCACCCCGGCGGGCAACGTGCTGTCCGTGCAGGGTGTTGCATCAGGCACCCCGCAGCCGGTGTCTGGGACAGTGACGGCCAACGCTGGCACCGGCACGCTTGCGGTGTCGCTGGCGACTGCGCCGACAACGCCGGTCACGGGAACGTTCTTTCAGGGCACCCAGCCGGTGTCTCTGGCGACGAACACCCCGACGCTTGCCGCTGGCACGAACACGATCGGCGCGGTCAACATCGCTCAGGCAGCGGGTACCGCTGGCCTGACCCAGCCCGCGCTGGCGATCACGTCGTTCACTGTGCTCGCGGCGAACGCCAGCCGCAAGGGCGCGGTGCTGTTCAACGACTCGGCCAACGTCGTCTACCTGGCCTACGCGGCGACCGCGACGACGACGGCGTACACGATGCAGCTCGACCCAAACGGTGGACGGTACGAACTCCCGGCACCTGTCTACTCCGGGATCATCACGGGGATCGCGCTAGCGGCGACCGGGAACCTTCGCGTGACGGAGATCCTGTAATGCCCTGGTCCTCCCCGCCGCAGGTGCTGCGCGGCGACATTCTCGGCGGCGGCGACCCTCGCGATCATGGCCTCCTCGGATGGTCCTACGACCCGATGCTGCCGTCGACGGGTGCACCGCTAGCAACGGGTGTGCAATATTTTTCCAAGGTCTGGGTGCCACGAACGGTGACATTCACCAGCGTTATGTTCAATGTCACGGCGATCGGCGCGACGTTGACGGCGGGCGCGAACAACTTGGGGCTCTACAGCTCGGCCGGTACGCAGATTGCAGCCACTCCGGATCAGACGACGACATACACGACGACTGGTCTGCAGACTGTAAACTGGTCGTCGACTGCGACGGTGACCGGCGGCCCCGGTGTGTTCATCTGGGCGGGCGTGAAGTCGTCCGGTACCACGCCTGTGTCGTTGTCGCGGTTCACGGGCACGACATCGTTGCAGTCAGTCAACCTGGCTGTTTCGGTGGCGCGGTTCGCGACGAACGGCTCTAATGCGGCGACGCTTATGCCGGCGTCGATCACCCCAGGGTCGAATGTCGTGACGACGTCGGCCGCCTACTACTGGCTCGGTCTCAAGTAGCGGAGGGGCCAGCCGGTGACGCTGCTCCGTAGGCTGCGGTTCGCTGCGCCCCCGACTGGCGCGGCCACGGGAAGCATCACTCTCGGCGGGTCGGCGTCGCCGTGGGTGGGTTCGGCTACCGGCAGCATCGCCCTCGGCGGGTCGGCTGGGGCGTCTGGCTCCGCTGCCGCGTCGGGGTCGATCACGCTGGGCGGCACCACGGCGGTCTCGGTCCGTGCGGCGGCGACTAGCTCGATCACCCTCGGCGGCTCGACGACGACCCCGAGCATCGCAGCGGGTGCCACCGGCAGCCTGACGCTGGGTGGCTCGGCTGCGGCGAGCGCCACGGCAGCGTCCATCGGCTCGATCACACTGGGCGGCTCGTCCACGGCGAGCGTGTCGGCTGCTGGCATCGGGTCGATCACTCTGGGCGGCACGGCGACGGGCACGAACGGTGCGGCGAATGTCGCCACTGGGTCGATCACTCTGGGCGGATCGACGTCGGCCAGCGGCAGCGCGGCGTCCACCGGCAGCATCACCCTCGGCGGCACCACCGCGGCATCGGTCAGGCCGACGTCGACGGGCAGCATCACCCTGGGCGGCTCGAGCACGGCCACCACGGCAGCCACCGGCGCCGGGAGCATCACACTCGGTGGCACCACCAGCGGCTCGGCATCCGTCGTGGCCACAGGCAGCATCACCCTCGGCGGTACAGCCACCGGCACCAACGGTGCTGCGAACACGGCCACGGGCAGCATCACCCTCGGTGGCTCGACCACAGCCCGGGTCAACGCCGGGACGGCCGGCAGCATCACCCTCGGCGGCGTCGGCACCTTCTCCACCGGTGCCACGGGCAGCATCGTCCTCGCCGGTGCTCCCACCGGATCGGCAAGGCCCAGCACGTCAGGCAGCATCACTCTCGGCGCCACCAGTGCGGCCACGGCCCGCGCTGGTGCTACTGGCTCGATCACGCTGAGCGGGTCTGCCACGGGCATCAACGCGACTATTGCGGTCCCCGGCAGCGTCCGCGAGATCGCCCTGACCCCGCCGATGATCACCGCCGTGAACGTGACCCCGCCGATCATCACCGGCATCGCTGTCACCGGCCCGAGCATCGCCGTCGTGGACACGACCCCCGCAATCATCCGCGAGCTGGCGCTGACCGGCCCTTCAACCAAGGAGCTCGCGCTGTGATCGACATTGCTGACGTCTACACGCGCGGCTTCCAGGTCTACTCCCAGCCGGTCTACCCGGCCACAGTCGGGACGCTCACGACCCCGGCATCCAACGTCTGCACGATCACCCTGCCCGACCAGACGATCGCCACCCCGACGCTGACGGTGCTCGCCACGGGTGTCCTCGGCCTTAGCTTCACGGTCACGCAGGCCGGTCTCCACGTCGGCCGGTTGACGACGGTCAATCCTGACTCGGGGCACCAGTTCAGCTTCGACGTCAGCGACACGTCCGCGGCGATCGTCTCGCTCAGCGACGCCCGGGACCACCTGAACCTTCTCGGTGTCGACACGTCCAATGACGACGAGCTCAGGTTCCATGTCCTGACGGCATCGAAGGTGGTCGAGTCGATCGTCGGCCCGGTCGCCCGGCGCACCATCGGGCCGGTCACGGTCTACCCGCGCGGCGGGGCGCTCATCCTCAACGGGCCGATCATCAGCCTGACGTCGCTGACTGTGGCGCCCGGCTATGCCAACGGGTACGGGTACGGCTTCGGCTTCTCCACGTTCGACCTGACCAGCGTCATCGTCGACAAGGACGCGGGGATCATCCGGCCCCCGGCCTACATCGGCCAGTTCGCGTTCCCTGTGAGCGTGACCTACGTCGCGGGCCGGACCGTCATCGACGAGCGCATCCGTATGGCCGTACTGGACCTGGTGCGCATCAACATGCGGCCGCAGCTCGGCGGCAACTACTCGGCGTTCGACGAGACCGGCAGCGCCACCAACAGCCCCGGTCAGCTGCGGTTCGGCTACTTCGTGCCCCGCGACCTGGCCAGCGGTCTGCTGCGTGACTTCGACACGCCGAGGATCGCATGAGCGGCACCTCAGTCGGCCGCGCCATCGACTACCTGGTCACGCAGATCACGGCGCTGCCGGAGTGCGCGTCACCTGTCATCGTCTCGGACGGCTACACCGCGCGCAGGGGTGCGCAGATGGTGTGGGTGGGGGTCACCAGCGCTGACGGCACCTCGGATGTCAAGAGCGACTGGGCGGGAATCGGCGCCCAGCGCGAGGACGAGACTTTCGACATTCCCATGCTGATCGAGCAGTCGGCCGGCGGGGGGGACGTCGCGGTGAAGGTCGTGCGTGACCGGGCGCTGGTCATCCTCGACGCCATCAACGCGAAGATCCGCACCGACCGCAGCCTTGGTGGTGCGCTGACCCTCCCCGGGTGGGCTGCCGTCCGCGATGTCCGCCTCACCCAGACCGCCGACCCCGAGGAGGCGGGCGAAGGTCGATTCGCCCGCGTCTTCTTCGTTGTCCGCTGCACCGCCCGTTTCTGATCCGAGGAGAAGCTGTGACCGTATCTCTGCGCAACACGAGCGGCGGGCCGTTGACGCTCGGTGTCTCGGAGGGCCGCTACGTGGACGCCGACGAGGTGATCCACGTCGAGGGCGAGCTGGCACCGAAGAAGGACCAGCCGGACGACGGAATCGTGATCGTCGCCAACGGTGAGGCCCGCGCCTACCCGACGTCGGTCTGGACCAACGTCGGCGGACCGAAGAACGCGAAGCCCGACGTGATCGCACCTAGCAAGGAGAGCATCTAATGCCCACAGGCACGGGGCTTGACGGTCAGCTGATGGTCAAGGCGGAATCCGTCGTTGGCACACCAGTCACACCGGACCACGCCTACGAGTTCGACTCCGAGTCGCTGAAGTGGCAGCCGACGTGGATCGAGCCGACCGGCATCCGCGTGGGCACGAAGCTCAAGCGCGCGTCGCGGCTCATCAAGTCGCGGGAGACCGTAACCGGCGACATCAAGCTGCAGCACTCGACCCGCAACATGGGCCTGCTGTGGAAGATGGCGCTGGGATCCAACGTCGTCACCCCGACCGCGCTGACCGCGCCCGCGTTCAAGCAGGTCCACCAGCCGGGTGACTACATCGGCAAGTCGATGACGATCCAGGCCGGGCGGCCTGAGCCGTCGGGCACGGTACGCCCGCACACGTACTCCGGCTGCAAGGTCGCGTCGTGGGAGTTCAGCGTCTCCGACGGCGCCACCGCTGCGCTCATGCTGTCGGTGGACGGCTGGACAGAGTCCACAGCCACGGCACTGGCCGTCCCGTCGTTCCCGGCAGGTGCCAGCAACTTCTCCTTCGCGCAGGCGACGGTGTTCAAGCTCGGCGGCGTGGCGAGCACCACGACCGGCGTCGTGTCGATCGCCTCCGGTGTCACCGTCCCTACCGTGGTCCGCTCGTTCTCCCTCAAGGGCGACACCCCGATGGCGACCGATCGCTTCGGCCTCGGCAACGCCGGCATCAAGAAGGAGCAGCTCGAGAACGGGATCCCGCTCTACACCGGCTCGCTGGATGCAGAATGGGACAAGACCACCTTCTACGACCTGTTCAAGGCCAACACGACGACCGCGCTGCAGTTGTCGCTGATCGGGTCTGCGATCGGCGCGTCCGGCTCCAACGACACCCTCGACTTCGTCATCCCGGCCATCAAGTTCAAGAACGTCGAGCCCCACGTTGATGGCTTCGACGTCGTGAACGCCAAGGTCGACTTCGAGGTCTACTCGGACGAGGCCAACGCCGGCCTGCAGGTCACCCTGATCAACGCCGACTCGGCCCTCTAAAGCCTCCATGTCCGGCATCGAGATGTCACTCGAGGGCGACGGACTCAAGGCTTTGCAGCGCAAGATCAAGCAGATGCCGAACAGTCGGACCTTGACCCGCGAGTTGAATAAGGGGCTCCGCGAAGGCGCGAAGCACCTACCTGCAGCTGCACAACAGGCAGCCAGGGAGAGCCTGCCTAGGCGTGGCGGATTGAATGAGCGAGTGGCCGGGCACCCGGTGAAGCTGGTGGTTTCTTCGTCGCAGAGTTCGGCGGGTATCAAGGTTCGGTTCAAGGGTGTGAGTTCCCGCAAGGAACAGGCTGGGTTGCTCAGACACCCAGTGTTTGCGGACGCCAGTCGCCCCAAGTCCGAGTGGGTCTGGAAGCCTCAGCAGGTCAAGCCGGAGTGGTTTACCGCAGCCATGCGCGCGAAGGCACCCGACGTGCGACCTGCACTGCTCAAAGCGATGGAACGGGTGGCGCGCAAGATCGCTGACGCCTAGACCTGCCGCTTCATCAAGACCAGGAACTCACCGTCAACGACCTTCGGGTTCCGTTGTCCCATCGTCGACACGGCTTCCCAGCCCTCAGCCCCGAGCGCGTTCAGCTCCTGGTCGATGTCCTTCACGCGGAACCAGATCGACCGGTACTCCCACTTCGTCATGACCGAGAGGTTACGCCTGTGCTGCTGATCTACCGACCCGAAGGCGCCGACGAGCGCCGCTGGACCTACGCCCCGGACAAGCTCATGTCCTCGGAGGCGGAGGCGCTGGAAAAGGTCACGGGGCTGACATACGAGGAGTTCGGCACCGCGCTGATCAAGGGGTCGGCAACAGCGCGCCGAGCACTGCTATGGGTCTACCTCAAGCGCGAGGCGCCGACGCTCCGCCACTCCCAGGTAGATGTTCCGGTGGGCGCGGTCGGCATCGATTACGAGCAGCACGAGCTGCATGTGATCCGCGACAAGCTCGCCGAGTCCACGGACATGAGCGACGAGGACCGCAACGCTGCGCTTGCGCAACTGGACTCGATGATCACCGAGGATGCGGTGACGGAAGCCCCAAAAGCGTCCGAGAGCGACGACGACTCAAGAGACTCGGCCTCTTCGCCCACGTCCTCCACATCTCCCCGGCTGATGTCAGCGGGCTGACAGTCGGCGAGTTCGACTTGCTGTGCCGTTGGCTCGACGACTATCAGCGCCAGATGAAGGAGGCCAGCAATGGCTGACACCTCCCTCGTCTTCGACATCCTGGCCAAGGACAGGATGTCGTCCACGTTCGACAAGATCAAGAAGAACGCTGGCCTGCTGGGTGTAGCCATCGGCGCGATGGCCGTCAAGTTCGGCGTCGACTCCGTGAAGGCGTACGCGGACGCGCAGACGCAGCAGGACAAGCTGGCGGCAGCGTTCGCGAAGTTCCCGGCGCTGGCCGATAGCAACATCGGCCGACTGCAGGCGCTGAACACGGCGCTGGCGCAGAAGACAAAGTTTGATGACGACGCCACCGCCTCCGGGCAGGCTGTCCTGGCGCAGTTCAAACTGACAGGCACCCAGATCGAGCAACTGACGCCGTTGCTGCAGGACTATGCCGCGAAGACCGGCAAGGATCTGCCGACGGCCGCCACCGACCTCGGTAAGGCGATGCTCGGTCAGGGCCGGAGCCTGAAGGCGATCGGCATCGACTTCAAGAACACCGGGACGTCCGCTGGCAACCTCGCCGAGATCCAGGCTGGGCTGCGTCGCCAGGTCGGCGGCTTCGCGGAGGTCGAGGGCAAGTCGGCGGCCGGGCAGGCCGAGATCCTGCGCAACCAGTTCGGGGAGCTTGAGGAGTCGACGGGCAAGCACCTGGTGCCCGCGTTGCTGTCGCTGGCCAAGGTGCTACTGGGCGTCATCGGCTTCATCCAGACCCACTCGACCGTCGTCAAGATCGCCGCAACAGCGGTCGGCATCTTCGCTGTCGGCCTCGGCGGACTGGTGGCCGTGTCCAAGGTGCAGGCGCTGATCCTGGCCACGCAGAACTCGGAGACCATCGCCTACTCCGTGGTCCAGAAGGCCAGCGCCATCTGGACCGGTGTCGTGACGGCCGCACAGTGGGCGTGGAACGCAGCCCTCACTGCCAACCCGATCGGCCTGGTCGTCGCCGCGATCGCTCTGCTCGTCGGCGGGCTGATCCTCGCCTACAAGCACTCCGAGACGTTCCGCTCCATCGTGGATGGCGCGTTCCGTGGTGTTGCTGCCGCGGCGTCGTTCATGTGGAACGACGTGCTTAGGCCGACCTTCCTGTTCATCTCCGATGCCTTCCTGGCCGTGGCGGGAACGATCATCCATGCCGCTGCGAACGCGTTCGGGTGGATGGGGCCCCTGGGCGGCAAGCTAAAGGACGCCGCGTCGAAGTTCGACGAGTTCAAGAACACGGTGAACGCCGCGTTGAACGGCGTGAAGGACGGTGTGACGGTCACCACGAAGATCAACGGTGGGCAGGCTGCTATCGACGAGATAGCCCGTCTGCGCTGGGAAATCCTGCACATCCCGACCTCGGTCACCGTCGGTGTCAGCAACAAGGTGCAGCACATCCCGGCGAACGCATCTGGGACGCGCAACTTCGCCGGTGGC
>JANLYQ010000010.1:0-177782 GCA_031365725.1 Sporichthyaceae bacterium | reverse complement strand
GTCTCACCGGTGCTGTACGGCGGGAAGTTGTAGTTGTGCATGTAGCGCTTGCGGTTCTCGGGGTTGAGCGTGTCGACCATCTGCTCCATGCGCAGCATGTTCAGCGTGGTGACGCCGAGGATCTGGGTCTCGCCGCGCTCGAACAGCGCCGAGCCGTGCACCCGCGGGATGACCTCGACCTCGGCCGAGAGGGTGCGGATATCGGAGAGGCCGCGGCCGTCGATACGCACCTTGTCGCGCAGGATGCGCTGGCGGACGAGCTTCTTGGTGACCGCTCGGTAGGCCGCGCTGATCTCCTTGTCGCGGCCCTCGAACTGCCCGGCCAGCTTGTCCTTGGCGGCGTCCTTGATGCGGTCGGTCTCGGTCTCGCGCTCGGCCTTGCCGGCGATGGTGAGCGCCGCAGCGAGGTCAGCCTCGACGGTCTCGGTGACTGCGCCCAGGACGTCGTCCTGGTAGTCGAGGAAGCGGGGGAACTCGGTGGTGGCCTTGCCGACCTTGCCGGCCAGCTCGCTCTGCGCGTCGCAGAGAGCCTTGATGAAGGGCTTGGCGGCCTCGAGGCCCTGGGCGACGACCTCTTCGGTCGGGGCGTTGCGGCCCTCGTCCTTGATGAGCTTCCACGCGGCGACGGTGGCCTCGGCCTCGACCATCATGATCGCGACATCGTCACCGGCCACGCGGCCGGCGACGACCATGTCGAAGACGGCAGTCTCGAGCTGCTCGTGGGTGGGGAACGCGACCCACTGGTCACCGGAGTCCGAGCTCATCAGCGCGACGCGGGTGGCGCCGATCGGCCCGGTGAAGGGCAGGCCGGAGAGCTGGGTGGAGGCCGACGCAGCGTTGATCGCCAGGACGTCGTACATGTCCTTGGGGTCGAGGGCCATCACCGTGATGACGACCTGCACCTCGTTGCGCAGTCCCTTGGCGAAGGTCGGACGCAGCGGCCGGTCGATCAGACGGCAGGTGAGGATCGCGTCCTCGGAGGGGCGGCCCTCGCGACGGAAGAACGAGCCGGGGATGCGCCCCGCGGCGTACATCCGTTCCTCGACGTCGACCGTGAGCGGGAAGAAGTCGAGGTTCTCTTTCGGGTGCTTGCCGGCCGTGGTGGCCGAGAGCAGCATGGTGTCGTCGTCGAGGTAGGCGACGACGGAGCCGGCGGCCTGCAGGGCAAGACGGCCGGACTCGAACCGGACGGTGCGGGTGCCGTGGCTCTTGTTGTCGATGACGGCCTCGACGGTGTGAACGGTTTGACCCTCCATAGGGTCACTCTCCTCTTTGTTGCGGGAGAGCGGTCGCGACGCCGGTCTTCGATCGAAGCCTTCGGAACGTGTCCGCGGGCCACTACCGAGGACCGGTACGCCGTGGGCGAGCCGCTCCTCCGTGCCAGTGGTGCGGGGGAGCTAGCGGCGCAGGCCGAGCTTCTCGATCAGCGCGCGGTAGCGGTTGATGTCCTTCTTCGCCAGGTAGTTGAGCAGGCGGCGGCGGCGGCCGACGAGCAACAGCAGGCCACGACGCGAGTGGTGGTCGTGCTTGTGCTCCTTCAGGTGCCCGGTCAGGTCGCTGATGCGACGGGAGAGCATCGCCACCTGGACCTCGGGAGAGCCGGTGTCGGCCTCGACCCGGCCGTGGTCGGCGATGATCTCGTTCTTGATGGTCGTGCTGAGCGGCACAGCTCTCCTTGGGGTCTTCGGTGGTGAGCTCCGACCGGTATGGGTCACGGGCAGATGATGAGGGCTCACGCCGGGTGAACGGCTGCCGCTCAGGCTATCAGCGCGTACGACGAAGGGCGAAACGCCCCGGTTCTGGCTGGTCAGACCTCGCGGGAGCGTTGGCCCTGCCCGAGCGGGCCGTAGGGGTAGTCCGGCGGCGCGGGGTCGCTGGCCGCGTCCAGCGCGGCGGTCTCCTCCGCGCGGAGGTGCAGCCCGGCCGCCTTGAGGTTGTCCCTGAGCTGGTCGGTGGTGCGGGCGCCGAGGATCACCGAGGTGACGGCCGGTCGGTCGTGCACCCAGGCCAGGGCCACCTCGGCCATGCTCAGCCCACGCGCCGCCGCGACAGCCTGCACCGCGTCAACGACGGCCCAGGTGCGCTCGCGGGTCGAGCGCTTGTCGTAGGCCTCCATGCCGCGCCCGGGGTCCTCCCCCAGCCGGGTTGCCCCGGTGGGGGCCTGCTCACGGGTGTACTTGCCGGTGAGCCAGCCCCCGCCCAGGGGTGACCAGGGCAGCAGGCCGAGACCGTTCTCCAGGCACGCGGGCACGATCTCCCACTCGATCTCGCGGACGAGCAGGTTGTACTGCGGCTGCAGGGTCACCGGGCGGGGCAGGTGCCGGCGCTCAGCGGTGTCCACCGTCTTCTGCACCTGCCAGCCGGTGAAGTTGGACAACCCGGCGTAGCGCACCTTGCCGGCCCGGACGACGTCGTCGAAGAAGGCCAGCGTCTCCTCGATCGGGGTCACCGGGTCCCAGCTGTGCACCTGGTAGAGGTCGATGCAGTCCACCTGCAGCCGGCGCAGCGAAGCGTCCAGCGCGCGCGTCAGGTGCCGCCGGGACAGGCCCGTGTCGTTGGCGTCGTCGCCGGTCGGGAAGCGGCCCTTGGTTGCCAGCACCACCCGGTCGGTGACGTCGTCGGGGCGGTCGTCCAGCCAGCGCCCGATGATCTCCTCGCTGACCCCGGCGTTGTAGACGTCCGCCGTGTCGATCAACGTGCCGCCGGCCTCCACGAAGGCGTCCAGCTGTTCGTGGCTGCCGTCCTCGTCGGTCTCCTTGCCGAAGGTCATGGTGCCCAGGGCGTAGGTCGAGACGACAGCGCCACTGCGGCCAAGGGTGCGACGTTCCATGCCTCCCACTCTAAGCCGGAGCGGTCAGACACCGGGTCGCCTCGACGTCCTTGGCCATCTGCACGAGGAGCGGCTCGATGCCGTCGAAGCGCACCGTCTCCCGCAGCGGGGCGAGGAAGTCCACCGCCACGTGCTCGCCGTACAGCTCGAGGTCGGTGCGGTCCAGCACATAGGCCTCGACGCGGCGCTGGGTGCCGTTGAAGGTCGGGTTGGTGCCGATCGAGATCGCGGCCGGTGCGCGGGTGCCTTCTGCGCGGGTGAGCCAGCCGGCGTAGACGCCGTCGGCCGGGATCGCGGTGCCCGGCGGCAGCTCGAGGTTGGCGGTCGGATAGCCGAGCTCACGGCCGCGCTGGTCGCCGCGCACGACGGGTCCCTCGACCCGGTGCAGCCGACCGAGCGCGTCGGCCGCGGCGGTGACGTCTCCCTCGACCAGGCATTGCCGGACGTACGTCGACGACCAGCGCGCGACGCCTCCCGCTAGGGGCAGGACGATCACAGCGAAGCCGTACCGTTCGCCGGCGGCCTGCAGGCTGCTGACGTCGCCGGCAGCCCGGTGGCCGTAGCGGAAGTTTTTGCCGACCTGCACCTCGCTCGCATGCAACCCGTCGACGAGCACCCGCTGCACGAACTCGTCGGGCTCCCACAGCGAGAGCGGCCGGTCGAAGGGCAGCACCAGCACCGCGTCGACACCGGCCGCGTCGAGCAGGCCTAGCCGGTGGTCGAGGGTGGTGAGCCGGGCCGGTGCCGAGTCGGGGTGGATGACCGACATGGGGTGCGGATCGAAGGTCGTGACCACCGCCTTCGCACCGGTCTCACGCGCGCGGACGACCAGACCGTCGAGCAGCCGCTGGTGGCCCCGGTGCACGCCGTCGAAGTTGCCGATGGTCACCACGGACCGCGCGCCCTCGAGCCGGACCTCGTCGAGGGACCACCACACCTGCACCGCGCCAGGGTAGACGGGCGCGCCGTGGCGCTACTCCTAGTGGTAGGGCTTGTGCGGGATCGCGGCGTCGTTGAGCTGCTGGTCCGGGTCGACCCAGATGGCGCCGTCCTCGATCTTGCACGCATAGACCGGGATGGGCGCGACCGCGGGGATACCGAGCGGTTCACCGGTGCGCAGGTCGAAGCGGGAGTTGTGCGCGGGACAGATGAGGGTGTCGTCGTCCTGCAGGTAGCCCTCGTTGAGCGGCTGCTGCTGGTGGGTGCAGGTGTTGTGCACCGCGGCTGCCTCGTCCTCGGAGAGACGCACGACGCAGATCGGTTCACCGAGGTCGGTGACGAGCATCATGTCGCCCTCTTCGAGCTGGTCGAGGTCGGCGATCGCGGTCCAGGCCATGGCAGTGCTCCTCAGTCGGTGGGGGTCGTCGGCGTCGTACGGCGAGGTCGGGGCAGGGAGCCCCGGACCTCCACCCATCCGTGGCGCAGGCGGGTGGGTAAGACGGGTTGCGGGTGATGGGCCGGACCCCGAACGATCTGGCCGTCCCGCAGGTCGAACCGGGAGCCGTGCAGCGGGCACTCCACGACGCAGTTCTCGACCGGGCCGCGACTGAGCAGTCCGCCAGCATGACTGCACAGGTCGTCGACCGCGTAGAGCGTGCCGGCGCTGCGATAGAGCAGCACGCGCCGCCCCTCGACCTCGACGCCCAAGGGCGTGTCGTCGGCCAGCGCCGAGTCCTCGACCGCGCGCACCCACCTGGTCGGCCCCGACGTCGTCGCGACCCGGTTGACCATGACAGCCCTGCCCTGCACCAGGTGGCCGCCGAGGAACCCGGCCGTCCCGGTGACCGCCATGCTGGCCGCTCCCAGGACGCGGGCCGTGTCGCGCCGGCCGGTGAGGCGGGCCGCCAGCGACATGCCCTGGATCGTGGTGCCGGCCAGGTTGAGCAGGCCGTGGACGAGCCCGACCCGACGGTCCTCGCCGTCGCTCACGGTCCAGTCGGTGGCACCCGTCGCGACCGTGGCGACCGCAGCGGCGATCCCGGCCGCACTCAGAGCTGCCGCCGGTCCCATCCGTCGACCGTCCGCCGCACGGTCTTGTCCGACGACGTCCAGGACGGACGCGGCCGCCCAGAACCCGATCGGCAGATCGCTCAGGGCGGCGTGCAACGAGTGACCGGCCCACCGACCGCCGTGCATCAGCTCGACGACCAGGTTGTCGCGATGTCGGTCGTACAGCGGCAGCGCGACCCCTGCGACGCTCTCGTCCAGCTCGTGCACCCAGCGCCACTGCCCGACCTGGGCGAACAGCCACTGGTGCCACGTCGTCAGGCGCAGGGCGCCGGCAGTGGACATCGACGCTCCGATCTCGAAGGTCCGAACCTCGGTCAGGCTCCCACCGGCGTCAGTAATCACCACCGATCCCGGCCAAGATCCCAGGATCTGGACGAGGACTCTGGGTCTGCGCGATCGCCGCGTCGTCCTCAGGTCACGGTGCTGCGCACGGCATATCGGGCATCGCTGTGTTCTTCGGCATCAACGACTGCGGCGACCGCGGCGACCCCGGCGACGACGTCGGCGTGGGTGACATACAGCGGCGAGAAACCCAACCGCACCAGGTCCGGCTCGCGGAAGTCACCGACCACCCCGCGGGCGATGAGTGCCTGCACCACGCCGTAGGCCTCGGGGTGGCGCAGCGAGACCTGACTGCCGCGCTGATCGGGCAAACGCGGGGTGACGACCTCGAAGCCCCGCGGTGCGAGCACCTCGTCGGCAAGCGCGAGGAACAACGCGGTCAGCGACAACGAACGGGTGCGTACGTCGGTCATCGACAGGTCGTCGAAGACGTCGAGGGAAGCGTCGAGTGCCAGCAACGAGAGCATCGGCGGGGTGCCGTTGCGCATCCGGTCGACCCCGGGCGCCGGCTCATAGGCGCCTTCCATGGCGAACGGCCGCGCGTGCCCGGTCCACCCGGTCAGCGGCGACCGCACCGCGTCGTGGTGCCGGCGGGCCACCATGACGTACGCGGGGGCGCCGGGGCCGCCGTTGAGGTACTTGTAGGTGCAGCCGACCGCCAGGTCGACGTCGCACCCGGTGAGGTCCACCGCGAGTGCACCAGCGGAGTGCGACAGGTCCCACACGGCCAGCGCGCCGGCGGCATGGACGGTTGCTGTGACGCCGGCCATGTCGTGTGCCCGGCCGGTGCGATAGTCGACGTGGGAGTACGTCGCCACCGCAAGGTCGTCGGCCAGTGCGCGGTCTGCCACGTTGCGGTCTGCCAGTGCAGCGGCCAGCTCGGCCGGATCGATGCGCAGCACCCTGAGTCCGAGGAGCTCGGCGACGGCGTCGGCGACGTACAGGTCGGCGGGGAAGTTACCGGGCTCGATGACCAGCGTGTGCCGGTCAGGCCGGAGCCGGGCTGCGGCAACAAGCACCTTGAACAGGTTGCTGCTGGTCGAGTCGGCGACAACAACCTCATCGTCCCGGGCTCCGACCAGCCGGGCGATGCGGGCGCCGATGCGGCGCGGCGCGTGCCACCAGTCGTGGGTGTTCCACGAGCTGATCAGGTCGGTGCCCCACTGCCGCTCGACGGCATCGCGGACCGCGTCGGGCACGTGCGCCGGCAGCGCACCGAGGGAGTTGCCGTCGAGATAGACCATGCCCTCGGGCAGCCGGAACCGGTCGCGCACATGGGCGAGCGGGTCGGCGGCATCGAGTCGCGCGGCCTCCGCGCGGGCGGCCGACAGCTCGTCTGGCGGGGTCATGACCTGACCCTACGCACCGGGCTGCCGGTGTCAGCTCAACCGGATCGTCAGACGAAGACGGCGACCGACTTCGTGATCGGACCGCGATCCTCGACGAGAGCGAGAAAGCTGCCGTCGGGCGCGAACACCGCCACCGGACCTTCGACCCCGGCAGCGGGCAACGGCCGCCCGTGCGCCACGAGCACGGCCTCGACCTCGGTGACGTCGCGCGCCGGGAACGCTGCGCGGGCCGCATCGGCGATCGGCAGCAGCGCGAACTGATCCGCCAGCGCATCCAGGGTGTGTGCGTCGTCGAGACCGTAGGGCCCGACGCGGGTGCGCCGCAGCATCGTCAGGTGCCCGCCGACGCCGAGGGCTGCACCGAGGTCGCGCGCGAGCGCCCGCACGTAGGTGCCGCTGGAGCACTCGACGTGCACATCGACATCCACGAACGCCGAGCCGTACAGCTCGGCCGCGCGCAGCGGCCCGACCTCGAACCTGCTCACTGCCACCGACCGTGCCGCCAGCTCGACGTCCTCACCAGCCCGCACCAGCTTGTAGGCGCGCTGGCCGTCCACCTTGATCGCGCTGATCGACGACGGCACCTGCACGATGTCGCCGCGCAACGTCGCCACGACCGCCTCGACCGCCTCGGCCGTGACGCCGGACGCATCACTGGTCGCGACCACCTCGCCCTGCGCGTCGTCGGTGACCGTGGTCGCCCCGAGGCGCACCGTCGCGTCGTAGCCCTTGTCCGTCAGCATCAGGTGCCCGAGCAGCCGCGTGGCCCGGTTGACCCCGCAGACCAGGACGCCGGTGGCCATCGGGTCCAGCGTGCCGGCGTGACCGACCTTGCGGGTGCCCGCCAGCCGTCGGACCCGGGCGACGACGTCGTGCGAGCTCAGCCCGGCCGGCTTGTCGACGATGACCAGCCCGTCATCCGTCGGTCTCACTCCTCGTCGCTGTCGTCGTCCTCGTCGAGCACGCGGGGCGCCTTGTAGGGGTCGGCCTCACCGGCGTACGTCGCCCCGGCCGCGGCGCGATGCACCTCGGCATCGGCCGCAGCGACCTGCGCGAGCAGGTCGTCGATGTGCGCGGCGTTCTCGGGCACACCGTCGGCGATGAAGGCCAACGACGGCGTGTGGCGTACGCCGGTCTGCTTGCCGACCTCCGAGCGCAGCACGCCGCGCGCACTCTCCAGAGCGGCAGCCGTGTCGGCCTTCTGGGTGTCGTCGCCGAGCACGGTGTAGAACACGGTGGCTTGCTGGAGGTCGCCGGTGACCCGGGCGTCGGTGATGGTGATGAAACCGAGGCGAGGGTCCTTGACCCGCATCTCGAGGGTCTCTGCTACCACGACCTTGATGCGGTCGGCCAGCTTGCGCGCGCGCGCTGCGTCCACCACGACTACTCGTCCTCCAGCTCGTCGGTGCTCTTCACGATCTGTCTCCTGGTCGCGAGCAGGTCCATCTCAGGGTGACCGGAGACCAGTCGTTCGCAGGCATCGAGCACCTCGATGCAGTGCGCGCGGTCGGCCGCGACCACCGCCACCCCGACGAGAGCGCGGCGGTGCAGGTCGAGATGACCTGCCTCCGCCGCGCTGACGTCGTACTTCTTGCGCAGCTCAGCGACCAGGGGCCGCACGAGCGAACGCTTCTCCTTCAGCGAGTGAACGTCACCCAGCAGCAGGTCCATCGCCATGGCGCCGGTGAACATCCGCTGGCCCCTTCCAGTGCCAGATCTTGAGGCGACACGCCGCGCGACGGCGGCGGGTCGCCTCAAGATCCAGGCGTCAGGCGATCAGGCGCGGGCCTTCTCGCGCATCTCGTAGGTCTCGATGACGTCGTCCACCTTGATGTCGTTGAACGACCCGAGGCCGATGCCGCACTCGTAGCCCTCGCGGACCTCGGTCGCATCGTCCTTGAACCTCTTGAGCGAGTCGATCGTGAGGTTCTCGGCCACCACGGCGCCGTCCCGGATGAGACGGGCCTTGGCGTTTCGGCGCATCTCGCCGCTGCGCACCAGCGCACCAGCGATGTTGCCGAACTTGCTCGACCGGTAGACCTCGCGGATCTCGGCGGTGCCGAGGCTGGCCTCCTCATACTCCGGCTTGAGCATGCCCTTGAGTGCGGCCTCGATCTCGTCGATCGCCTGGTAGATGACCGAGTAGTAGCGCACGTCGACGCCCTCGCGGTCGATCAGCTCGGCCACGCGCTCGGCCGGGCGCACGTTGAAGCCGATGATGACGGCCTCCGACGCGACAGCCAGGTTGACGTCGTTCTGGGTGATGGCACCGACCCCACGGTCGATGACCCGCAGCTGCACCTCGTCGCCGACCTCGATGTTCATGAGGGCGTCCTCGAGAGCCTCGACCGCACCTGAGCCGTCACCCTTGAGGATGAGGTTGAGGGTGTCGACCTTGCTCTGCTCGAGCCAGTCCTCCAGCGAGATCCGCTTGCGTGCCTTGGCCAACGCCGCGTTGCGGGTCATGGCCGAGCGCTTCTCGGCGATCTGGCGGGCGATGCGGTCCTCGTCGGCGACGAGGAACTTGTCACCGGCGCCGGGCACCGAGGTGAAGCCCAGCACCTGCACCGGGCGCGAAGGCAGCGCCACGTCGAGGTTCTCGCCGTGCTCGTCGAGCATGGCGCGGACCCGGCCGTAGGCGTCGCCGGCCACGATCGCGTCACCGACGGCGAGGGTGCCCCGCTGCACGAGGACGGTCGCGACCGGTCCACGGCCACGGTCGAGGTGAGCCTCGATCGCGACACCGCGGGCCTGCTCGTCGGCAACCGCGCGCAAGTCGAGCGCGGCGTCGGCGGTGAGCAGGATGGACTCGAGCAGCTGGTCGATGTTGGTGCCCTGACGGGCCGAGACGTCCACGAAGATCGTCTCGCCGCCGTACTCCTCGGCCACCAGGTTGTACTCGGTCAGCTGCTGGCGGACCTTCGCCGGGTTGGCACCCTCGACGTCGATCTTGTTGACAGCAACGACGATGGGTACGTCGGCAGCCTGGGCGTGGTTGAGCGCCTCGATGGTCTGCGGCATGACACCGTCGTCGGCCGCCACCACCAGCACCGCGATGTCGGTGACCTTGGCACCACGGGCACGCATGGCGGTGAACGCCTCGTGACCGGGGGTGTCGATGAAGGTGATGGCGCGCTCGACACCCTCGTGGGTCGTGTGGACCTGGTAGGCGCCGATCGACTGGGTGATGCCACCGGCCTCGCCCGAGATGACGTCGGTCTTGCGGATCGCATCGAGCAGCCGGGTCTTTCCGTGGTCGACGTGTCCCATGACGGTGACGACCGGCGGACGGGCCACCAGCTGGTCCTCGTCCCAGTCCTCGCCGAGGAAGTCGATGTCGAAGGAGTCGAGCAGCTCGCGGTCCTCGTCCTCGGGACTGACGACCTGCACCTGGAAGCCGAGCTCGGCCCCCAACAGCTGGAAGGTCTCTTCGTCCAGGGACTGGGTCGCGGTGGCCATCTCACCGAGGTGGATCAGCACCGTGACCAGCGACGCCGGGTTGGCGTCGATCTTGTCGGCGAAGTCGGTCAGCGACGAGCCGCGGGCCAGCCGCACCACCGTCGTGCCGTCGCCGCGCGGGACCTGGACGCCGCCCAGCGAGGGCGCCGCCATGTTGTCGAACTCCTGGCGCCGCTGCTTCTTGGACTTCCGGCCACGGCGCGGCGGACCGCCCGGGCGACCGAAGGCACCGGCCGTGCCGCCACGTCGGGGACCGCCACCGCGACCGCCGCCGAAGCCACCGCCGCCACCACCGGGACGACCGGCACCGGGAGCACCGCCGCCGCCACCCGCGCCGGCGTAACCGCCGCCGCCGGGACGACCGGCGCCAGGAGCACCGGGGCGACCGCGACCGGCTGCGCCACCGGGACCGCCGGGGCCGCTCGGACGTCCGCCGGGACCGCCAGGTCCACCGGGACGACCGACGCCGGGCGCCGGGCGGGCCGGCATCATGCCGGGATTGGGACGGGGGCCACCGGGACCGGACGTGCCACCAGGACGCGGGGCCGGCGGACGGGGAGCGCCCGGACGCGGCATGCCGGTCGCGCCGCCGGTGGAGTAAGGGTTGTTGCCCGGCCGCGGGGTGGCGGGACGGCCCATGCCGCTGGAGCCACCGGAGGTGAACGGGTTGTTGCCCGGGCGCGGACCCGCCGGACGGGCCGCGGACCCGGGACGGGTGGCCGTGTCACCGGCAGAAGCGGCCTCGGCGGCGGGCGCCGGGGCTGCAGGTGCTGCTGGCGCCTCGGGCGCCTCGGGTGCTGTCGGAGCCGGAGCCACGGGGGCAGGAGCGGCCGCAGCGGCCGGCGCCTCGACCCGACGCGGGCCGGGGGTGGGGGCCGTGCGCGCAGGGGCGTCGCCGACCGGCGTGACGGGAGCGGGGGCGCTGGGAGCCGCCGGTGCCGCAGCAGCCGGGGACTCGGCCGGGGCAGCAGCGGGGGCGGCCGGCCCCGGCTTCTTCGCGGCCGCGGCCTTCTTGGCCGGCTTCTCGGGGGCAGGCGCGGCGGGCATCGCGTCCCGCAGCTTGCGCACGACGGGCGGCTCCACCGTCGAGGAGGCGGACCGGACGAACTCGCCCATCTCCGTCAGCTTTGCCATGACGGTCTTGCTCTCGACCCCGAGCTCCTTCGCGAGCTCGTATACCCGGACCTTGGCCACAACTCTCCTGTCTAGGCCCGGGCTGGATCATGACCAGCGGCGGACCGTCGTTACTGCATGGGGGCACTCATCGGTGCATGCTCATCGGGTGCTCATGGCGTCTCGACTCGCTTCCGAAGCTAGGACGGTGGTGCAGTGGCGACCGCGGACGTGCGACGGACGGGCCGGACAGGCCTGTCGAGCGCAGAAGTCGATGGCGGACCTCGTCACTCTAACGCCTCAGCACGTCCGAGGCATCCCTGGGCATCGGGGCGCAGGGAGGGCCGACGTCGGCGACGGGACGTTCAGATCCTCTCGACATGACGGCGTACGGCATCGGTGTCGAGCGGGCCGGGGACCCGGAGGGCACGGGGAAAGGACTTCCGGCGTACGGCGATCTCGAAGCAGTCCGGCGTGGGATGCACGTGCGCCCCGCGCCCGGGAAGGCAGCGATGGGGGTCTGCGACCAGGTCAGCGCCCACCGCCACCACGCGCAGCAGCTCACCTGCCGGCACCCGAACCCGGCAGCCGATGCAGGTGCGGACCGGCGGGCTCAGCCCTGCTCCCCCGGCCCGCTCGACCTGCCCGGCTCGCTCGACCTGCCCGGCCCCTCCGACCCGCCCGGCTCCGCAGCAGACGGCACAGACTCCCCGGCCACCACGTCGGGCCGGATGTCGATGCGCCAGCCGGTCAGGCGGGCGGCGAGGCGGGCGTTCTGCCCCTCCTTGCCGATCGCCAGCGAGAGCTGGTAGTCGGGGACGGTGATGCGCGCGGACCGGGCGGCGAGGTCGACGATCTCGACCCGGGTGACCTTGGCCGGCTGCAGCGACTCGGCGAGGAACCGGGCCGGGTCCTCGGACCAGTCGACGATGTCGATCTTCTCGCCGTGCAGCTCGGACATGACCGCGCGCGCTCGGGCACCCATCGGCCCGATGCACGAGCCCTTGGCGTTGACCCCGGCGCGGTTGGACTTCACGGCGATCTTGGTGCGGTGCCCGGCCTCGCGGGCGATCGCCGCGATCTCGACCGTGCCGTCGGCGACCTCGGGCACCTCGAGGGCGAACAGCTTGCGCACCAGGTTGGGGTGGGTGCGCGAGAGCATGATCGACGGGCCGCGCGGACCCTTGCGCACCTGCACGACGTAGCAGCGCAGGCGGGTGCCGTGGGAGTAGTCCTCACCGGGGACCTGCTCCGGCGGCGGCAGCACGGCCTCGACCCGACCGAGGTCGACGAAGACGTTGCGCGGGTCCTTGCCCTGCTGCACGACACCGCTGACGATGTCGCCCTCCTTGCCGAGGAACTCACCGAACGTCTGCTCGTCCTCGGCGTCCCTCAACCGCTGCAGGATCACCTGCCGTGCCGTGGTGGCGGCGATCCGACCGAAGTCGGTCGGGGTGTCGTCCCACTCACGCAGCACGGTGCCTTCGCCGTCGGCCTCCGCCGCCCACACGACGACGTGACCGTTGCTGCGGTCGAGCTCGACCCGGGCCTTGGCCTCGTGACCGTCCGTCCGCTGGTAGGCGAGAAGCAGCGCCGACTCGATCGCCTCGACCAGGGCGGCGAAGGAGATCTCCTTCTCGCGCTCGAGAGCACGCAGGGCACTCATGTCGATGTCCAAGGCTCAGTCCTCGTCGCTGGGGTCACTGGGGTCGCTGGGGTCACTGGGGTCACTGGGGTCGCTCGCGTTGCTCTGGTCGCTCGGGCGGTTGAACTCGATCTGCACCCGGCCGCTGCGCACCCGGGCCCACGCCAGCCGCGTGCGGGCACCGTCCTCGACCTCGATGCCGTCGTCGTCGACGACGACGAGCCGACCGGTGAGGGAGGTGCCCTCAGCCGTGGCCACGGTCACCAGTCGGGTGAGGTTGCGTCGCCAGTGCCGCGGCTCGGTCAGCGGTCGGTCGATGCCCGGGGAGGTGACCTCGAGGACGTACGGCGCCCCGCCCATGGCGTCCGAGTCGTCGAGGGCGGCCGACACCGCGGTGCTCACCGCGGCGACGGCGTCCAGCGAGAGACCGCCATCGCGGTCGACGACCACGCGCAGCAGACGGCGGCGTCCGGCGGGGGTGACGACGACGTCCTCGAGGTCGAGGCCCTGCGTGGTCACCACCGGGTCGAGCAGCCGCATCAACGAGTCGCGGTCTGACGCCTTGGCCATCAGAGCCCTCCTCGGTCTGCTGTTGTGGTTCTTGCTGCTCGCGCTGATGCTGCGGCACCGCGTCGACACGCCGGTGCCGTGCGCTGCCAGGCTAGCGTGCCGGCGACCTCGGACGAGCCGCGGAAGTTCTGCGATCATCGCGGCGTGCCGGTCGGTGAGGAACCATCGCGACGCGCGGTCCTGCTCGGCGGTGGCAGCGTCGGTGCCCTGCTGGTCGTCAGTGCGGCCGGCTGCACCTCGGCCGGCGGGACACCGTCGCCCTCACCGACGCCGACCCGCGCGACCCCCCCACCCGGCAATCCCGACAATCCCGATAGCGACCTCGCCTTGCGCCGCCGGGTGGCGTGGGAGGTGCTCGCGCTGCGGGCGGCGTACACGGCGGTGATCGAGGCGTTTCCGTCGCTGCGTCGCACGGTGTCGGGGCTTGCCGCCGAGCACGACGCGCACGCAGCGGCGCTCGACCCGGCAACGACGCCGCCTGCGACGTCCCCGAGCACGGGGCCTGCGACCACGGCGTCACTCTCGCGGTCCGGCGCGCTGCGCCGACTTGCTGCACTCGAGCGGGCCGCCGCCACCCGGCGTACGGCCGACATGCTCGTCGCCGGCCCTGACCTCGCCCGGCTGCTGGCCTCGATCTCGGCCTGCGAGACCACCCACGCTGCGCTGCTCCAGTCCGCGACATGACAGCCGGGCACGACGTCGAGGTGCTGCAACGGGTGCTGGCCGCCGAGCACGCGGTGGTCTATGCCTATGGCGTCGCGGGGGCGCACCTGACCGGTCCGCCGCGGGCTCGGGCGACGCGCGGGTGGGCCTCGCACCGAGCGGCGCGCGACGGGCTCACGGCGCTGCTCGTCGATCGGAACGCGACACCGGTCGCACCCGCGCCGGCCTACGCGTTGCCGACGCCGGTCACCTCCCCAGCAGCTGCGCTCGACCTGCTGCTGCTGGTCGAGGTGCGGCTGGCCGCCACCTACGCAGACGCGGTCGCCGACCTCGACGGCGATCTGCGCACGACCACCGCTCGTGGTCTCACCACGGCGGCTCTCGCCGGGGCGCACTGGCGCGGGGGCAGCGTGGCCTTCCCCGGGCTCCCGGAGCGGGCCGGGTGACGGGGGAGGGAGCGCCGGTACGCCGCGAACCGACAGCGGTGCCGGGCAGCCACCCGCCCGGCTCAGCCGATGGATCGCAGCGGGGCCAGCCGGAGCGGACGCCACTGGTCCAGCCAGACAGTGAAGTCGTCGGCCGGCATCGGCCGCGCCATCCAGTAGCCCTGGGCCGAGTCGCAGCCCAGCAGCTGCAGCTGACGCCAGGCGTCCTCGGTCTCCACTCCCTCGGCGACCACATGCCGCCCGAGACGGTGGCCCAGGTCGACGATCGCACCCACCATCGCGAAGTCGTCCACCCCCGACTCCTGCTGGACCAGGAAGGATCGGTCAATCTTGACCTCGGTCACCGGGAGACGCTGGAGGTAGGCCAGCGAGGAGTAGCCGGTGCCCAGGTCGTCGATCGAGAGCTGCACACCGAGGTCCCGAAGCCGCTGCAGAGCCTCGATAGCGCGCTCCGGGTCGGTCATCAGGCTGGACTCGGTGATCTCCAGGGTGACCGCGGAGGCCGGCACCTCGACGACCGCGAGCGCGCGCGCCACCTCGTCGACGAAGGACGGCTCGAGCAGGCTGCGCGGTGAGATGTTGACCGCGACTCCCAACGGCCGGCCGGCACGGCGCCAGCCGGCGCAGGCGTCGAGGGCTTGCCGGAGCACGGCGAAGGTCAGCGGCGTGATGAGCCCGCTGTGCTCGGCCACCGGGATGAACTCGTCCGGCCCGATCACCCCGCGGTCCGGGTGCACCCAGCGGACCAGCGCCTCCGCCCCCAGCACCTCGCCGTCCCTGAGTCGCACCTTCGGCTGGAAGTGGACGGTCAGCTCGCCGCTCGTGATGGCCCGCCGAAGGTCCGTGAGCAACGTCAGCCGTTGCGGGCTCCCCACCTGCAGGTCTTCGCGATAGGTCTCCACGCCGGTGCGGCGGGTCTTGGCGGCGAACATCGCGATATCCGCGTGCCGGAGCGCCTCCGAGGGCGCCGAGCCAGGACCTGTGCACGCGACACCGAGGCTGGCGTCCACCGTCACCTGGAGCTCACCAAGGGGAAACGGTACGGCGAATGCGTGCCGCACCATCGCCACGACAGACGCCGTGGTGGCCTGGTCACCCGTCAGCAGCACGGCGAACTCGTCCCCACCGAGGTGCGCCACCAGCGCACCTGCCGGGACGCTCGCCTCCAGCCGCTCGGCCACCATCCGCAGGAGCTGGTCACCTGCGTGGTGACCGAGGAAGTCGTTGATGTCCTTGAACCGGTCGAGGTCGAGCAGCAGGGTCGTTGCGAGCCGACCGGTGGTCAGGTGCTCCGCCAGCCGCTGCTCGAGCCCCCGCCGGTTCGGCAGCCCGGTCAGCTCGTCGTGCAACGAGCGACGGAGCTGGTCGTCCGCGTGCTCCCGGATCAGGTCGGCCCGCCGCGCGTTGCGGAGCGTCACACCGAGGTGGTTCCCGATGGCGACGAGCTCCCTCAGGTCGCTCGACCCGAATGTCCCGACGTCGCCGAGCCGGTCAGCCACCAGCAGGGTGCCCATCACGTGGCCGTCGCCCTGCAGCGGCATCGCTACCGCATCCATCAGCCCGGTCGTCCGGAGCGCACCGGCAAGCGCACGGTCACGGGCGCGTCGCGGCACCAGGATCGGCCCCTCGGCGAGCCACGGCCCGAGCGCCGTGGCGTCTCCGCCGCCTCCGTGCCGCTGCACGGACCCGTCGTACCGCGCGACCCACCGGCAGGCCTCGCCGGCAAAGTCGGCCGTCAGCTCGAGCTCCACGACCTCGGCCTTGAGTGCCTTGGTCATCCAGAGCAGCGCGGTGCTGGCAGCCGAGTCGACGTCGAGCTGACCGCCCACCTGGCCGGTGAACTGGCTGAGCTGCTCGAGGCTGCTGGTGCGGCGGCGCAGCCTGTTGTGGGACCTCTGGGCGAAGACGAGCACCCCGACCACGACCCCGACGGTCCAGAGCGCACGCCAGTCGACGGTGGTGACATAGACGATCACCAGAGCCGAGCTGGCGTTGACGAGCGCCACCAGCGGGTTCGCCTCGGAGAGCACGTCGGCAGCCCTCGGCCGGATCCCGGAGTCGGCCGCCATGACGAGGGAGATCGCCGCAGTGCCGAGCAGGTCGACGGTGACCGTGACGACTCCGGCCGCCAGCCAGGTCAGGGGACGGATGCCTCCCGCGCTGCCGACGATGCCCTGCCAGAGGATCACGGCAACCGACGCCTCGACCGAGTACCAGGCGAGGTTGAACACCAGCTTGCGGGGGCTGCCGCGGTTCTCGACAGCCCGCGGCGCGACCGCGCCGAGGACCCGCACCACGACGAAGACGACCGGCGAGAGCAAGAACAGGCCGACGACCAGCGGGATGTCGCTCAACGTGAGGGTGTAGTTGTTCCGCCCGACCGGGATGTGCACCACTGCCTGCTCCGACGCCACGAACGCGGCGAACACGGCGGTCACCATCGCGGTCATGGGAAGCAGGTCCGAGAGCAGGCTCGTCTGCGCCAGCCTCGTGACGACCAGGACAGGCAAGGCAACGCCCGCCCCCACCATCCCGGCGAGGACGAGCCAGACCCTCGCGCCGCGGTTCGCGGCTGGAGCGTCCTCTCGACCGCCCGGCGACGGTGCCAGGCGACCCGTCACCGCAGGTCCCACCCCGCGGCGGACCAGGCCTTGCCCGACCACGCCTTGCCGACCCAGCTGCTGCCGGTCCAGCCGTTGCCGGACCATGCCTTGCCCGTCCAGCTGCTCCCTGACCAGGCTTTCCCCGACCAGGCCTTACCCGACCAGGCCTTGCCGGCCCAGGTGCTGCCCGACCAGGCCTTGCCCGACCAGGCCTTGCCGGCCCAGGAGGTGTCGCACCAGCACCCGGCGGTCCACTCGCTACCGGCCCAGGTGCCGCCGTTCCAGGCCGCGAACGCGGCGCTCGCCGTCGCCCATTTCCTCGCGTTGAACACGCCGAGGATGTGCCTCTCGCCGGTCAGGTCGGTTCCGTCGTCGCTTACGTGCTGAGAGCCTCGGGCCTGCTCCATCGAACCAAGCCCGCTCGACTGCGGCCAGGTCTGCCGGCCCGCCGGCGTGGACCGCTGCAGCGCCGCGTACACGTCCAGCTCGCCGGTGCCGCGGCCGGCGGGGTCGGCGTAAGGCATGACCTCCGCCGACTCGCGCAGCAGCGCCTTGACCTGGTCCGGCTGCAGGCTCGGCCGGCCCTGCAACAGCAGCGCCACCGCCCCGGAGGTGACCGCCGCCGCCTGTGACGAGCCGCTGCCCTTGAAGAAGCGGTCGTCGACCCGCGCGCTCGGGTGCGCCTCGTCGATGTAGGAGCCGGGGTCGCGCAGCGACTTGATGGACCTGCCCGGCGCGACGAAGTCCACCCGCCGGGTCGCGTCACCGCGGCTGCTGAAGTCGGTGACCTGGTCATCGACCGAGCCGATGGTCCCCTGGGTGTCCGAGGCACCGACCGCGATGACGTACGGGTCGTACGCCGGGTTGTTCAGCTGAGGTGCGTCGGTCCCGCTGTTGCCACCGGAGACCACCACGACGATGCCGGAGCGCCAGGCGTTCTCGACCGCGTGCGTCAGCGGGTCGACCCGGTAGTTCTGGACGCCGTCGGTGCCGTAGGACAGGTTGAGCACCCGGATCGGGTTGGCCGGGTCGTCGTTACGGTGCTGCACCACCCAGTCGACGGCTGCCACGACCTGGGAGACGTCGACGGCGCCCTCGGTGGTGGCCACCTTGAGGCTGGTCAGCCGGGCTCCGGGTGCGATGCCCTGGAACCGCCCGAGGCCGAGCAGGGACTGCGGGTCGTTGCCGGCGATGATGCCGGCCATGTGCGTGCCGTGGCCGAACGTGTCCAGGTAGCGCTGGTCCGGGTTCTGACTCTCGAAGGACAGGTCCGGCCCGTTCACGACGTTGCCCGAGGTGAGTCCCTGGACCGGTACGACACCGGTGTCGACGAGGGCGACACCGACGCCCTTTCCCGTGTAGCCGCGGCCGTACATGCGGTCGGCGCCGATCACAGCGGCGACGTGATCGAGGTCGGTGACGCCGTCGTCGACGATCCACCCGGTCGGACCGAGCAGGCTGGTGAGGCTGCTGCTCAGCACCGTGGGGGCCGACGCGAGGGTTCCCGACACCGCCCCGGTCAGGTCGCTGATCAGGCCGGCCTGGGCAGGGGCCGCGCCGAGCCCCGCGAGGAACAGGACGGACGTGCCCAGTCCTGCGGTGATGCGGATAGCACGGGTACGGCTCCGCATGGCGATCTCCCTGTCCCCGGGCCGCCGTCTGGGGCGACCTCCCAGCGATGTGGCGTCGCTGACAGCATCGGGTTGATCACGGAGAGAGGTAAAGACATTACCAAGAGTTACCCCAAGTGGCGCAGTCGGCCGGACGCGGTCAGGGCGCCAGCTCTGCCGCGACCAGCGCCAGCTGCGAGCGCCAAGCCGACTCGACCACGCACCGGGCGAACAGCCAGAGCCGCAGCCGCTCCGCCTGAACCCCGCAGAGTCCGGCCATCCGGTCGACCAGGGCACGCGGCTCGGTGTGCAGCCGGCCCGGGCAGTTGAGCAGGTGCTGCAGCGGGTCGTACGCCGGGTCACCGACGTAGGGCTTCGGGTCGATCATCAGCCAAGGTTCCCGCGTCGCCGCAAGCACGTTTCCCGCGTGCAGGTCGGTGACGAGCACGGTCTCGCGGTCGGCTGTGGTCGGCAGCTCCAGCCACAGCGCGAAACCGGCCCGGACAAGCCCCGGGTCCAGCGGCCGCGGGTCGTCCACGTGCTCACGGGCCCACTGCTCGCACATCTGCCGCAGCGCCCGGAGCTGATGGCCGCTCGGAGCCGCGATCCACAGCCGCTGCAACAGATCGGCAAGCACGACGTCCTGGTCGACCTCCTCCCGTAGGTCGCGCAGTGCAGTCCCGGGGCGGACGTGCTCGAGCAACAGCGCCACCACGTCGCCGTCCGTGTGCTCGTCGTGCACCTGCACCGCCCCGCGACCGGCCCAGAGACGCAGCCCGACTGCCTCGTCGCGCGCCTCCTCGTGCGCGTGCGCCACCTTGAGCACGAGGTCACGGCCGTCGACGCCGCTCGCCGGCGCCACCCACGAACCACCGATGTCGGTGGCGCACGGCTTGCCGAGCGTCAGCCGCCACTGCGCGGCCAGTGCCGTCACGGCCTCGACCAGCACGGTGTCCATCGGGGCCATCCTGCCCGAGGCGCGCGGACGCGCCTCGGGCTGGTGTCAGCGGCGGGCGATGGCAAAGCCGCCCGGGACGAGCCGAACGCGGACGGTCGCAGCGGTCCCCGGCACCGTGGAGGTGCGCACCGCCCGACCGAGACCGTTATAGGACTCGATGTGCACCGCACCGGTGCCCGGGACGGTCACGACCCTCTGCTCCGCCACGGACGAACCGTTGCGCACCAGCATGAGACCGTGGCCGGGCGAGCTCGCAAGGTCGCCCGACAACGTCACCGTCGAGACAACCGCCTCCACCGTAAGCGCGTCGAGGCGAGCCTCATCGGTGCCGGCGGCGACGGTCGTCGCCGTGACGACCTGCTCCCCCGGACGAAGCACGGCACGCAGCGCGATCGGCACCAGCGCACCGGGTGCCGGCGAGTTGCCTTGCGGTCCGACGGCGCCACTGCGGACGACACCCAGCACCCGATCACCGGCGCGGAAGGTCGTGACAGCACTGCTGCCCGGCTGCAGGTCGACTACCGCGCTCACCAGCCGCGGCCCGGTCGAGGCACCGAGGTCGACGGTCACGCCGCCACCGGAGGGCAGCGCCACGTAGCCGGTGCCACCGAACTTCGACTCACCGGTCCAGCCGTCGCTGAGAACCACTGCGTGCGCGCCAGCAGCCAGCACGCCGTCCTCTGCCTGCACGGTTGCCTCGCCGTCCCGGCCATCGAGGTGGCTGCGCAGCTCGCGGACCACCGCCGGGTGGGCATCGAGGGCCAGCATCGAGAGCAGGCCGTGCATCGTGGATTCGGCCCCGCCGTTGAGGTTGGGCACACCCTCGGGCGAGATGCCGTCCACGGTGCGTCCCGTCGAGGCGTCGTACGCCGGCAGGCCGGACGGGTTCGCGCCGAAGTACCACGAGGCCACGACCGCGGCAAGGCGGAGCGCACCGCGCGACCCGCTGACATCGGCGGTCGCGAGCAGCGACTGCAGACGCGAGTCGACGCCGTAGGCGATCTGCGCTGCGTCCAGTCGGGTCGGCAACCGGCCGTTGTCGGGTCCCCCGGAGGTCAGCAGCCACGGGTCGAAGGTCCCCGAGTCGCGCTGGGCAACCCGGAGCAGCGAGGAGTCGTGCAGGGTCTGCGAGGACCGGGCGAGAGCTGCCGGCATCTGCGAGGCCCAGGCGTGCCAATCGCTGCGGGACAACGCCCATGGCAGCACCGCGCCGTGCGGCCAGCGGCGCACGTCACCGGCCGCCATCATCGCGATGCCGCCCGACAGCTGGCGTAACGCCGTGGTGGCAGCATCATCGCCGGTCGCCTCGACGTACGCCGACAGGCCGAGGACGGCCTCGGCGCTCGCGTCGGCCCCCTGGACGATGAGCCAGGCCGGGGTGCGGCGGCCGTCGATCTGCAGGTAGGTGCCGTACCGGCTCAGGGTCTCGCGGCGCAGAGCCGCCACCGACAGGTCCATCCGGGAGCGCAGGAACGCAGCGAACGCCTGGTCGGCCGGATCGGGCGAGCGGTGCAGGTCCGCATAGCCCTCGCCGAGCGCCCAGATCGTGCGCGCGAGCCAGTAGGACTCAGCCGAGTCCGACGGGTCCGGTGTCTCCTTCGGCGTCGGGCTGGGGTTCAGCGTCCCGTCCGGCTGCATCCAGAGCACCACGTTGCCGGCGTCGGGTCCCGACGAGGTCTGCAGGTAGGTCAGCCCGCGCAGCAGCGCGATGGCCCGGGTGCGACTGCTGTCCGCGCCGGTCTGCCGCCAGTGCCGGAGGTAGACCACCGCCGCGCGCGACACGTCATCAGCGTTGAAAGCGCCCTGGCTGTAGGTGTTGCTGGTGGCGTCATAGGGACCGCCACCGATGCGCTTGTAGGAGCCGTCGGACTGCCGGTCGGCGTAGGTCCAGAGGACACCGACCTGCGGCTGATCCGTCAGGAGGTACGTCGTGTGGCCCGGCTGGTCCGGCGGCGCGACATCGGCCTGCAGGAAGTCCAGATGAGCCAGATTGGTCAGCGGCTGCACCGCAGCGATGTCTCGGTGCTGGGTCGATGCGGCTGCCGGTGACGTCGGCGCGGCGACGACAACGCCGATCAGCAGCGACAGTGCCGACGCAGCGACGCCGGCCCGGGCACGGAAGCCCGTCACGGCGTGCGGGTCGACCCTCCGCACAGGCTGCGGTCCACCGGTGCTGAGTGGGTTCTGCTGCGTGGTGTTGTCCGGCATCATCGGCTCCTTGCGTGGTGGTGGGACTGCTCGATCAGGACGTGTCGGTGCTCGGTGGCCGAGCGTCGCGCGGCGTCGGCGACCGTCACGGCGGCGAGGGCCTCGGCGGGACCGCTGCGCGGAGCTGCGCCACCGGCCGCGGCCGTCACCAGGTCAGTGAGGGCAGCGCGCACGCTCTCGGCGTAGACCCGGGCCTTGCCGCCGTCGGCACTGGCCCGGTCGCCGATCTCGAGGTCGACGCGCACCCGGTGCGGCACCGTGACGGCGCGACCTCGGGCCCGCGCGGATGGGTCGCCGGCGTCGCGTTGCACCTGCACGGTGATGCCGGCGTCCGCCCCGAGGCGATGACCGGGTACGGCGAACAGCTCGGCGGCTCGACCCGGCAGCCCGGCCGCTGCGGCCGCGCCCTCGTCGTCAGTCCAGGCAATCACCTGCGCTCGCAACGGGATCCAGCCCTCCACGCTGACCGTGGCGGTCGCATGGTCGAGGAGCAGCCGCTGCCGTTCGCACCGACCGGCGTGGGTGAAGGAGTGGGTGTGAGTGGCGATCGCACCGTCCGGGTGCAGAACAGTGGCGGAAACCTGGTCGACGGTGCCGTCGGGTCGCGCGGCCATGACAGCGGCGACCTCGATCGGCTCGCTGCCGAGCAGCAGGTGGGCGACGTCGAAGAAGTGCACACCGTGCTCGACGAAGATGCCGCCGCTCTGTCGCTCGTCCCAGAACCAGTGGTCGTCGGGCAGGTCCTCGTCGCTGGCGTCGTTGTCGAAGGCCAGACGCTGCACGGGGCCGAGCCACTGGTCACGCAGCGCGCACAGCGCGTGCACCAGCGGGTTGTATCGCAGCACGTGGTCCACGACCAGCGTGCGTCCCGTCTCCTCGACCGCCGTCGCGACCCCGCGGGCGTCGTCGAGCGTCGTCGCCAGCGGCTTCTCGCAGAAGACGTGCCGACCGCCGCGCAGTGCGGCGATGGCGACCTCAGCATGGGTCGCGGGTGGCGTGGCTACGACGACCACGTCGAGCTGCTCGTCGGCGATCAGCCGGTGCCAGTCGTCGTACGCCGTGAGCCCGTGCGCGGCAGCGAGACGCGCGGCCGCATCATCCTCAGGGTCAGCCACCGCGACCAGTCGCAGCCCGTCGACCGCCGCCACCACAGCTGCGAGGAAGGTGGCGAAGCGGCCCGCCCCGACAAGGCCGAGCCGGAGGTCGGCGCTCACAGGTGCTCAAGCCTCGCCACGCCGATCTGCGAGTCGGCCATGCCGTAGAACACGTAGCGCACGCCGTCGACCTCTTCCACCGCGGTCGGGAAGACCACGTTGGGCACGGTCCCCTGCCGCTCGTCGTCGGTCTCCGGCGCGAGGATCGACTCACTCGTGCGCGCCAGCACCCGCGACGGGTCGGCCGGGTCGAGCAGCATCGCGCCGGCGGAGTACTCGACCTTCTGGGTCGTCGGGTCGAAGCCGACCGGTGCCTCGCCGGTGACACCGTGATGGATGAGCAGCCAACCCTCGTCGACCCGCAGCGGTGGCGGTCCGGCCCCGATCTTCAGCTCCTCGTAGGGGTGCTCGGGCAACGCGACGCACCGGTGGCCACGCGGGTGCACAAGGGCGCGGATGTCGGCCGCCACCTCGTCCACCGGAACGTAGGAGATCCAGATGCCGGGCCGTGGGTCGGTGACACCCGCGGGCAGATGAACGGTCTCGCCCGGGCGGAACCAGCCGAGGTCCCACATCGGTCGATGCAACATGGCGTACGACGGCCGGCCGGTCGGGTCGGGCACCGGCTCAGGGAAGAACACCGCGTCCTTGTTCGGGAACATGCACAGATCGGTGTCGAGACCGGGCTCGTAGGCAAACTGCACCGGACCCAGCCGCCGCCACTGGTGCAGGTCCTCCGACACGGCGAGAGCCAGCCGCGGCCCAAGCGGGCCGAAGGCGACGTAGGTCATCAGGTGTCGTCCGAGCGAGGGCACCCACGTGGTGCGCGGGTCCTCGACACCGGCGTTGCTGGCGCCGCGCTCCCAGCCTTCGTCGGGCGCAAGAAGGATGCCGCGACGAACGACCCCGACCGGCGCACCGTCGGACAGCACGACCTCGGCGAGGCCGACCCGCGAGACGTTGCCGGCCGCGACCAGCCGCGGCAGCAGGAACAGCCGTCCTTCCGGGTCGCGACCGCTGGCCGGGTTGAGGACCCCCAGCTCCTCCATCGGGTCGCCAGGCGTTGGTGACATCACGACGCCGAGCCGGGTCAGCGTGTAGGGGACGGTGGTGGTGAGCTGGCCGGGCACAGTCACCCCTTCACGCCCGACCCCAGGTCGGACGAGGTGAAGTGCCGCTGGAAGGCCACGAACAGGGCGACTGCGGGAGCAGCCAGCACGACGGCTCCCGCGAGGGTCGCTCCGTACGGGTTGGCGGCCCGGCCGGCGATATTGGACAGGTAGTTGGCCAGCGACACAGCCAGCGGCTGCATGTTCGCGTTCTTGGTGACCAGGAACGGCCAGAGGAACTCGTTCCACGGACCGATGAAGGTCAACAGGACCGCGGTCACCATCGCTGGTCGCACCAGGGGCAGCGCAATCGACCACAGCACTCGCAGCTCACCCGCGCCGTCGATGCGCGCGGCGGCAAACAGGTCCTCGGGCAGCTGCAGGAAGAACTGCCGGAAGACGAAGACGGCGGTGGAGTTGATCGCGAACGGCAGGATCATGCCGAGGTAGGAGTCGGCGAGCCCGTAGCTGCGCACGATCATGACGTACAGCGGGATGATGAGCAGCTGGAAGGGCACGAGCTGCACCAGCAGCATCAACGAGAACAGCGTGCCCTGACCGCGGAAGTGCAAGCGGGCCAACGCGTATCCCGCGAGGACCCCGAACACCAGCGTGGCGAGGATGACGCCGCCGGTGAAGATGCCGGAGTTGGCCAGTGAACCCAGCAGGTCGACCCGCGCGTTGATCTCGCGGTAGTTCTGCAGCGTCCACCCACCGAAGGGGAACGCGCCTGCGAGCGAGGTGTTGGGTTTGGCCTGGAACGACGTGATGATCATGTAGTAGAACGGGAAGAGGAAGAGCAGGGCGCCCAGCGAGAGCACCGTCACGCGGCCGAATCTCTTCATGTCAGTCCCTCTCGAGCAGGCGGCGGTTGAGCAGCGACACGAGCAGGACCGCGATGACCAAGATGACCCCGATTGCCGAGGCCACATCGGGGTTCCCCTGCTCGATGCCCTTCTGGTACATCACGAGCACCGGCGACGCAGACGCACCGTTGGGTCCGCCGCCGTTGGTCAACAGGTAGGGCTCGCTGAACAGGTTCGCGCCGGTGATGGTGGCGAGGATGACCACGAGCACGGTCGCCGGTCGCACACCCGGGATCGTCACGTTGCGCAGCTGCTGCCACTTGTTGGCGCCGTCCATCTGCGCCGACTCGTAGAGCTCCTTGGGCACGTTCTGCAGCGCGGCCAGATAGAGCAGGATGAAGAAGCCCAGCTGCTTCCACGCGACGAACACCGCGATCAGCGGCATGGCCAGGGTGGAGTTGACCAGCCAGGAGGGATCGGGCGCCAGCGAGCCGAGCACCTGGTTGACCATGCCGTTCTTGGAGAACAGGAACAGCCATACCGACACCACCGCGACGCCGGCGCTGACGTAGGGCACGTAGTAGGCGACCCTGAAGAACGTCCGGCCACGCATGGCGGCGTTCAGTGCGTTGGCCAGGAGCAGCGCCAGCGCTACGGTGATCGGGACGTTGATGACCAGGAAGATGGCGACGTTGAGGAACGACCGCCGCACGGCCGGGTCCGAGAGTGCGGTCGCGTAGTTGGCGAAGCCGACGAATGGCCGCGCGACGCTGGCCCCGGGTGCGGCGAAGAAGTAGTCGTGGAAGCTGATCCAGACCGCCAGCCCGAGTGGGTAGGCGAACACGACCGCGAGGAACACGGCGTACGGCGCGGCGAACGCGATGCCCAGCGGCTGACGACCGAGGATCGAGGCGACCCGACCCCGCTTCTGCGGGGTCGGGCTCGCCGTCGGCGTGCTGGCCGGTGTCTGGATGGCCGTCGAGGGTGACGTGGTGGTCATCGCCGCACCCGGATGTCGACTGTCACGACTGTGCCGCGAGCGTGTCGGCCTTGTCGGCGGCGGTCTTCAGCGCGGCGTCGGCTGTGCCCTTGCCGAAGATGACCGCGCCGCTGTAGGCGTCGCGGAAGTCCTGCCAGATCTCGATCGAGTTGCTGACGTTGGGTACCTCGACGGTGCGGGCTGCCTGGTCGGCGAAGGTCGTGTACTCCGGGTGCGCCGAGAAGTAGGCCGGGTAGGCAGCCGCCAGGTCGGTGCGCAACGGCATCTGCCCGGTCTTGTCCAGCAGCGAACCGTCCTGGGCCTTGCTGGTCGCGAACTTGAGGACGTCCCATGCGGTGCCCTTGGCCTTGCAGGCGCTGTAGATCGCGACGTTCTTGGCGTCGGAGAACGTGTGGATCTGGGCCGCCGGCATGCCGGCCGAGGTCGGCACGGGAGCAACGCCCCAGTTGACCTTCGTGCCGTAGACCGCGACCGCCCAAGGTCCGACGATGGCCATGGCTGCCTTGCCATCGGCGAAGGAGTCACCGTTGTACTTCTCCTTCGGGGCGTAGCCCTTCTGGTACATCGTCGACCAGAACCCGGCGACGGACTTGCCGGCCGTGTCGTTGAACGTCGACTTGCCCTTGTCGAGCAGCTGCTTGCCGCCGGACTCCGCGGCGTACAGGGGATAGAAGTCGAACCACGACTGGAAGAACTCGCTGGTGGGTGCCGGCCAGATCGAGGCCTGCGCCGCCTTGCTGGTCACGATCTTGTCGCTGGTGGCGAGGAAGTCGGCGTACGTCGAAAGCGGCGGGTTGGCCGGGTCGACGCCGGCCTTCTTCAGCAAGTCCTTGTTGTAGAAGATCATTACCGGGTTGGACTTCCACGGCATCTGGTAGAACTTCCCGTCCGTGGAGACGTACTGCGTGGCTGCAGCACCGGTGCGCGCCTTGATGTAGGCAGCGCCACCGGGGAAGTCGTCGAGTGCGACGAGGCCGCCCTGCTTCTGGAACTGCGGGACAGCGGCCGGGCTGGTGTTGAAGACGAGGCACGGCGCGTTGCCTGCCGTGATCGCCGCGCCGATGACCTCCTCGGACGTCTTGCCCGCCGGGATCTCCTGCGCCGTGACCTTCTCCTTGGGGTGCGCGGAGTTCCACGATGCGACCATCGCCTTGCCCCAGGCGATCTCCTCGGGGTTGTTGGACAGCCAGATCTTGATCGGCCCCTTGGTGGTCAAGCCGGACGAGGTCGACGAACCGCTACCACCCCCTCCGCCGCACGCGGCGGTGCCGAGGGCGAGGGTCAGGACAGCGGCGATGGTTGCCGTGGCGCGCTTCATGAATTCTCCGTTTCGTGGTGCTGGGGTGGCGGTGCGGTGGATGCCCGGATGACGAGGTGCGGGGGCGGCAGGGTGGGGTTGGGGGCGGGGGTGCCCGCGACAGCGGCGAGCAGCCGCGCGGCGGCGGCGGCACCCCAGCCGTAGGCATCGGTCCGCACCGACGTCAGTGACGGCTGCAAGTGGGCGGCGACCTCGGTGTCGTCGAAGCCGGTGATCGACAGGTCGCGTGGCACCACGAGCCCGCGGGCCGACGCGACGGCCATGCCGGCGATCGCCATCAGGTCGTTGCCGTAGACGATCGCGGTGGGTCGTTGCGGGAGGTCGAGCAGCACCTTGGTGGCCGCAGCGCCGCCCTGGGCGGAGAAGTCGGCCTCGACGTGCGGCCCCTCGGCCAGGCCGGCAGTCGCGAGAGCGTCGGACCAGGCGCTGCGCCGGGACCGTCCGTGCACGAACTCGTCGGGGCCGCCGATGTGAGCGATGACCTGGTGCCCCAGCGCCACGAGGTGCTCCACGGCGGCGGCGATGCCGGGACGGTCATCGACGGCGACACACGGGTCCTCGGTGGCAGAGCAGTCCGGCCCGATGAGCACCGCCGGGAGTCTCAGCTCGGCCAGCAGGGCGGGGCGCGGGTCCGCGGTGCGCAGGTCGGTGAGGAAGACCCCGTCCACCCGGCCGTCGGCTGCCAGCCGGCGGTAGCCGTCGAGCTCGCCGGCCGGGTCCGGCACCATCTGCAGGACCAGGGCCTGCCCCAACGGCGAGAGCACGCTCTCGATCCCGGCGATGAAGGCGGGGAAGAACGGGTCGGCGCCCAGGGTCTCGGGCGGGCGGGCCAGCACCAGCCCGACGGCGAGTGCCTGGGACGCGGCGAGGGCCCGGCCGCGGTGGCTCGGCGACCAGCCCAGCTCGCGCGCGGCGGCCAGGATCCGGTCCCGGGTCTGCGGGGCGACCCCGGGTCGGTCGTTGAGCGCGAAGGAGACCGCGCCGATCGACACGCCAGCCGCCCGGGCAACGTCACTGATCGTCGTACGGCGGACCGGCATGGGGCTACTAAAGCGGTTTAGTTGCGTCTATGTCAACTATGCGTTGTATGTCTAATTCGTAACGGTGTCGACGCCCAGCTTGAGCACCAGGGCGGCGACCACGACGAGGAACACCACCCGGACGAACCGGCTCCCCTGCCGGATCGCGGTGTGCGCGCCGAGCCAGCCGCCCGCGACGTTGCAGCCGCCCATGACCAGGCCGAGCCGCCACAGCGGAGCGCCCTGCGGCACGAAGACGATCAGTGCGCCGAGGTTGGTCGCGAGGTTGACGATGCGGGCGGTCGCCGACGCGGGGAGGAAGCCGTAGCCGAGCAGCCCGACGAGTGCGACCACGAGGAACGCGCCCGTGCCCGGGCCGAAGATGCCGTCGTAGAAGCCGATGACCGCACCCACCCCCGCTGCGATGCCGTGGTGCCGACGGCCCGCGTGCCGCGGCAGGTGCTCCGTCCCGGCGCGCGGGCGGAGCAGGGTCCACGTCCCGACCGCGACGAGCAGCACCAGCACGAGCGGGCGGAAGACCGATCCCGGCAGCTGGCTGGCGAGCAGGGCTCCGCCGGCCGCACCGGCGAGTGCGATGACGGCCATCGGCAGCGCGGTCCTCAGGTCCGGCCGCACCCGGCGCTGGTAGGTGATGGCCGCCGCTGTGGTGCCGCAGATCGAGGACAGCTTGTTGGTGGCGAGCACCGCGGCGGGTGCGGCTCCGGGCAGGAGCAGCAGCAGCGCCGGCAGCTGCACCAGACCTCCGCCGCCGGACACCGCATCGACCCAGCCGGCGAACGCCGCCGCCGCGCACAGCAGCAGCACGTCGTGCAGACCGGGCACGCGCTCTCAGCCCGTGACGCTGGGTGCCGCCTCGGACCGCCACCCGTCAACCGCCGGCAGCAGGTCGGCGAGGCGGTAGATGACCGCATCAGGGTCGCCCTCGACGTGACCCTTCTGCTCGTCGGGGATGACGCTGTGCGGCACGAGCACGGCGCGCATGCCGACGGACTTGGCACCGTGGATGTCCTCGTACGGGCGATCGCCGACGAACACCACGCGCGCAGGATCGGTGACGCCGACCGCCGACATCGCGGTGCGGAACGCCTCGGGGTGCGGCTTGGTCCATGCCAACTCGCTGCTGTAGGTCGCGCCGTCGATCAGGTCGAGCACACCGTCGCGTCGGAAGACGTCCTCGTGGTGCTCGCGACTCCACAAGGTGTTGGACAGGATCCCCACCTTGACGCCGCGCTCGCGCAGGGCGGTGAACAACGGCGCCACGTCGGGGTCGGTGAACGTGTGTGGCTCCCAGAACGCGTGGTACGCCGCCAGCGCACGGTCGTGCGTCTCCCCCACCGGCTCGACTCCGACGCCACGGAAGATCTGGTCGAGCGTCGCCGAGCGTCGGTGCTCACGCCCGGCCCGCCACGCGTCGTCCTCAGCCCCGAGCAGTCGGGCGGACAGCTCGTCGGCGTGGTCGGGGTCGGCCACCTCGGCATAGCGCAGCCACTGCTCGCGCAGGTCGATCGTGTGCCACGGGGTGAGCGTGCCGCCCCAGTCGAAGACGACCGCCTCGACCGCAGACACCGCAGTCATGGGCGGCAGGCGCGCACGACCGCGGCGGTCGCGTCGGCCACGGCGACATCCTCTCGATCGCCGCTGCGCCGGTCGCGCACCTCGATGGTGCCGTCGGCCAGGGACCTGCCGACCACCACGATCGTCGGCATCCCGAGCAGCTCGGCGTCCTTGAACTTCACGCCGGGCGAGACCCCGCGCCGGTCGTCGAAGAGCACATCGAGCCCCTGCGCCACGAGGTCGTCGGCCAAGGTCTGCGCAGCCTCGAACACGGCGTCGTCCTTGCCGGTCGCTACCAGGTGCACGTCGACCGGCGCAATGGCGCGCGGCCAGCACAGGCCGAGGTCGTCAAGGGTCGCCTCCGCGATCGCGGCCACGGCCCGCGACGGGCCGATGCCGTAGGACCCCATGGTGACGACCACCTGCTTGCCGTGCTCGTCGAGCACCTTGAGGTCGAGCGCGTCGGCGAACTTCCGACCGAGCTGGAAGATGTGACCCATCTCGATGCCGCGGGCGGTCACCAGCGTGCCACCGTCGTCGTTGGGGCAGGCGTCACCCTCGCGCACCGACGCTGCCTCGACGGTGCCGTCGCCGGTGAAGTCGCGACCGGCCACCAGGTCGAACACGTGCCGACCCGGCTCGTTGGCCCCGGTGATCCAGCGGGTGCCCCCGACCACGCGCGGGTCGAGCAGGTAGCGCACCCCGGCCGGCTTGTCGGAGCCGAGTGCGGACGGGCCGATGTATCCGCGCACGAGACCCGGATGGGTGAGGAAGTCCTCCTCCGTGAAGGGCTGCACGACCGAGGGGTGCACGACAGCCTCGAGCCGCTTGGGGTCGACCTCGCGGTCGCCGGGCAGCCCGATGGCCAGCGCCTCGGTCTTGCCGTCGGGGTGGCGCAGCTTGACGACGACGTTCTTCAGGGTGTCGGCGGCGGTCCAGTCGCGGTCGCCGCGGCGCAGGTCCGCGCGGTCGTTGGCCAGCCCGACCAGCGTGTCGATCGTGGGTGTGTCAGGCGTGTCCTCGACGTGGGCGGCGGGAAGGTCGTCGTACGGCAGAGCGGGTGGCACCAACGTGCGCAGCGCCTCGACGTTGGCGGCGTAGTCGCAGACCGTGCAGCGCACGTAGGTGTCCTCGCCGATGTCGCACGGGGTGAGGAACTCCTCGCTCTTGGAGCCGCCCATCGCCCCGGACAGTGCCGAGACGATGACGTAGTCGAGGCCGAGCCGGTCGAAGATGCGAACGTAGGCGTCGCGGTGGGCGGCGTACGACCGGTCGAGGCCGGCGTCGTCGACGTCGAAGGAGTAGGAGTCCTTCATCACGAACTCGCGCCCGCGCAGCAGACCCGCGCGCGGACGCGCCTCGTCGCGGAACTTGGTCTGGATCTGGTAGAGCCAGAGCGGCAGGTCCTTGTAGGAGGAGTAGAGGTCCTTCACCAGCAAGGTGAAGAGCTCTTCGTGGGTCGGGCCGAGCAGGAAGTCGGCGCCCTTTCGGTCCTGGAGCCGGAAGAGGTCGTCGCCGTACTCCGTCCAGCGGTTGCTCTTCTCGTACGGCTCGCGGGGCAGCAGCGCGGGGAAGTGCACCTCGTGGGCGCCCATCGCGTCCATCTCGTCGCGGATGATCGCCTCGATCTTGCGCAGCACCCGCCAGCCCAGCGGCAGCCAGGTGTAGCCACCGGGCGCCGCTCGCCGGATGTAGCCGGCCCGCACCAGCAGCCGGTGGCTCGGCACCTCGGCGTCGGCCGGGTCCTCGCGCAGGGTCCGCAGGAACAGCGTCGACATGCGCAGCAGCACAGGGTGTCCGTTCGTCGGGAAGCTAGCGGCGGGCAGACCGCCGAGGATATCGAGTGGTACTCCGTTTGCGGACCTGAGTTTCAGTCCGGCGCGGGGCCGGGGTTCTCCAGCCGGCGAGCGAGCAGCTCGCGGAGGGTGGGCAGGACGCGTTGGTCCTTGAGCCGGTTGGCGGCCTGCTTGCTGCGGATGATGTCAGCGAGGCTGGCTACGTGAACGACCACCCCGAAGATGGTCTCGGCTGACGAGTCCTTGACGAGATCGGGGTAGCCGCTTGTGCCGGTCGGGACGAAAGAGATGCCGAGGATCCCATGCGTCGTGACGAGGTTCCACACGCCGACGTCGCCGAGGCTCGTGGCGTCGTGGTTGAAGGGCAACGGTTCGTCGACGCCGTGGGCACGCACTCGCGCGTTCAGCTCACGCAAGGCGTCCGAGAGCCGAGCCAGGTTGTCGGCCGACCGCTCCGGGGTGAGGTCGATGTCCTCGGTCGGGAACGGCGACCCGTGCACGATCGCCGCGAAACCGCCGATGAGGACGAATGCGACCTTGTGCCGATCGAGCACGCTGAGGATCGCGCCGCCGTCGAGTTCAGGCAGCTCCGTGACGCCCCCGCTCCCCGGCACGGCGGAACTCAACCAGCTGCCGGGCCACCCGCTCATGGCGGCGGACCCGCTGTTCCGGCGTCATCGCCGCCACGGCGCCTGCCTGCCACCAGTCTGCGTCGTCGCGCTCGACCAGAGAAACATCCAGATCGAGGTCGCAGGCCCGCACCAGCGCCAGCACCAGCTCGAGGCTGGGCGCAGTGCCGCCGTTCTCGAGCCGCGCGATGGCCGACTGGGTGGTCCCGGTTCGCTCAGCCAGCTCCCGTTGGGTCAGGCCGGCCCGCTTGCGCGCCTCCCGGACCAGGTCGTTGGCCAGCAGGTGCCGCGGCCGTCGCGGCGACGCCGGCCGCGCAGCAGTAGCGGGCTGACGAGCACGGGCCGCTGTCCTCATGGACATAGCGTACTCGCTATGTCCGCCGAGAACCCTGGCTCAGAAGAGGACGGACATGAAGGCGCCGACGTCGGTGAACCCCACCCGTCGATACGTCGCCCGAGCCGCCGCGTTGAAGTCGTTGACGTAGAGGCTGACGATCGGGGCCACCTCGACCGCAGCAAGGACCGCCACCGCAGCCATGCCGGGCGCCGCGAGACCCCGGCCGCGCAGGTCAGGGGGCACCCACACACCCTGCACCTGACAGGCGGTCGAGCTCACTGAGCCGATCTCGGCCTTGAAGACCACGCGCCCGTCCTCGATGCGGGCGAACGCATGGCCGAGGCGTACGAGCTCAGCCACCCGCATCCGGTACGACGCCCCGCCGTCAGCACCCAGCGGTGAGACGCCCACCTCCTCGGTGAACATCGCGATGCAGGCCGGCACCAGGAGGTCGATCTCGTCCGGGCGTACCCGGCGGACCAGCGGGTCGGGTGCCACGGCCGGCGGACCGGTCAGCGCCATCAGCGGCTGCGGGTCGCGCACGTCGCGCGCCCTGCCCCACGTCGGTTCCAGCTCGGCCCAGAGCCCGGCGACGGCATCGCGCTCGCCCACGATCGACGCGCAGCGCCGACCCTGCCGGCGAGCCCGGTCGGCGAAGGCCGCCACGGCCTCGGGCCCGGCCTGGACCGGCACCAGGTTGGCCCCGGCATGACACAGGGACTCGAGACGGCCGTCGACCGCGAAGCCCCACATCTCGCCGCCCAGTCGGGACGGGTCGAGCCCTACCGCCTCCACCCGCGAGGCCACGAAGACGTCCGCCACCGGGTCGCGGGAAAGGATGTCGTCCACGGCCGCGAGGTCGTCGGGCCGCAGGACGTGCAGCGACGTGCTGCGCAACACGTGCGGCCCCTTTCTCCAGCGCCCTTGGCCCGCGCCGGGTCGCGTTCTAGGAGACGCTCACCGCAGGCTGGCCAGAGGCTACGCCCTCGGACTCCATCTGCTCAGCGATCCGCATCGCTTCCTCGATGAGTGTCTCGACGATCATCGACTCGGGCACGGTCTTGATGACCTCGCCTCTGACGAAGATCTGCCCCTTGCCGTTGCCCGACGCCACCCCGAGGTCGGCCTCGCGCGCCTCGCCGGGACCGTTGACGACGCAGCCCATGACGGCGACCCGCAGCGGCACGGTGAGACCCTCGAGACCGGCGGTCACCTGGTCGGCCAACGTGTAGACGTCGACCTGGGCCCGCCCGCACGACGGGAAGGACACGATCTCGAGGCCGCGCTGCTTGAGCCCGAGCGACTCGAGGATCTGGTTGCCGACCTTGACCTCCTCGACCGGCGGCGCCGAGAGCGACACCCGGATCGTGTCGCCGATGCCCTCGGCCAGCAGCGCACCGAACGCGACGGCCGACTTGATGGTGCCCTGGAACGCCGGGCCTGCCTCGGTCACTCCGAGGTGCAGCGGGTAGTCGCACTGCTGCGCGAGCAGCCGGTAGGCGTTGACCATCACCACGGGGTCGTTGTGCTTCACGGAGATCTTGATGTCGCGGAAGCCGTGCTCCTCGAACAGCGAGCACTCCCACAGCGCCGACTCGACCAGCGCCTCGGGTGTGGCCTTGCCGTACTTCGCCAGCAGCCGCTTGTCCAGCGACCCGGCGTTGACCCCGATCCGGATAGGCACGCGGGCCGCATTGGCGGCGTCCGCGATCTCCTTGACCTTGCCGTCGAACGCCTTGATGTTGCCCGGATTGACCCGGACGGCGGCACACCCGGCGTCGATCGCTGCGAAGACATACTTCGGCTGGAAGTGGATGTCGGCGATCACCGGGATCTGCGACTTCTTCGCGATGACCGCGAGCGCGTCGGCGTCGTCCTGGGTCGGGCAGGCGACCCGCACGATCTGACAGCCCGTCGCGGTCAGCTCGGCGATCTGCTGCAGTGTCGCGTTGATGTCGGTCGTCGGGGTGGTCGTCATCGACTGCACCGAGACGGGGGCGTCGCCACCGACCAGCACACCGCCCACGTCGATCTGCCGGGACACCCGGCGGGTCGCGAGCGGGCGGGGAGGCGTCTCGGGCATGCCGAGGTTGATGGTCACGCTTCCAGTATCGCTCCCACGCCGGCTCCCTGCCCGCTTACTGCAGCGTGATCGGGTTCACGATGTCGGCGGCCAGGGTGAGCACCGTCACCCCGGCGAACACCGCGATCACCAGGTACGTCGCGGGCAGCAGCCGGTTGTAGTCCACCCGACCCGGGTCGGGGCGACCGCGTCGGGCCGCGAGCCAGGCCCGCACCCGCTCGAACCAGGCGATCGCCACGTGGCCGCCGTCCAACGGCAGAAGAGGGAACAGGTTGAAGACACCGATGAACACGTTGAGCCCGCCGAGCAGCAGCAGGAAGAAGATCGGCTCACCCAGCTGGATCGCCTCGCCGCCCAACCGGCTGGCACCGACCACACTGATCGGGGTCGCGGTGTCCCGCTTGGCGCCACCGATCGCGTCCACCAGCTTGGGGATCTTCGACGGGAACTGGCCGACCGCCGAGAAGGTCTGCTTGACCGTGCTGCCCAGGAACGACGTCGAGGCGCCGACCGCAGCGCCCGGCCCGTAGTGGATCAGGCCCTTCGGTGAACGCACCTGGATGCCGATGGCCGACACGGTCTTCAGCGGACCCTTGCCCGTCGTGTCATTGATGCCGTGTCGCTGGGTCGCGACCAGGGTCACGAGGGTGCTGAGCTCCTGCCCATGCCGGCGGTAGGTCACGGGCACCGGCCCCGGCGGGGTCGCGCGGACCCGCTTGACCACGTCGCCGTACGTCGTCACGGCGGCGCCCCCGACCGAGAGAATGCGGTCACCGGCCCGCAGTCCGGCCAGCCGGGCGGGCGCTGCCGGGTCGCCGACCCTGCAGTCACGCAGGTAGCCCTGCTTGTCGACGTCGTAGCCCGGCACGACGCACGGGGCGATCGCACCGATGACGGGAGCCGCTGTCAGCGGGTCGAAGCTGGCGGCAGCCGCGTTGGGCAGTCCGGTCGTCAGCGCAGTCGCGTAGAACACGAGGATCGCGAGCACGAAGTGCGTCGCGGACCCGGCCACCAGCACCACGGTCCGCTGCCAGAGCGGGAACCGCCAGAAGCTGCGGGCCTCATCCTCCGGCGGCACGGTCTCCAGCGGCGTCATGCCGATGATCTTGACGAAGCCGCCGAGCGGGACGGCTTTGAGGCCGTACTCCGTCTCGCCGCGGCGGAAGGAGAACACCGTCGGGCCGAACCCCGCGAAGTACTGGGTGGCCTTCATGCCGAAGCTCTTGGCCGTGACCAGGTGGCCGGCCTCGTGCAGGCAGACCGACGCCAGGATGCCGAGGGCGAAGATGAGGACGCCGGACCAAAAGCTCATCAGTCGTGCTCTCCTCGGGTCAGCTCGGTGGCCCGGCCGCGGGCCCAGGTCTCTGCCTCCACAACATCGGCAGGTGTCGAGAGGTTCCTGACCGCATGACCAGCATCGACCCGGGCCACGTGCTCGGCGACCACCTGCTCAAGCGTCTCGACGATGCCGGTGAACGCGAGGCGGTGGTCGAGGAACGCCGCCACGGCCACCTCGTTGGCGGCGTTGAAGACCGCCGGCGCGGCCCCGGCTGCAGCGCCAGCGGCCCGAGCGAGCCGCACCGCGGGGAACGCCTGATCGTCCAGCGGGAGGAACTCCCAGGTGGCGGCGGTCGACCAGTCGCACGCGGGGGCAGCGCCGGGCACCCGGTCGGGCCACGCGAGCCCGACCGCGATCGGCAGCCGCATGTCCGGCGGGCTTACCTGGGCAAGGGTGGACCCGTCGACGTACTCGACCATGGAGTGCACCACCGACTGTGGGTGTACGACGACGTCGACGCGGTCCAACGGGATGTCGAAGAGCAGGTGCGCCTCGAGCACCTCGAGCCCCTTGTTGACCATGGTGGCGGAGTTGATCGTGACCACCGGTCCCATCGCCCACGTCGGGTGGGCGAGAGCCTGCTCGACGGTGACGTCGGCCAGCTCGGCACGGCTCCGGCCGCGGAACGGCCCGCCGCTGGCGGTCAGCACCAGCCGCGCGACCTCGTGCGCGGCCCCACCGCGCAGGCACTGGGCCAACGCCGAGTGCTCGGAGTCCAGCGGCACGATCTGGTCCCGGCGGGTCATGGCCGCGCGCACCAGAGGGCCGCCCGCGACCAGCGACTCCTTGTTGGCCAGCGCGACCGTGTGCCCCTCCTCGAGCGCAGCCAGGGTCGGGGCCAGCCCGATCGAGCCGGTGATGGCGTTGAGCACGACGTCGCAAGGCCAACGAGCCAGCTCGGCTGCGGCCTCCGGGCCGGCCAGGATCTTGGGCACCGGGTGCGCGCCGGCCGAGTAGCCACCGGCCTTGGCCGCGGCGTAGAACGCCAGCTGCAGGTCTTGGGCGACACTGGCGCGCGCCACGGCAACGACCTCGACCTGCAGCTCCAGAGCCTGCCGTGCCAGCAGCGCCACGTCGTTGCCGCCCGCTGCCAGGCCGACCACGCGGAACCGGTCCGGGGCCGCGGCGCAGACCTGCAGCGCCTGGCTGCCGACCGATCCGGTCGAGCCCAGCACCACCACGTCACGTCTCACCAGCCCGCTCACCCCGTCAGTCTCCCCCACCCACGGGAGGTGGACCGGCCAGGTCCCGCGTGTCGGGTCACCTCGCCGGTCCACGTCGCTGCGGGCCTCTGCCTCAGGCCGAGGTCAGCTCCCGGTCCTGCGGCAGCACGATCTCGTCGTGCTCGCGCAGGCCGTGCCGGTCCCACCAGCGGGCCAGCGGTGCCGGCGCCCACCAGTTGGCCCGGCCCAGCAGCCGCATCGTGGCCGGCACCAGCAGCGCCCGCACCAAGGTGGCGTCGATGACGATCGCGATGACCATGCCGACGCCGATCATCTTGATGAAGACGATGCCGGAGGTGGCGAAGGCGCCGATCACCACGACCAGCAGCAGCGCCGCACTCGTGATGATGCGCCCGGTGCGTTGCAGACCGGTGGCCACCGCCGTCGTGTTGTCGCCCGTGCGGTCCCACTGCTCGCGGATTCGTGACAGCAGGAACACCTCGTAGTCCATCGACAAGCCGAACGCCATGGCCAGCATGAGGATCGGCTGGGTCGCCTCGACCGTGCCGGTGGTGGTGAAGCCGAGCAGCGACGACAGGTGGCCGTCCTGGAAGATCCAGACCACGGCACCGAAGGACGCCGAGAGCGACAACACGTTCATCACCACCGCCTTCAACGGCAGCACCACCGACCCGAATGCGAGGAACAGCAGCACCAGCGTGACCCCGACCACGAACAGCGCCATCAGCGGCAGGATCGACCCGAGGTTGTGCAGCAGGTCGCGCAGGTCGGCCGCCCGGCCACCGACGAGCACCTGCGCCCCGTCGGGTGCCGGGGTTGCGCGGACCTGGCCGACCAGGGTGCGGGCCTGGCTCGACAGCCCGAGGTAGTCGTGCCGCACGGTGAGCAAGGCGGTCCCGCCGCGGGTCGCGGTCACCTCGACCGACCGCACGCCGGGGAGGGTCTTGAGCCGATCGGCGTACGCCGTCAGGGCGGGGGTGTCGACCGTGTTGCCGGCGAAGGTGACCAGCGGGTCGATGGTGGTCGTGCCGGCGCCGGTGAAGGCGGCGGCCAGGGACTCGGCCACGACCCGGCTCTCGGTGCCGCTGGGCAGCGCCCGGCTGTCGATGCCACCGAAGTCGACCCGCAGGAACGGGCTGCCGACCGCCAGCAGCAGCGGCACCAGCACGGCGACATAGACGATCGGGCGGCGCATCACGCTGCGCGCGACCCGCGCCCAGGCCCCGACATCACCCCGACTGTGCGCCGACACACCACTCGTGCGGCGCGTCTGGTGCAGCCGCGCACGAAGGATCTTTGGCAGCGGGACGCGCAGCGAGTCGACCCGTGGCCCGAGCACGGCGAGCAGAGCCGGCAGCACTGTCAGCGCCGCCACCATCGCGACCAGCACCGCGGCCATGCCCCCGAAGCCCATCGACCGCAGGAACACCTGCGGGAAGAACAGCAGCGATCCCAGCGAGATCGCGACGGTCAGCCCGGAGAATGCCACGGTGCGACCAGCCGTCCGCATGGTGATGCGCAGCGCGGTCTCGGTGTCGTGCCCGGTCCGCACCTCCTCGCGGAAGCGGCTGACGATGAACAGCGCGTAGTCGATGGCAAGGCCCAGCCCGAGCATCGTGACGATGTTGACCGCGAAGATCGACACGGTCGTGGCCAGCGTCAGCAGCCGCAGCGCGGTGAACGCCCCGAGGATCGCCAGCCCCCCGATCGCCAGCGGCAGGCTGGCCGCGGTGAGGCCGCCGAAGATGAGGATGAGCAGCACCATCACCACCGGCAGCGAGAGAGCCTCGGCCCGGCCGATGTCGGCGCCCACCTGGTCGGTGATGTCGGCGCTGATGGCCGCCGAGCCACCGAGCTGGACGGTGAGACCGGCGGGCACGTCGCGCAGGGCGGGTTCGACGTCGTGGTAGGCCGTCATCAGCTCGGCGTCGTTGTCGGCCCGCAGGTGCAGCACCGCGAAGGTGGACCGCCGGTCCTGGGAGACGAACCGCGGTGCGGCCGGACCCGCGGTCCAGTACGACGTGGCGGACAGCACCTGGGCCGGGGGCAGCGACGCCAGGTGGGTGGCCACCGCATCCCGGAAGGCTGCGTCGTCGACCGAGCGGCGGCCGCTGCGGTAGAGCAGGACCACGTCGGCGTCGCTGCGTCCGACGCTGGCCTCGGTGCGCGCGAGCGCCTTCGCCGACTCGCTGCCCGGGGTGTCGAACCCGCCGGACGTCATGTGACCGAACACCCCGGTGCCCCACAGCCCCCCGACGGCCAGCACCACCCCGGCCAGTGCCAGCACCAGCCGGGCCCGACGGAACGCAAGGCTGCCAAGGCGATCGAACATGGCGAGGTCTCCTCTATGCTGCGAACGGTGGTCGCTGTTGTGAACATCGTTTACTATGCTGACACTGTTCACCACTGTCAAGGGGGTGGGCCGATCCCGTCCAGAGAGCTGAGGTGACCGATGCCCGCGCAGACCACCGGACCGGACCGACGGACCCGCACCCGCGACGCCACCAGCGCGGAGATCAAAGCCACGGCGCGAGCCCGGCTGGTGGCCGCCGGCCCGGCGGCCCTGACGCTGCGGGCCATCGCCCGCGACATGGGCTTGACGGCACCGGCGCTCTACCGCTACTTCGGGAGTCATGAGGATCTCGTCGGTGCGGTCTGCGCCGACGTGCTCGAGGAGCTGACGGCCGCACTGAGCACCGGCCGCGACACCGTGCCGTTAGGGGACCCGCTCGGCCGCCTGGGCGCTACCTGTCGCGCCTTCCGCACCTGGGCCCTCGGCCACCGCGAGGAGTTCCAGCTGGTCTTCGCCTCGGCAGGGGCCGGTCCGACCATGCCACCGACCATGCCACCGACCATTTCACCGGGCAGCGTCGACGGCGACAGGAAGGGCGACCTCTCCTTCGGTGTCGTCTTCCTCGGCCTGTTCGCCGAGATCTGGCACCAGCAGCCCTTCGCGGTGCGCGACATCACCGACCTCCCGCCTGATCTGGTGGCGCAGCTGCAGCGCTTCTCGGCGTACGTCGGTGACGTGCTGCCGTTGGGTGTCCTTGCGGCCTTTCTCAGTGGCTGGGTCCGGCTCTACGGCGCTGTCACCGTCGAGGTGTTCGGCCACCTCGGCTTCGCGCTGGGCGACCCGGAACCCATGTTCGAGCTGATGCTCGCCGACATGGCCCGCGAGCTGTCGACACCGCGGATATCCTCTGGCACATGACTGATCTCGCGCCCTCGCGGCCCGGCGGCCCCGCTCTCCCCCAGGAACGTCGTCTGGTCACCGCAGTGCCCGGGCCGCGCTCGACCGAGCTGATGGCCCGCCGCAGCGCCGTGGTGGCCAAGGGCGTCGGCACGACACTGCCGGTATTCATCGACCGCGCAGGTGGCGGGGTGCTCGTCGACGTCGACGGCAACTCCCTCATCGACTTCGGCTCTGGCATCGCGGTCACCAGCGTGGGCAACGCCGCTGATGCCGTCGTACGCCGGGTACAGGAACAGGTCGCACGGTTCACGCACACCTGCTTCATGGTCACGCCGTACGAGGGCTACGTCGAGGTGTGCGAGGCCCTGGCCCGGCTCACCCCCGGTGACCACGACAAGCGCTCGGCGCTGTTCAACTCCGGTGCCGAGGCGGTCGAGAACGCCGTCAAGATCGCCCATGCCCACACCAGGCGCCAGGCCGTCGTGGTGTTCGACCACGGCTACCACGGGCGCACCAACCTGACGATGGCGCTGACCGCCAAGAACATGCCCTACAAGCACTCGTTCGGCCCGTTCGCCCCCGAGGTCTACCGAGTGCCGATGTCCTACCCCTTCCGCGACCCGGCCGGCATGACCGGCGAGCAGGCCGCCGCGCGGGCACTGGACATGATCGACAAGCAGGTCGGTGCCGACAACGTGGCCTGCATCGTCATCGAGCCGGTGCAGGGCGAGGGCGGCTTCATCGTGCCGGCACCGGGGTTCCTCGCGGCGCTTGCCGCCTGGTGCACCGACAAGGGCGCCGTCTTCGTCGCCGACGAGATCCAGTCCGGCTTCGCACGCACCGGTGACTGGTTCGCCTGCGACCACGAGGGGGTCGTGCCCGACCTGGTCACCACCGCCAAGGGCATCGCCGGTGGCCTGCCGCTGGCGGCGGTCACCGGCCGCGCCGAGATCATGGACGCGCCGCACGTGGGTGGCCTCGGTGGCACCTACGGCGGCAACCCGGTCGCCTGCGCAGCGGCGCTGGGCAGCATCGAGACGATGGAGACCCTGGACCTGTGTGCCAAGGCGCGCGCCATCGGCGAGACCCTCACTCATGGTCTGCGCGAGCTCGCCGACACCCACGGGGTCATCGGTGACGTGCGTGGTCGCGGCGCGATGGTCGCGGTGGAGCTGACCAAGCCCGGCACCCTCGAGCCCGACGCGGCCGCCGCCGGCGCGGTGGCCAAGGCCTGCCACGCCGACGGGCTGGTCGTGCTGACCTGCGGCACCTACGGCAACGTGCTGCGGCTGCTGCCGCCGCTAGTGATGCCCGACCACCTGCTCGACGAGGGCCTGACCATCCTGGGCAAGGCCTTCGCCGGTCTCAGCTGACCCACCGGTTGCCGCACTCCGTCACTGCGCCCCGCTTGACGTCGTCAGACCACGTCGTGCACCGCGACCACCGCGGTCACGGGCAACGGCCCGTACACGTGCGGGTAGGCCTCGTTGCCACCGTCCGGCACTTCGTCCACGACGGGTACGCCGGTCAACGCGCGGTCGACCTCGAGCAGCACCAGCGGCTGCGTGACGTCGGCGTAGTATCGCCGTCGGACCCTATCGACCTGGTGGGCGAAGGACGCGTGCAGGTAACCTTCTTGCTCCAAAGACCGGCCGCGGGTGGACACCCGGTAGTCCCCGGTGGCCATCGCAGACTCCCAGTCGCTGCGCAGCGCGAGATGGAAGATCGACGGCTCAGTGGCCACGGTCGATCCACTCCTGCAAGTGCGGAGACTCAGCGCCGATCGTCGTGTCAGCACCGTGCCCGGGGTGCACGACGGTCACCGCCGGCAGCGACAGCAACTGGGTACGGATCGAGTCGATGATGGTCGGAAAGTCGCTGAAGGACCGCCCGGTGGCACCAGGCCCACCCTGGAACAGGGTGTCGCCGGAGAACAGGACGCCGAGATCAGGGACGTGCAGCGACACAGCGCCGGGCGAGTGACCCGGTGTGTGCAGGACAAGGACGGCACTGCCGCCGACCTGGAACGAACCGCCATCGGCCAGGTCGATGTCGGGCGAGAGGCCGGGGTACTCCTGCTGCCAGAGCATGAGGTCGGCGGAGTGCAGCGCGATCTCCGCGTTGGCGTCAGCAGCCACCTCGACCGCAGCGTTGACGTGGTCGTTGTGGCCGTGGGGGCAGACGACCGCCACGACCCGGCGGGACCCGACCGCTGCCAGGATCGCGGCGGCGTCGTGAGCCGCGTCGATGACGATGACCTCGTCGTCGTCGCCCAGCAGCCAGACGTTGTTGTCGACCTGCCACTCGCCGCCGTCGAGGGCGAACGTGCCGGAGGTGACGAGGTGCTCGACCCTGACGAGGTCGGCGGTCATAGGACCACGACCGATCGCAGGACCTCGCCATGGTGCATCTTGTCGAACGCTGCCTCGATGTCACCGAGGCCGATCGTCTCCGACACGAATGCGTCGAGGTCGAATCGCCCCTGCCGGTACAGGTCGATGAGCATGGGGAAGTCGCGACTGGGCAGGCAATCGCCGTACCAGCTGGACTTGAGGGCGCCACCACGACCAAAGATCTCGATCATCGGTAGCTCGACGGTGAGCTCCGGTGTGGGGACGCCGACCAGGACGACCGTGCCTGCGAGGTCGCGGGCGTAGAACGCCTGCAGGTAGGTCTCCGGGCGCCCGACCGCCTCGACCACCACGTCGGCACCGAACCCACCGGTGAGCTCCCGGATGCGTGCGACGACGTCCTCGGTGCGACCGTTCACGGTGTGCGTCGCCCCGAAGCTGCGGGCCCGCTCGAGCTTGCGGTCATCGACGTCGACCGCCACGATCGTCGTCGCGCCGGCCACCCGCGCACCCGCGACAGCGGCGTTGCCGACTCCGCCGCAGCCGATGACCGCCACCGTGTCGCCCCGGCCCACTCCCCCGGTGTTGACCGCCGCGCCGAAGCCGGCCATGACACCGCAGCCCAGCAGTCCGGCTGCTGTCGCCGGCGCCGCCGGGTCGACCTTGGTGCACTGCCCCGCAGCGACGAGCGTCTTCTCGACGAAGGCCCCGATGCCGAGCGCCGGGCTGAGCACGGTGCCGTCGGCCAGGGTCATCTTCTGGGTCGCGTTGTGGGTGGCGAAGCAGTACCACGGCTTGCCTTTGCGGCAGGCCCGGCACTGACCGCAGACCGCTCGCCAGTTGAGCACCACGAAGTCACCGGGGGCCACCTCGGTCACCCCGGCGCCCACGGCCTCGACCACACCGGCCGCCTCGTGCCCGAGCAGGAACGGGAAGTCGTCGTTGATGCCGCCCTCGCGGTAGTGCAGGTCGGTGTGACAGACCCCGCACGCCTGCACCTGGACCAACGCCTCGCCCGGACCCGGGTCGGGCACCAGGATCGTCTCCAGCGACACGGGCGCGCCCTTGGCGCGAGCGACGACTCCCTGGACCTCGTGCACCATCTGGACAGACCTTTCATCGGCGGGATGCGTGGACATCATCCTGCCCGGCGCCGGAGGGCGCATGCTGTGCGGGTGCTGCGACCCGGACCCCGTGCCATCGGCACCGACTCTGCTGCGGCCCGCCAGCGGTTCCTCACCGCTCTCGACGCGGCCCTCATCGAGGGCGACCCGGTGGCAGTGTTCCAGCCGATCATCGACCTGGCCAGCGGCCTGGCGACCGGCTATGAAGCCCTGTCCCGCTTCCCTCATCTCGATGGCGTTCCGGTCGATGAGGTCTTCGCCGGCGCCCACCACGCGGGTCGAGGCTTCGCCCTAGAGCTGCTGGCCCTGGATCGAGCGCTCGCCAGCGCGGAGACCCGACCGTCGCAGACGACGCTGTCGGTGAACCTCAGCCCCTCCACCATGTGCGACGTGCGTCTGCCGGAGAGGTTGCCCGCGGACCTCACGGGCATCCAGGTCGAGGTGACCGAGCACGAGGAGGTAGCCGACCCTGTCGTGCTGCAGCGCCGCCTCACGTTGCTCCGCGAGCGCGGCGCGTCCATCGCCGTCGACGACGTGGGCGAGGGTTACGCGGGGCTGCAGCGGGTGATGACGATCAGGCCCGACGTCCTCAAGCTGGACCGGTCTCTGGTCAGCACCATCGACCGGGAACCGGCGCTGGCAGCGCTTGCCGATGCCGTGGTCCGATTCGCGCATCGCATCGGGGCGCGCGTCTGTGCGGAGGGCATCGAGACCCCCGCCGAGCTGTTCGTCCTGGCCGACCTGGACGTGGCCCAGGGTCAGGGGTGGTACGTAGGTCGACCCGCCAGCACCTTCGTCCCGGTGTCACAGGCTGCCGCCGACGACTGCGCAGCAGCCCTGTCCCGTGCGGTGCGCGACGAGGACCTCAGCGGAGCCGGCGCGCTCGTGTCGGCACTGATGGCGGTGGCCGCCGCTGACGACCTTCCCGCGCTGGCCCGGACGCTGTCTGACATCGCGCCGGCCATCGGTGCGGACGCCGTCGAGCTGTCCTACCTCGATCCCGACGGGCGATTCGTCGAGGCGGTGCAGGACTCGGCGGAACGGTTCAAAGGCGTGTGCTACTACCTCGACCAGCTGCCGTTGACGCGGCGGGTCCTCACCGAGGACGTAGCCGAGCAGGTCGTGCTCGGCACCGCGACCGCCGATCTCGCAGAGTCGCTCTGGATGCGCGAGGACGGTGTCGGGTCACTGCTCATGGTGCCGGTCCGGTCGCGATCACGGGTGGTCGGACTGTTCGAGTGCCACCTGCGGGCCAGGACACCGTGGCGACGCCAGCAGATCAGAGCAGCCCGCCAGGTCGCGGCGGTTGCCGGTCCGGTGCTAGAGAATCTGCTGCGCGACGACCCGCCGCGGCTGTCCCGTCTAGCCTGACGCACGTCCGGCACGGGGCAGAGGTCGGCTGAACGAGGGGACGTCACATGGGGTGGTCGGTCAACAACCTGATTGTGGGGGGCCTGACGCCGGAGGAGGTCGCGCACAGGTTGCACTGCACCCTGGGTCCCGAGCGGTTGACCGAGGAGGACGCCACCGTCAGCAGCCGCTCGCCCTCCGCGTCCCTGGCCGTCCTCCCGGATGGCCGGGTTCTGGTGACCGACCCGCACGGCGCGATCAGCGAAACCGACTACGAGGATCTCTCCGCTGTTGCCACGGTGCACCAGATCCTCGTCGAGGAGCACGTGATGGCCTCGAGCGCATCGTGCTGGGTCGAGGGGGTGCAGCAGTGGTCACTGAGCCACGAGTCCGACGACGGTGACGGCCAGCAGCTGCGGAAGACCGGTGCGCCCCCGGCGACAGCGGCACGCCTGCTCAGCGGGGCACAGCGGCAGGCGCAGGAAGACCACGACGTGGACTACGTGTTCGACGTGCCCGTCGATGTGATCGAGGCGGAGACGGGCTTCCGCCACGACGTAGCCCACTTCGACCAGGACGACGAGGCGTTTGTCGTGCTGACCACTGATCCGAAACCTCCGCCAGCTGCCCGACGCGGCCTGTTCCGGCGACGGTGATCGACGTGCGGGTCCGACGGCGGAACAGGCACCGGGGCAGCACCTGACCAAGCTCGCGGACGACATTCCCACCGAAGCACGGCCGGGCAAGACACGTCAACCACGCGACCACGTGCGTCAAGCAGGTCGTCGTCGTGCCGCCCGGTTCGCTCGTGGACCTCCTGGTGGTCTTCGTCGGCGGGGCGAGCCGTCCGCCCTTGTTGCGAGGAGCTACGGACGGGTCTAGCCGCTGCCGTCTCTGGTCCCGACATAGTCCAGTAGCTCTGGGTCGCCCGACGTCAGCCGGTCCATCTCCGAACCTGCGTCGCACGTGAGCAGCGAAATCTCCATGCGCCCGGCCGATCGTGAGATGACGCGCCACGACCCGCCGCTTTCTTCCCAACGTCGCAGCACGCGGACGGTCGAGCTGGTGCGGGCATCAGGCCCGTCGGTGAAAGGCACGCTGCTCATCATCGACCTCCTGGTCAGACACCGGGTCTCGCTGGGAGCGCCCCGGCGAGCGTCACCTGCACGACGATCCATCTCCACATCCTCGACATGGCCGACATGCTGAGCTCAGGCATCATGAAGCAGTTCCATGCGGCTTCCGTTGAGCGAACAGACGATTGGCTGGGCGGGTGGTTGTCGGCGACCACGCTCGCCTTGCACCGTCACGTGTCAGGGCGAGTAGATGACGACGCAGCAGCGTCCCTCGGCGGGGTTCAGCCGGGGAGTGAGGTGACGGTCTAGTCGTTGGGTGAGGGCGCCGACCAGCGCGAGGTTCAGGCCGCACACCAGCTCGGTGTGCTCCTGGGCGAGGGCGTGGAACGGGCAGTTGCGCAGGGCGATCTGGGGGCCGTCGATACGCGGCTCGTAGCCGTGCGCGGCCAGCACGCGGCACGTGGCGGCTCGTCCGTCGTCGCTGGCCAGACCGACGTCAGCAGCGGCTCGTGCGCCATCGCCCAACAAGGTCCCGAACGCGGCCGCGGCCCCATGAAGGGCCAGCAGCACGGGAGTGCCTGTCAGCTGTGAGCTCTCGATGGCCCGGGCCATCAGCTGCCCGGCCAGGTCGTAGCGGCGCTCCGGCAGGGACACCGCCACCTCGCCCGCCGCGCGTCGGTACAACTTCGACGGACGTCCGGCGCCCGGTCCGCGGCGGCCGGAGAGCCGCTTGAACTCGATGTCGAGCAGGCCCTGGTGGACGAGCTTGTCAAGATGGAACTTTGCTGTGTGCCGCGGCACCCCGACGCCCTCAGCCGCCTGGTCGCGGCTGACAGGGTCGGGCTGCGCGGCCACGAAGAGGTAGAGGTCGCGACGCACTGGTTCGTCCAGCGCAGCCACCGCCGACACCCGGCCGGCGAAGTTTCCCGACGTCATCGTCACCCGGCCCATCTCCCAGAGAAAGTCTCATTGACGAGATTTCGGGACGAGTCTATCGTACACCGTAGTGTCCCAAAGAGTGGAGTCCACGATGACCACGAGGCTTCGACCCGCCGCGAGCGAGCGTGCCACCGGGGGTGTCCTGGTCGCACTGAGGCCGCGCTCCGGCGGCTTCGTCGCCGCCCTCGCCCTGGCCCGGCTCGCCACGCTGTCTCCCGCGAGCCACGCCTGTCCGCCCGCACACGGCCCTTCGGCGTGACCGTCGCCGCGCAGGATGCCGCCGACGTACCTGGGGCATCGGTCGGTGCGGTCCTGCGGGTGGTGCACGAGCCGGCCGTCGTCACCGACCACGGTGCCATTGCTGCTGACAGCATCCACCCGCACTTCGCCCACGCCAAGACCAGGGCGGTGCTCAACGACCTCGCGGCGATCGGCATCGACTACCACGACGTCATCCGGGTGCTTGAGGACGAGGCCGTGGCGAAGATCGAGGCGTCCTGGGCCGACGTGGAACGCCTGACCCATCAGATCCTTACCGCGTCACCGTCCGAGGAGTCGCCATGACCACCAGAGCGAGCATTGTCATCGTCGGCGCCAGCCTGGCCGGGGCGACCGCAGCGCAGACGCTGCGCGAAGAGGGCTTCACCGGTCGCATCACCCTCATCGGCGACGAGCCGCATCGTCCCTACGAGCGGCCGCCGCTGTCGAAAGGCTTCCTGCTGGGCGAGAGCCCGCGTGAGAAGGTGTTCGTGCACCCAGCCGCCTGGTATGCCGAACACGACGTCGACCTGAAGCTGGGCACGGGAGTCACTCGGATCGACCGCGAATCGCGCAACGTGACCCTCGCCGACCGCAGCCAGGACTCCTACGACACCCTGCTGCTCGCGACCGGCTCCACCCCACGCTCCCTCAGCCTGCCGGGATCCGACCTCGGCGGCGTGCGCTACCTGCGTCGCCTCGATGACAGTGAACAGCTCAAGGCCGACTTCGCCGCGGGGCCGCGAGTGGTCATCATCGGCGGCGGCTGGATCGGCCTCGAGACCGCTTCCGCGGCGCGGGCGGCCGGGCTCGAGGTCACCATCCTCGAGCAAGCCGAGCTACCGCTGCTGCGCGTGCTCGGCAACGACGTCGCGCAGGTGTTCGCCGACCTGCACCGCGACCACGACGTCGACCTGCGCGGTGGGGTCGAGGTCGCCAAGCTGATCGGCGTCGACGGCGCGGTGTCCGGCGTTGAACTCGGTGACGGCGCCTGCCTCGATGCCGACCTCGTGCTGGTCGGTGTCGGCATCACCCCGAACACCAATCTCGCCGAGGACGCCGGCCTCGAGGTCGACAACGGCATCGTGGTCGACGAGCGCCTACAGACTGCGGACCCGGCGGTCTACGCAGCCGGCGACGTCGCCAACGCCTACCATCCGTGGCTGGCCCGACACCTGCGGGTCGAGCACTGGGCGAACGCCCGCCGGCAAGGCGCGATCGCGGCCAAGTCCATGCTCGGTCACGACATCCGGTACGAGCGGCTGCCGTACTTCTTCTCCGATCAGTACGACCTCGGGATGGAGTACACCGGGTACGTCGAGCCTGGCGGATTCGACCAGATCGTGTTCCGCGGCGACGTACCCGGTCGCGAGTTCCTCGCGTTCTGGCTGGCCCACGGGCGAGTGCTCGCCGGCATGAGCGTCAACGTGTGGGACATGACGACCCCCATCGAGGCGCTCATCATGTCTCGGCGCCTCATCGACGCCGAACGGTTGACGGACCCCGACATTCCCCTCGAGGCGCTGTAGCGGAGACGTCTCGATGCGCCGCAACCGACCATGAGGATGCGCACGACCCAATCCCCCGGCCCGGCTGGCCCGACCTTCCCGTGGACGTGTTACCGCAGCGCCGCAGAAACCTCTGCCGCCGCCCGGTAACCCGTCTCCACGGCCCCGTTCAGGTAGCCCTGGAAGTCCTGGGACGTGTGCTCGCCTGCAAAATGACACGTGCCCACCGCTTCTTTCTCGGCGCCACTGAAACCGGTGTACTGCCCGACCTTCCAATAGGCGTACGAGCCCAACGTCCACGGGTTGCTCGCCCAGAAGTCGAGCGTCGCCCTTCCGTTCCACTTCGCCGAGATCCCCGGCAGGACCGGTTCGATCTGGCTGAGAAAGCGTCGCGCGTAGGCCGTTGTCGTCAGAGTGCCGAAGCCTGCACCGATCGTGCCGCCGGTGTAGTCGATAAGGATTCCCCGCACCCCTGGCTGCGCGCGACTCACTTCCCACGTCGCCTGGAAGCCGGTGTCACCGTAGGTGTCACCGTTGTTTCCCAGGGTCCGCCAGTGCCTGTCGCTGAACTGCAGCGCCAACTTGCTGTTGGTGCCCATGGCCAGCCCGCTGATGGCTGCCCTCTTGATCGGGGGGAAAGCGGCCCGGCTCAGATCGACGCGACGCAGCAAGGAGAAGGGCAGGGCGAGCACGACGTGGTCGGCGACCTGGCTCACGGTCCTGCCGCCCGTCTTGGATGTGACGGTCCACGTCCCGTCTGCGTTGATGGCCAGGGCAGTCAGCTGGGTGCCCAGCTTGATCTGGCTGCCGAGCAGCGACGCCAGCCGAGCCGGGATCTGGTCGTTGCCGCCGACCACGTGGTACTTCTCGTTGCTCGGCCCGAAGATGCGCAACTGACCCTGACCAGAGTAAGCCAGCAGGTAGAGCATGTTGAGCGAGCTCTGCGTTGAGCACTCAGCGCCGTACTCGATGTTGTAGGCAACGTCGAGCAGCTGGCCGAGGCGGGACTTCTCACCGCCGGGCACGTACGCCCTGATCCAGTCAGTGATGGACATGTGGTCGAGCTCCCAGCCGCGCTGGGTGTAGCTCGTGTAGAGGGTGGGGTAGCCGGCGGCCACCACATCGCTGTGCAGCTGCTGCCAGATGGTCTTGATGTCGTCGGTGGCCGCCGCGTAGGTGTAAGGCGCTCCGTCGAAGTAGTACAGGGGCTCGGTCCCGCTCTGTTCGGCGGCGAGCAGGTTGTCGAGCGTGAGCCCCAGCGACTGGGCCAGCTGCCGGACCGCCGTGTGTCCTTGGTCGATGAGCTCGCCGCCGTGCTCGGCAACCTGGCCGTCGGCGAAATAGCCTTTGCTCGACCAGCACCGGCCACCGACGCGGTCAGACGCCTCCATGACGCTGGTGGTGATGCCTGCGTTCCTCAACTGGTAGGCCGCGCAGAGGCCGGCGAGCCCAGCGCCCACGATGACGATCCGAGGCGACCCGGCGCTGACGGGCGCGGCGGCAGCCGGCCCGGCGCCGGTGGTCGCCAGCGGGAGTGCGGCACCTGCCGCCAGGGCAACTGCCTGCCCCATCACGGTGCGCCGGGACGGGCCGCCGGGCGGATCGGCCGCGACCTGTGCGGTGACATTGCCGAGCAGGCGAGCGAGCGGGGTGCGGGCCATGAGTTCCCCTGCCGAGAATCCGTCGCATGGACGGGTGGTCGCCACCGTACTCATGAACAGGATGGCTGGGAACCCATAGAAATCGTTGGTAACGGCGACACATTCAACGGATTTCGCAGTTGACGCTCAGCGGCCTTCCAGCAGCGGCCGGGTCGGGTCGAAGGTGACGCCCAGGCGCCTGGCTGCTATCCCCGAAAGAGCCTCGAGGACCACGCGGTTGGCCAGCGCAGCGGTGATGTCGGCATGGTCGTAGGGCGGTGACACCTCGACGACGTCGACCCCGACCACCGGCAGCTCGAGACAGATCCGGCGCACGGCGTCGAGCAGCTGCCGAGCCGACAAGCCGCCGGGCTCCGGGGTGCCGGTGCCGGGGGCATGGGCGGGGTCGGCGACGTCGATGTCCACGGACAGGAAGATGCCGTCGCAGTCGTCGGTGGCGATGGTGAACGCGTCGGACAGGCAGGTGTCCAGACCACGCGCCACGATCTCGCTCATCTCGAAGGACCGCATCCCTTGAGCGGCCATCCAGTCGAGGGTCTCGGGTCCGGGCCAGTAGCCGCGCAGGCCGATCTGCAGGAAGCGGTCGCCGCGTGCCGCTCCTGACTCGATGAGTCGACGCATCGGCTGGCCATGGCCATAGAGCGACCCGAACTCGATGTCTCCGGTGTCGGCATGGGCATCGAAGTGCAGCACCGACACCCGGCCGTCGCCGTGCTGGCGAGCGACCCCGGTGACGTCGGCGAGGGTGATGGAGTGGTCGCCACCGAGCACGACCGGGATCGCGCCGCTGGTGGCGACGGTGGCGACCGCTTCCGTGAGCAGCTGGAGCGAGCGCTCGATGTCTCCGGGCGGCATCTCGACGTCGCCGGCGTCGAGGACCCTCAGGTCGCGCAGCCCATCCACCCGCAGGGCGAGAGAAGGACGGGAGCCGTCGTGGGCGAGATAGTCGGTCGACCGGATCGCCTGCGGACCGAAGCGGGTGCCCGGCCGGTGCGACGTGCCGCCGTCGAAGGGTGCACCGATCACCACGACGTCGGCGTCGGCGAAGGACGCCGGTTCGTCGAGGTCGCAGCGCTCGACCCCGAGGAAGGTGATGTCCGGGCCGAACATCGGGCCGTAGCGGGTCATGCGCCGCACCCTCTCACGAGTCGAAGCCGAGCCCGACCGCGTCCAGCGTCCGCAGCCACGGCCCGCGTCGGCCATCGCGGGCATCGGCTTTGGCGGCCGCCCGGGTCGTGAGCCCGATGCCCGCCCAGCGCAACGGCTCGGGCGGGAACGGCAAGGGCTTGCTGCGCACCATCGACAGCGCGGTGCGCTCGGTGCGGGCGCCGTCGAGCAGGTCGAGCATCACCTGCGCGCCGAACCTGGTGGCACCGACACCGAGACCGGTATAGCCCGCGACGTAACCCACCTGGCCGCGGTGCGCGGTCCCCCAGAACGCCGTGAACCGGGTGCAGGTGTCGATGATCCCGCCCCACGCGTGGGTGAAACGCAGACCCTCGAGCTGGGGAAACGTGGTGAAGAAGTGCTGGGCCAACCTCAGCGTGGTTTCCGGGTTGCGCTCGGCCCGCTCGTCAGTCCGGCCACCGAAGTGGTAGACCGCGTCGTACCCGCCCCACAGGATCCGGTTGTCGTCGGTCAGCCGGTAGTAGTGGAACAGGTTGCCGGAGTCGGCCAGCCCCTGCCGCCCCTCCCAGCCGATCGACTCGCGCTGGGCCGGGGTCAGCCGCTCGGTCATGAGCACGTAGTCCCAGACCGGCACGACGTAGGCCGAGAGCCGGCGCAACAACGGCGGGAACGCGTTGGTCCCGAGCGCGACCCTGCTCGCCGTCACCCGGCCGTACGGCGTCCGCAGCGTGACTCCCGCATGCCTGCTGCCACCGCCCTCGATCGCCTCCACCGAGGTGTTCTCGTGGATGCGCACACCCAGTCGCAGACAGGCTTGGCGCAGTCCCCTGGCCAGCCGCACCGGGTCGACCATGGCGACGCCGTCGCGGTCGAGCAGGCCGGCAAGGTAGGTCGGCGAGTTGACGAGCGCGCGCACCTGGTCACGATCGAGGTACTCGACGGTGCTGCCCACCCCGGCCGCGAGAGCGGGGACGTCGGCCAGCTCGGCCGCCTGCCAGTCGGCCGTGGCGACGCTGAGCTCGCCGGTCCGCTCGAAGGAGCAGTCGATGTCATGGGCCGCGACCGTCGCCTCGATAGCGTCGAGGTTCTCCCGACCCATCCGCTGGAGGGTGGTCATCTCCTCGGGGAACCGGGCGAGCCCGTTTCCGAGGCCGTGGGTGAGGCTGGCCGCGCAGAAGCCGCCGTTGCGACCTGATGCCGCCCAGCCGGTCGTGCGGGCCTCGAGCAGCACGACGTCGCGGGACGGGTCGCGCTCCTTGGCCACCAACGCGGTCCACAGCCCGCTGTAGCCGCCACCCACCACTGCGAGGTCGGTCGTGGTCGAGCCGACTAGTGCGGCAGCCGGCTCGGGTGCCGGGCTGTCCAGCCAGAACGGCACGTGTCGTAGGTCGGCCAGGGCCGCGGCTGCGCGGTCGATAGACACCGACGAGGTCCGGCTCATCAGGCCTTCCGGCGGGTGCCGACCGACTGGCCGATCACGACCGCGGCGAGGGCAACGAGGAACATCAAGGTCCCGATCACGTTGATCTGCACGGGTGTCCCCCGCTGAGCGGCGCCCCAGATGTACATCGGAAACGTGATCGACTGAGTCGTCGCGTTGAAGTTGGTGATGATGTAGTCGTCGAAGGACAACGAGAACGCGAGCAGGGCACCGGCGGCGATGCCCGGCGCGACGAGCGGCAAGGTGATGCGTAAGAAGGTCTGCGTCTCGTTGGCGTAGAGGTCGGCAGCCGCCTGCTCGAGCCGCGGGTCCATGCCCGCGATGCGCGCCTTGACCGTGACCACGACAAAGCTCAGGCAGAACATGATGTGCGCGATGAGGATGGCTGTCTGCCCCAGCGGGATGCGTAGGTTGAGGAACAACGTCAGCAGCGACGAGCCCATCACCACCTCGGGTGTGGCCATCGGCATGAAGATGAGCAGGTTGGTCGCCGATCGACCGCGGAAGCGGTGTCGCCCGAGCGCGAAGGCGATAAGTGTGCCCAGGATCGTCGCGGCCACGGTCGCGGCGAGGCCGATCCGCAGGCTCAGCCCGAGCGAGTCGCACATGCCGGCCGCGTTGCACGGGTGCAGCCACGCGTCGAGGGAGAACCTGTTCCAGGTGTAGTTGAAGCGACCATTGGGCTTGTTGAAGCTGAACAGGATGACGACCACGTTGGGCAGCAGCATGTACTCGAAGGCAAGCAGGGCAGCCACGATCACGACGTGCTCGCGCAACCACCGCACTCCACCGCGACCGACCAGCTGGGCCCGCAGCGCCAGGCCGCCGACGAGCAGCAGGTCGATGACGACGATGCCCCAGATGAGCACAGACATCAGACCAGCTCCTCGGTGCCGGCGCGGCGGACGTAAACGACCACCAGCACCACGATGGTGACCATCAGCGAGAAGGACAACGCCGCTGCGGTCGGATAGTCGAGCACCCGCAGGAACTGACCGTCGATGACCTGGCCGATCATCGTCGTGTTCGGGTTGCCCAGCAGCTTGGAGTTGATGTAGTCACCGGCGGCCGGGATGAAGGTCAGCAGGGTGCCGGCGACGACACCCGGCAACGAGAGCGGCCAGGTGACCTTGCGGAACGCAGTGAACGGCTTCGCGTAGAGGTCGCTGCCCGCCTCGAGCAGCCGCAGGTCGATCCGCTCGAGGCTCGCGTAGAGCGGCAGGGTCATGAACGGCAGGAAGTTGTAGGTCAGCCCCATGATGACCGCGAAAGGGGTGCTGAGCAGCTGGTCGCTGTTGACCAGGTGCACCGCGCGCAGCAGCGCCATCAACCCGCTCTTCTGGAAGAAAGCGACGACCGGACCCTGCCCCGAGAGGATGGTCTGCCACGCCAGGGTGCGGATGAGAAAGCTGGTAAAGAACGGCGCGATCACCAGCACCAGCAACAGGTTCTTCCAACGACCGACCTTGAACGCGATGGTGTAGGCCAGCGGATAGCCGATGAGCAGGGCGAGCACCGTGGCGATGCCGGCGTACATGAACGACCTCAGGAACTGCGACGAGAACGTCGACAGCGCGTCGGCGTAGGTCGCCACGTGCCAGGTGAGCGAGTAGCCCGTCTCCAGGGTGCCCTGCTGCAGCGACTGGGAGGCGAGGAACAGCATGGGCACGACGAAGAAGATCGCAAGCCACGCCACGCCCGGGAGAAGCAGGACGTACGGCGTGAGGCGACGGCGAGCCGGTCGGTCCGCAACGGCAGTGCCTGCCGACACCGGGGCCAGCGGCGACTGGTCGGTGACGGTCACCCGCGCGCCCCGGCACCCACGGGGTCGCCGTCCTCGACCTGCGAACCCGCATGGGCATCCTGCGATGCGTCGAGCCCGAAGGCGAACCGCGGTTCCCAGGTGAGATCGACGGTCTCCCCCGGGCGCAGGATCCCTGCGCCGTCGTTCTGCCGCACCGCCATCAGGTCCTGGCCGGACGGGAGCCGCACGACGTACTGCGTGGAGATGCCGATGAACGAGGTGTCGGTGATGACCCCCCGCAGACCGCGGGCGGCAGCGAGATTGCTGCTGCAATCAGCTGCCACCGGTGAGACCGAGAGCTTCTCCGGGCGCACCCCGAACCAGATGTCCTCACTGGTGGTCACGCAACGCGCGGCGGGCAGCGTCAGGCTGTGCCCTTCGACCTCGACGTCCAGCACGTCGGCCGCCCGGCTCGTCACCCTCGCGCGGACGAGGTTGGACTGGCCGAGGAAGTTGGCCACGAACGTGCTGACCGGGCTCTCGTAGAGGTCGGTCGGCCCACCGAGCTGCTCGATGCGACCGTCGTTCATGACCGCGATGGTGTCGGCCATGGTCATGGCCTCCTCCTGGTCGTGCGTCACGTGCACGAACGTCAGGCCTACCTCGGTCTGGATGCGCTTGAGCTCGATCTGCATCTGCCGACGCAGCTTGAGGTCGAGGGCGCCGAGCGGCTCGTCCAGCAGCAGCACCATCGGGCGGTTGACGATGGCGCGGGCCAGGGCGACCCGCTGCTGCTGACCGCCGGAGAGCTGGGAGGGTCGCCGCTTCGCGAGGTGCGCCAGCTCCACCAGCTCGAGGGCCTCGCCGACCTTGGTCTTGAGGTCCGGGACTGCACGGCGGCGAAGACCGAACGCAACGTTCTCCCAGATGTCCAGGTGCGGGAAGAGCGCGTAGTTCTGAAAGACGGTGTTGACCGGACGCCGGTACGGCTTGGTGTCGGTGATGTCCTCGGTGCCGATGGAGATGGTGCCGGCGGTCGGCTCCTCGAGGCCGGCCACCATGCGCAACGTCGTCGTCTTGCCGCACCCGGATGGTCCGAGCAGCGCGAAGAAGGAGCCCTCGGGGATCACCAGGTCCAGGTTGTCGACAGCGGTGAACGAGCCGAACCGCTTGGTCAGGCCCGAGAGCCGCAGATCGCCTTCGTGCCCGGCCACGTCAGCCGCCCACGAGGGCCTGGAAGGCCTGGTTGTACTTCGTCTCCTCCGCCGCGGTCAGGCCGCGGAAGACGTGGCTGTTCTTCAGCGTGTCCGCGGACGGGAAGATCAACTGGTTGTCGGCCACCGTCTTGTCGGTCTTCTGCAGCTCTTCGCGGGCACCGACGACCGGGGCGATGTAGTTGACGTAGTCCTCGACGGTCGCCATGACCGTCGGGTCGTAGTAGTAGTTGATGACCTTCTCTGCGTTGACCTTGTGCTTGGCCTTGTTGGGGATCACAAAGTTGTCCGACCAGAGCATGAAGCCGGTGTCGGGCAACGAGTAGCCGAGGGCGGGGTTGTCGGCCTGCAGCTGAACCACGTCCCCGGTCCACGCCATGCAGGCGGCGATGTCTCCCGAGGCCAGACCCTTGCCGTACTCGTTGCCGGTGAAGCCCTTGAGCTGACCCGAGTCCTTGGCCTTCTGCAGCTTGTCGATGGCCGCCGAGAAGTCGTCGTCGGTGAACGAGGCAGGGTCCTTGCCCATCGCCAGCATGGTGAGCCCAACGGTGTCGCGCATCTCGGTGAGCAGGGTGACCTTCCCCTTGAGCGCGGGATCGGTGAGCAGCTGGTCGATCGAGGTCACCTTTGTGCCGCCGGTGGCCTTCGGGTTGTACGCGATGCCGGTGAAACCGCTCTGCCACGGAAGGCTGTAGAGCCGACCCTTGTCGAACTCGACGTCCTTCAGGCTGGGTGTCACGTTCTTTGCGTTGGGGATGTTGGCCTGGTCGAACTTCTGCACCCAGTTGAGCCGGATCAGCCGGGCAACCATCCAGTCGGTGCTGCACCACAGGTCGCGACCGGTGTCCTGGCCACCGGAGAGCTGCGGCTTGACCTTGGCGAAGAACTCGTCGTTGTCGTTGTAGTCCTCGGTGTAGTTCACCCTGATGCCGGTCGCCGTGGTGAAGGCATCGAGGGTCGGCCGCTTCTGTGTCTTGTCATCGACGTCGATGTACTCCGGCCAGTTGGACCAGTTGACGACCTTTTCGGTCGCCGAGAGATCCTTGCCGGCCTGGTCGGCGGCGCTCTTCTTCGTGACGGTGCCCGAGGTGCCGCAGGCCGAAAGACCGGCGATTGCAGCGACGCCACCTGCGCCGTGCAGCAGGGTCCGTCGGCTGACCAGCCCGCGCGCAAGTGCCGGGGTGAGCTCGGTGGGGTGCTGCTCGCTCATGGGTGGTTCTCCTTGGGATTGTTCGTGGTCGGGCCGGTGAAGACAGTGCGGTGCCAGGGCTTGCGGGCGCTCCCGGTGCCGTCGTACATGACGTGCTTGATGCTCGTGTACTCCTCGAGGGAGTAGAGCGACATGTCCTTGCCGTTGCCGCTGGCCTTGTAGCCGCCGTGCGGCATCTCGCTGACGATCGGGATGTGGTCGTTGACCCATACGCAGCCCGCCCTGATCTCACGGGTGGCCCGCATGGCCCGGAAGACGTCTCTGGTCCACACCGACGCAGCCAGGCCGAAGGGGGTGTCGTTGGCGAGAGCCAGACCTTCGTCGTCGGAGTCGAAGGGCAGCACCACCAGCACCGGGCCGAAGACCTCGTCCTGCACGATCTCGGAGCGTTGGGCGGCGTCGACGACGAGCGTGGGTGCGTAGTAGGCGCCACGGGCGAGTGCCCCGCCCGGCGCAGCGCCGCCGTGCACGACCCGGGCGCCGTCGCGGACCGCCCGCTCGACGAAACCGGCGACGCGGTCGCGCTGCCGGTGGGAGACGAGTGGTCCCTGGTCGGTGGCCTCATCCATCGGATCGCCCAGCACCACGCCGGACATCAGGTCGGCGACGCCGGCAACGAAAGCGTCGTAGAGCGGGCGCTGCACGTAGGCCCGGGTTGCGGCGGTGCAGTCCTGCCCGCTGTTGATGAGAGCACCCGCCACCGCACCGTGGACGGTGGCCTCGAGATCGGCATCGTCGAGAACCAGGAACGGTGCCTTGCCACCCAGCTCGAGGTGAACGCGCTTGGGACCACCCGCTGTCGTGGCCGCGAGCTCCATCACCCGGCGGCCGACGACAGAGGACCCGGTGAACGACACCATGTCGATGTCCGGGTGGCTCATCAGCGCTTCGCCCGCCACCAGTCCGCTGCCCGTCACCACGTTGACGACGCCGGGTGGGATGCCCGCCTCGGCCACGGCATCGGCCAGCATCAGGGTCGTGAGCGGCGTCAGCTCGGCGGGCTTGAGCACGATGGTGTCGCCCGCGGCGATGGCCGGCAGGATCTTCCAACCGGCCATCTGCAGCGGGTAGTTCCACGGCGCGATCGAGCCGACGACACCGACCGCTTCACGACGGACGTACGAGGTGTGGTCGCCGGAGTACTCCCCGGCCGCCTTGCCTTCGAGCAGGCGAGCGGCGCCGGCAAAGAACGCGACGTTGTCGATGGTCCCAGGCACGTCGAACCCGGTCGAGAGCCTGATCGGCTTGCCGGTATGCCGGGTCTCGGTGCGGGCAAGGTCATCGGCCCGGGACTCGAGGACGGCAGCGAGCCGGTGCATCGCACCCGATCGCTCCGCCGGTGTCGCTCGCGACCAGCCCGGGAAGGCCGCCCGGGCCGCCGAGACCGCCGCGTCGACATCCCCCGCGTCCGCCAGCGCGACCTGCTCCACCGCCTCGCCGGTGGCAGGGTCGGTCACCGTGAACTGCTCACCCGATCCGCCGGCCCGACGCTCCCCGGCGATGACCTGGTGCACGCGGGCGAGCCTCTCTCCGTCAGCGGACCCGCGACAGCGACCTGGCTGCCTGGGCGCCGGTGCCCTGTCGTGCAGGCGGACCGGCAACGGCGATCCTGACATGCCGGTGCGCCTCGGACAAGCGATTCCGTCGCGATACCGGATCGTGACCACGAAATCTGCGGGTCACTTCCCCGAATCCCCCCGCCCCCCGTGGACCACGTGAGGTGGACGCCCACCCGGCAGCGGCTACGCCCCGAGGTTGGACATCACGTGCTTGATGCGGGTGTAGTCCTCGAACCCGTACATCGAGAGGTCCTTGCCGTAGCCCGAGTGCTTGAAGCCGCCGTGCGGCATCTCGGCGACCAGCGGGATGTGGGTGTTGATCCAGACGCAGCCGAAGTCCAGCCGCTTGGCCATACGCATGGCCCGACCGTGGTCCTTGGTCCACACCGACGACGCGAGGCCGTACTGCACGCCATTGGCCCAGCGCACCGCCTCGTCCTCGTCGGAGAAGCGCTGCACGGTGATGACCGGGCCGAACACCTCGTCCTGGATGAGCTCGTCCTCCTGATGCAGGCCCGACACGACGGTGGCCTCGTGGAAGAACCCGCCGGCAAGGTCACCGCCGACCCGGTGGCCACCAGCGGCGACCGACGCGTGCTCCGGTGCGCGGGACAACATCCCCATCACCCGGTCGAGCTGGTTGGCGTTGTTGACCGGGCCGTAGAGCACGTCCTCGTTGTCCGGTCGGCCCGTCTTGGCGTTGGTCGTGGCTTGCTCGGCCAGTGCGGCGACGAAGTCGTCGTAGACCCGCGGCCCGGCAAGCACCCGGGTGGCAGCCGTGCAGTCCTGGCCGGCGTTGAAGTAGCCCGCGACAGCGATCGCCTCAGCTGCAGCCTCGAGGTCGGCATCGTCGAAGACCACGACCGGCGCCTTGCCGCCGAGCTCGAGGTGCACCTTCTTCACGTCGGTGGCCGCCGACCCAGCGACCTCCATGCCGGCCCGAACCGAGCCGGTGATCGACACCATCTGCGGCACCCGGTGCTCGACCAGGGCGCGCCCGGTGTCGCGGTCGCCACACACCACGTTGACGACGCCGGCGGGCAGGAACTCCGCCATGATCTCGGCCATCAGCAGGGTCGAGGCAGGTGTGGTGTCCGAGGGCTTGAGCACCACGGTGTTGCCGGCCGCGATCGCCGGGGCCCACTTCCAGACCGCCATCATCATCGGGTAGTTCCACGGCGTGACCTGGGCGCAGACGCCGATGGGCTCGCGGCGTACGAACGAGGTGTGCCCTGCCATGTACTCGCCCGCGGACCGCCCCTCGAGCACCCGGGCGGCACCGGCGAAGAACCGGATCTGGTCGACCATCGGCGGGATCTCCTCCGACATGGTGAGCCCGATCGGCTTGCCGGTGTTCTGGCTCTCGGCAGCGACCATCTCCTCGGCCCGCGCCTCGATCGCGTCGGCGATGCGCAGCAGGGCACGCTGTCGCTCGCTGGGCGTGGAGTCGCGCCAGCCCTCGAACGCCCGCTCGGCAGCGGACACCGCCACGTCGACGTCAGCCGCGGAAGAGATCGGCGCGTGCGCGAAGACCTGCCCGGTGCTCGGATCGACGAGGTCGCTGGTGCGCCCGTCCGCGGTGTCGACCGACGCGCCCTCGACGAAGTTGCGCAGGGTGGGCAGCTGGGTGGTCATACGACTCCTCGATAGGTGCCAGGGCGCCTGAGCAGCCGGGGTCGGTTCCTCGCGCCTCGTACGGCGGTGAGCGTAGCCGTGCGCCACCGTTCTCAACAGTCTCTGGCGGCCCAGACGACAGATTCAGCAAAATCTGGCCGCCGTACCTACGGATTCGCTTGCCAAGAGGTCCCTCAACGGGGAGGATCGCGCCATGTCCGTCCGGGAGCGCAGCAGCAGCGCCGTGCTCGACAGCGTCTCCAAGGCGATCATCGAACAGCTGCAGGAGGACGGGCGTCGACCCTATGCGGCGATCGGCAAGGCCGTCGGCCTGTCAGAGGCAGCCGTGCGGCAGCGGGTGCAGCGCCTGCTCGACGCCGGGGTGATGCAGATCGTGGCCGTCACCGATCCTCTCCAGGTGGGGTTCCCCCGCCAGGCGATGATCGGCATCACGTGCGAGGGCGACGTCGACGTCGTCGCCGAGAAGATCGCGGACATGGCCGAGGTCGACTACGTCGTCGTGACGGCCGGCGCCTTCGACCTGCTGGTCGAGGTCGTCTGCGAGGACGACGACCACCTTCTCGAACTGATCAGCAAGCGGATCCGCGCAGTGCCCTCGGTGCGCCGCACCGAGACGTTCGTCTACCTGAAGCTACGCAAGCAGCTCTACAACTGGGGAACCAGATGACACTCTCAGCACAGGACCTGTCCGAGCTCTCGACAGAGGACGCCCCGGCCACCCGCTCGGGTGCCGCGGCTTCGGCGCGTGACCACCTCTGGATGCACTTCACCCGGATGTCGACGTACGACCAGACCGACGTCCCGATCATCGTGCGGGGTGAAGGTCCCTACATCTTCGACGACAAGGGCAAGCGCTACCTCGACGGTCTCTCCGGGCTGTTCACGGTGCAGGTGGGCCACGGTCGCGAGGAGCTCGCCGAGGCAGCCGCCAAGCAGGCCAAGCAGCTCGCGTTCTTCCCGCTGTGGTCCTACGCGCACCCGAAGGCGATCGAGCTCGGCGAGCGACTGGCCAACCTGGCGCCCGGCGACCTCAACCGGATCTTCTTCACCACCGGTGGCGGCGAGGCGGTCGAGAGTGCATGGAAGGTCGCCAAGCAGTACTTCAAGCTGACCGGCAAACCGATGAAGCACAAGGTGATCAGCCGCAACATCGCCTACCACGGCACGCCTCAGGGTGCGCTGTCGATCACCGGCATCCCCGCCGCCAAGGCGATGTTCGAGCCGCTGGTCCCGGGCGCGCACAAGGTGCCCAACACCAACTTCTACCGCGCGCACGAGTCGGCGCCGACTCTCGCCGGTGACCTCGAGGGCTTCGGTCTGTGGGCCGCCAACCGCATCGAGGAGGCCATCGAGTTCGAGGGTCCCGAGACCGTGGCTGCGGTCTTCCTCGAGCCCGTGCAGAACTCCGGCGGCTGCTTCCCGCCGCCGCCCGGCTACTTCCAGCGGGTGCGCGAGATCTGCGACAAGCACGACGTGCTGCTGGTGTCGGACGAGGTCATCTGCGCCTTCGGCCGGCTCGGGCACTACTTCGGCGCATCCCGCTTCGGCTACCAGCCCGACATCATCACCTGCGCCAAGGGCATGACCTCGGGCTACTCCCCGATCGGCGCGATGATCGCCAGCGACCGGATCATGGAGCCGTTCCTGCAGGGTGACACGAGCTTCTCCCACGGCTACACGTTCGGCGGCCACCCGGTGTCGTCGGCGGTCGCGCTGGCCAACCTCGACATCTTCGAGCGCGAGGGACTCAACCAGCACGTCCTCGACAACACGGACAACTTCCGGCGCACCCTCGAGAAGCTCAACGACCTGCCGATCGTCGGCGACGTTCGCGGCGACGGCTACTTCTTCGGCATCGAGATGGTCAAGGACAAGGCGACCAAGGAGACCTTCGACGACGACGAGTCGGAGCGGCTGCTGCGCGGTTTCCTGTCCAAGGCGCTCTTCGAGGCTGGTCTCTACTGCCGGGCCGACGACCGCGGCGACCCCGTCATCCAGCTCTCGCCGCCGCTGGTCTGCGACCAGTCGCACTTCGACGAGATCGAGCAGACGCTGCGTGCGGTCCTGACCGAGGCGTGGGCGCGACTCTGAACGAGCGCATCGCCGTCCGTCGACTGCCCGAGAAGCAGGTCCGCGACCGGAGTGTCCTGGACGCGGTTCTCGACGCCGGTCGGGTGGCGCACGTCGCCGTGGTCGAGGACAGCGACGGCGACTCCGGGCCTCGGACTCAGCCCTACGTCCTGCCGGTCGGCTATGCCCGCGACGGCGACACCGTGCTGTTCCACGGTTCGACGGCAAGCCGGCTCTTCCGGGCGCTGGCCGACGGCGCACCGACCTGCCTGACCGTCACGCTGCTCGACGGCCTGGTTGCCGCGCGGTCATTGTTCGAGTCCTCGATGCACTACCGCTCGGCGATGGTGCTCGGCATCGCGACTGCACTACAGGGAGACGACCGGTTGCCCGCACTGATGCGGCTCAGCGAGCACCTGATGCCCGGGCGCTCGGTCGATGCGCGGCACCCGAGCCGCAAGGAGATCGCCGCCACCCTTGTGCTCGCGCTGCCGTTGACGGAGTGGTCGGTCAAGGTCAGTGCCGGTCCGCCCGACGACCTCGACGAGGACCTCGACCGACCTGTCTGGGCGGGCGTCCTGCCGCTGCGTGAGGTGGCTGGGGCTCCGGTGGCAGCCCCCGATCTGCGCGGGTCACCTGAGCTGCCGGCGTACCTCTCGAGCTGGGCGGGTCGGTGACCGCCGAGCCCTATCGCGCGCTGTCCCTCTGGCACGAGACCTGTGCTGAGGGCTGGGCGCCTCGTGCCCCGTTGCCCGGGGACCTCGATGTCGACGTCGCGATCGTCGGGGCGGGCTACACCGGGCTCTGGACTGCGTACTACCTCGCACTGGCCGATCCGTCGCTGCGCGTCGCGGTCCTCGAGCGCGAGGTCGCGGGCTTCGGTGCCAGTGGACGCAACGGCGGCTGGTGCTCGGCGCTGTTCCCGGCGTCGATCCCGTGGCTCGCCAAGCGGTACGGCGACCAGCGCGCCGTCGCCCAGCACCGGGCGATGCAGGCGACGGTGGACGAGGTCGGCCGGGTCGCCGCAGCCGAGGACATCGACTGCGACTTCCGCAAGGGCGGGACCATCACGGCCGCTCGCACGCCGTTGCAGCTGCAACGCGCCGGAGCCATGGTCGCGGAGTCACGCCGGTGGGGTTTCACCGACGACGACCTCACCCTGCTCGGGGCGGACGAGGCTCGGCTCCGGTTGGACGCGACCCGCGTGCTCGGCGCGACCTACACGCCGCACTGCGCCGCGGTGCACCCCACCAAGCTGGTGCGAGGCCTGGCCCGGGCGGTCGAGCGCCATGGCGTGACTGTCTACGAGCAGACACCCGTGACCTCGATCGCCCCGAACCGCGTGGAGACGGCGCGGGGACGGGTCCGGGCGGACGTCGTCGTTCGAGCGACCGAGGGGTTCACCGCGCAGCTGCCAGGTCTGCGCCGCGCCCTCGCGCCGGTCTACTCGTTGATGATCGCCACCGAGCCGATGGGCGCGGAGATCTGGGACCAGATCGGGCTCGCCGAGCGGGAGACGTTCACCGACCACCGGCACCTCGTCGTCTACGGCCAGCGCACGGCCGACGGGCGGCTGGCCTTCGGCGGACGCGGTGCGCCCTATCACTTCGGCTCGCGCATCACCCCCGCCAGTGACCGTGAGCCGGCAGTTTTCGAGGCACTGCAACGAGTTCTGACTGACCTGCTGCCGGTGACCGCCGACGCCGCCATCACCCACTCGTGGGGCGGCCCGCTGGGCATCGCCCGCGACTGGTGCGCATCGGTCGGTCTCGACCGCGCCACCGGCCTGGCCTGGGCCGGCGGCTACGTCGGCGACGGGGTGTCCACCACCAACCTCGCCGGCCGCACCCTGGCTGACCTCGTGCTGCGCCGCGACACCGACCTCACTTCCCTGCCGTGGGTCAACCACCGGTCCCGTCCCTGGGAGCCGGAGCCGCTGCGGTGGATCGGTGTCAGTGCCTCGCTTGCGGTCATGACCGGGGCCGACGCCGAGGAGGAGCGCACCGGCCGGCCCTCGCGCCGTGCGGCCGCCTTGGCGCGACTGCTCGGGCACTAAGTCGCCCTCGGCCCTACGGACGCCGGGCGGGTCGCCAGACGTCGAACATCACCTTCGGCATGACCACGAACCACCACATGAAGATGGCAATGGGCGCGGCCATCCCCAGCATGACGATGCCGGCACCGGTCGCGACCATGACCAGCGAGACGACGATCCGCCCCACCGGACCAAACGTGGTAGCCGAGGACTGCCATCGGCTCACCGGGTGGGCATCGATGTGCACCGGCGGCCCCGCGTTCAGGAAGGCGTTGTGGGCATGGTCCTCCCGAGGCAGCCGACCCCCCGGGACGAACGGCTCCGGGAGCGCCGCACGGTCGTCCGCAGTCTCGATAGGAGCCGGTGGTGGCTCCGGGAAGAACGAGGTCACCCTGGGTACGTCGGCAGCCAGGCGGGCTGACCTGAGCACGGGGGTTCGTGGCCAGGCTGGCACGATGTCGGGGTGACCACCTCGGCCCCGCAACCCCTGGCGCACCACCGGTCCGACGCGCGCCGACCGGCGTACCGCATCTGCTTCGTGTGCACCGGCAACATCTGCCGCTCACCGGTGGCCGAGATCGTGATGCGCCGCCTGGTCGCTGACGCCGGCCTGACGGAGCAGATCGTCGTGGACTCGGCGGGCACTGACGCCTGGCACTCAGGCGACGGTGCCGACCGGCGTTCGCTGGCCTCCCTGACGGAGGGGGGATATACCGCGGGGTCGACGCACCGGGCTCGCCGGTTCGAGCCTGACTGGCTGCCGGACCGGGACCTCGTGATCGCGCTGGACAAGGGCCACCTGCGCGACCTGCGGGCTCACGCCCGCGACAGGAACGAGCGCGATCGGGTGCAGCTGCTGCGGTCCTTCGACGCCGCCCCTGCTGCCGACGCCGATGTCGCTGACCCCTACTACGGCGACACTGAGGGTTTCACCGAGGTGCTGCACCAGATCGAGCGCGCGTGCCGCGGACTGCTGCAGCAGGTCACCGAGGTCCTCGCCACCACCCCGACCCGATGAGCACTACCCGATGAGCACGACGCCGGACGCGTTGCCGAGTGCCGCATTGGAGTTTCTCCTCGAGCGCCACTTGGCGACCCTCACGACCGTGCGGAGGGACGGCAGCCCGCACGTGGTGCCCGTCGGCTTCACCTGGGACGCCCCCAGCGGTGTTGCCCGGGTCATCACCAGCCGGGGCAGCGCCAAGGTGCGGCACGCACTCGTGGGTAACCGTCCCCGCGCCGTGCTCTGCCAGGTCGACCGCCGCCGGTGGCTGAGCCTCGAGGGCTGGCTGGCCGTCCTCGATGACGCCACCTCGGTGCGCGAGGCCGAGGAGCGCTACGCCGCCCGCTACCGCGTCCCGCGGCCGAACCCGGAGCGCGTCGTGCTGAGGCTCCACGTCGACCGGGTGCTCGGCGACAGCACGGTCATCGGCAGCAACGACCCGGACGCCTAGTCCTCCGACCGTCCTCCCAGGGTCGGGCGCAGCGCGTCGAGCACCCTGACGTCCTCGATCGTCGACGGCACCGCCTCCTCGACACCGTCGGCGATCGCGCGCATCGACCGACGCAGAATCTTGCCCGACCGAGTCTTTGGCAACGCCGGCACCACATCGACCAGCCGGAACGACGCCACCGCCCCGATCTGGTCGCGCACCATCGCCACCAGCTCGGCCCGCAGCACGTCGGGCTCGATGTCCGCACCGGCCTTCAGCACGACCAGCCCACGCGGCACCTGACCCTTGAGCTCGTCGTGCACACCGATCACGCAACACTCGGCCACCGCCGGGTGCCCGGCCACGACGGCCTCCATGCTGCCGGTCGACAGCCGGTGCCCGGCCACGTTGATGACGTCATCGGTGCGACCCATGACGAACAGGTAGCCATCCTCGTCGACGTAGCCACCGTCGCCGCTGAGGTAGTAGCCCTCGAAGGCCGAGAGGTACGACGCCAGGAAGCGCGCGTCGTCGTGCCACAGCGTCGGCAGCGTCCCCGGGGGCAGCGGCAGCCGCACGCAGATGGCACCTTCGACTCCTACGGCGACCTCGGCGCCGTGCGGGTCGAGCACCCGCACGTCGTAGCCCGGCACGGGCACCGTCGGCGACCCCGGCTTGACCGGCATCGGCTCCAGCCCACGCAAGTTGGCCGCGATCGGCCAGCCCGTCTCGGTCTGCCACCAGTGGTCGATGACAGGAACGCCCAATCGGTCGGTGGCCCAGCTCCAGGTGTCCGGGTCGAGCCGTTCGCCGGCAAGAAACAAGGTCTGCAGGCTGGTGGTGTCGTGGGCGGCCAGCAGCAGCCCGGCCGGGTCCTCCTTCTTCACCGCCCGGATCGCGGTCGGTGCGGTGAACAGCGCCTTCACCTTGTGCTCGGCGATGACCCGCCAGAACGCCCCGGCATCCGGCGTGCCGACCGGCTTGCCTTCGTAGAGCACAGTCGTGGCCCCGACGAGCAGCGGCGCGTAGACGATGTAGGAGTGGCCGACGACCCAGCCCACGTCGGACGCGCTCCACCACACGTCGCCCGGCCCGATGTCGTAGATGTTGGCCATCGACCATACGAGAGCGACGGCATGCCCACCGTTGTCGCGTACGACGCCCTTGGGCTTGGCGGTCGTCCCGGACGTGTAGAGGATGTAGAGCGGGTCGGTGGCGGCCACCGGGACGCAGCCGGCCGGCGTCGCGGAGGCGACGACCTCACTCCAGTCGACGTCGCGCCCCACACGCATGGCTGCCGCCACCTGCGGCCGCTGCAGCACCACGACTCGCTCCGGCTGGTGAATGGCTTGCTCCAGCGCCCGGTCCAGCAACGGCTTGTACTCGATCACCCGCGCGCCCTCGATGCCGCAGGACGCCGTCACCACCACCCGCGGCGTCGCATCATCGATACGGGCTGCGAGCTCGCTGGCTGCGAAGCCACCGAACACCACCGAGTGCACGGCGCCGAGCCGCGCGCAGGCAAGCATCGCCACCACGGCCTCAGGCACCATCGGCAGGTAGACCACGACCCGGTCACCCTTCACCACCCCCAACGACGCGAGGGCCCCGGCGAACCTCGCCACCTCGTCAAGCAGCTGCGCGTAGGTGAACGTCCGGACGCTGTCGGTCACCGGGCTGTCGTGGATCAACGCGATGCGGTCGCCCTGCCCGTCACGCACGTGCCGGTCCAGTGCGTTCTCACACGTGTTGAGAACACCGTCGGGGAACCACCGGAAGAACGGCGCAGCCGATCGGTCGAGCACCTTTGACGGCGTCTCGCGCCACGTCACCCCCGCCGCTGCGTCACCCCAGAAGCCATCCGGGTCCTGCAGGCTGCGTGCGTACGCCGCCGAGTAGTCGCCCATGACGACCATCCTGCTGCTCGTCGCCCCGCCACGCCAGGGATGACCGGCACGAGCGGAGGTGCGTCAGGTGGTCGTGCCACCGGGTTGCTCGACCGACCGACCGGCATGCATCAGGTGCTCGACCACACGATCCATCGCATCGTCGACATCACCCTCGCGGTAGCCCGCCCGGCGCGGCCGGAACCCCGTGCGCCGCACCTCGTCAGCCGTCAGCGTCTCCGGTCCGTCCAGCATCGCCAGCACCCGGTCCACGAAGTCGTCGACGTCGTCCTGGTGATAGCCACGGCGCAAGCCCCCTGCACGTGGGAACCGCTTCATGTACGGCGCCGTCAGCTGCGACCGCAGGAACTCCGCCTCACCGACAGGGTCCGGTCGCCCGCGACGACCGGTCGAGATCGTCTGGCCGGCCAACATCTCTTGCTCGAGCACGTCGAGGTGCGTGTCGACGGCATCGGGGACATAGCCGCGGTGCACCAGCTCGAACCCCGCCTGCCGCACCTCCGCAGCCGACATCGGCGGCAGGCCGCCGGACTGCGCGACGGCGAGGCGGTCCAGGAACGCGTCCACCTGACCACGGTGATAGCCCCGGCGCAGCACCCGCACCCGCGCGAACCGGCCGTGTCGGCTCATCCGGTGACCGCCGCCAGCTGACCGCACGCACCGTCGATCTCGCGTCCGCGGGTGTCGCGCACGGTGGTCGGGATGCCGTGCGCCCGCAACCGATCGACGAATGCGCGCTCGACGGCCGGGTCGCTCGCTGTCCATTTCGACCCCGGGGTCGGGTTGAGCGGGATCGGGTTGACGTGCACCCACCCGCGGCCGCGTCGGTTGAGCTCGGTGCCGAGGAGGTCCGCACGCCAGGCGTCGTCGTTGATGTCGCGGATGAGCGCGTACTCGATGCTGACCCGTCGCCCGGTCGCATCGAAATAGCGCTTTGCTGCGTCGAGCACCTCGGCGACCTTCCACCGGGTGTTCACCGGCACGAGAGTGTCGCGCAGCTCGTCGTCGGGGGCGTGCAGAGACAGGGCGAGGGTCACCGCGAGCGACTCGGCGGTCAGCTTGTCCATCGCCGGCACCAGTCCCACCGTCGACACGGTGATGTTGCGCTGCGACAGACCCAGGCCGTCCGGCGTCGGCTCAGTCAACCGGCGTACGGCACCGATCACAGCCCGGTAGTTGGCCATCGGCTCGCCCATGCCCATGAAGACCACGTTGGAGACGCGGGTCGCTTCCCCGGGAATCTCGCCGCGCGCGAGCATCCGCGCACCGGCGACGACCTGGTCGACGATCTCTGCGGCGGACATGTTGCGGGTGAGCCCGGCCTGGCCGGTCGCGCAGAACGGGCAGTTCATGCCGCAGCCGGCCTGGGAGGACACGCAGATCGTGACCCGTCCCGGATAGCGCATCAGCACGCTCTCCACCGTCGCGCCGTCGAAGAGTCGCCACACCGTCTTACGCGTCGCACCGTTGTCGCAGTCCAGGTGCCGTACGGCGGTGAGCAGGCGCGGCAGCAACGCCTCGGACAGCCGGGTGCGGTCGGCCTTCGGGACGTCGGTCATGGTGTCGGGCTCGTCGACCGGATCGTCGGTCAGGTGGTCGAAGTAGTGGGTCGAGAGCTGGGCGGCGCGAAACGGTCGCTCCCCCAGCTCGGTCAGCACCCCACGGCGCTCCGCCATCGTGAGGTCGGCCAGGTGCCGCGGCGGCTTCTGCCGTCGCGGTGCGGCGAAGACGAGCTGGCCGGGCTGCTGAATCTCGGTCATGACAGCACCGCCGGCACGAGCCAGCCGAGCAGCAGGAACGTCACCGGGGCGGCGGGCAGCAGCGAGTCGAGCCGGTCCATCATGCCGCCGTGCCCGGGCAGCAAGCTGCCCATGTCCTTGATCCGCAGATCCCGCTTGATGATCGACTCACCGAGGTCACCCAAGGTGGCGGTGGCCATGACCGCAAGCCCGATGAGGGCGCCGTAGAGTGCGCGACCATCCAGCATCGTGGGCACCGCGATCGCACCGCCGACTGCGCAGAACAACCCGGACCCGGCCAAGCCCTCCCAGGACTTCTTGGGACTGATCGAGGGCGCCATCGGGTGACGCCCGAACAGCACGCCGGCGGCGTAGCCCCCCACGTCGCTGAGCACAGTCAGCACGATGAAGACGACGACCCGGTTGGCGCCGTCGTCCTCGCGCAGCATGAGGGCCGCGAACGCCGCCAGGAACGGCACGTACAGCACGGTGAAGACGGCGGCGGTGATGTCGCGGACGTAGCCGTCGTTGGGACCGCGGGCGCGCCAGCTCATGAGGACGAACAACGTGAGCGCGACGACCACCACCATGGCCCTGCTGCCACCTGCGTAGGCCGCGACGATGACGGCGACCGATCCGAAGGCCAGTGGCAGCACCGGCACCCGCACCGCGTCCTCGGCGAAAGCGTGCGCGAGCTCGTAGACCCCGAGCACGGCTGCGCCCGCGACGACAGCAAGGAACGAAGGCTTCCAGACGTAGACCGACAGCAGGATCACTGCCCCGAGGCCGAGCCCGACACCGACGGCGGCGGGCAGGTTGCGACCCGCCCGCGTTCGTCGCTCGGGCGGGGGCACCGGCGCCATCGGCACCGGGTCCAGCGGCGAGGAACCCTCCTCGTGCTCGGCTGTCATTGTCGCTCGTGCACCATGTCGCGCCGACCCTCAGACCTCGAGGAGCTCGGCCTCCTTGTGCTTCGCCAGGTCGTCGACCGTGGCGACGCTCTTCTGAGTGAGCTTCTCCAGCTCCTTCTCCGCACGGCCCGCGTCGTCCTCGCCGACCTCGCCGTCCTTGACCATCTTGTCGAGACTGTCCTTGGCGTGGCGACGGACGTTGCGGATCGAGATGCGCGCGTCCTCAGCCTTCTTGTGAGCCACCTTGATGAACTCCTTGCGGCGTTCTTCGGTCAGCTGCGGGAAGACGATGCGGATGATCGAGCCGTCGTTGGTCGGGTTGACCCCCAGGTCGGACTCGCGGATCGCCTTCTCGATGCCGGTCATCGCACCCTTGTCGAACGGCGTGAGTGTGAGCATCCGGGCGTCGGCGACGTGGAAGGAGGCCAGCTGGTTCACCGGCGTCGGTGCGCCGTAGTAGTCGACGAGGATCTTGTTGAACATCGACGGGTTCGCCCGGCCGGTGCGGATGGAGGCCAGGTCGTCGCGCGCGACGGAGACGGCCTTTTCCATCTTCTCCTCGGCCTCGAAGAGGGTCTCGTCGATCACGTCGTCTCCTTGGCGGTCGGTCGGGTCGCTGCAGTGCACACGCGCAGGGGCCGCTCAGACATCAGGGCCGATGGTGGTGCCGATCTTCTCGCCGTGCACCGCGCGGGCGATGTTGCCCTCGACGGTCATGTTGAACACGACGATCGGCAGGTCGTTGTCGCGACAGAGGCTGATGGCGGTGGCGTCAGCCACCCGCAGGCCCTTGTTCAGGAACTCGTCGTACGAGATCCGGTCGTAGCGCACAGCGTCGGGGTGCTTGGCGGGGTCGGCGTCGTAGACACCATCGACGCCCTTCTTGCCCATCAGCAGCACCTGCGCACCGATCTCGAGACATCGTTGCGCGGCGACGGTGTCGGTCGAGAAGTACGGCATGCCGGCGCCGGCGCCGAAGATGACGACCCGGCCCTTCTCGAGGTGGCGCATGGCTCGACGCGGGATGTAGGGCTCGGCTACCTGCCCCATGGCGATCGCGGTCTGTACCCGGGTGTCGACGTCCTGCTTCTCCAGGAAGTCCTGCAGGGCCAAGCAGTTCATCACCGTGCCGAGCATGCCCATGTAGTCGGCGCGCGGTCGATCCATGCCGCGTTGGGACAGCTCGGCGCCGCGGAAGAAGTTGCCGCCGCCGACGACAATGGCGGTCTGCACACCGGAGCGCACGACGTCCGCGATCTGCCGGGCGATGGTCGCGACCACATCGGGGTCCACCCCGACCTGGCCGCCACCGAAGACTTCACCGGAGAGCTTGAGCACCACGCGGCGGTAGGGGACGCTCTCGTCGGACCTGTTCACCGTCGCCGCCTCCTCGTCGCCCTGCTGCCACCTGTCGCGCTGGTCCCCTGGGTGCTCCCGCGTGCCTCGCAGTCTGCCAGGAGCCGGCTCAGCCGCCGACCTCGAAGCGCGAAAAGCTCCGCACGGTGACGCCGGCGGCGTCCATCACGGCCTTGACAGTCTTCTTGCTCTCCTGCACCGACTCCTGCTCGAGCAGCACGATGTCCTTGTAGAACCCATTGACCCGGCCCTCCACGATCCGGGGCAGTGCCGCCTCGGGCTTGCCCTCCTCACGGGAGATCGCCTCGATGACGCGGCGCTCGTTCTCCACGACGTCGGCGGGGACCTCGTCGCGCGTGACGTACTGCGCCTTCATGGCAGCCACCTGCATGGCCGCAGCCCGGGCCGCCTCGAGGTTGGAGCCCTCGAACTCGAGCAGCACGCCGACCTGCGGAGGAAGGTCCGCGGAACGCCGGTGCATGTACGACGCCACGTTGCGACCCTCGGCGCCGAGCACGACGGCGGCCGTCAGCTCGAGCTTCTCGCCGATGACCGCAGCCACCGAGTCGATGTTCTCGGCGACGCTACGACCGTCGGCGAGAGTCTCGGCCAGCAGCGCGGCAACATCGCCCGTGCCGGTCTTGGCGGCGTGCGACACGATGTCGGCGGCGAGCTGCTGGAACTGCTCGTTCTTGGCCACGAAGTCGGTCTCGCAGTTCAGCTGGATCATCGCGCCGTCTGCGGCGGCAACCAGTCCGTTGGTGGCGTTGCGCTCGGCACCGCGCTCCTTGACCTTGGTCTCGCCCTTGATGCGCAGCAGCTCGGCGGCCTTCTCGTGGTCGCCGTCGGTCTCCACAAGGGCCTTCTTGGCGGCCATCATCCCGGCGCCGGTGGCGTCGCGGAGCTTCTTGACCTCGGCGGCGGTGATGTTCGCCATGACGTGTGCGTCTCGCTCTCTGGGGGTGACCCGTCGGGGTGCGGTGCAGTGCGTACGTGTCGTAGGGCGCAGGCCCGCGCACTCACCCGGCCGGCGCGAGGGCCGGCCGGGGAGGGCAGTTCAGCTGGCCGGGGTGGGGCTGGGCTCGGCCGCCGGTGCCTCAGCCGCCGGAGCCTCAGCCACCGGAGCCTCAGCCACCGGAGCCTCAGCCACCGGAGCCTCAGCCACCGGAGCCTCAGCCACCGGAGCAGCGCTGCCCTGGAGCAGCTCCTGCTCCCAGGCCGCAAGCGGCTCGTCGACGGCCAGCTGTCCGTCCGTACCCGGCTTCTCGTCCCCGTCCTGGGACGTGCGCACGCGAGCCATGAGGCCGTCGGCGACCGCGTCGGCGATCACCCGGGTGAGCAGCGTGACGGAGCGGATCGCGTCGTCGTTGCCGGGGATCTTGTAGTCGACCTCGTCCGGGTCACAGTTGGTGTCGAGGATCGCGACCACCGGGATGCGGAGCTTGTGGGCCTCGCCGACGGCGATGTGCTCCTTCTTGGTGTCAATGATCCAGACCGCACTCGGGACGCGGGACATGTCGCGGATACCGCCGAGGGTCTTGGCGAGCTTGTCCTTCTCGCGACGCAGGACGAGCAGCTCCTTCTTGGTCATGCCCGAGCCGGCCACGTCGTCGAAGTCGAGCTGCTCGAGCTCCTTGAGGCGCTGCAGGCGACCGTGCACGGTCTGGAAGTTCGTGAGCATGCCGCCCAGCCAGCGCTGGTTCACGTAGGGCATGCCGACGCGGGTCGCCTGCTCGGCGATCGCCTCCTGGGCCTGCTTCTTGGTGCCGATGAACATCACCGAGCCGCCGTGCGCAACGGTCTCCTTGACGAACTCGTACGCGCGGTCGATGTAGGACAGCGACTGCTGGAGGTCGATGATGTAGATGCCGTTGCGCTCGGTGAAGAAGAATCGCTTCATCTTCGGGTTCCAACGGCGGGTCTGGTGTCCGAAGTGCACGCCGCTCTCGAGCAGCTGCTTCATCGAGACGACCTGGGTGGTGCCGGCCATCTGAGTTCTCGTCTCTGCACCTGCCTCTCATGGCTCGCCGGGGCGAACGGGCACGTGCGCTATCGGTTGCCTCGCGGGCGGCCGGGCGGCCGTCCACGTCCTGACGCCTGCGAGTGCGCTCGCCGCCGTCGCCATCGCGGGTCGGGCGGACCGGTGAGCGCGCCCCCGTCGGTGACCGGCTGCTGCCGGTCGATGGCGGTGTGCGGGCGTGCGAAGTCGCCCCGCCGAGGCGGGACGCTGCGCCGAGTGTACGTCGGTGGGCAACGGCGCTGGAAATCCACAGCCTCCAGGTGGCCGAGGTTGTCCACATCTTCGCGTCCGGGCAGTCCGAAGGGGTTGCGCGGCGCCAGGTTGGCTGTATGCACCTCGACCTCGCCCTCCGCCAGCGCCGGCCTCGCCGCCCAGGTCCAGGCCAACGAGTCACCGGGGCGGTCAACCGCCTCGCTGCCGTCGTACCCCTCGTGCTCGCCCTGGCCGCACCGGCGACCGACCCGGTCACTGCGCCCACTCCCCGAACCCGTGCGAGTGGCACCACCGGCATCGGCATCGGTGGGTCATGGCAGTGGCCGCTGGACCCGCCGCCCATGGTGGTGACGAGGTTTCAGCCACCAGCCGGGCCGTTCGCGCCGGGGCACCGCGGCGTCGACCTGGCCAGCCAGGTCGGCTTCCTCGTGCTCGCCGCCGGTCCCGGCGTCGTGACCTTCGCCGGAGTGGTGGCCGGGCGAGGGGTGGTCAGCGTCGAACACCCCGGCGGGCTGCGCACGACCTACGAACCGGTGCTGACCATCGTGCGTCGCGGTGATCGGGTCGTCGCCGGCCACGCCCTCGGCACCCTGGAGGCGGTCGCGAGCCACTGCGCGCCTGCGGCCTGCCTGCACTGGGGGCTTCGCCGGGGCGAGACGTACCTCGACCCCCTGACCCTGGTGGGCGGCCGGGTCCACGTGCGCCTGCTTCCCGTCTGGTGAGCCGCCCGAGCCGGGCACGGACCCGGTTAGCACGCCGGGCGGAGTCGCGCCACCGGACCCGACCACGCACCGGAGATTGTCCCCAGGGGGCGTTACCTCGGTAACGCTTTCCCCGGCCCCCGGCCCCCGGCCCCCGGCCCCCGGCCCCCGGCCCCGGGCCCTCGGGCCGTCACTGGGCAGCCCGCGTACCGGCGGACACACAGAAGCCGGCGCTGACGTGGCTCCACGAGCGTGCAGAGACAACCAGATGGCAGCTTCTGTGTGTTGGTTGGTACAGCCGCGGTCGCACGGGCTGACCCCAGTCGGGCGGCCGTCGCCTGCGGGTCAGAGCAGGGCGGGCAGTTCGTCGGCGAGGCGGTGGAAGTCGCCCGGACAGTTGTAGGCCTGGGCCGACACGCGCAGCAGACCCTGCCCACCCCAGCTGACCACCGTCACCTCGACCGACGACTCCTCGCCCAGTCGAGTCTGCAACGCCAGTGCGGACTCCGTCGAGCTGGCCACTCCTGCCGGCAGCGGCACCAGCGCCATGCTCAGCGAGGTCGGGACCGACAGGTCAGCAGGGCTGAGCCCGAGCGCATTCGCGACCAGCCGCTGCCCCCAACCGACAAGGGCCACGTTGTGCGCCCGCAGGCGCTCCAGCCCGAGGTGCTGCAGGGCACGTAGCGCGCGCGGCGCCGACAGCCATGCGGTCGCGTCTTCAGTTCCGGTCTCGTCGAAGGCGGCGGGGAAGCCGTCAGCCTCGCCCCACGACGCCACGAGCGGACGCACCCGCGATCGCCACCGCGGAGCGACGTGCAGCACCGCCGTGCCCCGCGGGGCGCAAACCCATTTGTGCAGGTTCCCGACGTAGAAGTCCGCCCCGAGATCGTCGAGCCGAACCTCGATCATGCCCGGCGCATGGGCGCCGTCGACCAGCACGGCGATGTCGCGGTCCTGCAAGGCCGGGATGAGCTGCTCCACTGGGAGCCGCCGAGCAGTCGGTGAGGTGATGTGGTCCAACACCACCAGCCGGGTCCGGTCGACCACCGCCGCGAGCACCCGCTCAACAACCTCCGCGTCATCAGCCGCCAGCGGGACGGCCACTGTGTCGAGGACGCCGCCGCGCTCGGGCACGAACCGTTGCGCAGCGATGGCTACCGCGCCATAGCTGTGGTCAGTGAGCAGGACCCGGTCGCCGGCCTCGATCGGGAACGACGCCAGCACGGTGCCCGCGCCACTGGTGGCGTTGGACACGAAAGCGAGCGACTCCTCCTGCGCACCGAAGGAATCCGCGACTTCACCGCGGGCCGTGCTCAGCGCGGCGGCAAGCTCGCGGCGGAAGAACCGGACCGGGTTGACCTCCATCCGGTCCCGCCAGGACTGTTGCTCCTCGAGCACCGACCGCGGGACCGCTCCGAAGGATCCGTGGTTGAGGTGGGCCACGGTCGGCTCCAGCGGCCACAGCTCCCGGACCTCGGGCCAGTCGGGACCCCAGAACGGGTTCGGCTCCTGCGCCGTCGCCGGTCGGTCACCGCGGCCCTGCGAAAGGTCGGGGACTGCGGATGTCGTGGGCTCAGCAGGCACCCGCGCAGCCTAAGTGCCCCTGTCCCGTACCCTGCCCTCTCCGCTGACACGCCAGCGCTGGCTCACCCGTGGCTGGGGGGCATCGCCCCCACGGAGACGCTGCCGCAAGCCGGGCTGGAGGACGCAGTTCTGCAGTTGCTCGGCACCCCAGACAGGTGCGTGATCGCGACGGGCCCGTTGGTCGCCATCGAGGCGGAGCGTGGTGTGTACACCGATCACTGGCTGCGAAAGACGGGGTTCAGTCCACGGCAGCAGTGGCACCGGGACGTGGGCCAGCCGAGCACCGACCGGTGAGCAACCCCAGACCTCAGCCAAGGTCTGTCACTGTGCGGCGTCGGGGCTAGTTGCCCTCGGCGAGCTTGCCCCGCAGCTGCAGGACGGCCTTGGTGTGCATCTGGCAGATGCGACTCTCGGTGACGCCGAGCACCTGCCCGATCTCAGCGAGGGTGAGGCCCTCGTAGTAGTACAGGGTGACGACGATCTTCTCGCGCTCCGGCAGGGTGTTGATGGCCTTGGCGAGCAGGAACTTCGTCTCCTCGGACTCGAAAGCGAGGACAGGGTCCTCGGCCTTGGTGTCCTCGAGCGTGTCGACCAGGCTGAGCTTGTCCCCCTTCTCGCCGCCGACGCTGAGCAGCTCGTCGAGGGCCACGACGTTGACGAAGGAGACCTGGCTGAAGATCGCATGCAGGTCGTCGAGCTTGATGCCCATCTCGGCGGCGACCTCGGTCTCGCTGGGCGTGCGGTGCAGCTTGGCCTCGAGGGAGGCGTAGGCCTTCTCCACCTCGCGAGCCTTGTAGCGCACCGAGCGCGGGATCCAGTCGATGGCCCGCAGCTCGTCGATGATCGCGCCACGAATGCGGCTGATGGCGTAGGTCTCGAACTTGATCGCCCGCTCGAGGTCGAACTTCTCGATCGCGTCGATGAGGCCGAAGATGCCGTAGGACACCAGGTCGGCCTGCTCGATGTTGGGCGGCAGCCCGACACCCACTCGGCCGGCGACGTACTTGACCAGCGGGGAGTAGTGCAGGATCAGCCGCTCGCGAAGAGCTGACTCGCCGGTCTTCTTGAAGTGCTGCCAGAGCTCACTGAGCGCGGCTTCGGCCGCGCTCTTCTCCGCCGCCGCCTCGTCGATGACGAGGTCGTGCCCGGTGGCGGCGCCCACTCCCCCGGAGGACGTGGCGGCAGCGCCGTCAGGCCCTTGGGTGCGCTTGGTCATAGATCGCCTTCAGCCGTTCGACGGAGACATGGGTGTAGATCTGCGTGGTGGCGAGCGTAGCGTGACCGAGAAGCTCTTGGACGCTCCGGAGGTCTGCTCCACCTTCTAGGAGGTGGGTTGCAGCCGAATGTCGTAGGCCATGTGGGCCAAGGTCAGGTGCGCCGGGCACGTGCCGGACCAGGCTGTGCACCGCCCGACGTACGGTCCGCGGGTCTATCCGGCCACCTCTCGCGCCGAGGAAGACCGCACCACCGCTGGCACCTGTGACGAGAAAGGGACGCCCGTCGGCGAGCCAGCGGTCCAGCGCCCGCAGGGCCGGCGCACCGACCGGCACCGTGCGCTCCTTGGCTCCCTTGCCAAGCACCCGCAGCACCCGACGCTCCCGGTCGACGTCGCGCAGGTCGAGCCCGCACAGCTCGCCGACCCGGACACCCGTGGCGTAGAGCACCTCGAGCACGGCCAGATCACGCAGCCCGGTGGGAGCGTCGTCGTCGGCGGCCAACGCCGCGACCTGCAACACCTCGGCCGCCTCGGACACCCGCAGGACGCCCGGCAGGGACCGGGACGTCTTCGGGCTGGCCAGCAGCGCCCCTGGGTCGCTCGTCACCAGACCGACCCGGGTGGCCCACGCGGTGAAGCTGCGGGCGGCAGCTGCCCGCCGCGCGACGGTGCTGCGGGAGCGACCGCGGGTGGCCTGACCGGCCAACCAGCTGCGCAGCACCGCGAGCGTCAGCGTGTCCGGCGCCGAGTGTCCGAGGCGGGCCGCGTGCGCCAGGAGTCCGGCCAGGTCACCGCCATACGCACGCACCGAGTGCTCGGACATGCCTCGCTCGCTGCGCAGGTACCGGAGGTACTCCGCCTGGGCCTCGGCCAGCGCCACCGGCAGCCCCAGCGGCTCCGGCAGCTCCGGCAGCTCCGGCGGTTCCGGCGGCTTCGGCAGCCCGATCTGCTCCGGCATATCAGTGGTCACCGCGCTAGCAGCCGCTGCGACGGCGGCGACGGACGACGAGGACATGCCTCCCACCGTGACGGGCCGATCGGGCGGAGGCAAGCACGCCGCCCGGCGCGCCGTCAGCCCGCTGCCTCGCCGGCTGCCCCTGCCTCGCCCACTGCCCCTTCCTTGCCTGCTGCCCCTTCCTTGCCGGCTGCCCCTCCTTCGTCTGCTCCCGCGACCTCGTCTGCTGTGACCGCCGAGACCCCCGCCCGTCGCCAGCGACCGTCGCGGCCGTCAGCGAGCCCGCGAGACCCCAGGTCGGCCAGCACCCGCAGCACGACGGGTACCGGCACCCCCGCCACTCGCGAGATGCTGTCCAGACCGGCGCGTCGGCGAGTCGGCAGCGCATCGAGCACCCGCAAGCCAGTCGGGTCGAGCGCGTCGTGCGGGCGCTCCTCGCCCCTGCGCGGCTCCCGCGCATCGCTGCCGAGGTCACCCACGAGGTCGAGCACGTCAGAGGCGTCCGAGACCAAGGAGGCGCCATGGGTGCGGATGAGCTCGTGCCCACCGCGGGAGGTCGCCGAGGTGACCGGACCAGGAACGACCATCACCGTGCGGCAGAGGCCCTCGGCGTGCCCCGCGGTGTTGAGGGCGCCACTGCGGGCCGCGGCCTCGACCACCACTGTCCCGCGGCCGAGCGCAGCGATCAGTCGGTTGCGGTCCAGGAAGCGCAGCCGCGTCGGTCGGGCGCCTGGCGGCAGCTCGGAGAGCACGACTCCGGTCTCCGCGATGGCCCGGAACAGTCCGTCGTGCGCGGCGGGATAGGCGACGTCGACACCGCAGGCAAGCACCGCGACGGTCGGCGCATCGACCGCGAGGCAGCCGCGGTGCGCGGCGGCGTCGATGCCGTAGGCACCGCCTGACACCACCGACCAGCCCCGGTCGCCGAGGCCTGACGCGAGCTCGGCCGCGACGCTCTCGCCGTAGGCGGTGCAGGCCCGGGACCCGACGACAGCGACCGACCGACGCATGAGGTCGGCCAGATGCCCGGCTCCGACCGCCCACAGCGCCAGGGGGGTGGTGTCGCCGAGGTCGTCGAGCGCGGCGGGCCACTCGTCGTCTCCCGGGACCAGGATCCGCGCACCGGCCCGGGAGGTGAGGTCCTGGTCGGCCGCCACCGACGGCAGCCGGACCCGGTAGTCGGCCAGCCGTGCGGGTTCCTCGGCGCGCGGGTGGCAGATCCGGTCGAGAACCTCCACCGCACCGAGCTCGGCGACCTGCCGCCCCAGCCACGCGTCGGCCGGCTCGGCAAGTCGGCACAGCGCGGCCCGGGCCGCCTGCTCGGCCGCGCTCACGCGGCCCACGCCGGGACGCCGCGGCAGTCCAGGGCCACCCGGACGTCACCCGCATCGGGACGGTCGCGCCCGGCCAGGTCGGCCAGCGTCCAGGCCACCCGGACCACCCGGTCGACCCCCCGCGCCGTCAGCACCCCCCGGTCCAGCAGCCGCTCCGCCTCGGCGACCACCTCCCACGGCAGCCGCCAGAGCCGTCGCATCGCGTGGCCGGGCACGTCAGCGTTGACCCGCCACGGCGTCTCGGTCAGCCGTGCGGTCATCCGACCCCGGGCCTCGGCGACGCGGGCCGCGACGACAGCGCTGGTCTCGACGCCGGACCGGTCACCGCGCAGATCTGCCCGGGTGGCGGGCCGCATGTCGATACGCAGGTCCACCCGGTCCAGCAGCGGTCCGGACAGTCGGCCCAGGTAGCGAATGCGGGCCATCGGGGTGCAGGTGCAGGCCGGACCAGCCCCGGGAACGTTGGCAGCGAGCCCGCACGGGCACGGGTTGGCAGCCAGCACGAGCTGGAAGCGCGCGGGGAAGGTGACCCGGGTCGCGAGCCGGGCAATGGTGATGGTCCCCGACTCGAGCGGTTCGCGTAGAGCGTCGAGCACCGCTGGGGCGAACTCCGGTGCCTCGTCCATGAACAGGACCCCGCGATGCGCCAGCGACGCCGCGCCCGGCCGCACGTGCGACGAGCCGCCGCCGACGATGGCCGCGACCGACGCGGTGTGGTGCGGGGCCTGCAGCGGCGGCGAGGACACCAGCGGACGGCCATCGGGCAGTGCACCCGCCACCGAGTGCACGGCGGTCACCTCCAGCGCTGACGCGGCATCGAGGAGAGGAAGCAACCCGGGCAGCCGCTCGGCGAGCATCGTCTTGCCGGCGCCCGGCGGCCCGGACATCAGCAGGTGATGCCCACCCGCTGCCGCCACCTCGATCAGGTAGCGCGCCGTCGCCTGCCCCAGCACGTCGGACAGGTCCGGCTGGTGGTCGGCGTGACCAGGATCCACACCGTCACCCCCCAGCTCACCGGATCCCACCACCGTCAGCACTGCCTGCGTCTCGCACGCGGGCAGGTCCTCGCTGCGCGCCCGGGCCACGAGGCCGGCCAGGGTGCGCACTCCGGTGACCCGGATGCCCGGGACCAGCGCGGCCTCGGCCGCGTTGGCCGCCGGCACCACCGCGGACAGCACCCCCGCCCGGGCCGCCGCCGCGACCGCCGGCAGCACTCCCCGCACGGCGCGCACCCGACCGTCGAGCCCCAGCTCACCGAGCAGCACGGCGTCCTCGAAGACCGCGGAGGGCACCACCTCCTGCGCGCCGAGGATCGCCGCGGCGATCGCGAGGTCGAAGCTCGAGCCGCGCTTGGGCAGGCTGGCCGGCGAGAGGTTGACGGTGACCCGCTTGGTCGACGGCCAGACCTGGCCGCTGTTGACCATGGCCGCGCGGACCCGGTCCCGCGACTCGGCGAGGGAGGCATCGGGCAGACCCACCAGGCTGTACGACGGCAACCCGACCCCCAGGTCCGCCTCGACGTCGACCAGGTGGCCCTCGACACCCACCAACGCGACTCCACGCGTCCGGGACAGTGGCACCTACGCCACCCCCCGCACATGCTCGAGGACCGAGGGGCCGCGCGGCGGTCGCAGGACCCCGACCAGGTCGATGCGCACCTCCGCCGGGTGCACCGCATGGGCGGCGATCCAGGCGGCTGCCAACCGGCGCAGCCGGGCCGCCTTCGCCGGCGTCACGGCCTCCAACGGCAGGCCCATCAGTGCTGATGACCGCGTCTTGACCTCACAGACGACCAGCACGTCACCGTCGCGGGCCACCAGGTCGATCTCCCCCGACGGGCATCGCCAGTTGCGGTCGAGCACCGTCATGCCGCCGGCCTGCAGGTGGGCCGCCGCCAACCGCTCGCCGTAGGCCCCTAGGGCGTCGCTGCGACGAACGGTGCCGGTGCCATCGGCTGCTGAGTGCTCCATGTCTCCACCCTGGCCGCCGGCACGGGCCGGTCCCCGGCCAGAACCAGATCTGTGGACAACTCGGCCTGACGCCCGCCTGTGGACGAACGCGACCGACGAGGCACCATGGCGTCGTGAGCAGCCCGGCATGCGACGGTGACGGCCCCGGTCGCGGCGACCGGGTGCGTGGCACCCGACCCGCCGTCCTGGGTGCGCGGGTGGCCCGGCGCGGACGCAGCGACCTGCAGGCCCGGTTGCTGCGCCTGCGGCAGCGCTCGTTCCTCATCGCCCAGGTCGCAGTCTCGGCTGCAGTCGCCTGGTTCATCGCCCACCGGCTGCTCGGGCACCCGCAGCCGTTCTTTGCTCCCGTCGCTGCGATCGCCAGCCTCGGCATGTCCTACGGCCAGCGGCTGCGCCGGGTCGGGGAGGTGACCGTGGGAGTGGCGGTCGGCGTGGTCGTGGCCGAGGCCTTCGTCCGCGTCGCCGGCAGCGGCGTCTGGCAGGTCGGGGTGGTGGTGGCCCTCGCGATGACCGCTGCGGTGCTGCTCGACGGCGGCCCCCTGATCGTCACCCAGGCCGCGGTGCAGTCGGTGTTCGTCACGATCGTGCTGCCGGTGCCGTCGGCCGGCTTCGGTCGATGGCTGGACGCACTGGTCGGCGGTGCGGTCGCCCTCGCCGCGGCTGCCGTCGCGCCGCAGAGTCCGTTGCGCCGCCCGCGGGAGGAGGCCGCCCGGGTGCTCGACGAGCTCGCCGCCCTGCTGCACGACGCCGCGGACGCCGCCCGCGGCGGTGACGTCCCCCTCGCGGAGGCCGCGCTCAGGCGTGCCCGCGCCACCGACTCGGCCCTGGCTGACCTGCGCTCGGCGTCAGCCGACGGCCTCGCGATCGTGCGCAGCTCACCGTTCCGGCGCGGGCACCGCCAACACGTGGAGAGGGTTGCGGAGATCGCCGAGCCGGTCGACCATGCCGTGCGCAACGCCCGGGTCCTGGTCCGCCGGGTCGTCGCCGCGACGCGCTACCGGGACACCATCCCCCCGACGTACGTCGTGCTGCTCGATGACCTCGCCTCGGTCATCGGCGACCTGGCCGACACCTTCACCGGAAGCGGTTCGGTGGCCGACCTGCGGCCGGACCTGGAGCTGCTCGCCCACGCCAGTGCGCACGCGGCCATCGGGACGGCCGCTGGACAGCACCCGGTCTCGATGTCCTCGACGGTCGTGCTCGCCCAGGTGCGATCGATCGTGGTGGACCTGCTCGAGCTCACCGGTCTCGACCCGGAAGAGGCGCTGCACCGGGTGCCCCGCCCGGCCGGCTGAGTCGCCACCACCCACGCCGTCAGGACTCCGGGAGCTCCACCGACAGCTCGTGCCGGGCGAGCTCCTCGACGTTGACGTCCTTGAAGGTCAGCACCCGCACGTTCTTGACGAACCGCGCCGGGCGGTACATGTCCCACACCCACGCGTCGGCCATCGTGACCTCGAACCACACGTCGCCACCGTCGGTGCTGCGCGGGGTCACCTCGACGGCGTTGGTGAGATAGAACCGGCGCTCGGTCTCGACGACGTAGCCGAACAGGCCGACCACGTCACGGTACTCCCGATAGAGCTGGAGCTCCATCTCGGTCTCGTACTTCTCCAGGTCCTCGGCGCTCATCCGACCAGCGCTCCCTCATCGACTGCCATCCGGTGCAGCGTCCGCACCGGCACCCGCGGGTCCGGGCCGTCACGCAGCACCCGCCGGGCCACGTTGACGTAAGAGAACCGGTGTTCCGAGCACGGTCCGTGCCCCTCGAGCGCGGCATCGTGGACGGGCGTGCAGTAGCCCTTGTGCCCGACGAAGTCGTACGCCGGGTAGCGCAGGTGCAGCTCGGCCATCAACCGGTCCCGGGTGACCTTGGCCAGCACGGAGGCTGCGGCGATCGACGCGCTGACCCGGTCGCCCTTCCACACCGCGAGCCCCGGGGCCGACAGCCCGCGCACCGGGAAGCCATCGGTGAGCACGTAAGCCGGGGACACCGACAGCTGGGCCAACGCCCGGCGCATGCCTTCGACGTTGCACACGTGCAGCCCGAGCTGGTCCACCTCGCCCGGTGGCACCACGACCACCGCCGTCGCGACAGCCCGTGCCATCACCTCGTCGAAGACGCGGTCCCGGACCGCTGGGGTGAGCAGCTTGGAGTCGGCGAGCTCGGGCACCTGCCCGCGGCGACCGGGCGGCAGCACGACCGCCGCGACCACGAGAGGGCCGGCGCAGGCGCCGCGCCCCGCTTCGTCCACGCCGGCGACCGGCGCTAGCCCGGCCCGGTCCAGCGCCTGCTCATAGGCGTGCAGCCCGCCTTCGCGGCGCACGACGACACGGTGCCGGTCGGTCATGGCCCGTTGGTGGCCAGTCCTGGCTGGCCGAACGTCGCGGGGCGCTTCATCAACGTCGCCCGGTCCAGTGGCCAGACGATGGTGAAGGCGCGGCCGATCACGTCGGTCACCGGGACGAAGCCCTTGCCCGGCTGGGACTGGTGGGCGCGGGAGTCCTCGGACACCGACCGGTGGTCGCCCATGACCCAGAGGTGACCCGCGGGCACCTTGACCGAGAAGGTCTCCGTCGAGGGGACGTCACCGGGGAAGAGGTAAGGCTCGGTGAGCGGCACCCCGTTGACGGTCATCCGGCCCTGTGGGTCGCAGCAGGCGACGGTGTCGCCACCGACCCCGATGACCCGCTTGATCAGGTCCTCCTCGCCCGCGGCCGGTGCGAGCCCGACGAAGACCAGGCCGTCGCGCAGGCCGCCGAGCAGTCCGCCGCGCGGCGTGGAAGCGGGAGAGTTGAGCCAGCCGCCCGGGTCCTGGAAGACCACGACGTCACCGCGGTGGATCTCGTCGGGCTTGTCCGCGAGCTTGTTGACCAGCACCCGGTCGTTGACCAGCAGGGTGTTCTCCATCGACCCGGACGGGATGTAGAACGCCTGCACCAGGAAGGTCTTGATCAGCACCGAGATGACCAGCGCGGTGAGCACGATGCCGGGCAGCTCGCGAAGGAACGACTTGCGGTGCGGTGCTGCCCGCCGCGTGCGCACCCGAGGAAGATCGGCCGCGCTGTGCCCGCGGTGACCGCTGTCGGTCGTCATCGAGGTGGAGTCCTTCCGTCCCGCGCACCGGGGTGGCACCGCGCGTGAGAGCCTACGGGGGCGACGGTCAGAACGAGGTCATGAGGCCGGGTCCGGCAGGCCACCGAGGCGTGTCAAGGGCCACACGACCAGCCGCACCCGCCCGACCACCTTGCCGACCGGCACCGTCCCGCCGCCGGGGTCCCCGAGGTGGGAGCGGGAGTCCAGCGAGTCCGAGCGGTGGTCGCCCATCAGCCACAGCCGCCCCGCTGGCACCCGCACGTCGAAGGCGACGTCGGAGGGCTTGTCGCCGGGATAGAGGTAGGTGCGTTCGTCCAGCGCAGTGCCGTTGACCCTGAGGCGGCCGGCGGCGTCGCAGCAGACCACGTGGTCGCCGGGCAGGCCGATGACCCGCTTGACGTAGTCGGTCTCCCCCGGCCCGGTGCCGAGCTTGCCGAAGGTGTCCGTGCCGTCGAAGACGACCACGTCCAACCGGCGTACAGCATGGAGCCGGTAGGACACCCGGTCGACGAGGATGCGGTCGCCCACCTCGAGGGTGTGCTGCATCGACGCGGACGGGATGGAGTACGGCGCCACGACGTAGGCGCGCACCAGCGAGGTGGCGAGCACGACGCCGACCACCAGCAGGACGAGCTCGATGACGACAGCGCGACGGCGCTTGGGTCGCCGGTGCTTCACAGCGGGCGGCCGAGGGGGTCGACGCTGCTGTCGAGGAGCGGCGTCAGGTCAGCGCGCGACGCGGGCGTCGCGCTTCTCCTTGATCTTGGCGGCCTTGCCGCGAAGGTCGCGCAGGTAGTAGAGCTTGGCGCGGCGCACGTCGCCGCGGGTGACGACCTCGATCTTGTCGATCACCGGGGTGTGCACCGGGAAGGTGCGCTCGACGCCGACGCCGAAGCTGACCTTGCGGACCGTGAAGGTCTCGCGCACACCACCACCGTGGCGACGGATCACCACGCCCTGGAAGACCTGGATGCGGGAGCGAGTGCCTTCGATGACCTTCACGTGGACCTTGACCGTGTCACCCGAGCGGAAGTCGGGGATGTCGGTGCGCTTCGAGGCGTCGTCGAGGGCGTCCAGCGTCTGCATCGTGGTCTCTTCTCTCGCGGTGCCACAGGTCACCCACGGTGTGGGGTGGAGTTGTGTCGGTCGATGTCGCGGCACGGGGCCGTGACGACCGTGGGACGAACGTGGTGTGCCGAGCGACCGTGCGGTCGCGCCCTCCCTGTGGCGGGGGCGCACGCGGTGCTCAGCAGCCGCTCAGTCTGCCACAGGCGGTTCGACCCGGGCCAATCGCGGCGTACGCCGGTCAGCCTCGGTGCCCTCAGCCTCAACCACGACCCAGCCGAGCTCGCCCAGGACGGCGAGGTCGCGCCGGTCGAGCCCGTCCACCGGCAGCGCAGCCAGCAGGTCGGGGCGCCGGGCGGCGGTGCGGCGCAACGACTCGTCCCGCTGCCAGCGGGCGATGCGCGCGTGGTCCCCGGACAGCACGATGGGTGGCACCGCGCGACCGCGCCAGGTCGCGGGCTTGGTGTAGGCCGGCGCCTCGAGCAGCCCGGCATTGTGGGGACTGTGGGACTCCTCGGCCAGCGAGTCAGCGTTGCCGATCACCCCGGGCAACAGCCGGGCGACGGCTTCGACGATGACGAGGACGGCGACCTCTCCCCCGTTGAGCACGTAGTCACCGAGGCTGACCTCGGTCACGCGGCCGAGGTCGGCAGCAGCGTCGACGACCCGCTGGTCGATGCCTTCGTAGCGCCCGCAGGCAAACACCAGCCACGGCTCGGCTGCCAGCTCGAGCGCCATCGCCTGCCGGAACGGCGCGCCACCGGGCGTCGGGACGAGGATGCGCGGACCGGGTGCGTCGGCCCCCGCCGTGATCTCGTCGAGGGCGTCCCCCCAGGGCTCCGGGCGCATCAGCATGCCCGGCCCACCGCCGTACGGCGAGTCGTCAACGGTGCGGTGGCGATCGCTGGTCCAGCGGCGCAGGTCGTGCACCCGCAGGTCGATCAAGCCGTCGTCGACGGCGCGGCCGATCAGCGAGAGCCGCAGCGGAGCGAGGTAGTCGGGGAAGATCGTGACGACGTCGAGACGCATGTCAGTCCTCGCGCGGGTCGCTGGGGTCCGCCGGAGCAGCATCGGGCAGCTCGGCCAGCAGGCCGGGCGGCGGGTCGACAAGCACGAGCTTGGCGTCGAGGTCGACGGCGGGGACCATGGCGGCTACGAACGGGATCAGGAACTCGGTGCCGTCGGGGCGCTGCACCGACAGGACGTCCTGACCGGGCAGGTGCAGTACCTCGGCGAGCCGCCCGACGTGCTCCCCCGCGACGGTGCGCACCTCGAGGTCGACCAGCTGGTGGTCGTAGAACTCCTCGGGGTCATCGGGGCGCTCGGTCGGGTCGACGTCGGCGACGAGCAGCACGTTGCGCAGGCCCTCGGCGCCGGACCGGCTCTCGACCCCCGCGAATGAGAGGATCAGCCGGCCCGAGTGCACCCAGGCGCCGCTGACGGTGAGTGGACCGGCCGAGGGCGGCTCGGTGCGCAGGCTGCTGCCCACGCCGAGCCGACCCTCGGGGTCGTCGGTGCGGATCTCTACGGACACCTCGCCACGAATGCCGTGCGGACGCCCGATGCGGGCGACGACAACATCCATGGTCAGGTAAGCCGGTCGAGGAGGTGCTGACGCAGCCGGAGCCGGGATCAGCGCTCGTCGACGTCGAGGAAGTCGACGCGGACGCCGGGGCCCTGGCTCAGCGCGCCGACCACGGTGCGCAGCGCCTTCGCGGTGCGACCGGCCCGACCGATGACCTTGCCGAGGTCCTCGGGGTGCACGCGCACCTCGAGAGTCCGACCACGACGACCGGTGCGGTCGCGCACGGCGACGTCGTCCGGGTGGTCGACGATGCCCCGGACCAGGTGCTCGAGAGCCTCCTCGAGCACGGGTTAAGCCTCGGCCTTCGGGGCGTCGTCCTCGGCAGCAGGTGCCTCAGCAGCAGGCGCCTCGACAGCCGGTGCCTCAGCCGCAGGAGCCTCGACAGCCGGTGCCTCAGCCGCAGGAGCCTCGACAGCTGGTGCCTCAGCCGCAGGAGCCTCAGCCGCAGGAGCCTCGGGGGCAACAGCCTTCTTGACGGCCTTCTTCTTGGGCGTCGTCGCGCCCTCCTTGGGCTCGCCGGCCGATGCCTTGGCCGCTGCCTCGAAGACCAGCTTCTTGTCGGCCTTGGGCTCGGCGACCCGCAGGGTGCCCTCCTGGCCCGGCAGGCCCTTGAACTTCTGCCAGTCGCCGGTGACCTTCAGGATCGCGGCGACGGGCTCGGTCGGCTGCGCGCCGACCCCCAGCCAGTACAGCGCGCGCTCGGAGTTGACCTCGATCAGCGAGGGCTCCTGGGTGGGGTGGTACTTGCCGATCTCCTCGATCGCCCGACCGTCGCGCTTGGTGCGCGAGTCGGCGATGACGATGCGGTAGTACGGCGCGCGGATCTTGCCCATGCGCATCAGCTTGATCTTGACAGCCACGAGGGTGGGACTCCTGAGTCATATGGTGGCCGGGCCTGTGCCGCGTGGGGTGCGGAACCGGGCCTGGCGCGAGATGGACGCGGGACGCAGCGGGTAGAGGGCCGCAGGCGCACCGGGTTCAGCGCGCCATCATGCCAGACCGCACCCCACCGCCGAAATCGCTGCCCGCCCGCACGATCCTTCGGACGTGGACACACCACTCCTGCAGAGCGTCGGGTGTCGGAGCGTCCAGTGGATCTCCGCGGCCGACGTTCAGCCGGTGGCCACGACACGGCCCCGCAGCACGACGGCGGCCGGGTGCTGGAGCACCCGCAGGTCCTCGCGTGGATCGCCGGCCAGGACCACCAGGTCGGCCGGGTCTCCCTCACCGAGACCGGGCCGACCGAGCCATGACCGGGCGCCCCAGGACGCGGACGCCAGGGCATCGACCGCTGTCATCCCGACCTTTTCGTGCAGGGCCAGCACCTCGCGCCCGACCAGCCCGTGCGGCAGCACCCCGCCCGCGTCCGAGCCGGTGTAGAGGGTCACCCCCGCGTCGTACGCCGCCCGCAGCACACTGTCGCAACGGGCGTGCAGGCCGCGCATCTGGGCGGCGTAGGCGGGGAACCGCTCCTGCCCGGCGTCGGCGTAGCCAGTGAAGTTGTCGAGCTGGACCCGGGTCGGCACCAGCGCCGTGCCCTGGGCGACCATCGCCGCGATCACGGCATCGGTGATGCCGGTGCCGTGCTCGATGCAGTCGATGCCGGCCGCGACCAGCTCGGTCACGGACTGTTCTCCGAAGCAGTGGGCGGTGACCCGCGCGCCGAGCTCATGGGCCCGGGCGATCGCCGCGGCGGCAGCATCGGCCGGCCAGCAGGGGGTGAGATCGCCGGCGTCGCGCTCGATCCAGTCCCCGACCAGCTTGATCCAGCCGTCGCCACGGGCGGCCTGGGTCTCGACCTCGGCGACGAGGTCGTCCGGCTCGATCTCAGCGCCGAAGTTGCGCAGATAGCGACGACTGCGGGCGATGTGCCGCCCCGCTCGCACGATGCGGGGCAAGTCGTCGCGGTCGTCGATCCAGTGGGTGTCCACCGGCGACCCGGCGTCGCGCAGCAGGAGTGCCCCCGCGTCACGGTCGGTCGTGGCCTGCGCCTCGGCGGTCGCGTCGTCGACCCCGCCGTGGGCGTCGAGTCCGACGTGGCAGTGCGCGTCGACCAGCCCGGGAACGATCCAGCCCGTGGCCGCAAGGGTCTGGGCGCCGGGCACCTCGGCGTACCGCACGAGGCCCTGGTCGTCGACCCACAGCTCGCCGTGCTCGGCGTCGGGCAGCACGACCCCGCGCACGTGCAGCGGCGTCACGGCAGCCACGCCGGTCAGCGCTGGCCGGGCGGGAGCAGCCCGCGCAGCCCCTGGGGCAGCTCGAAGTCCGCGGGCCCGTCACCGAGGCCACCCGGAAGCGAGCCGGGACCTCCGGACGCGCCGGGACCGCCGCCCTCCAGGGACCGCTGCGCCTCGATGGCGCGCTTGGCCGGGTTGCCGCTGCGACCACCCTTGGGCTTGCGGGCAGCCACCGCCTTGCCCTTGGCCTTCTTGCCCCTCCCGATGCCCGAGAAGCCCGGCATCGCCATGCCGGGCATCCCCGGCATGCCGCCACCGGCCGCGAGCTGCTTCATCATCTTCTGCGCATCGGTGAAGCGGTCGACCAACCCGTTGACGTCGGCCACCGTGCGGCCGGAGCCCTTGGCGATGCGCTGACGCCGTGACCCGTTGAGGATCTTGTGATTGCGTCGCTCAGCCGGCGTCATCGACTTGATGATGGCTGTGGTGCGGTCGATCTCGCGTTCGTCGATGTTCTCGATCTGCTCGCGCATCGCGCCCATGCCGGGCAGCATCCCGAGCAGCTTGGACATCGAGCCCATCTTGCGGACGCTCTCCATCTGGGAGAGGAAGTCCTCGAAGGTGAAGTCCTCGCCGCGGCCGAACTTGCCGGCCATCTCCTCGGCCTGGTCCTTGTCGAAGGCCTTCTCGGCCTGCTCGATGAGGGTCAGGACGTCACCCATGTCCAGGATGCGCGAGGCCATCCGGTCCGGGTGGAAGGTGTCGAAGTCCTCGAGCTTCTCGCCGTTGGAGGCGAACATCACCTGACGGCCGGTGACCTTCGCGACCGACAGCGCCGCACCGCCGCGGGCGTCACCGTCGAGCTTGGTCAGCACCACGCCGTCGAAGCCGACGCCGTCGAGGAAGGCCTGCGCGGTGACGACCGCGTCCTGGCCGACCATGGCGTCGACCACGAAGAGGATCTCGTCGGGCTTCACCGCGTCGCGGATGTCAGACGCTTGCTGCATCAGGTCGGCGTCGATGCCAAGCCGACCGGCGGTGTCGACGATGACCACGTCGTGCATGCGAGCGTTGGCGTGCTCGATGGCCCGGCGTGCGACCGACACCGGGTCGCCGACACCACTGCCCGGCTCGGGAGCGAACACCGCGACACCGGCCCGCTCCCCCACCACCTGCAGCTGGGTCACGGCGTTGGGTCGCTGCAGGTCCGCGGCGACGAGCAACGGCTGGTGACCCTGACCCTTGAGCCAGAAGGCGAGCTTGCCGGCCAGCGTCGTCTTGCCGGCACCCTGCAGGCCAGCGAGCATGATCACGGTCGGTGGGTTCTTGGCAAACCTGAGGCGGCGGGTCGCGCCACCCAGGATCGCGACGAGCTCCTCATCGACGATCTTGATGATCTGCTGGGCCGGGTTCAGCGCCTGGCTGACCTCCTCGCCGCGGGCCCGCTCGCGCACCGCGGCGATGAAGTCCTTGACGACCGGCAGCGCGACATCGGCCTCGAGCAGCGCGACCCGGATCTCCCGCGTCGTGGCATCGATGTCGGCGTCGGTCAGCCGGCCCTTGCCGCGCAGATTCTTGAAGCTCGCGGCAAGCCGGTCGGAAAGGGTGGAGAACACGGGAAGAGCCTAACTGTCGACGTGTCCCCCGCGGGCCGGTCGCTCCCCGGGAGAATGCGACGACGGTGGTACGCCGGTGGGTCAGCCGGCGGCGTCGGTGAGCAGCCGCACCGCCTCCCGGACGGCCACTTCGGTCAACCGGGCTCCGGCCGAGTCCTGCAGATAGAACACGTCCACCGCCTCGGCCCCCAGCGTCACCACCCGTGCACCGCGGATGTCGACGCCCATGAGGGCCAACGCCCGGCCGAGCCGGTACAGCAGTCCCGGCCGGTCACCGGCGCGGACCTCGATGACCGTCGCCGTGTCTGACGCGGCCTCGACGATGTCGACCCGGGGCGCGGCCGGCGGGCTGGCGGGCGGGCGGCGGCTGGCGTCGCGAGCGGTGAGCCGCTGGGTCAGCTCGAGCTCGCCGGCCAACGCACGAGCGATGTCGTTGCGCAGGGCTTCGGAGCGCGGCTCGTGGTCGCGGTCGGGCACGACGGTCCACACGTCGAGCGCCATCTGCGCGCCGACCGGTCCCTCCGTGCGGACCTGCGCGGAGCGGACCGAGAGCCGGTGCAGCGCCAGGACTCCGGCGATCGTGGCGAACAGGCCGGTCCGGTCCGGTGCGGCCACAGTGATCGTCCAGGTGACCGCCTCGTCCGGCTCGGCCACGACTGCGAGGCGACCGCCGGCGACGAGGTCCGCCTGGGCCGGGGTGAGCGGGGGTCGGGGCGGTGGCAGTGCCCCGTGCAGCTGCAACGCCGTGCGTCGGACCAGCTCGTCCACGAGCCCCGCCTTCCACTCACTCCATGCAGCCGGCCCGGTGGCCAGTGCGTCTGCCCGGGTCAGGGCCGCCAGCAGCTCCAGTGCCTCGACGGGGTCCGGACGGCCGTCGCCCTGCGCGGCCTGCAGCAGGTCGGCTACCGAGGTGACCGTGGCCAGGTCCTCGAGGTCGCGCCGCGTTGCCGTCTCCACCAGCAGCAGGTGGTGGCGCACCAGCAGCGCGACCAGGTCGGCGTCAGGTGCATCGAAACCCATCCGCCGAGCGGCCATCCGGGCAACCGGCTCGCCCGCTTGGCTGTGGTCACGACCGTCGCGCTCCGAGCCCTTGCCGATGTCGTGCAACAACGCAGCAACGAGCAGCAGGTCAGGGCGACGTACGTCTCGGACAAGTGCAGCAGCGCGTACGGCGGTCTCGAGCTGGTGTCGGTCGACACTGAAGCGGTGCACCGCGTTGCGCTGCGGCCGATGCCGCACGAGGTGCCACTCCGGCAGCAATCGCGAGATGAGGCCGGCGTGGTCCAGCGCCTCCCAGACCCCGACCAGCTGGGGGCCGGCACCGAGCAGGTCGACGAACAGCTGCCGGGCGTTCTCCGGCCAGGGCTCGTCGATCGGTGGTGCATCAGCCACAAGACGGTCGACCGAGCTGGGTGAGAGCGGCAGACCAGCGCGCGCGGCACGGGCCGCCATCCGCAAGGCCAGCAACGGATCAGAGCGCGGGTCGGCCTGGGCCGTGAGCACCGCCTCGCCGTCGTGCTCGGCGAGGCCCGCACCCAACAGACGCAGCACCGGGCGCCGACCTCGGACGAAACGTGCACGTTGCGGTCGGCTTGCCTGCAGCGCGCGGCGCCACGTGACGTCGGCGGCGTGGGTGATGGCTGAGGCGGCAGCGCCTACGGCGCGCAGTAGGTCATCTGCGTCGGGCAGCCCGAGAGCAGCCGCCACCTGGTCCTGCTCCTGCAGCAGCAGCCGGTTGCCGGCGCGCCCCGTGGTCAGGTGCAACGCATCGCGCACGTCGGCCAACCGGCGTACTGCGTCGTCGACGTCACGATGCGGACGGTCGGCGACCCACGAGGCAGCAACGGCGCGCAGCGCGACCACGTCGCGCATGCCGCCGCGGCCTTCTTTCAGGTCGGGTTCGAGGTCGTGCCGGAGGTCCCCCGAGCGGGCTCCGCGCTCGTCCCACGCCTCGCGCAGCTCGGGCAGCCGCCGGCGGGCTGCCCCGCGCCAGTCCCCCAGGATACTGGTGCGGAGGCGACCCACCAACGCCGCGTCGCCCGCGACAGGCCGTGCGTCGAGCAGACCGAGCAGCACCGCCAGGTCGTTGCTCGCCAGCCGGCGCGCCTCCTCGAAGGTGCGCACGGCGTGATCGAGTCGTACGCCGGTATCCCAGACGGGATACCAGATCTTGTCGGCCAGGACAGCGACCCCGGAGGCGCGGTCCCGGTCGACGTGCAGCAGCACCAGGTCGAGGTCGCTCCCAGGCGCGAGCTCACCGCGACCGTAGCCACCGACCGCGACGAGAGCGGACTTGTCGGGCGGGACGCCGGCCGCGGCAGTGGCGCTGGCGTAGACCTGGCGCAGCCACGAGTCGGTGAGGGCCGCAAGGCCCCGGCGGCGCATGACGCTGCCCGCGCCGGGATTCCTGGACTGACCGGAGTCGGCCAGGAGCTCCCGGCGGCGGGCGGCGTAGTCCGACGGCAGGGCTGACCCTGCCGCCGGGACAACCGCTCCCGAGCCCGGCAGGTCAGAGCGCGTCGACGCCACGCTCGCCCGTGCGGACCCGGACGACCGCGTCGACCGGTGCGGACCACACCTTGCCGTCACCGATGCGACCGGTCTGCGCCGACTTGACGATGACGTCGATGACGTCGTCGGCGTCGGCGTCGTCGACCAGCACCTCGATGCGCACCTTCGGCACCAGGTCGACGGTGTACTCCGCCCCCCGGTAGACCTCGGTGTGCCCGCGCTGGCGACCGTAGCCGGACGCCTCGGTGACGGTGATGCCGTGCACGCCGAAGGCTTCGAGCGCGGTCTTCACGTCATCGAGCTTGAACGGCTTGATGACGGCGGTGACGAGCTTCATGCGTCCACCCTCTCCTTGGTGCCGGCACTCGTGCCAGTGCCGGTGGCGCCCGCGGTCGAGCGGTAGCCGGACCCGCTCAGCGAGCCGAGGTCGTAGGCCGACTCGGCGTGCGCCGACAGGTCGATGCCGGTGACCTCGTCCTCGTCGGTGATGCGGAAGCCGATCGTCTTCTGGATGACCAGTCCGATGACGGAGGCCATCACGAACGAGTAGACCAGCACCGCACCGGCAGCGACAGCCTGCCGCCAGAGCTGGTCGAGACCGCCGCCGTAGAAGAGTCCGTCCACTCCGGCCGGCGCCTTCGATGTCGCGAGGAAGCCGATCATCAGCGTGCCGGCGATGCCGCCGACCAGGTGGACACCGACGACGTCGAGCGAGTCGTCGTAGCCCAGCTTGAACTTCAGCCCGATGGCCAGCGCGCAGAGCACGCCGGCGACGGCGCCGACGATGATCGCGCCGACCGCGTTGACCGCGGAGCACGCCGGGGTGATGGCGACGAGACCGGCCACGACACCGGAGGCCGCGCCGAGCGAGGTGGCGTGCCCGTCACGGATCTTTTCGGTGAGCAGCCAGGCCAGCGACGCAGCAGATGTGGCGACCATGGTGTTCACCCAGGCCACCGCTGCGGTGTTGCCGGCGCCCAGCGCGGAGCCCGCGTTGAAGCCGAACCAGCCGAACCACAGGAGGCCGGCGCCGATCATGACCAGTGTCAGGTTGTGCGGACGCATCGGGTCCTTGCCGAAGCCGATGCGCTTGCCCAGGACCAGCGCAAGGGCGAGTCCTGCGGCACCAGCGTTGATGTGCACCGCGGTCCCGCCGGCGAAGTCGATCGCCTTCAGGTCGTTGGCGATCCAGCCGCCGACTGGGCCGGTGTAGCCGTCGAAGGCGAACACCCAGTGCGCGACGGGGAAGTAGACCAGCGTGCCCCAGATGCCGGCGAACACCATCCACGAGCCGAACCGTGCGCGGTCGGCGACCGCGCCGCTGATCAGTGCGACGGTGATGATCGCGAAGACGGCTTGGAAGGCGACGAAGGCCAGGGGTGGGATGCCCGCGGCCTCCCCCTTGACCCCACCGAGGGGGTCCGCCTGGAGCAGTCCCTTGAGTCCGACGAAGTCGAAGTTGCCGACGAGTCCGCCGAAGGCGTCGTTGCCGAAGGACAGCGAGTAGCCGTACAGGACCCACAGCACGCCGATCAGGCCCAGCGCGCCGAAGCTCATCATCATCATGTTCAGGACGCTCTTCGCGCGGACCATGCCGCCGTAGAAGAGCGCCAGTCCTGGGGTCATCAGCAGCACGAGCGCAGCACTCGCGAGCACCCAGGCGGTATCGCCGGTGTTGGGTGTCACAGGGTTCCTCCTAGGGACCGATGTCTGGGGAGGAGACTGCTCGCCGCGGGTTACCGATCGCGGCGCCTCAGGTTTCCGGCAGGTATCAATCCCGCAGCGCCTGTTACGTCGCGGTAACGCCGATCCACAGATCGGACGCTCAGAGGTAGCCCTCGGGGACCGGTCCGAGGACCTCCATGGCATGGCGAGCGGCCAGGTCGGTGAGCGCGTCGGCGTCCAGGTGGTCGCCGCTCGCCGTCGACGCTGCCAGCGCCTCGAAGTAGCCGACCATCGCCCCCGGCAGGTAGATGTTCAGCTTGCGGCTGGGTTCTGGCCCCACCCGGAAGCCGTGCCGCATCCCGGCCGGGACGTAGATGAAGGACCCCGCGGGGCAGTGGTGCTCCTCGTCCTCGATGAAGACGACGTACAGCCCGTCGAGGACGTAGAACGCCTCACCCGCGTCGTGGTGCACGTGCATCGGCGGCTCGAAGCCCGGCGGCTCATCGGCCTCGAGCACGGTGAGGGCACCTGCGGTATCCGGTGAGTCAGCCAGCACCGTCATCTGGAACGGACCCATGTCCAGCTCCCGAGCGGCACCGGGCAGCTGCACGACCGCATGTGGCTGACCGTTCATGGCCGGACCTGCCTCAGCTCGGGTCGACGTCCAGCAGGGCGTCGACGAAGACCTCAGGGTCGAAGGGTGCCAAGTCATCGGCGCCCTCGCCGAGACCCACGAGCTTGACCGGCACCCCGAGCTCGCGCTGGACGGCCACGACGATGCCGCCCCTAGCGGTGCCGTCCAGCTTGGTCAGCACGATGCCGGTGACATCGACGACCTCGGCGAAGACGCGCGCCTGGACCAAGCCGTTCTGGCCCGTTGTCGCGTCGAGGACGAGCAGCACCTCATCGACCGGTCCGTGTTTCTCCACGACGCGCTTGACCTTGCCGAGCTCGTCCATCAGCCCGACCTTGTTCTGCAGCCGGCCGGCGGTGTCGACCAGCACCACGTCGTAGCCGCCTTCGCCGCCCTGCTTGACGGCGTCGAAGGCCACGCTGGCGGGATCGCCGCCCTCCGGCCCGCGGACGACGGGGGCTCCGACCCGCTCGCCCCAGGTGGCCAGCTGGTCAGCGGCAGCCGCGCGAAACGTGTCGGCAGCACCGAGGAGCACGGTGCGCCCGTCGGCGACCAGCACGCGGGCCAGCTTGCCGACCGTGGTCGTCTTGCCGGTGCCGTTCACTCCGACCACGAGGACCACCGCTGGGCGACCCTCGGTCCCCGTGGTGCGCAGGGAGCGGTCGCTGTCGACGCCTACCAGGCTCAGCAGCTCCTCGCGGAGCAGGGGGCGGACGCTGGCCGGGTCGCGGGTGCCGATCTCGCGGACCCGGGTGCGCAGCCGACCGACGAGCTCCTGGGTCGGACCGACACCGACGTCAGCGGTGAGCAGGACGTCCTCGACCTCCTCCCACGTCTCCTCGTCGAGGGTGTCGCGGGAGAGCAGGCCGAGCAGGCCGCGGCCGAGCGAGCCCTGGGACCGGCCGAGGCGAGCGCGCAGCCGTCCCATCCGGCCGGCGACGGGCGTCGGGGTCTCGGTGCGCGGGCCATCGTCGACGACGGTGCCAGCGCCGGTGCTGCCGTCAGGACCGCTGGTCTCCGCCGGAGTCAGGTCGGGCCCGGTCAGCGTGCCGGTGCCGAGCCGGTTGCTCCCCCGCCGCCGCGTGCCGCGGTAGAGGCCGATGCCGCCACCGACAAGGACGAGCAGGCCCAGCACGGCAAGGACGAGGACAAGAGTGAGAGTGGCCATCACGGGCAGTCTCTCAGGTCAACCGACGGCCTTCGCTGCCCCGCTCGTTGAGCCGGACACGACGTCGAAGGGAACGGCGGCTGTACCGACGAACACACAGAAGCGGGGACGAGCCGCCGGGGCGCACGCTCAACAGGACCCGGAACCGCTGCTTCTGTGTGTTCGTGGGTACGCCCATCACTCCGCCCGCCACACGGACACCGCAACTGGCGGCCCGTGGTCGTCGCGGCCGACGAGTGGCCGAACCTGGTCGTCGCGGTCGACGAGTGGCGGAACCTGGTCGCCGCTCGACGCTGCCGACGACCACCTTCCGCCGCTGGATGGGGGCGAGCAGCCAGGTTCCGCCACTCGGGGAGCTGGTCCGCGTGCGAGAGGGCGAAGATCAGCGGGTCGGCCTCGTCGGCCTCGGCGGGCTCGATGTACCGGCGAGCACACAGAAGTGGGGACGGGCCGCTGGGTGCACGCTCAGCAGAACCTGAATCAGCGGCTTCTGTGTGTTCGTGGGTACGGGGCGCAGAGTTCCGCCGCAGGACCACGTCGTCGACGCGACGCTCAGCTCGGCCAGCCCGCCGGATCAGTCAGGGTCGGGGCGCGGTGCCGACCAGGCGACGGACGCTGGTCTCGGCGCGCTCGAAGCGGGCCGACATCGCCCGGGACTTCTCCGGGCTGGTGAGCACGCCGAGCGGCGGAGCGTCGCCGGGGAGGACCTTGCCGGCCATCGCCGTCATGGTGTCGGAGAGCTTGTGCATCGGTGCGGCAGGCAGCCGGCCGGACTCGGCCATCTGGCGGCCGCGGTAGAGGACGGCCACGACACCCACGACGAGCAGGGCGACGAGACCCATTGCCAGCTGGAAAACGATGATGGTCATCACCCCCTCCACGGTAGCCACAGTCCGGCCGTACGCCGGTCCTGCGCGGGCGCCTCGGCGTGGCGCCACGCCCACGGGGTGAGCGAGATCACGTGACCGTCGGGCGACGTACGACGGTAAGCCCGGAAGGCGTCGCCGGCTCAGACCGGCTCGGGCTCCCGCAGCCGCTGACCGATGACGGTCGTGATGCCGTCGCCACGCATCGACACGCCGTAGAGGGCGTCGGCGACCTCCATGGTGCGCTTCTGGTGGGTGATCACGATCAGCTGGCTGGCCTCCCGCAGCTCCTCCATGATCGCGATGAGCCGGCCGAGGTTCGTGTCGTCGAGAGCCGCCTCCACCTCGTCCATGACGTAGAACGGGCTCGGCCGGGCCTTGAAGATCGCGACCAGCAGGGCCACCGCGGTCAGGGACCGCTCCCCGCCGGAGAGCAGCGACAGCCGTTTGACCTTCTTCCCCGGCGGCCGGGCCTCGACCTCGATGCCGGTGGCGAGCATGTCACCGGGATCGGTGAGGACCAGCCGCCCCTCGCCACCGGGGAACAACCGGGCGAAGACGCCCTCGAACTCCCGGGCGGTGTCATGGAAGGCAGCGGTGAAGACCTGCTCGACCCGCTCGTCGACCTCGCGCACGATGTCCATCAGGTCGCGCCGGGTGGCCTTGAGGTCCTCGAGCTGCTCGGCGAGGAACTGGTGGCGCTCCTCGAGGGCCTGGAATTCCTCCAGCGCCAGCGGGTTGACCCGACCCAGCAGCGCCAGCGCCCGCTCGGCGGAGCGCATCCGCTTCTCCTGCTCGACGCGCACGAACGTCGTCGGCTCCGGCTCGACCTCACGCACCTCCTCCGGCGCCAGGGGGGAGGGCGGCACGAGGACGTGCGGGCCGTACTCCTCCACGAGTGCGACAGGCTCCACCCCGTGGTCGTCCAGCGCCTTCATCTGCAGGGCCTCGATGCGCAGCCGCTGCTCGGCCCGGGCCACCTCGTCGCGGTGGACGCTGTCGGTCAGCCGGTCGAGCTCGCCGCCGAGCTCACGCAGCCGGCTGCGCAGCGCCGTCGTCTCGGCGTCACGCTCGGCGCGGGCCCGCTCGGCCTCCTCGCGCACCTGGGCGGCCAAGGCCAGGGAGTGCTCCAGGTGAGCGAGCGCGGCCTGCGCGGCGAGCGCCACCTGGCGGGCCACCGCTGCCTCCCGGACCTGCGCCTCACGGCGCGCCGCCTGCTGCTGGCGGGCACGGCGCTCCTGCTCGGCAGCTTGGGTCAGCTGGTCGGCCCGACCGGCCAGGGCGCGGACGCGCTCCTCACCGGTGCGCACAGCGAGGCGGTGCTCGACCTCGGCCTGGCGGGCCGAACGCGATGCCTCCTCGAGCTGGTCTCGGACCGCGGAGTCGGGCTCGGCACCCTCGGCGCCATCGGCCAGGCCGTCGGGGCCGGTCCGGGCGGCGAGGGCGAGCCGCTCCTCCAGCTCGCCGAGGGCGGTGCTGTCGGTGTCGCGCGCCTCGGTGGCCAGCGCGATCGAACGGTCGAGGCGGTCGGCCTCGCCGCGTGCCGACCGGGCTTGCGCACCGAGCTGACCCAGCTGCTCGGCGACGGCGGCCATCCGTGCGTCGGACTCGTGCAGTCGGTCGAGGGCCACCTGCACGTCACGGTGTGCGGTGTCCTGCTCCTGACTCGCCGACCCCAGGCCGAATCTCGCCCGCTCGAGCCGGTGCCCCGCCTCGACCAAGCGGCCCGCCGCCTCGTCGACGGCCGCCTGCACCTCGAGGAGGCTGGGCGTGCTGGCCGAACCGCCGGCCGCCCGGTCGACCCCGAGCAGGTCGCCCTCGGTGGTGACTGCCACGAGCTGGGGGTGGTCCTGCACGAGCCGTCGCGCCGTGGTGAGGTCAGGCACGACCACGACATCGGCCAGCAGCAGCGCCACCGCCGCCTGCAGTGCCGCCGGCGCAGTGACCACCTCGGTCGCGGCCCGACAGCCTGCGGGCAGCGAGGGAGGTACGTCATTCCCACCGGTGTACGCCGGGGACCGAGGAGCCTCAGCGCCGACGAGCATGCCCACCCGACCGGCGTCGTCGTCCTTGAGCAACATGATCGCCCGCTGGGCAGCGCCAAGGTCACCGACCGCGACCGCATCGGCCACCGGCCCGAGAGCGGCCGCCACCGCAGTCTCGAAGCCGCTCTCGACGGTGAGCAGGGCGGCGACCGACCCGAGCACACCGGAGAGGCGGTCTCCGGCGGCGAGCACGGTGCCGGCCCCGTCCTTGCGGGCGAGGCCGATCTCGAGGGCGTCCTTGCGAGCGACCAAGGCGGCGCGCTCCTGGTCGGCGACCCGCTCCTCCTCGCGCAACACGGCCACCCGGTCGTCGGCGGCCGCGAGGCGCAACGCGGCCTCCTCGTGCACGGCGTCGAGGTCCTCCTCGCCGGCATCGAGCCCGGCCACCTGGGTCTCGATGGCGGTGAACTCGGACTGGGCGCGGGCGGCGCGGGCCCGGGCTTCCTCTCGGGCCGGGCTGAGGCGACCGATCTCCGCCTCCGCGGCCTCGACCCGACTGCGGCGGGCGGCGACCTGGCCGGCCAGGCGGGCCAGTCCCTCACGTCGGTCCGCCGCGGCTCGCGCGGCCGCAGCCAGGCGCTTCTGCTCGTCGGCGAGCTCGGCCTCGGCCTGCTGGCGGGCCGTCACGGCGTCGGCCAGTGCGGCCCGGTCCCGCTCGACCGCGGCCTCGATCTCGGCCTCGTCGGCCCGCACCCGGCCGGCCTCGGCGGCAAGCTCGGCCGGGTCGCGGCCGGGCGCGCTCTGCGCGCCCTCGACGGCCTCAGCGAGGTGCCGCACCCGTTCGGCGGCAAGGCTGCCGGTGCCCCGGAAGCGCTCTCGCAGCGAGGACAACCGGTACCAGGTTTCCTGGGCCCGGGTCAGTGCGGGCGCCTCGGCCGCAGAGCTCTGCTCCAGGGCGGTCTCCCGCTCGATGGCAGTCGCGAGCTCGGCCTCGACCTCGGCCCGGCGGGCACGCAGCGCGGTCTCGTCAGCGACCTCCGCCTCGAGGGTGACGCTGAGTGCCACGAGGTCGTCGGCGAGCAGCCGCAGCCGCGAGTCGCGCAGGTCGGACTGGACGACGGCAGCGCGCCGAGCGACCTCGGCCTGGCGACCGAGCGGCTTGAGCTGGCGACGCAGCTCGACCGTGAGGTCCTGCACCCGGGTGAGGTTGCCCTGCATCGCGTCCAGCTTGCGCAGCGCCTTCTCCTTGCGCTTGCGGTGCTTGAGGACCCCTGCTGCCTCCTCGATGAAGCCGCGTCGCTCCTCGGGGCCGGCCGACAGCACGGCGTCGAGCTGGCCCTGGCCGACGATCACATGCATCTCGCGGCCGATGCCGGAGTCCGACAGCAGCTCCTGGACGTCCAGCAGCCGGCAGCCGGTGCCGTTGATGGAGTACTCCGAGCCGCCGTTGCGGAACATGATCCGCGAGATGGTGACCTCGGCATAGTCGATCGGCAGGGCACCGTCGGAGTTGTCGATGGTGAGGCTGACCTCGGCCCGACCCAGTGGTGCGCGCCCGGCGGCACCGTCGCGGCCGCTGGTGCCGGCGAAGATGACGTCCTCCATCTTGCCCCCGCGCAGCGTCTTGGCGCCTTGCTCCCCCATCACCCAGGCGAGGGCGTCGACGACGTTGGACTTGCCGGACCCGTTGGGTCCGACCACGGCCGTGATGCCCGGCTCGAAGTGGAACGTGGTGGCCGACGCGAAGGACTTGAAGCCCTTGAGGGTGAGGCTCTTCAGGTGCACGAGGCGGAGCTCCTCGGCCCCGGCGTGACCGGGCTGCCGCGGGTCGACGACCAGCGGGTACGGCGGTGCAGGCGGGGCGTGACGACGGGCGGGGAAGGCCAGGGAGCAGCCTACCCGACAGCCGCCTCAGGCCAGCGCAGGCTCCTTGACGTCCAACGAGATCAGCCGCGACTCGGCGGCAGCCTCGATCAGGGCGTCATTTTCCGAGCGTAGGCGGAGCAGCTCGGTCTCGAGGGACCGCACCCGCTCCCGAAGCCGACGCATCTCGACGAGGGTGTGGACGTCTGGTCCACCGACATGACCGATCAGAGCCTTCGCCATGCGGGTCCTCCACCTGCCGTCCGTCCCGCGCGGCACGCGGGCATGTGTTCTGTTCGCGCGCTCCGGTCACCGGGGGGCCACGTGCACCCGTCGGGGGCGGACACCGAGGGGGCGACGCCGAGCGCTCTCCCAGGGTGACACCCCGCTTGCAGCCGGTCAAGAGGTCACAGGACGGTCACAGTGACGCACGCTCACGAAACATGACGAACGGTGCGCTGAACGGGTGACGACGCCGATCCGTCCCCCGTCTGACCGGCCCGTCAGAGCCGGCAGAGCGCCTGCAGCGCGGCCTTGTCCGCCGCGCTGACCGGCAGGGTCACCGCCTGCTCGGGACCGCCGGGTGCAGCCAGCCAGACCAGGAAGGCGTACGGCTTCTTGGTCTCTCCGATGGCGTGGCCGGTGCAGCGGGCCGTCCGCAGCACGATCGGGATCGCGACCCGCGGGTGCCCGGAAGTGAGCCTCGCCAGCGGGTGTGCGGATCGAGCCGCGCCGTCCGGCGCCAGGTCGAAGATCACGGTGCCCGCGACCTGGGTGACGTCGCGCGGCTGGTCGGTGCCGAGCCGGGCCACCAGCGTCCCGTGCAGTGCCACCTCGGCTCCCCTGCCCGTCCGCCGCCAGGTCGGGCCGAAGGCCAGCGGTACCTCCGCGTCGAGCCTGCGGACCAGGCAGGTCTGGGCCGCGATGCGGGGCATCAGCCCGTCGGGGTCCTGCGCCGGCAGCACCTCACGGTGCGAGGTCGGGTCCGTGGCGGAGTGCACCAGCACCTCGACGGTGCCGGCACCGACGTGTGCCGCGCCGGCGTCGTCGCAGCTCACCTCGCCGTACGGCGTGGGGAGGTTCACCCGCTGCCCGGCGGGCAGCGGCTCGCCCTTGACCTGCCGGCCGCCGCCGCTGAAGCCGGGCACCCGCAGGTCGATCGTCTCGATGGTGACGGTGCTGCCGGAGCGGTTGGTCACGGCCACCTCGACCCGGCCCAGGGCCTCGTCCCGACGCAGCTGCACGACCTCGGCGCGGAGCCGTGGGGTGTGGGCACGAGCTGCGGCCGAGGCCGCCGCTGCCGGCGTGGCGCTGCCGCGGGCACAGCCGGACACCAGACCGGCCAGGGCGGCCGCCGCGAGCACCATGACCAGGCCGCCTGACTGCCTCGGGACAGGACTCATTCCGGCGCGGGCCGGCCTGGCGGGGAGCACGCTCGCCAACCTACGTGGCAACCGGTCAGCCGGACAGCCGGTCAGCCGGTCAGCCGGCTCAGGCGTGCAGGTTCTGCGCCGCGCGCGGTCGCGGCTGGCAGCGCGGGCAGCGGAACGACGAACGGTTCATGAACGGCTCGCGCACCACCGGGGTGCCGCAGCGGTCGCACGACCCGCCGTCGCGGCCGTAGACGTGCAGCGAGCGGTCGAAGTAGCCGCTCTCGCCGTTGACGTTGACGTAGAGGGAGTCGAAGGACGTGCCGCCCTGGGCCAGGGCCTCCACCATCACCGCGCGGGCAGCACCCAGCACGACCCTCGCCTGTGGACGCGGCAACGTGTCGGTGGCCCGGGCCCAGTGCAGCCGGGCCCGCCACAGCGCCTCGTCGGCGTAGATGTTGCCGATGCCGCTGGCCAGCGTCTGGTCCAGCAGTGCCCGCTTGAGCCCGGTACGACGACGCCGCAGGGCACTGACCCACCTCTCGTCGTCGAAGACCGGGTCCAGCGGGTCGCGCGCGATGTGGGCGACCGGAGCCGGGACGCCGTCGACGAGGTCGACAACAGCCAGGCCACCGAAGGTGCGCTGGTCGACGAAACGCAGGTCGTGCCGCTCGGTGGTCGCGTCGGTGAACGTGACCCGGACCCGCAGGTGGGTCTCGGTCGGCGCGTCGACCGGGCGCACCAGCAGCTGCCCGCTCATCCCCAGATGCGCGAGGACCGCCTCGTCGCCGCCGTCGAGCGGGAGCCAGAGGTACTTCCCGCGCCGGCTGGCTCCGGTGAGCGTGCGCCCGGTCAGCCGCGCGGCGAAGTCGAGGCCACCCCCGGCATGGCGTCGTACGGCGCGGGGGTGGGCGACCTCGACAGCGGCCACGGTGCGCCCGGCGACCCAGCGGGCGAGCCCGCGGCGGACCACCTCGACCTCGGGCAGCTCGGGCACGGTGGGGGCGTCAGACCCCGACGGGGTCGGACCCGTCCTCCGGCAGTTCGGCGCGCAGGTGCCGCCAGGCGGCCGCGGCGGCCTCCTGCTCGGCTTCCTTCTTGCTGCGCCCGCTGCCCTCGCCGTAGCCCTCGCCGGCGATCCGGACGACGGCGGCGAAGACCTTCTCGTGGTCCGGGCCGGTCTCGGTGACGAGATAGTCCGGGACGCCCATCGCGGCGGTCGCGGTCAGCTCCTGCAGGCTGGTCTTCCAGTCGAGCCCGGCCCCGAGGGTGGCCGCCTGGTCGATGAGCGGGTCGAAGAGTCGATGCACCAGCTCGGCGGCGGCCTCGAGGCCGCGGTCGACGTAGACCGCGCCCAGGACGGCCTCGAGGGTGTCGGCCAGGATCGAGGACTTGTCCCGGCCGCCGGTGCTCTCCTCGCCGCGGCCCAGCCGGATGAACCCACCGAGGGACAGCGAGCGGGCCACATCGGCCAGCGCCCGCATGTTGACCACGGCAGCCCGCAGCTTGGCCAGCTGGCCCTCGGGCAGCTCGGGATGGACCTTGTAAAGGTGGTCGGTGACGACCAGGCCCAGCACCGAGTCGCCGAGGAACTCCAGGCGCTCGTTGGTGGGCAGGCCGCCGTTCTCGTAGGCGAACGAGCGGTGGGTCAGCGCGCGATCCAGCAGCCCGGCGTCGACGACGACACCGATCGTCTCTGCGAGACGACCGGGCGCGTCATGACCGGGCGGGGCGGTGGACCCGACGCTCACGACCTGCTCAGACGTCGAGGACGACGCGGCCGTCGTAGGTGCCGCAGGTGGGGCACGCGATGTGCGCCAGCTTGGGCGCCGTGCAGTTCTTGCACGCCATGAGGTTCGGCGGCGTCGCCTTCCAGTTGGCCCGGCGCGAGCGCGTGTTGCTGCGCGACATCTTGCGCTTCGGAACGGCCATCGTTGCGTCTCCTCGAATCGGGTGGTGGTGGAGCAGGTCGTGCGGGTCCGGCAGGTCCTGCGGGTGTCACCTGGTGGTGCTGGTGCTGGTCAGCCGGAGCCGAGGTCCTTCAGCACGGCCCAGCGCGGGTCGTTGGCCTCGTGGCTGTGGTCCGGGTCGTCGGCCAGCCGCGCCCCGCACTGCGGGCACAGACCAGGGCAGTCGACCCGGCACAGCGGTTGCAGCGGCAGAGCCAGGACGACGGCGTCCCGCAACGCCGGCTCCAGGTCGAGCAGGTCACCCTGGAGCTCGGGCAGCGGATCGGTGTCGTCGTCAGGGTCACGCTCGTCGCCGGGCTGGGTGCCCGGGTAGACGTAGAGCTCTTGCAGGTCGACCACGAGTGGATCCGTGACCGGGTCGAGGCAGCGCACGCATTCCCCCGAGGTGGTGGCAGCCACCGTGCCGGAGACGAGGACCCCCTCGACGACCGACTCGAGCCGGAGGTCCAGCTCGAGCGGGGACCCTTCCGTGACGCCGAGGACCTCGACGCCCAGGTGGGCGGGTGCCGGAACAGATCGGGAGAGCGTGCGCATCGACCCGGGACGTCGTCCCAGCTCTCGGGTGTCGAGAACGAGGGGCGAGCGCGGGTCGAGGCGGGGCGTTGCTCTCCTGCTCTCGTCGGGCATGCTCATCTGGTGTCGTCATGGACTCGGCCCCAGGGTCAGGACCGCCGGTCAGGCTACCCGAGCGACCCGGCGGGGCCGAAATCGTGGCCGCCGTCGTCGAAGGGGTGGGGTTCGAGGGGTCGGTCCTCGATGCTGCCCAGGTCGGCACCCGCACCCTGGCCGCTGAGCTTGTCGCGACCGCGGTGCACGGCGTTGAGCGTCTTCTCCAGCACGACCTCGAAGTTGGCCAGCTTGGTGTCGACGTAGTCGTCGACCTCGGCGCGCATCGTGCGGGCCTCCTCGGCGGCCGCAGTCCGGATCTGGCCGGCGACCCGCTCGGCCTCGGCGACCACCTCGGTCTCCGCGGTCAGGGCCACCCGCTGCTCCTGGGCGTTGTCCAGGATGCGGGCTGCCTCTCGACGCCCCTCGTCGACGACCGACTCGCGGTCGGCAAGCAGCAGCTGGGCGTGCCGGAACTCCTCCGGCAGCAGCGCGCGCAGCTCTTCGAGCAGACCCAGCACCTCACCCCGGTTGACGATGCAGGACGCCGACATCGGCATCGAACGGGCGTCTTCGACGAGGGTGATCAGCTCGTCGAGCTTGTCGTGCACGTCCACGGGTGGCGGTCCTCAAGGATGGAGACGGGGTGGGTCCGGGTGGTCGGGTGGTCGGGTGGTCGGAGAGTCAGGTGCGGGGAAAGCGCTGGCGCAGGCGGTGGAGGACCGGCTCGGGGACGAGCCCGGAGACGTCACCGCCCCAGGTCGCGACCTCCTTGACGAGACTAGACGAGACGTAGGAGAAGGCCGGCTCGCTCGCGAGGAACACCGTCTCGAGACCGGTGATGCGACGGTTCATCTGCGCCATCGACAGCTCGTAGTCGACGTCGGCGGACCCTCGCAGTCCCTTCACCACGACCGTGATCTCACGCGCCGAGCAGTAGTCGACCAGCAGGCCCCCGAACGAGTCGACCCGCACGCCGGGCAGGTGCGCGGTCACCTCCTCGAGCATCGCGACCCGCTCATCGACCGGGAACAGACCGGTCTTGGTCGGGTGCACGAGCACGGCGACAGTGACCTCGTCGACCAGAGCACTCGCGCGCTCGATGACGTCGAGGTGCCCGCTGGTGACCGGGTCGAAGGAGCCGGGGCAGATGCAGCGACGCGTCATGCCGGGTCCTCCTCGGTGACCTCGGGTGCTGGCGGGGCGGCGCGACCGTACCAAAGGGTGGCCTCTCCGTAGCGCCGCGAACGGACCGCATCGATGCCTTCTGGCCAGGCCCACGGACCGCCCCGGGTGGACCGCTCGACGGCCAGCACCGCGCCCGCGGCCAGCCAGCCGTCGACCAGGTGGCTCAGCACGGCGCGCAGGTCGTCGTCGGCCAGGGCGTAGGGCGGGTCCGCGAGCACCACGTCGTACGGCGGTGAGCCCGGGCTCGTTGCCACCAGGCGCTCGACCCGGCCGACCCTCAGCTCGGCTCCCGGCAGGCCGACGGTGGTGACGTTCGTGCGGATCGTGGCGGCCGCCTTGGGGTCCTGCTCGACCAGCAGCGCGTGCGCAGCGCCCCGGCTGACGGCTTCGAGCCCGAGAGCGCCTGAGCCGGCGTACAGGTCGAGAATCCGGCGACCGGCCCACGGGCCGAGCAGCGACTCGAGGGTGGAGAACAGTCCTTCGCGGGCGCGGTCGGAGGTCGGGCGGGTGGCGTCGCCGGGCGGGACCGCGAGCCGCCGGCCGCGGGCCGCGCCGGCGATGACCCGGGTCAGGCCTTGTCCAGGTAGTCAGCGCGGGAGTCGGCGAGCACGGCGTCAACCGCGTCGCACAGCGCCGGGTGACCGGCCAGCGTCGGGTCGGTCGCGACGACCGCCACGGCGTCCTCGCGGGCGGCCTCGATGACTGCCTCGTCGCGCAGCACCGAGAGCAGCCGCAGGCTGGAGCGACGGCCGGACTGCGAGACACCCAGGACGTCACCCTCCCGGCGGGTCTCGAGATCGAGCTGGGACAAGGCGAAACCGTCGGTGGTGGCCGCCACGGCCGCCAGCCGTTCGCGCGCCGGGGACCCGGCCTCGGCCTCCGTGACGAGCAGGCAGAGACCCGGCACGGCACCACGGCCGACGCGACCACGTAGCTGATGCAGCTGGGAGACGCCGAACCGCTCAGCATCCATCACCACCATCACGGCGGCTTCGGGCACATCGAGCCCGACCTCGACGACGGTGGTTGCGACGAGCACGTCGAGGTTTCCCTCGGCGAAGTCCTGCATGACCTCGTCCTTGACCTCCGGAGGCATCCGGCCGTGCAGGACAGCGAGGCGCAAGCCGGCGAGCGGCCCGTCGACGAGCTGGGTGGCGACGTCGAGGACGGCTAGCGGCGGTCTGGACGCGGTCGTGTCCGCGTCGCCGTCGTCGACACCCGGGCTCTCGAGGTCCTCACCGGTCTCGCCGTCACCGATGCGGGGACAGACGACATAGACCCGGTGGCCGGCGTCGACCTCTTCGCGCACCCGGGACCAGGCCCGGTCGACGAAGTGCGCCAGCTCGCCCGGCACGACGTGCGTGGTGATCGGCGACCGGCCCGCCGGCAGCTCCGTGAGCGTGGAGACGTCGAGGTCGCCGAAGACGGTCATGGCGACCGTGCGCGGGATCGGCGTCGCGGTCATCACGAGCACGTGCGGGGGCACGGATGCCTTGGCCCGTAGGGCGTCGCGCTGCTCGACACCAAAGCGGTGCTGCTCGTCGACCACCACCAGACCGAGGTCCTGGAAGGACACCGTGTCCTGGATCAGGGCGTGGGTGCCGACGACGATGCCGGCGTCGCCGGACGCGGCATCGAGCAGATTGGCTCGGCGTCTCGCGGTGCCCTGCGACCCGGTCAGCAGCGCGACCCTGGTGCCCAGGTCGTCACCGCCGAGGAAGCCGCGTTCCCCGAGTGGTCCGAGCAACGTCCTGATGGTGCGGTGGTGCTGCTGGGCCAGCACCTCGGTGGGGGCGAGCAGGGCGGCCTGCCCACCGGCGTCGACGACCGCCAGCATCGCGCGCAGAGCCACGACTGTCTTGCCCGAGCCCACCTCGCCCTGCAACAGCCGGTGCATCGGGTGCGGCCTGGCCAGGTCGGCCTCGAGGACCTCCGCCACCGCGCGCTGACCGTCGGTCAGGGTGAACGGCAGCCGCCTGTCGAAGGCAGCGAGCAGGCCGTCAGGACGGGCCACCCGGGCGACGGCCGGCAGAGCCGCAGCCGCGGTGCGCCGTTGGGCGAGGACCACCTGCAGCACGAAGGCCTCGTCGAAGCGCAGGCGATCGCGGGACCGCCGTACGTCGTCGCGGGACTCGGGTCGGTGCACGAGGCGGACGGCGGTGTCCCACGGCAGCAGGTGGCGCCGCTCACGCACTCCCGGCGGCACCGGGTCGGCGGCTAGGACGTCGGCCGGCAGAGCGACGTCGAGGGCGACCTGCACGGCCTTGGCCAGCCGCCAGGACGGCAGCTTGGCGGTCGCGGGATAGACCGGCATCAGCCGGCCGGCGAAATCTTCGACGTCCTCGCCCAACGCCAGCTCGGGGTTGGTCAACGTGAGGCGGCGGTTGAACATCTCGACCTTGCCGGCGAGCAGGGCCGGGGCACCGGGGACGAGCCGGTCGATGAGATAGCGGCGGTTGAAGAAGGTGACGGCCAGCTCGCTGCGGCCGTCGGAGACCACCACGTCGAGCTTGTGCAGCTTGGGCTTGAGCTGGCGGCCGCGCGCCGAGACGACGTTGGCCTGCACGGTGACCAGGTCACCGGGGCGCAGCGCGGCCAGATCGGTGAGGTCACCGCGGTCGTAGTAGCGGCGGGGGTAGTGGCGAAGCAGGTCCCCCACGGTCTCGATGCCCAGCCGGGCGGTGAGCTCGGTCGCGGTCGCGCCACCGATCGCGTTCTTCACCGACGTCGTCAGCGGCGTCATCGCGGCGCCGTGGGCGTCGGTGCTCATTGGACCGCTGCTCATTCGACTCCGATCAGCAGCGGATAGCCCGCCGGACCACCGAGGTGCACGACGGCGTCGACCTCGGGGCGTCCGGCGCGGACGTGCCGGGCAAGGTCGCGTGCGAGGCCTGCAGGTGCACCTTCACCGGTGACGAGGGTGACGAGCTCGCCGCCAGAGCCGAGCATCCGGTCGAGTACGGTGCGGCCGACGGCCAGCAGGTCGACGCCGACGACGGCGAAGTCGGCGTCGACGATGCCGAGCACGTCGCCCGGCCGGCACACCCCCGCCATCGTCATGGCCTCCCGGGTGGCGACAGTCACGCCGCCGTGCCGGCAGCCGCGTCCCGCGGACGTCATCGCGACCACGTCGTCTTCGAAACGGCGCGTCGGGTCGTGCACGGCCAACGCCGCCAACGCCTGCACGGTGGCCCGGGTCGGCACGACTGCCACCCGCAGGCCCTCGTCCCGCACGGCAGCGGCGGCCTGCTCGGCGGCGGCCAGGCCGGGTGCGTCGTTGGGCACGACGACGATGTCGCGGGCCCGGGCCGCGCGCAGGCCGGCGATGACGTCGTCAGCGGTGGCCCGTGCACCCGGGGCGCTGGGCACCACGGTGGCGCCGGCGTCCTGTACGAGCGCGGCCAGCCCGTCGCCGGCGACCAGCGCCACCACACCCCGGCTGTCGGCAGGGAGTGCCTGCGCGGTCGCCCGGGCCGCATCACCGAAGTGGGTGACTCGGATGGCGTGCGGACGGCCGGCCAGCACCCCGGCCTCTAACGCCGCCCCGACGTCGTCGACGTGGGCGTGCACGTTCCAGGTCGGCTCGGCACCGGCGACCACGACCGAGTCGCCGAGTGCAATCAGCACCGAGGTGAGCGGCGCGATCGCCGCAGCCGGGGCGTCGAGCAGGAACATCACCTCGTACGCCGGGGGGCGCGTCACCCGGGTCGTCGACGTACCGGGTGGCGGGCCGGTGGAGGCAGGCGCCGGCACCCGCTCGGACCGGCTGATGATCTCGGCTGGTGCATCACCGGTGTCCACCTCGACGAGGGCGTCCAGCAGCACGCAGACCCCTCGTCCGCCCGCGTCGACAACGCCGGCCAGCCGCAACGGCTCGAGCTGCTCGGGGGTGCGGGCCAGCGCGTCGCGGGCTGCGGTTGCTGCTGCCCGCACCAGTTCGGCGAGCAATCTGCTCGAGGGGTGGCCGCCCCCGGCGTTGCTGACGGTGACGGCACTGTCAGCGGCGGGGCTGTTGGCGATGACAGCGCCAGCCGCTGCGGCGGCCCCGTCGGCAACGGTGAGCATGGTGCCCTCCACCGGGTCAGCCACCGCCGTGCGCGCCGCCCTGGCACCAACGGCGAGCGCGGCGGCCAGGTGCCGGGCACCGACCTCGCCCTCGACTTCGGCCAGTCCCTCGGCAAGACCCTGCAGCAGCTGGGCCAGGATCACCCCGGAGCTGCCGCGCGCACCTCGAGACGCGCCAACCGCCAGGGCGGACAGCAGCCGCCCGGAGGTCGGGGTCTCGGTGTCCTGCGCGAGCAGCGTCGACTCGGCCAGCGCGGCAACTGCGGCTGCCATCGTGAGGTGCAGGTTGGTGCCGGTGTCGCCGTCGGGCACCGGGAAGACGTTGATCTCGTCGATCTCCACCCGGGCCGCCGAGAGGCCGTCACGGGCGAGGGTGGCCCAACGAGCCAGCGAGCGCGCGTCCAGGCTGCTGCGGACGGGGGCGGCGCTCACGAAAAGCGAATCTAGTCGGCTCGTGTCGTCCCGCCGCTTCTGCCGGTTGGCGCGCCGGAGTGCAGGTCGGTTACGCTGCCACGGTTGTCCGGACGCGCCAGCGCGCTCCGGCTCCCCATCTGAGGCCGGCCGCACCGGACCGCTGCCTCGTCCGCCAGCATTGCCCCCGAGGAGTGTTCACGTGGCTGCCACCTGCGACGTCTGCGGCAAGGGTCCCGGCTTCGGGCACAGCATCTCCCACTCCCACCGGCGTACCAAGCGGCGCTGGAACCCCAACATCCAGACCGTGCACGCGATGGTCGGCCGCACTCCCAAGCGCCTCAACGTCTGCACCTCCTGCATCAAGGCGGGCAAGGTCACCCGCTAGTCCGCAGCACCCGCTCCACCTGCTCCAGTGCCCGGCCGGTCCCCCACCAGGGGCCGGCCGTCGTCATGTCCGGGGGCGGCCATCGTGGGCATCTCCGCCGGTGCTTCCTCGTGCTCCGCCACGACGTCCAGCAGCTCGTCGATCGCCTCGACGAGGCGGGCCCGCAGCACGGCCCCGGTCTCGGCGAAGGCCCGCTGGTGCCGGGCGTAGTCGGCCCGACCGTCCGGGGTCTCGATCGCGATCGGCGGGTAGCCCAGGTCGGTGAGGTCGTAGGGCGAGGCCGCCATGTCGACGGCCCGGATCCGGCGGGCGTGGGCAAAGCAGTCGGCCACCAGGTGGCTGCCGACGAAGGGGTCGAAGGTCGCCGCCCAGCGATAGAGGTCCATGCCCGCGTGCAGGCAGCCGGGCTGCTCGAGCGCGACCTGGGTGGCCCGGGTCGGCTGCAGCGAGTTCAGCGGCGCGGCCGCATCGGTGAAGAACCGGAAGGCGTCGATGTGGGTGCAGCGCAGCGGCCCCGCGTCGACCACAGCATCGGTGCCGGTCGCGCCGAGCCGCAGCCGCAGCCCGCTGTGCCGCAGGTCGTCGGCGGGCAGCCGGTAGACCATCGCCCACTCGTGCAGCCCGAAGCAGCCGTACGCAGGTGGGCGCGCGGCCGTCGCCACCAGCAGTCGCCGGGCATTACGCAGCCGACCGGAGTGCCGGGCGAGCCGCCATGGGTCGATGCCGACTCCACCGGGGACGCGGCGAAAGTCAGGTCGGGACAGCCGCTCGGTGGCCTCGACACCGGCGAGCACGACGCGCGGACCGGGATTCCAACGACGCAGCTTGGCCGGGGACAGCCGGTAGTAGCCGAACAGGAAGTCCTCGACCGGGTGGGTCTGCCCGGCCCGGCGGCGAGCGAGGTGCGGAGCGATCCACAGGTCGACCCGCGCCTCGTGCGCGCGGGCCAGCGGCAGCCACTGATCAGGGCTCAGAACGTGCGCCACCCACCGGCCCCCTGCCACGGTGCACCGTCGACGGCCACGCCCTCACCGGCCTCGACCCGACCGACCAGGCTCCACGCCATCGGCAGGTCGACATCGGGGGGGAAGGTGGCCGCCAGCGCATGGTCGTCGCCGCCGGCCAGCAGCCACTGCATCGGGTCGGCGTTGAGGGCGCGGGCGGTGTCAGCCAGCTCCTGCGGCAGGTGGAACGCGTCGGAGTCCAGCCGCACCGCGACCCCACTCGCGTGAGCGAGGTGCCCGAGGTCGGACACCAGACCGTCGCTCACGTCGACCATCGCCGTGGCACCGAGGGTCGCGGCCCGCGGCCCCTCGTCGTACGGCGGAACGGGGCGGCGGTGCGCATCGACGAGCACGCGCGGCGACCGGAAGCCGCGGCTGAGCACGGCGAGCCCGGCCGCGGCCCAGCCGAGCCGGCCGCAGACCGCCACCAGGTCACCGGGCCGGGCACCGGACCGCAGGACCGGGTCGCGGTCTTCGAGCGAGCCCAGCGCGGTGACGGCGACGGTGATGAGGTCACCGGCCACCAGGTCACCACCGGCGACGACCGCGCCGGCCCGGGCTGCCTCGGCGCCGATGCCGTCGGCCAGCTCGAGCACCCACGCCGAGGGCAGGTCCGAGGGCACCGAGAGCCCGATGAGCAGAGCGGTCGGGACGGCGCCCATGGCAGCGATGTCGGAAAGGTTCGCCGCGGCCGCGCGGACTCCCACATCGGCCGCGCTCGACCAGTCGCGCTTGAAGTGCCGGCCCTCGACCAGCAGGTCGGTGGTGGCCACGACGCGACCGTCCGTCGCGGCGAGCACCGCCGCGTCGTCACCGGGACCGACCAGGAGCCGGCGACCCGGCCGCGGGTCGGTGGCGGCCTGCGCGAGCCGCTGCGTGATGGTGGCGATCATTGCGGTCTCACCCACGTCGGCGACCGTCGTGGCACCACTGCCACGTGCCGGGACACTGCGCCCGGTTGTGGTCCCGCTCACCTACGACTCCTTGTCCGGACCGGTCTACCGGCACATCCGGTAGGTTCGCTCGCACCTCGTCCCACGACGGTGCTCACCGGCGCCGGGGCTTGACCGCCAGACTCTACGAAGAAGGGCATGCCGATGGTCGTCCAGGCCTACATCCTGATCCAGACCGAGGTCGGCAAGGCCGCAGCCGTGGCCCGCCAGATCGCCGAGCTCAAGGGCGTCACCCAGGCCGAGGACGTCACTGGCCCCTACGACGTGATCGTTCGCGCCGAGGCCAAGAACGTCGACGAGCTGGGCAAGATGGTCGTCGCCAAGGTCCAGGCCGTCGACGGCATCACCCGCACCCTGACCTGCCCCGTCGTCCACCTCTGAGGCCTCGTCGGGAGCACTCGATCAAGTGAGGGTGCTGGTGGCCACGCTGCTGGCCGCGTCCCTGCTCGGTGGGTGCGCCCGCTCGCCTGGTCCGGTGTCCGTCACGCCGCCGACCGCGACCGCCCCCGGTGACAGTGCCGCGAGTGCTGCGCCCGTGGCAGGCGCCGCGGCAGTAGCGGCGGCCTGCGCCCGGCTGCACGCCGTACTGCCGACGACCCTGGGCGACCGGCATCGACGCACGACGTCGCCGGCCTCGACCCGCACGGCTGCCTGGGGCAACCCGGCCGTGGTGCTGCGTTGCGGAGTCGCGAAGCCGGCCCAGCTGACCGCCACGAGTCAGCTGGTCGAGATCGCCGGCAGCACCCGGAGCACCGGAAGCAGCGGTAGCGCTGCCACCGTGTCGTGGCTGGTGGTGGAACGGCCCGCGGCCTACGTCTTCACCAGCGTGGGGCTCGATGTCGACGTCCAGGTCCGGGTGCCGGTCTCAGTGCCCCGCGAGCAGGCGACGGCCCCGCTGGCCGACCTCGCCGCTGCCCTGTCACGCACGTTGCGCTGACCTGGCGGGTCAGCGCAGGCCGGTGGGACGGGCGAGTGCGGTCTGCACCAACCGGTCCACCAGCGCGGGATAGTCAAGCCCGCTGGCCTCCCACATCAGCGGGAACATCGAGACCGGGGTGAAGCCGGGCATCGTGTTGACCTCGTTGACCACGACGCGGCCGCCTTGCCCCACGAAGAAGTCCACCCGGGCCAGACCCTCGCAGCCCAGCGCGTCGAAGGCCCGGCAGGCCATCTCCCGGACGGCCTCGGCCACCTCGTCGGGCAGCTCAGCCGGTACGACGAGGTCGGTGCCCTGGTCGGGAAGGTACTTGGCGGCGAAGTCATAGAACTCGTGCCCACCGCCGACGACGATCTCACCCGGGACGGACGCGTCGGGCGGGCCGCTGTCGAGACCTTCGAGCACGCCGCACTCGATCTCCCGGCCCTCGATCATGGCCTCGACGACCACGCGCGGATCGTGCTCGCGAGCGGCCTCGATCGCGGTGTCGAGCTCGTCCAGATCGTGCACCTTCGAGATGCCCACGCTCGACCCGGCCCGCGCTGGCTTGACGAAGACCGGGACACCCATCCCCGCCACACTCTCGCGCACCGCCGCGCGGTCGCGCGCCCACTCGCGGGGCGTGACGACGACGTAGGGCCCGACGGGGATACCGGCGGCCTGCAGCAGCGCCTTCATGTGGCCCTTGTCCATGGCGGCCGCCGAGGCGAAGACACCGGACCCGACGTAGGGCACACCCGAGAGCTCGAGCAGCCCCTGGACGGTGCCGTCCTCCCCGTACGGGCCGTGCAGCAGCGGGAGCACGACGTCGACCTCGCCGAGCTCCTGCGGCACAGCGCCGGGTGCGTGGGTGGTGAGCCCGCGCCGGGTCGGGTCACCGGACAGCACGACGGAGGTGGCCTCACCACTGACCTCCGGGAGCTCGCCTGAGGTGATCGCGAACTGCTCGGCCTCGCGCCCGACCAGCACCCAGCGGCCGTTGCGCGCGATGCCCACCGGGACCACGTCGTACTGCCCCGGATCGAGGGCCCGGAGCACGCTGCCGGCGGACACGCACGAGACGGCGTGCTCGGTGCTGCGGCCCCCGAAGACGACGGCGACCCGGGTACGCCGCCGGGCGGGGCCGGTGTCGTCGGAGTCGGCATTCATTGTGGACGACCCTACCGACGGGCGCGGGGACCGGGATACTCGGTGGATGCCGCACCCGAACCAGGACCCTGACGAGCCCACGCGGGCGTTCTCCCCCGGCACCGTGGCAGTGGCCGCCGGGCGGCCGCCACGCACGCCGGACGGGCCGATGAACCCGCCGATGGTGCTGGCGTCCACCTACCACGCGGGCGGTGAGGTGGGCTACGGCCGCTACGGGAACCCGACCTGGGAGATGCTCGAGCAGGCGGTCGGCGCACTGGACGGCGGTGTCGCGACGTCGTTCGCCTCCGGCATCGCCGCGGTGGCAGCCGCGCTCGAGCTCGTACCGCACGGCGGTGTGGTGGTGGCCGGTCCGGACAGCTACTACGGCTCGCTGAAGCTGCTACGTCGGCTCGAGGAGCAGGGCCGCATCACGGTGCGCGTCACCGACCTGACCGACGCCGGTACAGCCGCTGCGGCCGTCGACGGCGCGGCCATGGTCTGGGCCGAGTCGCCCACCAACCCCTTACTCCGCGTCGTCGACCTCGAGGCGCTGGCCGCCCGCACGACGGCCGCGGGAGCGATGCTCGTGGTGGACAGCACGTTCGCCACCCCGATGCTGCTGCGCCCTCTCGAGATCGGGGCGGACGTCGTCGTGCACAGCGCCACGAAGTACCTCTCGGGTCACTCCGACGTCCTGCTGGGCATCGCGGTGGCGCGGGACGCCGCCACTGCCGCGCGTCTGGTCGAGGTGCGCAGCAGCCTGGGGGCCGTGCCGGGCACCACCGAGGCCTGGCTGGCCCTGCGCGGTCTCCGCACCCTGCACCTGCGGGTCGAACGGGCGAGCGCCAACGCCGCCGATCTTGCGTCCCGCCTCGAGGTGCACCCGGCGGTGACGACCGTGCACTACCCGGGGTGGGGCGCGATGGTGTCGATCGAGGTGGCCCGCGAGGCGGCGGGCGTCGACACGGTGGTCGATGCCTGCCGGCTGTGGGTGCACGCCACCAGCCTCGGTGGGGTCGAGTCGAGCCTCGAGCGTCGGCGCCGCTGGCCCGGCGAGAGCACCCTGGTGCCCGAGTGCCTGGTGCGGCTCTCGGTCGGCATCGAGGACGTCGAGGACCTCTGGCAGGACCTGTCCGAGGCGCTGGACGTCATCGGCTGACCCGGTCCGTCAACCATGCGGTCGCCCGTCAGCCGGGCGCCCCGGTCAGCCGGTCTCCGACTTGGCGGACCGGCTCATGATGCGCCGCACGATCTCCTCCGGCGGCAGGCCGTCCCGGACCACCGCGACGACGTTCTCGACGATCGGCATGTCGACGCCGTGCTCCCGCGCGAGGGCGAGCACCGACTGGGCCGACGTCACGCCCTCGGCGGTCTGCCGGGTCCCGCCGGTGACCTCCGCCAGGCTCATGCCGCGGCCGAGGTTGACCCCGAAGGTCCGGTTGCGCGACAACGGTGACATGCAGGTGGCCACGAGGTCGCCGACACCGGCGAGACCCGCCATGGTCGTCGGCTCGGCGCCGAGAGCAAGGCCCAGCCGAGTCGTCTCGGCCAGGCCCCGGGTGATGATCGAGGCCTGCGAGTTGTCACCCATGCCCATGCCCTCGGCCATGCCGACGGCGAGAGCGATCACGTTCTTGACGGTGCCACCGAGCTCGACCCCGACGACGTCGGTGTTGGTGTAGGGCCGGAAGTACGGCGTCAGGCAGACCTGCTGCAGCTTCTCGGCAACCGCCTCGTCGGCGCACGCGACGACACTCGCAGCAGGCTGACGGGCGGCGATCTCAGGGGCGAGGTTGGGGCCCGACACAACCGCGATCCGCTCGGGACCGGCGCCGGTCACCTCAGCGATCACCTCGCTCATGCGTCGGGTGGTCGAGAGCTCGATCCCCTTCATCAGGCTGACGAGAACACACCCCGGCGTCAGCAGCGGCGCCCAAGCGACGAGGTTGGGTCGCAGGGCTTGCGAGGGCACGGCCAGGACGACGACCTCGGCGCCGGCAAGTGCCGCCGACGCGTCTCCGGTGGCGGCGATCGAGGCCGGCAGCGTCGTCCCGGGCAGGTAGTCAGGGTTTTCGTGCGTCGCCTCGATCGCCGCCGCCAACGCGGGCCGGCGGCTCCACATCACCACGTCGGCGCCGGCATCGGCGAGCACCAGCGCGAACGCCGTGCCCCACGACCCGCTGCCGAGCACCGCCACCCTCGTCACGACGACCTCCCGTCCCGCGTCGGATCGCCGGTCACCGGCCGGCCGTCCTGCCGCGGGTCGAATCGGTGCCTCGGTGCGCGCTCGCCGCGGATCTCCTCGAGCAGCGCCGTGATGGCCGCCATGACCCGTTCGGTGGCCTCCACGAGCAGCGGTCCGTCGACCGGGCGGCCACGCAGGTCGTCGAGCTCGACCGGAGGTCCGGCCCACACGTGCATCGTCGTACGGGGAAGGAGGTGCACCCGCTTGCTGTACGGCGGCAGCAATGACTGCGGTCCCCACTGGGCAATCGGCACCAGCGGCGCACCGGTCTCGAGCGCGACGCGGGCGGCGCCGGTCTTGCCGACCATCGGCCACAGATCGGGGTCGCGCGTCAGGGTCGCCTCGGGGTAGATCGCTACGCACTCGCCGGCCCGCACGGCTGCGACCGCGGCGGAGTAGGCTTGCGCGGCGTCCACCGTCTCCCGCAGCACCGGGATCTGGCCCGCACCGCGCAGCACCTGACCGACGAAGAACAATCGGAACAGCACCTCCTTGCCGAGGAACCGTGGGGGGCGGCCGTGGTCGTAGAGGAAGTGCCCGACCACCACCGGGTCGGTGTGCGAGACGTGGTTGGTCGCCACCACGAAGCCACCCGCAGCGGGCAGATGCTCGGCACCACGCCAGTCACGTCGGGTCAACACGGTGAGTGGTGGCTTGAGCAGGGCGACAGCCAGGGAGTACCAGAAACCCACGGCGGGGCGGCCGGTGCGACCATCGAGACCTGGGCGACCGGGGCGGCGGCGCAACGGGCTCACCCAGCTCCTCCGGTCGTCGACGTGGTCACCGGGGCGAGCGCACCGGCGGTGGGACCCGGCCGCCGGTGCCTGCGGACGGGGCCACATCCTCCCGTCCGCCGCAGTCGGTGTCGAGCCGGGCTGGCAGGATCGACGTCGTGGACGACAGCGAGCGTCGGTGGTGCCTTGTGCTGCCGGTCAAACCCCTCGCCGTCGCCAAGAGCCGCCTCGGACCGCCGTACAACGGCGTCCGGGGGGCTCTTGCGCTGGCTTTCGCCACCGACACGGTCGTGGCGGCGCTGGGCTCTCCCATGGTGTCGACGGTGCTGGTCGTGACCGACGACGAGGTGGTCGCCACCGCGCTCGCTGCCCTCGGCGCGGACGTGACCGGGGACCGGCCGGCCGGGTCGCCGACTCTCACCCGGGGACTGAACTCCGCCCTGCGGCACGGCGCGCTGGTGCTTGCCCGGCAGCAGCCGGACGCCTCTGTGGGTGTCCTGACCGCGGACCTGCCGACACTGCGTCCTGACGCTTTGACTGCGGTCCTGGCGGCTGCCCCGGCCGGACGGGCATTCGTCCGGGACGCCGACGGCTCGGGCACGACGCTGCTGCTGGCACGGGACGGCGAGGCTCTGCGGCCGCGATTCGGCACCGCATCGGCAGCTGCTCATGCACGGTCTGCGCACGAGCTCGATGCCGAGGTGCGGCTGCGTCGCGACGTCGACACGACGGCGCACCTCCTGGAGGCTGCCGAGCTGGGGGTGGGGCATGCCACCGCCGCCGTGCTGACCGAGCACCGTCATGCGCTGACGCGTGCCTCGCGAGCGGGATAGGTTCACCCGCGTGCAGGCGACGGTGCGAGTCTTCGACCCCGATACCCGCACGGGCACTGTGCTGCTCGACGACGGTAGCGAGATCGCGTTTCCCGCCAAGGCTTTCGACGCCGGTGGGCTGCGGCTGGTACGCCTTGGTCAGCGGGTGCGCATCGAGATGGTCGATGCGGTCATCACCCATCTGACACTGGCAACCTTCGCCGGACCGACCTGACCGACCGGACCGACCTGACCGACCTGATCGACCGCCCTCGCACGGACGTCAGGGCAAGCCGAACGCAGTCAGGGCCCGGCCGCCCCCGAAGCGGCAACCGGACCCTGACGGTGCTGTGGTTCGTTGGTGCTGTGGTTCGTTGGTGCTGCGGGTGGTGCGACTAGCGGGTGGCCTTCTTGGCGGTCGTCTTCTTGGCGGTCGTCTTCTTGGCCGCGGTCTTCTTGGCCGTCGTCTTGCTGGCCAGGGTGCGGGCAGCAGTCGCCTTGGTGGCGGTGGCCTTTTTGGTGGCCAGGGTGCGACCGGCGGCGGACTTGGTGGCCGTGGTCTTGGCGGCCGTCTTGCGGGCCGCCGACTTGGCCGGAGCCTTGGTGGCAGTCGCCTTGCGGGCCGCCGGAGCGGTCTTCTTGGCGGTGGTCCTGGCGACCGTGGCCGTCGCCTTCTTTGCCGGCGCTACAGCCACAGCCTTGGGCAGCTTGCGGGCTCCGGACACGACGTCCTTGAAGCTCTGGCCGGCCTTGAACTTCGGCACCGTGGTCTTCTTGATCTTCACGGCAGCACCGGTGCGCGGGTTGCGGCCGGTGCGGGCCGGGCGAACGGCCCGGTCGAAGACACCGAAGCCGGTGATGGCCACGCGCTCACCCGCGGCAACAGAGCGCGTGATGGTGTCGATGACGGCTTCCACCGCGTCGGTCGCGGCCTTCTTGCTGCCGAGGTGGCCGGACAGCTTCTCGATGAGCTGAGCCTTGTTCACGAGGAACCCCTTGAGGATGCGGAGGTCGAGCAAACGCTCGATTCGAGGCCGACGTTAGGCGCAAGCACGCGTCGAGACAAACACCGCGGACGGCGTTTCCCTTTGTTCTGCAAAGGGAGTGACCGGACTTCCGCAACGAGAACGACCGGACGCAGGGTCCTCGGGAGGAGCCGTGGACGCCGACAGGTGTGCCGTCAGACAGTCCGGGGAAGGTGGAGCGGCCGGTGCGACTCGAACTCACTGACCAGGTCTTCGTGGCGCAGGGTCAGGTCGACGTCGTCGAGGCCCTCCATCAACCGCCACCTGGTGTAGTCGTCGAGGGCGAAGGGCACCGAGGTGCCGGACCACGACACGGTGCGACTCTCCAGGTCGACGGTCACCTTGGTCGTCGGGTCGGATTCGATGGCCGACCACAGCGCCTCGACGTGCTCCTGCGCAATCGCCGCCACGACGAGCCCTCCCTTGCCGGCGTTGCCGCGGAAGATGTCGGCGAACCGCGACGAGACGATGACGCGGAAACCGAAGTCCCGCAATGCCCATACGGCGTGCTCGCGTGACGAGCCGGTGCCGAAGTCCTGACCGGCGACCAGCACCGTGGCCCCGCGCGCCTCTGGTCGGTTGAGGACGAAGTCCGGGTCTTTGCGCCAGGCAGCAAACAGCCCGTCCTCGAACCCGCTGCGGGTCACCCGCTTGAGGTAGACGGCGGGGATGATCTGGTCGGTGTCGACGTTGGAGCGGCGCAACGCGACCGCCCGTCCGGTATGGCTGGTGATGGGCTCCACGTCAGCTCATCTCCTCGAGCGCCGGTAGGTCGGCGGGTGAGGACAGGTGGCCGGTGACGGCGGTGGCCGCCGCGACCAGCGGCGACACGAGGTGGGTCCGGCCGCCCTTGCCCTGACGTCCCTCGAAGTTGCGGTTGGACGTCGAGGCGCTGCGCTCACCGGGAGCGAGCTGGTCGGGGTTCATCCCCAGGCACATCGAGCAGCCGGCGTTGCGCCACTCGGCTCCCGAGTCGGTGAACACCGTGTCGAGACCCTCCGCCTCGGCCTGCAGACGCACCCGCACCGAGCCGGGCACGACCAGCACCCGCACCCCGTCAGACACCCGACGGCCCCGCAGGACGTCGGCTGCGGCTCGGAGATCCTCGATGCGTCCGTTGGTGCAGGAGCCGAGGAACACGGTGTCGACCGCCACCTCACGCAGCGGCGTACCGGGCACCAGCCCCATGTACTCCAGGGCTCGCTCGGCGGCCGACCGCTCCTGCTCGTCGGCGATCGCGGCAGGGTCGGGCACCGACGCGGACAGTGGCAGGCCCTGCCCCGGGTTCGTGCCCCAGGTGACGAACGGCGTCAGCCCGGTCGCATCGATCACGACCTCGTGGTCGAAGGTCGCGTCGTCGTCGGTGCGCAGCGACGACCAGGCGTCGACGGCGGCGTCCCAGTCGGCACCCTTCGGTGCACGCGGTCGCCCCGCGAGATAGTCGAACGTGGTGTTGTCCGGGGCGATCATGCCGGCCCGGGCACCCGCCTCGATCGACATGTTGCACACCGTCATGCGGGCTTCCATCGACAGCGACCTGATGGCCTCGCCGCGGTACTCGATGACATAGCCCTGGCCGCCCCCGGTGCCGATGCGCGCGATGACCGCGAGGATCAGGTCCTTGGCCGTGACCCCCGGCGCGAGCTGGCCCTCGACGGTCACCGCCATGGTGCGGAACGGCGTGAGAGGCAACGTCTGGGTGGCCAGCACGTGCTCGACCTCGCTGGTGCCGATGCCGAACGCGAGTGCACCGAAGGCCCCGTGGGTCGAGGTGTGGCTGTCGCCGCACACCACGGTCATGCCGGGCTGGGTGAGACCGAGCTGCGGTCCGACGACGTGCACGATGCCCTGCTCGGTGTCGCCGAGGGAGTGCAGGGGGACACCGAACTCCGCGCAGTTGGCCCGCAGGGTGTCGACCTGGATCCGGCTGACAGGGTCCGCGATCGGGAGGTCGATGTTCTGGGTGGGGACGTTGTGGTCCTCGGTGGCCAGGGTGAGGTCGGGGCGTCGCACGGGTCGTCCGGCCAGCCGGAGCCCGTCGAACGCCTGCGGGCTGGTGACCTCGTGCACGAGGTGCAGGTCGATGTAGAGCAGGTCCGGCTCGCCGGCCACCCGACGGACGACGTGGGCTTCCCAGACCTTCTCGGCCAGCGTGCTCGCCACGATTTCTCCCTGTGAGACGGCAGAAGACTTGCGTCTCGGTGCGTGAGACGGCAGTATCGGTACATGGACAACTCTAGCGGAGTCGGTGTCCTCGACAAGGCCGCCATCGTGCTGGGCGCCTTGGAAGCCGGACCGGCCAGCCTCGCGTCCCTGGTTGCAGCGACGGGCCTCGCCCGCCCGACCGCGCACCGCCTCGCCACTGCTCTGGAACATCACCGGCTGGTCGCTCGCGACATGCAGGGCCGATTCGTCCTCGGCCCCCGGCTGCGTGAGCTGGCCACCGCCGCCGGCGAGGACCGCCTGCTCGAGGCCGCCAACCCGGTGCTCGCCCGGCTGCGCGACATCACCGGTGAGAGCGCCCAGCTCTATCGGCGGCAGGGCGACAGCCGGGTCTGCGTGGCGGGCGCCGAGCGGCTCACCGGCCTGCGCGACACCGTGCCCGTCGGGGCCACGTTGACCATGAAGGCCGGCTCGGCCGCCCAGATCCTGCTGGCCTGGGAAGAGCCCGACCGCCTGCACCGGGGCCTGCGGGAGGCCAAGTTCACGGCCACCGCGCTGTCCGCCGTACGACGACGAGGGTGGGCGCAGAGCGTCGGCGAGCGCGAGGCCGGTGTCGCCTCCGTCTCGGCACCGGTACGTGGACCGGGCGGTCGCATCGTCGCCGCCGTGTCCGTGTCGGGCCCGATCGAGCGCCTGAGCCGGCAGCCCGGCCGGCTGCACGCCCAGATCGTGTGTGCCGCCGCGGCCAAGCTCAGCGATGTGCTCCAGCACCAGGGCGGTTCGGGGGGGGCCGGCGCTGGTGCGGCACCCGGCGCCATTCAGGCCGCCGCGGGCGGTCCAGGTCCGACGACCACCGCGGGGGCAGCCGGCGCGACGAGAGGCGCCGCACGACCTGCCTGAGCGGCAGGAACCTCCCGAATCCCACCGCCAGGGCAGCGCCGGTCGGGTCCCCGGGTTACGGTGCCGGGCACGGGCGACGCAAGTCGTCGGCGGAACCAGCCGATGACAGGGTGCGGACCGGAGGCGTCCGCAGCTCGTCGCCCCGGGAAGGAGCCGTACGGAGCCGTGCGAGTCGTGAGCTGCCGTGACTGAGCAAGGGCAGTGGTCGCCCGAGGAGGTCCTCGCCGCCGCAGCGGCCGGTGACGCCTCGGCCCTGCGCCAGCTCTACGACGACCTCGCGCCCGCCGTGCACGGCTACCTGCGCTATCGCGGCGCCGAGGAGCCGGAGGACCTCACCAGCGAGGTCTTCCTGGCTGTCTTCCCGCGGCTGGACAGCGTCACCGGCGGCCGCGCCGGGCTGCGCAGCCTCGTCTTCTCGGTAGCCCACGCCCGCCTGGTCGACGACGTGCGCCGTCGCAGCCGGCGCCCGGGTCTGACGGCGTACGACGCCGACCTGGACGCCCGCACGACTCCGTCGTCGGAGGACGAGGCACTGCACGGGATCGGCCTGGCCCAGGTGACCAGGCTGCTCGACCAGCTGCCCGAGGCTCAGCGCGAAGTGCTCGAGCTACGGCATCTGGCCGACCTCAGCATCGAGCAGGTCGCCGAGCTGCTGGGCCGCACCCCGGGGGCGGTCAAGCAGCTGCAGAGGCGCGCCCTGCTGACCCTGCGCGACGTGCTGGCCCGGGAAGGCGTAACCCCGTGAACCCCGTCGACGATGACTGGTTCGAGATGCGCAACGACCGAGGACCCCAGCCCGACGACGCGAGCCTCGACGCGCTCCTGGGCGCCGACGGCCACGTCGTGGACCCACGGCTGTCCCAGGTCGCGGATGTCCTCGCCACCTGGCGCCAGGTCGTCGACGGGCCTGCCCCCGCACCCTCGGCCGCCCTCGCCGCGCTCATGTCAGGGAGCACGGCCGTAGCTGCTGCCACGACGACAGTCATCCCGATCCAGTCGGCCCGCTCGGCGCGCAACCCCTGGGTCCGCCGGGGTGCGCTGGCCGTAGGCATCTCCGCGGTCATGACAGCGCCCTTCGTCGGCAGTGCCGCTGCGCAGGACGTGCCGCAGGCCGCCCGCGAGGTGTTCAGCCGCATCGTCACGACCCTGACCCCCTTCGGCTCGTCGGACAACGACAGCCCCACCGCACCGCACGGCCGCACCAGCCCCACGAGCACGCCGCAGCCGAACACGCCCTCGACCGCTCGCCCGGCCGGCAGCGGTGCTGGTGGCGGCGGCTCGACCGGATCTGGCTCAGGCAACGGCGGTCCGGGTTCCGGTGGCTCCGGCGACGGATCCGGGTCGGACGACGGGTCCGGGTCCGGCGGCAGCAGCGGCTCGGGCGGCTCCGGTGACGACAACGGCTCGGGCGGCTCGGGCGGCGATGGGTCCGGCGGCCGCGGATCCGGGCGGCCCGCACCGACCGCTACGAGCACCCACACGAGCGGCGGATCGGACGGGTCTGACGAGTCTGGCGGATCAGACGGGTCTGGCGGATCGGACGGGTCTGGCGGATCCGGCGGCGGAGGGTCCGGCGGCGACACCTCCGACGAGAGCAGCAGCGGTGGCGGCACGCATGCTCCCTCCCCCACCCCGACCGCGGACGCCAGCACAGGGGGACACGGCGGCGACTCCGGCGGCTCAGGCGGCGGCTCGGACGGTTCGCACGGCTTCTCCGCCGAGGCGCCGACCGCGGCGCCGGCGCCGGCGCCGACCAGCACCGAGGACTGAGCCCCCGCCCGGACGTGTCAGCGCTCGAACACGACCTGGCCGGAGGCCATCGTGAGGTCCACCCGCGCGTCACCCACCGGACCTGCGCTGACCGCGAAGATGTCCCGGTCCAGCAGGACGAGGTCGGCGCGCTTGCCCACCTCGATGCTGCCCGCCTCCTGCTCGTCATGGTTGACGAACGCCGACCCACGGGTGAACCCGGCCAGGGCATCGGCCAGCGACAGCGCCTGGTCGGCACGGAACGGCACGCCGTCGCGCCGCCGCGGGTCGGTGCGCGTCGTGGCCACCTCCATCTGCAGCAAGGGGTTGGCGGTGCTGACCGCCCAGTCACTGCCCATCGCCAAGCGGGCACCTGATCGCAGCAGGTCGCCGAAGGGATACATCTGCGCGGAGCGCTCCTCGCCGAGGAACGGCATCGTCAGATCGGTGAGCTGCGCGTCGTTCATCGCCCAGTAGGTCTGACAGTTGGCCACCACTCCGAGCTCGGCAAAGCGCAGCAGGTCATCGGGGTGCACCACCTGGACGTGCGCGAGGTGGTGTCTCAGGTCGTTGCTGCCGTTGGCGTTCCGGGCAGCAGCTACGGCATCGAGCGCGTCGCGCACCGCACGGTCCCCGATGGTGTGCAGGTGCACCTGGAAGCCGAGCCGGTCGAGCTCGGTCACCGCCGACGCGAGCAGATCGCGCTGGAGGAAGGTGATGCCGCGGTTGTCGGTGTGACCACCACACCCGTCGCAGTAGGGCTCCAGCAACGCGCCGGTGTAGTTCTCGAGGACACCGTCGGTCATGATCTTGACGGTGGTCGGGTGGAACCGGCCGACCGCGCCGTCGGCCCGTTGCGCGACGAGGTCCTCGATCTGCTCGAGCCCTCGGTGCCTGTCCCACCACAGGGCACCGACGACCCGCGCCGTGAGCTGCCCGGACCCGGCGAGCGCTCCGTAGGCCCGCAGGGTCTCCGGCGTCACCCACGCGTCCTGCCAGCCGGTGATGCCGAGGCTGTGCAGGTGCTCCTGGGCGTTGAGGATCGCCCGCTGCCACTCGTCGTGGTCCGGCTTCGGGACGAGCGCGTCGTTGACGCTGTACGCCGCCCCCTCGTGCAGCATGCCGGTCGGGGCGCCGGTGTGGTCGCGTTCGATCCTGCCGTCGGCCGGGTCCGGTGTGCCGGCGTCGATGCCGGCCCGGCGCAGCGTCTCGCTGTTGACCCACGCGCCGTGCACGTCGCGGTTGAACAGGAAAACCGGCCGGTCGGGCAGGATCGCGTCGAGGTCCTCCTTGGTGGGCAGCCCGCCGGGGAAGTGCTCCATGGCCCAGCCACCGCCCATCACCCACTCCACCTCCGGGTGCTCGGCGGCATACCGGCCGATGGCCTCGAGGTAGGCCACCCGACCGGGGAGGTCGCCCAGGAACAGGTGCAGCCGGTTGCGCCCGGCGAACGGCGCATGCACGTGCGCGTCCTGGAAACCGGGCACCAGGAGGCCGCCGGGCGCGTCGACCACGCGGGTGCCGGTGCCGATGAAGTCCGCAACGTCGGCCGGCGTACCGACGGCAGCGATGCGGTCGCCCCGCACCGCCACCGCCGACGCCCACCGGCGCTGATCGTCACCGACGTAGACCCGCACGCCGGTGACGACTAGGTCGGCGTACGCCGAGCCGCTCGCGCCCAGATCCGCTGCTGGTGTGGACGTCATCAGGGGTGTGCACTTCTCCCAGGTCGTGGGCAGCGGCGCTGCAGCGGGCTGAGACCGGCTACAGCCCGGGGGGGTCGAAAGCCAGCCGGACACTAACCGCGTTAGCCTCCGGGCGGAAGAGGGTCCGGACCGTCGTCGCAAGGCCGGAACAACGGGGGAACCCGCCACCCGTCGTGGACCGGGACGCCGTTCCGAGCAAGGAGGCAGGATGCACCTGACGCCCTCCGAGCGTGACCGGCTGCTGATCTTCACGGTCGCCGAGCTGGCGCGGGCCCGACAAGCTCGCGGCCTGCTGCTCAACGTGCCGGAGGCCACCGCGATCGTCGCGGACACGGTGGCCGAGGCCGCGCGTGACGGCCTTCGGGTCGACGCGGCGCGCGAGCTCGGTCGCACCGCGCTGCGCAGCGACGAGGTGCTTCCCGGTGTGGCCGACGTGGTGCGTGAGGTTGCGGTCGAGGCGGTCTTCGACGACGGCACCCGCCTGGTGGTGGTGCCCGAGCCGTTCGGGCCTGCCGGCACCGAGACCACCTCCCCCGGTCGCATCTACCGGGCGGCAGGGGCCGCGCCTCCACCGGCCGCGCCAGGTCCGACGGTGACTCTCGCGGTGGTCAACGAGGCCACAGTGCCGATCAGCGTCACCTCGCACCTGCACTTCTTCGAGGTCAACCCGCGGCTGCGCTTCGACCGCTCGGCCGCCTGGGGCATGCATCTCGCGGTGCCTGCGGGTCAGGTCGTGCGCTTCGAGCCCGCTGTCCCGGTCGACGTCGGCCTGCGCCCCATCGGCGGCGAGCGCATCGTCATCGGCTTCGCCGGGCTGGTCGATGGCCCGCTGGACGCGCCCGGTGCTCGCGAGGCCGGCCTCGCCCGGGCCCGGGCCACCGGCTATCTCGGCGCCGACGAGCACCCGTGAGCGAGCGCCGTACGACGATCTATGGACCGACCGCAGGCGACCGGGTGGCGCTGGGCGACACCGGACTGGTCGTCGAGGTCACCCACGACTCGCAGCGTCCCGGCGACGAGCTCGTCACCGGCTTCGCCAGGACTGCCCGCGACGGCCTGCACCTCAAGGCCGCCTCGGTCGCCGACACGTGCGACCTGGTCGTGACCAACGTGCTCGTCCTCGACCCGGTGCTCGGTGTGCGCAGCACCTCGATCGGTGTCCGCGAGGGCCGCATCGCGGCGGTCGGGCGGGCCGGCAACCCGGACACCCTCGATGGCGTCACGGTGGTGGTCGGGACCGGCACGACCATCGTGAGCGGCGAAGGCCTCATCGCGACCGCCGGTGCGATCGACACCCATGTGCACCTGCTCAGCCCTCGGGTGCTCGAGGCGTCGCTGGCCTCCGGCGTCACGACGGTGATCGCCCAGGAGTTCGGGCCGGTGTGGGGCGTCGGGGTCAACTCACCGTGGGCGCTGCGCACGGCCTACGCCGCTCTTGACGCATGGCCGGTCAACATCGGCATGCTGGCGCGCGGGTCGTCGTCGCATCCGGCGCCCCTGATCGAGGCCCTGGTCGAGGGGGGCGCCTGCGGCTTCAAGGTGCACGAGGACATGGGCGCGCACGCCCGCGCCCTGGACACCGCGTTGCGCGTCGCCGAGGAGCACGACGTGCAGGTGGCCCTGCACACCGACGGGCTCAACGAGAGCCTGTCGGTGCGCGACACGTTGGCAGTGCTCGACGGTCGCACCGTGCACGCGTTCCACGTCGAGGGCTGCGGCGGCGGGCACGTGCCCGACGTGCTCAGCCTGGCCGGCGTGCCGCACGTCATCGGCTCCTCGACCAACCCGACGCTGCCGTTCGGTCGAGACTCGGTGGCCGAGCACCTCGACATGATCATGTCGGTGCACGGCCTGTCCGGTGACGTCCCGGGCGACGTCGAGATGGCCCGGGACCGGGTCCGGGCCCGCACCATTGGCGCCGAGAACGTGCTGCACGACCTCGGCGTCATCCCCATCACCTCCTCCGACGCCCAGGGCATGGGCCGGGCCGGGGAGACGATGCGGCGCACCTTCGCCCTGGCCGGCCTGATGCGCGCGCGGGAGCGGGCGGTCGAGGCTGCTGAGGGTCACGACGGTCACGACAATGACCGCGTCCTGCGCTACGTGGCCAAGCTGACGCTCAACCCCGCCGTCGCCCACGGCCTGGCGCACGAGGTCGGCTCGCTGGAGGTCGGCAAGCTCGCCGACCTGGTGCTCTGGGAGCCGGCGAGGTTCGGGGTCAGCCCGCGACTGGTGCTCAAGGCCGGCTTCCCAGCGTGGGGTCGGGTCGGTGATCCCAACGCCGCTATCGACGCGGCGCAGCCGCTGGTGCTGGGTCCGCAGGTGGGCGGCCACGGCGGTGCGCCGGCCGAGCTCTCGGTGCTGTTCGTCAGCTCCGCTGCGGCCGCAGCCGGTGACCGTTTCCCGACCCGGCGCCGGCGGGTGGCGGTGCGGGGCACCCGCGGCATCGGGCTGGCCCAGATGGACCGGCACCGCAGCTCCGCCGAGGTGGTCGTCGACCGCCGGGGTGACGTCACCCTCGACGGCCAGCCGGTCTGGTGTCCACCCGTCGACTCCGTGCCGCTCGGCCGGCTCTACACCCTCTGACCAGTCGCTGCCCGGACGCGCGGCCGCCACCCACACCCCTAGAACCGCGGCCGGACGGGCGTGGCGTACCGACCGACACCCAGAAGCCGTGCCTGCACCGGCCGGCTGAGCGTGGCCGGCGGGCGCGACAGCGGCTTCTGTGTGCCCGTTGGTACAGCAGCCTCGGCGGAGCCTGGGCCCTGTGAGTCCGGCGGTGTTGGTAGGCACCGTGGGCACGATCGATCGTTGGCGCAAGAGAGACGTGCCAGAGGCCCAAGTCCGGAGCCGGACTTGGGCCGCTGACCTCTGCACGTGGTAGCCCCGACGGGATTCGAACCCGCGCTACCGCCTTGAGAGGGCGGCGTGCTAGGCCACTACACAACGGGGCCACGATGGAGGAGCTGGGGTACCTGGACTCGAACCAAGACTAACTGAACCAGAATCAGTCGGGCTGCCAATTACCCCATACCCCAAGGCGTCTCGTCCCCCGCTGGCGGCGAGGTAGACGGGCGCGGACCAGGATAGCCGACCCCCTGGGTGGGCGACAAAAGGCCGTCGCGCTGCCGCCGGGTCGACAGCCCGTGACGGCGTACGACGCGGTCCGCGGCCACGGCGTACGTCACGATCATCACCGCGTCGAGCAGCGCCGAGGACCACGGCAACGAGGTGCTTGCCAGCGAGGCGGCCAAAGTGCCGGTGACCGCACTGATGCCCAGGCTGGCCATGTTGTTGACGGCGTGCAGCGCGATCGACGCCTCCAGGCCACCGGTGCGCCACGCCAGCCACGACGCGACCAGGCCGAACAAGAAGCGATCCGCGAACAGCACCGGCTGCTGCGCGCCATGGGCGAGGGCAAACACCGTCGCGCTTGCCAGAACGCCCAGGACGGTGCCGACCGCGGGGCGCGCGAACCACGACGACACCACCTGGGTGAGGTAGCCACGGAAGCCCACCTCCTCCCCCGCCGACTGCAACGGGGTCGAGACGAGGATCACCGCGAGCAGGGCCAGCACGGTGCCGAAGCCCGGACTAGTGCCGGCGGGGCCCGCGGTGCCGGCGGGCCCGGTGTCGCCACCGGTGGTGGCCTCGCCCGGCAGCAGGAAGCCCACGCCGACGAACACCGACACCACGACCAGCGCCACCACGGCGAGGCGCCCGAGCAGCGGCCACCGCAGCCGCCCGGTGACCGAGGCCAGCAGGCCGGGCCTGGCCCGCTGCACGGTCGCCACGGCGAGCGCGGCGGCCGGGATGAGGCAGGCGATCACGAGGTTGTTGGCGAGCAGGCCGAGCGGAGTGTCGAGGGCGAGCGCGTCGGTCGAACTGCTGCTCGAGCCGGTTGAGCCGCCCGAGCCAATTGAGCCGCCAGATCCGCCAGAGCCGCCTGAGCTGAACAGAGCTGACACGATGCCCGCTGCGGTCAGCAGGGCGATCCCACAGGCGACGAGGACGACGGTGACCAGCCCGAGTCCGGCGATCGGCTGCCACCACCGGACCGTGGACGTGCGCAGCAGCCGGGGGTGGTCGTCGTCGGTGACGACAGGCCTGCCTGGCTTGCGCACCGGTCTCACCCGCCGCCGCAGGTCACCGATGACCGAGGGCAGCGCGCAGCCGGGCCACGGTGCGGTCGCGACCGAGCAGCTCGAGGGACTCGAACAGCGGCGGTGAGACCCGTCGTCCGGTGACGGCCACCCGCACCGGCCCGAAGGCGACCTTCGGCTTGAGAGACAGGCCATCCACCAGAGCCGCACGCAGGGCGGCCTCGATGTCGGCCGTGGCCCAGGGATCGAGGTCAGCGAGGGCGGTGACGGCGGCCTCCAGCACCGGCATCGCCTCGGGGGTCAGCACCTTGGTGGCGTCGTCGGCGTCCAGGGCGAACCGGCCGTCATCGACCAGCAGGAAGCCCAGCATCCCCTCTGCCTCGGAGAGCACCTGCATCCGCTCGTTGACCAGCGGCGTGGCCGCGAGCACGACGGTGCGCTGAGCCTCGGACGGCTCGGGGGGCAGCGCCCCCCGGCGTACCAGGTGATCGGTGATGCGGCCGGCGAGGTCGTCGACGGTGAGCTCACGGATGTAGTGACCGTTGAGCCAGTTGAGCTTGTCGAGGTCGAAGACGGGGCCTACAGGGTTCACCCGGCTCCAGTCGAAGTCGCGCACCATGTCCTCGAAGGTGAAGATCTCGGTCCCGTCGGGCTGGCTGTAGCCCATCAGCGCGAGGAAGTTGACCAGCGCCTCGGGGAGATAGCCCTGCTCGAGGAACCAGGTCAGGCGGGCCGCCGGGTTCTTTCGCTTGGAGATCTTCGACTTGTCGGTGTTGCGCAGCAACGGCATGTGCGCGAAGCCGGGCCGGGCCCAGCCGAGCCAGTCGTAGAGCAGCACGTGCTTGGGCGTCGAGGAGATCCACTCCTCGCCGCGCACGACGAGGGTGATCGCCATCTCGTGGTCGTCGACGACGTTGGCGAGGTGATAGGTCGGGAAGCCGTCAGCCTTCACGATGACCTGGTCGTCGGGACGAGGCGCCTTGACCTCGCCGCGGATGACGTCGTCGAACACCAGGGGCGCGTCGTCCGGGACCAGCATCCGCACCACCGGCGCCTCGCTGAAGCCAGGCAGCGTGGCCCGCTCGTCACGCGTCTTCCCGACGCAGAGGCGGTCGTATCCGGTGGGCAGCTTGGCTTTCTGCTGCGCCTCCCGCATCTCGGCGAGCCGCTCGGTCGAGCACCAGCAGTGGTAGGCGTGACCGTCGGCGAGCAGCCGCTCGACGTGCGGGCGGTAGGACTCGGTGCGCTCGGACTGCCGGTAGGGCGCATACGGGCCGCCGACGTCAGGGCCTTCGGCCCAGTCCAGGCCGAGCCAGTGCAGCATGTCGAAGATCTGCTGCTCGCTGTCGGCCTGGTAACGCGCGCGGTCGGTGTCCTCGATGCGCAGCACGAAAGCACCGCCCTGCCGACGGGCGTAGGCAAGGTTGAACAGCGACATGTACGCCGTGCCGACGTGCGGGTCACCGGTGGGCGACGGGGCGACGCGCACCCGGACTGCCTGGACAGCGTTGCTGACGCTCGAATTCTCAGCCACGAGCCACCACCCGGTTGGTGAGGGTGCCGACGCTCTCGATGCTGACGCTGACCTCGTCGCCCACGACCAGCGGACCGACGCCGGCGGGTGTGCCGGTGAGGATCACGTCACCGGGCAGCAAGGTCATCGCCTGGCTGACGTGGGACACGAGCTCGTCGATGCTGCGCAGCATCTGGGAGGTACGACCGCCCTGCCGCAGCTCGCCGTTGACCGTCGTGGTGATCGCGAGGTCGCTCGGGTCGAGGTCGGTCGACACCCACGGCCCCAGCGGGCAGAACGTGTCGAAGCCCTTGGCCCGGCCCCACTGCGACTCGCGGCGCTGCAGGTCGCGCGCAGTCACGTCGTTGGCACAGGTGAAACCCAGCACCACGTCCTTGACCCGCGTCGCCGGCACCTCGCGGCAGAGCCGGGCGATCACGACGGCCAGCTCTCCTTCGTAGGACACCTCATCCGAGATGCCGACGGGGTACTGGATGCCGTCGCCCGGCCCGACCACCGAGGTGGAGGGCTTGAGGAAGACGATCGGCGGCTCCGACAGGGGGTCCGGCCCACCGCCCATCTCCTTGGCGTGGTCGGCGTAGTTGCGCCCGATGGCCACCACCTTGCTGGGCAGCACCGGCGCGAGCAACCGCACGTCGGCCAGCGGCAGCGGGTCGCCGACGACCTGGAACGGGGCGAACGGGTGGCCGTCGATGCGCCGCACCGTCAGCTCGTCGTCCGAGCCCTCGACGACCCCGAATGCTGCGCCGTCTCCGGTCGTGAACCTCGCGATGCGCACCCGAGGAGGTTACTTGTGCCGCAGCAGACCGTAGGTCACGGCGTCGACCAGCGCCTCCCAGGACGCCTCGATGATGTTGGCGTGCACCCCGACGGTCTCCCACGAGGTCTGGCCGTCGCTGGTCTCGATCAGCACCCGGGTGACCGCGTCGGTGCCGTGCGCTGCGTCGACGATGCGCACCCGGTAGTCGATGAGCTCGAGCTTGGCCAGCTCGGGATAGGCCGAGCCCAGCGCCGTCCGGAGCGCGTGGTCGAGGGCGTTGACCGGGCCGTTGCCCTCACCGACCGCGACCCGGCGCTCGCCCGCAGCGAGCACCTTGACGGTTGCCTCAGCACCTGCCCGGCGGCCACGGGCACTGCCGTCAGCCTCGGCCACGCGATCGACGATGACCCGCCACGACTCGACCTCGAACAGGTCGTGGGCCCGGCCCTCGACCTCGCGCCGCAGAAGCAGCTCGAAGGACGCATCGGCCGCCTCGAAGGTATAGCCGCGGGACTCCATCTCCTTGACCTTGGCGGTGACCCGGGTGAGCAGCTCGTCCTGCCCGGCGAGGTCGTAGCCGAGCTCGCGGCCCTTGAGCTCGATCGTCGCGCGACCGGCCATGTCGGAGACGAGCATGCGCATGTCGTTGCCCACCGACTCGGGCTTCTCGTGCTGATAGAGCATCGGGTCGACCCGCACCGCGCTCGCGTGCAGCCCCGCCTTGTGCGCGAAGGCCGACGCACCGACATAAGGCTGCCGGCTGTACGGCGGCACGTTGGCCAGCTCGGACACCGCGTGCGCGACGCGGGTGGCCTCGGCGAGCATGCCGGGCGGCAGGACTGTCCGCGCGCGCTTGAGCTCGAGGTTGGCGACCAGGGTCAGCAGGTCGGCGTTGCCGGTGCGCTCGCCGTAGCCGTTCAGGGTGCCTTGCACGTGCGTGGCACCGGCGCTGACAGCGGCCAGGGAGTTGGCGACCGCGCAGCCGGCGTCGTTGTGGCAGTGGATGCCCAGGCGCAGGCCCGTCGCAGCAGCGACCGCGTGCACGACGTCGGCGACCTCGTCGGGCAGCCGCCCGCCGTTGGTGTCGCAGAGCACCGCGACGTCGGCGCCGGCCCCGGCGGCTGTGCGCAGCACCTCCAACGCGTACGCCGGGTTGTCGACGTACCCGTCGAAGAAGTGCTCGGCGTCGAGGAACACGCGCTGGCCGTGCTCGCGCAGGTGGCTCACGGTGTCGCGCACCATGGCGATGTTCTCCGCCAGCGTGGTGCGGAGGGCGAGTTCGACATGGCGGGCGTGGCTCTTGGCGACCAAGGTCACCACGCCCGCCCCGGAGTCACGCAGGGCGGCCACCAACGGGTCGTCGGCGGCCTTCGCACCGGGACGGCGGGTCGCGCCGAACGCGGTGAGCTGCGCATGCTGCAGGTCGAGCTCGGTCCGAGCCCGCCTGAAGAACTCCGTGTCCTTGGGGTTGGCGCCGGGCCACCCGCCTTCGATGAAGCCGACGCCCACGGTGTCGAGGTGGGCCGCGACGGCGAGCTTGTCCTCGACCGAGAACGAGAGTCCTTCCTGCTGGGCGCCGTCGCGCAGCGTCGTGTCGTAGACGTGGAAGGCGTCGTCGACCGCGGCGGCTGGTCGGGTCGGTGCGGTCACGGGTGTTGGCTCCTGGGACAACAAAAAAGACCTCCCGCGGTCGCGGAAGGTCTGCGCGTCGACCGGGTGTCTGGACCCGGCGGCGCGCTCAGCTCGTAATGCAGGAAACGGTCATCAGCTGCAACACTGCCAGCACCTGCCCAGCAGATGGAACCCTCGTCTCAACATCCGGCCACTGTGGCTGGTGGGTCAGCGTCAGCCGCGCCGGTCAGCAGACGCGATGCAGCCAGCCGTGCGGGTCGGGGGCGGTGCCCTGCTGGATGCCGAGCAGCGACTCGCGGACCTTCATCGTCAGGGTGCCGGGCTGGCCGTCGGCGACGGTGAACGACCCGCCCGCGTGCCGGACCTCACCGACCGGGGTCACGACGGCCGCGGTGCCGCAGGCAAACACCTCGGTGATGGTGCCGTCTGCACAGCCGGCCTCCCACTCCTCGGTGGTGACCCGGCGCTCCTGCACCTGCAGGCCGAGGTCGGCCCCGAGGGTGAGGATCGAGTCGCGTGTGACGCCGGGCAGCAGGGTGCCGGTGAGCTCGGGGGTGACGAGGCTGCCGTCGGCGTGCACGAAGTACAGGTTCATGCCGCCCATCTCCTCGACGTAGCGGTGCTCGACCGCGTCGAGCCACACGACCTGGTCGCAACCCTGCTCCGCGGCCTGGGCCTGCGCGACCAGCGAAGCGGCGTAGTTGCCGGCGCACTTGGCCTCGCCGGTGCCGCCGGGCGCGGCCCGCACGTACTCGGTGGACAGCCACACGGTCACCGGGCGGGCACCGCCGGTGAAGTAGGCACCAGCGGGTGAGGCGATGAGCATGAACAGGTAGTCCCGCGAGGGCCGCACCCCGAGGTAGGGGTCGAGCGCGATCTCCAGCGGACGAAGGTAGAGCGACTCACCGTCGCGGGTCGGCACCCAGTCGCGATCTGCGGTCACCAGCGCGCTGACGGCGTCGAGGAACAGCGACTCGGGCACCTCGGCCATCGCCAGGCGACGGGCCGAACGCTGGAAGCGGCGGGCGTTCTGCTCGGGCCGGAACAGCGCCACCGACCCGCCCGGCTGGTGGTAGGCCTTGAGGCCCTCGAAGATGGCCTGGCCGTAGTGCAGGACAGAGGTCGCTGGGTCGAGCACCAGCGGTGCGTACGCCGAGAGCCGCGGGTCGTGCCAGCCCTGCTCCGGGGAGAACCGCGCGGTGACCATGTTGTCCGTGAAGACCTGGCCGAAGCCCGGCTCCCGCAGCAGGCCGGCCCGCTCGTCGGCGCTGCGCGGAGAGGTGGACGGGGCCAGGTCGATCGTGAGGTCGCTCGTCTCGGTCACCCTGCCGACGGTAGCCGAACGGGTCGGCGCTCGACACCCGGATGTCGGCGAGCGGTCGGTGTCAGAGACGCGCGAGCAGGGCGTCGCCGACCTGCGTGGTCGACCGGCGGGCGGTGCCGCGTTCGGCGAGGTCCGCCGCGACGGCGGTGTCGACCTCTGCTGAAGCTGCGCTGAGGCCGACGTGGTCGAGCAGCATGGCGACGGACAGCACCGCAGCCGTCGGGTCGGCGACGCCGGTGCCGGCGATGTCAGGTGCCGAGCCGTGCACCGGCTCGAACATCGAGGGGTTGGTACGGCTCACATCAAGATTGCCGCTCGCGGCCAGCCCGATGCCACCGGTGACCGCGGCGGCCAGGTCGGTGACGATGTCGCCGAACAGGTTGTCGGTGACGATGACGTCGAAGCGTTCGGGCTGGGTCACCATGAAGATCGAGGCCGCGTCGACGTGCAGGTAGTCGGTGGTGACGTCGGGGAACTCCGCCGCGACCCGGTCGGTGGTGCGCGCCCACAGTCCGCCGGCGTAGACAAGGACGTTCGTCTTGTGCACCAGCGTCAGGTGCCGACGCGGACGTGCCTGCGCGCGACGGAAGGCATCGCGCACGACCCGCTCCACGCCGTACGCCGTGTTGATGCTGACCTCGGTTGCGATCTCGTGCGGGCCGCCCTCGCGGACGACGCCGCCGTTGCCGACGTACGGGCCCTCGGTGCCCTCGCGCACGACGACGAAGTCGATGGCCGGTCCGTCGAAGCCGGCCGGTCCGCGCAGCGGCGACACGACGCCGGGCAGCAACCGGGCCGGGCGCAGGTTGACGTGGTGGTCGAAGGCGAAGCGCAGCCGCAGCAGCAGGCCGCGCTCGAGCACGCCGCTGGGCACGCTGGGGTCGCCGACTGCGCCGAGCAGGATCGCGTCGTGGCCGCGCAGCTCCTCGATCACCCCGTCCGGCAACGTCTCGCCGGTGGCGTGCCAGCGGCGTGCGCCGAGGTCGTACTCAGTGGTCTCGAGCTTGACGTCGTGCGCCGCGGTGACGGCCTGCAGGACCCGCACCGCCTCGGTGACGACCTCCGGCCCGATGCCGTCGCCCGGGACGAGGGCGACCCGCAGCGCGGTGGGGGGAGTGCTCATGCCTGGTGACCCGTGGGGCCGCCGTTGTCGCGCCGGTCCAGGGCCTCCTGGACGGCGCGCTGCACCGCAGGCGTGATCTGGGCGTCCGGGCGGAGGGCGCGATGAGGGCGTGACACGGGCACCGACGCTAGGTCAGCCCTCCGGCATTTGTCTCGCCAGGTGGCCGCCGGGTCCGGATGGTGGACGCGGCTCAGTCGGTGAGGTCCACCTGGCTGGCCGCGGCCGCACCGATCTCGCGGACGATGTCGTCGAGGACACCGCTGGGGATCGCTGCGTCCAGCGTCATGGCGACGAGTGCATGACCACCCCGGCGGTCGCGGCTGACCTGCATGCCGGCGATGTTGACCCCGGCCTCGCCGAGCACCCGCCCGACCGTGCCGACGATGCCGGGGCGGTCGTCGTACCGGAACACGGCCATGTGGTCGGAGAGCGTGACCTCGACGTCGAATCCGTCGATCTCGACGACCTTCTCGACCTGTCGCGTGCCGGTGAGCGTGCCGGACACCGACACCTGGGTGCCGTCGGCCAGGGTGCCGCGCAGGGTGACGAGGTTGCGATAGTCCGGCGACTCGGCGTCGGTGGTGAGCCTGACCTCGACACCGCGGTCGGCGGCGAGCACCGGCGCGTTGACGTAGGACACCTGGTCCTCGACGACGTCCATGAACAAGCCCTTGAGCGCAGCGAGCTCGAGGACGCGTACGTCGTGGGCAGTGATCTCGCCACGGACCTCGATGTCGAGGGAGGTCGGCATGCCCGAGGCCACCGCGGTGAGGAAGCGACCGAGGTGCTCGGCCAGCGGGATCCCGGGGCGGACCTCCTCGGCGATGACGCCACCCTGCACGTTGACCGCGTCGGGCACGAGGTCGCCGGCGAGAGCGAGGCGCACGGACTTCGCGACGGAGACGCCCGCCTTCTCCTGCGCCTCGTCCGTGCTCGCGCCCAGGTGCGGGGTCGCGACGACCGTCTCGAGCTCGAACAGTGGCGAGTCGGTGCACGGCTCGGTCGCGTAGACGTCGAGACCGGCGGCGGCGACCCGGCCCTCCTTGAGGGCGGCGTAGAGCGCCGCCTCGTCGACGATGCCACCACGGGCGGCGTTGACCAGGATCAGTGAGGGCTTGACGGTGGCCAGCTGCTCGGCGCCGATGATGCCCACAGTCTCCGGAGTCTTGGGCAGGTGAACCGAGATGACGTCGGCGGTGCGCAGCAGCTCGTCGAGCGGCACGAGGCGCACACCCATCTGGGCCGCGCGACCGGCAGCGACGAACGGGTCATAGGCGATGACCGTCATGCCGAACGCTGACAGCCGCTGCGCGACCAGCGCGCCGATGCGGCCGAGGCCGACGATGCCGGCGGTCTTCTCATACATCTCGATGCCGGAGTACTTGCTGCGCTTCCACTCCCCCGCCTTGAGCGCGGCGCTGGCCGGCGCGATGTTGCGGGCCGCAGCGAGCAGCAGGCCCACAGCGAGCTCGGCAGCGCTGACGATGTTGGACTGCGGGGCGTTGACGACCATCACCCCGGCGAGGGTGGCCGCCTTGACGTCGACGTTGTCGAGGCCGACGCCGGCGCGGGCGACCACCTTGAGCTGTTTGGCGGCCGCGAGGAGCTCGGCGTCGACCGTGGTGGCACTGCGCACGAGCAGGGCATCGACGTCGGCGACGGCGGGGAGCAGGGCCGCCCGGTCGGCTCCGTCGACGTGCCGGACCTCGAAGTCAGGGCCGAGGGCGGCGATGGTGGCGGGCGAGAGCTCTTCGGCGATGAGCACGACAGGCTTGGTCACGACGGGTCCTTAAGGGGGGCGGCACGGCCACCACGATGTTAACCAGACCTTGTGAACGGATTCACGAGCGTCTCTAGGGGTGGTCCTCCGATCCAACAGGCTCCTCTTTCAGCTGTCCGTCCGGCAGCGGACGGAGCCGCATCCAGAGCAGGAAGAACGCACCGAACACCGCCATGCCCGGGCCGGTCCAGATGCTGATGTCGATGCCTGCTGCCTTCTTCGAGGCGGCCGGCCCGTCGACCAGGCCGGCCACCAGCAGGATCACGCCGTACGGCAGGACGAGCCCACCGATGATCCGCCGGACATCGACGAGCTCGGCCGCGCCCGACGCGTTCTTGTTGTCGTTGCTGTGGTCGCCGGCGCTGTTCCTGGTGCTCGCCATGTCAGCCGCCCGTCACGCGAAGGGGATGTACAGGAGCAGGGAGATCGCCACCGCGCCGAGCCCCAGGGGCACCGGGTTGCGCCACCACGGCTCCTGCTTCCTACTACTGCAGGCACGTTGTCAGAGGCCCGCTGCCACGTGACATCAAGCGGAGGTCGTGGCCGTCTCGTGAAGCCACGCCGGATCACTCCGGAGACGATCCGGCACGTCCTAGTGGCCGAATCCTCTCCGGAGCGGTTGCCGGTCGGTGGTGGCGGATCAGAAAGCGTTTCCGCGGGAACGTGTCCTGCGGACGATCGGGCTGGCTACTCGTCGCCCTCGCTGATCCAGCTCATCATCGGGCGCAGGGTGCGGCCGGTCTGCTCGACCCGGTGGTCGTGGTTCTCCTGGTAGAGCCTCCTGTGGTTCGGGAGACCGCTGTCGTACTCCGCCATCCACTCGGTGGCGAACGAGCCGTCGGTGATCTCGCCGAGGATCTTGCGCATCTCGGCGCGGGTCGCATCGGTGACCAGACGTGGGCCGCGGGTGTAGCCGCCGTACTCAGCGGTCTCCGACACCGACCAGTTCATCTTGGACAGGCCGCCCTCATACATCAGGTCGACGATCAGCTTGACCTCGTGCAGGCACTCGAAGTAGGCGACCTCGGGCTGGTAGCCCGCGTCGACGAGGGTGTCGAAGCCGGACTTGATGAGCTCGGACAGACCGCCGCAGAGGACCACCTGCTCACCGAACAGGTCGGTCTCGGTCTCCTCGGTGAACGTCGTCTTGATGGCGCCCGCCCGGGTGCCACCGATGCCCTTGGCGTAAGAGGTGACCAACGGCCACGCGTTGCCGGTGGCGTCCTGCTCGACGGCGACGAGCACGGGGACGCCGCGGCCGTCGACGAACTGGCGCCGCACCAGGTGGCCAGGGCCCTTGGGGGCGACCATGCAGACATCGACGCCGGCCGGGGGCTTGATGAGGTCGTAGCGGATGTTGAGGCCGTGACCGAAGAACAACGCGTCGCCGTCTACCAGGTTGGGGGCGATGGCCTCGGCGTAGAGCGAGCGCTGCACCGGGTCGGGGGCCAGCACCATGATGAGGTCGGCCTCCTCGCACGCCTCGAACGGCGTGAGGACCCGCAGGCCTTCGGCGTCGGCGCGCTCGCGGCTCTTGGAACCCTCGGGCAGACCGACGCGCACGTCGACCCCGGAGTCACGCAGCGACAGCGCGTGCGCGTGCCCCTGGCTGCCGTAGCCCAGGACGGCCACGTTGCGCCCCTGGATGACGGACAGGTCGGCGTCGTCGTCGTAGTACATCTCGGCCACGATGGTGTGCTCCTGATCGGTGAGGGTTCTGACGGTGAGGCTGCTGTCTGCTGAGGTGCGGAGCAGGACTGTCTAGCGGGCGATCGGCACGACGGTAGAACCCGGGGTGCGGGTGGAGCGGTCGGTCATCGAACGGGGTCCACGGCTGACGGCAACCCGGCCGGACTGCACCAGCTCGCGGATGCCGAAGGGCTCGAGGACCTTGAGAAGGGCAGCCAGCTTGTCCGCGCTGCCGGTCGCCTCGATCGTCACCGCGTCGATGGCCACGTCGACCACCTTGGCGCGGAAGAGAGCGACGTTCTCGAGCACGTGCGACCGGGTGGAGCGGTCGGCGGCGACCTTGACCAGCAACAGCTCGCGCTGCACCGAGGTGCCCGGGTCGAGCTCGACGATCTTGAGCACCTCGACAAGCTTGTTGAGCTGCTTGGTCACCTGCTCCAGCGGCAGCTCCTCGACGTTGACGACGATCGTCATGCGCGAGACATCAGCGTCTTCGGTCGGACCGACCGCGAGGGAGTCGATGTTGAACCCGCGGCGGGAGAACAACCCGGCGATGCGAGCCAGGACACCGGGCTTGTTCTCGACGAGCACCGAGAGCGTGTGTTTACTCATTGTCCGGGCCCCCGGGGAATCGTGACGTAGGAGCGACTTCTCGGGGAGAACTCATGCCCGCGTCTCCCCTGCCTCGGTGTCCCAGATCGGCGCCATGTCGCGAGCCACCTGGATCTTGTCGTTGCTGGTGCCGGCGGCAACCATCGGCCACACCATCGCGTCCTGGTGGACGGTGAAGTCGACCACGACCGGTCGGTCGTCGATGGCCATCGCCTTCTCGATGGTGGCGTCGACGTCCTCGGCCTTCTCGCACCGCAATCCGATGCAGCCGTAGGCGTCGGCGAGCTTGACGAAGTCGGGGATGTGCTCGACCCGGCTCCCGGCGGCGGCGGCGTTACGCCCGGCGCCGCCGAGGTCGGTGTTGGAGTAGCGCTCGTTGTAGATCAGGGTCTGCCACTGACGGACCATGCCGAGAGTGCCGTTGTTGATGATGGCGACCTTGATCGGGATGTCGTTGATGGCGCAGGTCGCGAGCTCCTGGTTCGTCATCTGGAAGCAGCCGTCACCGTCGATGGCCCAGACTGTCGCATCGGGCCGGCCGACCTTTGCCCCCATGGCGGCCGGCACGGCGTAGCCCATCGTGCCGAGACCGCCGGAGTTGAGCCAGGTGCAGGGGTTCTCGTAGGAGATGAACTGCGCCGCCCACATCTGGTGCTGCCCGACCCCGGCGACGTACAGCGCCTCCGGTCCGGCGATCGCACCCAGCCGCTCGATGACGTACTGCGGGGCGAGCGAGCCGTCGGCCGGCTGGTCATAGCCCAGCGGGAAAGTCGTGCGCCAGCCATCGACCTGGGACCACCAGGCGGCGTAGTCACCCTGGCGACCGGCCTCGTGCTCGGCGCGCAACACCTCGGTCAGCTCGGTGATGACCTCAAGGGCGTCGCCCACGATGGGCACGTCGGCGGTGCGGTTCTTGGAGATCTCGGCCGGGTCGATGTCGGCATGGATGACCAGCGCGTCAGGCGCAAAGCTGGAGAGCTTGCCAGTGACCCGGTCGTCGAAGCGGGCGCCGAGGGAGATGAGCAGGTCGGCCTTCTGCAACGCGGTGACCGCAGCGACCGTGCCGTGCATGCCCGGCATGCCCAGGTGCTGCGGGTGGCTGTCGGGGAAAGCACCGCGCGCCATCAGGGTGGTCACGACGGGAATGCCGGTGAGCTCGGCGAGGGCACGCAGCTCGGCCCACGCGCGGGACTTGAGCACTCCTCCACCGACGTACAGCACGGGACGCTTGGACGCGACGATCAGCCGCGCGGCCTCCCGGATCTGCTTGCTGTGCGGCTTGAGCACCGGTCGGTAGCCGGGCAGGTCGATCGCGGTAGGCCAGTCGAAGGTTGTCATCGCCTGCAGGGCGTCCTTGGCCACGTCGACCAGGACCGGGCCGGGCCGGCCGGTCGAGGCGATGTGGAAGGCCTCAGCGATGGTGCGCGGGATCTCGGCAGGGTCGGTGACCAGGTAGTTGTGCTTGGTGATCGGCATCGTGATGCCGCGGATGTCGGCCTCCTGGAAGGCGTCCGTGCCGATCGCGGCACTCGGCACCTGTCCGGTGACCGCCACCATCGGGACGCTGTCCATGTAGGCGTCGGCGATCGGTGTCACCAGGTTGGTCGCGCCCGGCCCGCTGGTCGCCATGCAGACCCCGACCCGGCCGGTGGCCTGGGCGTAGCCGGTGGCGGCGTGCCCGGCGCCCTGCTCGTGGCGCACCAAGATGTGCCGGATGCGGGTCGAGTCCATCAGCGGGTCGTAGAGCGGCAGGATCGCGCCGCCGGGGATGCCGAAGACGGTCTGTACGCCGGCCGACTCCAGCGATCGGACGAGACTCTGCGCTCCGGTCACCTGCTCGGACATCGGGTGGACCTCTCTGGCGTGGGCGGACTGCGGCGGTGGTGGTGCTGCTGGACCAACAAAAAACCCCTCCGGTCCAGTGTGGACTCACGAGGGGTTGCGCGCTCGGCTGACGGGCGTCAGGCGGCGCGCAGGCGAACTACGAGAAGGCGTGTCACGTCTGACAGCCTCTCTGTCGCTCGATGATTGTGTCAACGCGTGGCACAGCGCGTCTCGCATTGCGGGAATGCCCGCGCCGTGCCCCGCCCTCGCCGGTCGCGACCCCGCCTGGTCGTCACCCTGTCGGCGCATCGGGCGGACGACTCCGTCTGCCGACGAGGGACCGAGGGCTGGACTACGACAGAACGGACAGACATGGACGGGGCGTCACAGCGATCGCCGGAAGTGCGGTGGGGACGTCGGGCTGGGCTGGCGCGCACCGTCCGCATCCTTGTCTTCCTCGTCCCCGTTGCCGCTGCGTCCGGGGTTGCCTACCTTGTGGCCCAGGCGATGCCGACGGCGAGCACCCTCGGCGGTCGAGCGGCCGCACTGCTCGTCCTCGCCGCCGTGTCGACGGGCATCCTGGTCCTACTCGACCGCCTCATGCGCAAGGCGCTGCCGCTGGCCACTCTCCTCGACCTCAGCATGCTGTTCCCGGACGCGGCGCCGTCGCGCATCCGCATGGCGCGTGCCGCGATCTCCCGCGTGCCGATCGAGGAACAGCTCGCACGGGTGCGGCGGGCGGGCGCCGACCCGGGGACCGTGGCCCGGGAGATCCTGACTCTCGTGGCCGCACTGAGCGCGCACGACCGTCCTACCCGGGGCCACGCCGAGCGGGTCCGGATGTTCACCGACCTGCTCGCCGAAGCGCTCAACGTCCCCGAACGGGCTCGTGACCTGCTGCGCTGGGCCGCGATCCTGCATGACGTGGGCAAGCTGCGCGTCCCTGCCTCGCTCCTCAACAAGCCAGGGAAACCGACGGAGGACGAATGGGTGACGCTGCGCGCGCACCCGACGCACGGAGCCGAGATCGCCGCTGCACTCGTGCCCTGGTTGGGCGAGTGGGGTGCGGTGATCCTGGAGCACCACGAGCGATACGACGGCACCGGCTATCCGCGCGGCATCGCGGGCAAGCAGATCAGCTTCGGTGCCCGGATCGTGTCGGTCGCAGATGTCTACGACGTCATGACTGCGGCTCGCGCATACCGACGGCCGGTGTCTCGGGCCGCTGCCTGCCGTGAGCTCGTGAGGTTCTCGGGGAGCCAGTTCGATCCCGCTGTTGTTCGAGCCATGGTCTCGATGAGCGCTCCACGGCTGCGACGAGCGCAGGGAGTGCTCGCCTTCCTCGCCGACATCCCCCTCGTCGCCAGCAACGCGGTGCCCGCGGCGACCCTGGCCCGGGTGGTGGGAGCGGGCGCTCTCGCGACCGGGGCGGTAGCGGCCGTCCCAGGGTTCGCCGCCGCCCAGCCGACCCCCGCGCCCCAGTCGCAGAACATCGAGGCCGCCGTGGGTGGGGCCGCGACACCCCTCCCCAGCCCCCGCACTGCTGGCGCGCCGAGCTCGCCCAGCACCGCCACGGCGGTCCCGGCGCCGCAACCGACGACGAGCACCACGCGGCAGGCCGCTAGCTCGGTGGCCACCGGGCCATCGACAGACTCATCGTCGACCGGGAGTGGAGCATCGAGCGACGGCGCCCGACGTGCCGGCTCACCCGCGCCGGCCACCTCGACCTCCTCGACGCCTGTCAGCACCGCCGTGACGTCCTCTGCTCCCTCATCGGCGTCGCCGGCCGCTCCGGCGACCAGCCCGCCCCCGGTCGCGACGCCCACCGCAACGGCCCCCGCTCCCCTGCCCACCCCCGCGACGACCAGCGGTGCAGTCGCCGCGGCGACGACGGCTGTCGGCGCAGCCACGGCTGCAGCAGGCGCTGCGGTCAGCGCGGCAACCGGGGCAGCATCAGCGGCCGCAGCACCGGTTGCCAGCACCGTCGCCAAGGTCACCGGACCGCTGGCAAACACGGGCAACGGACAGGGCCGGCAGTCCAACCAGCAAGGGACCAACTGAGCCCACCAGCTGATGGCCGGGCCGTCAGCCGCAGACCGCGCCCTGGGCAGCCGAGCCGACGAGCTTGACGTACTTGGCTAGCACGCCGCCGGGATAGACCGGAGGCAGCGGTGCCCACGACGTACGGCGGTGCGCGAGCTCGTCGTCTTCGACAAGCAGGTCGAGGGTCTTGGCGACGACGTCGAGGCGGATGTGGTCGCCGTCGGCCACCAAGGCGATCGGGCCTGCGTCGACGGCCTCGGGGGCGACGTGCCCCACGCACAACCCCGTCGTGCCGCCGGAGAACCGGCCGTCGGTGAGGAGCAGGACGTCCTTGCCGAGACCGGCACCCTTGATGGCCGCGGTGATTGCGAGCATCTCGCGCATGCCGGGGCCGCCCTTGGGACCTTCGTAGCGGATGACCACGACGTCGCCGGCCACGATCGTGCCGTTCTCGAGAGCATCCATGGCCGCGCGCTCCCGGTCGAAGACCCGAGCTGTGCCCTCGAACACGTCAGCGTCGAAGCCGGCCGTCTTGACGACCGCACCGTCGGGGGCCAGCGAGCCGCGCAGCACGGTGACACCACCGCTCTTGTGCATGGGCCGATCCAGTGCGCGCAGCACCTTGCCGTCGACGTCGGGCGGGGCGATGTCAGCGAGGTTCTGGGCCATCGTCTCGCCGGTGACCGTGAGGACGTCGCCATGCATCAAACCGGCGTCGAGCAGCGCCTTCATCACGACGGGGACGCCGCCGACCCGGTCGACGTCGGTCATGACGAACTGGCCGAACGGCTTCACGTCGGCCAGGTGCGGCACCTTGGCACCGATGCGGTCGAAGTCGTCGAGGCTGAGCTCGACCTGCGCCTCGTGCGCGATGGCGAGCAGGTGCAGCACCGCGTTGGTGGAGCCCCCGAAAGCCATGACGACGGCGATCGCGTTCTCGAAGGCCTCGCGGGTGAGGATGTCGCGCGCGGTGATGCCGCGGCGCAGCATGCCGACGACGGCCTCACCGGACTTCCGTGCGAAGCCGTCGCGGCGACGGTCGGTGGCGGGCGGGGCTGCACTGCCAGGCAGTGACATGCCCAGCGCCTCGGCCGCGCTCGCCATCGTGTTGGCGGTGTACATGCCACCGCAGGCGCCCTCGCCGGGGCAGATGGCCCGCTCGATCGCGTCGACGTCGGCGCGACTCATCAGGCCACGCGCGCAGGCACCCACGGCCTCGAACGCGTCGATGATGGTGACCTGCCGCTCGGTGCCGTCCGACATCTTGGCGATGCCGGGCAGGATCGAGCCGGCGTAGAGGAAGACGCTGGCGAGGTCGAGGCGCGCGGCCGCCATCAACATGCCGGGCAGGCTCTTGTCGCAGCCGGCGAGCAGCACCGAGCCGTCCAGGCGCTCGGCCTGCATGACGACCTCGACCGAGTCGGCGATCACCTCGCGCGACACCAGCGAGAAGTGCATGCCCTCGTGCCCCATCGAGATGCCGTCGGACACCGAGATCGTGCCGAACTCGAGGGGATAGCCGCCAGCTGCGTGCACCCCGTCCTTGGTGGCCTTCGCGAGCCGGTCCAGAGAGAGGTTGCAGGGGGTGATCTCGTTCCAGCTCGACGCGACCCCGATCTGCGGCTTGGCGAAGTCGTCGTCCCCCATGCCGACCGCGCGGAGCATGCCGCGGGCGGCGGCCTTCTCCAGACCGTCGGTCACGTCACGGCTGCGGGGCTTGATGTCGATGGCACCGGTGGCATCGGTCGCGTGGTTCACGATCGCGAGCCTAGATGCCGCGGCGTAGCCTCTAGCGGGTCGTCCGCGCATCGGCGTCGGCGGGCCGCACGAGCAACCCGCGCGGGAGGTGCGATGGGCTCCGACGAGATCAGTGCCGGGCGGTACGACGGCAACCGCAGGCCCAGCCGCCTGCCGCCGAGGCTGCGCGCTGCACTGGTGGGAGCACTGTCGGTGGGGATCGTGGGTGCCGCCGTCCTGCTGGGCGCTCCCTCGCTCCTGGGTGCTCCGCCGACCCCGAGCGCCGGTGCCACTGGTCCGTCCCGTCCCGTGACTGCACCCTCAGGCGCAGCGTCTGCGCCCACCGGCGCACCCGCCCGGGTCGCGGGCAGCGACGGCGCAGACCTCGCGACACCGCCTGCGGTGGCGGCGGCTCCCGCACCGCCCCGTCCCGTCGGCGAGCCGGGCAGCGGCACCAGCCCGGTGTCGGTCGCTGCGCGATGCCCGTTGGCCACCAACCACAGCAACCGGCTGGTGGTGCGCTTCTTGATCAGCAACGACACCTCGACGAGGCTGCGGGTGCTCGGTGTGCGCGCGGTGCTCCCGCTGCGGGGCCTGCGACCCCGCGGTGTCTCGGTGATGCGCGCCGACTGCGAGCGCTGGCTGCCAGACGGACAGCCCGACTCGGTGCTGCCGCCGGGCGGGAGCCGTGCGGTCACGATGCAGTTCGCGGTGGGGAGCACCTGCCCGTGGCCGTTCCCCGTGCAGGCTCGGGTGCGGGTGCGCCCACCTGCTGCCCCCGCAGGCATCGGGTCGGCGGGGTCGGCGGGGTCGAACCAGTCCCTGAGACCAGCCCGATCAGTGACCCTGGCGGTGTGGAGCGACCTGGGCGGCGCGGCGTTCGACCAGTGCCGCGCCCCGTGATCGACAGCTCCGGACACGCCGCCTGCGCAGTTCGCCGTACGGCGGGTTCGGAGCTGTTGATCACCCGGCGAGAGACAGCGGGTCGTCGAAGCCGGTGCGCGGCAGAGTCGTGCGCAGGATCAGCCGACCGGCGGGGTCGAGCAGGGTCACCCGCGCACCACCGGCCGACGGCGCAGTGGGTCCGGGCGCGATGAGGGCGAGCGCTCCGTCAGCCGGCACGCGGATCCGTAGCGGCGGCCGCTTTCCCCGGCGGTAGACGAGCGTGCCCGCGCCGCTCGGGCACAGCAGGTAGGTCGGGTCCTGCGGTGAGAACGGCTCGAGCAGCCACGGCAGCTCCTGGGGTGCGTCACGCGGGAGGGCCCGCACGCCGGCAGCGAAGACCTTGCCGTCCTGCTCACCGACCAGGGCCTGCAAGCGAACGCCGTCCGGGCGGGTCACCCGCACCAACGCCAGCTTGCGACCGGCCCACGGGGCGCCGCTCCACACCACCTCCGAGCCCGAGATCCAGAGGTTGGCCAGCGACCCGGCGGCGAGCTCGAGGCCGCGGCTGAGCAGAGCCGGTTCGGGGCCGCGGTAGTCGGGCCGGTCGACCCCGCCGATGGTGAGCGAGACCGACACCGGCGGGAGGACGCTTGCCACCTTGACGACCTCGGGCACCGGGAAGACGCCGGAACCGGTGGCCCGCACGGTGATCACGGGATCAGCCTCGGTGCCAAGGTCGGCGACGACCACGCCGTCCTCGGTGTAGACCGGCGTCCAGAGCCGGCGTGGGGTGCCGTCGGCGCGGAAGACGACACTGGCCGAGAGCTCGAAGCGGACCGGCCCCGGCCGGCTCAGGGCGACGGCGAAGACGCGGCCACCTCCACCCCGCGACGCCCATGCCAGCACCTGCTGCGGGTCGGTCAACGGCGCGACATCGGTGACCTGCGACTGGTCCGGCGTGCTGCTCTGCTCGACCAGCAGTGCGTGCACCGCCGTCGCGACCATGCCGCGGTCGACGTCCGTGCCGGCCAGCACGAGTCGGCTGCCGTCGGGCAGCCGCCCGGCGAAGAACACCCGCGCGACATCCGGCCGGTCCCGGCGGATTCGCGCAACAGCAGCCGACACGAAGGCGCGGTCCGACGCCAGGTCGCCGCGGGTGTCCCAGGCGACGGGACTGAGTGGTCGGTCGCTGCGCGTCGGCAGGTGGGTCGGTGCGGACCCACGCCTGCCGGCGGGGTTGGCGGCGTGCAGCGCGAGGTCCGGCCGGAAGAAGGCCACCGCGAGGGCGCCGACCAGCAGCGCCACGAGCCAGCCGAGCCGGGAGCGTCGGGGGTCGGGCTCGTCGTCGGCTCCGGCGGCGAGCTCGTCGGCACGCCTCCCGGGCTCCACGCTTGGCAGACTACGCCGACGGCGGGCGGACCGAGCGGCTGACTGACGAGTCAGGAACTCCTGATCGAGCAGCTCCCGAGTCAGTAGGTTCCGGTGATGACGTTGGCCAGCGGCTCACCGGCGAGGTGGCGATGAATCTGCTCCCGCACCAGCCGCAAGGCCCGGGACGGGAAGGCGTCGGTCGCCCCACCCACGTGCGGCACCACGAGGACTGAGGGATGGGACCAGAGCGGGTGCCCGGCCGGCAACGGCTCGGGATCGGTCACGTCGAGTGCGGCAGACAGCCGTCCGTTCGACGTCTCGGTGACGAGTGCGTCCGTGTCGACGACCGGCCCGCGGGCGACGTTGACGAGCAGAGCGCCGTCGGGCATCGCGGCGAGAAAGCCCGCGTCGACCATGCCGCGCGTCTCGTCGGTCAAGGGCACCGTGAGCACGACGACCTCGGCCCAGGACAACAGCTCGGGCAGGTCGTCGTACGACGACACCTGGGGGCTGTTGTCGCTCGCCGGCCGTGAGCGCCGAGCCACTCGGCGTACCTCGCACTCGAAGCCCTGCAGACGGCGCTCGACGGCCGCACCCACGGCGCCGTAGCCGACGAGGAGCACCCGCCGGTCGGCGAGCGACCGGTGCTGGGACGGTGCCCAGGCAGCGCGCTCGGCCGCACGAACGTACTCCGGCACCCCGCGCAGCGACGCGAGCATCAACCCGACGGCCAGCTCGGCGGTCGACGCGTCGTGCACGCCACGCGCGTTGGCAAAGGTCACTCCGGTGGGCACGTACGGCCGGATCGTCTCGACCCCGGCCGACAACGACTGCGCTACCTGCAACGAGGTCATCTGCGCCATCAACCGGCCGTTGTCCTCAGCGCCCATGTAGGGCAGGACGTAGAAGACGACGTCCTCGATGCCCGCGGGCGGATCGCCGGTGCCGTCGAACACTCGGACCGTCGTGCGCGCCGGCAGGTCGAGCTGGTCCGGCCAGTCGGCATAGGGCACCCACACGACAGTCATGGCGCTACGACCGCCGCCGGCGGCTGCACGGGCTGATAGCTGCGGCAGTCGGTGAGATAGCGCGACCAGTCCCAGCCGGCGAGGAAGGCGCCGGCGGCCTCGTGCCCGGCAAGCAGCAGCTGCTCCTGGGCCTCGTCGCTGATCGAGAAGTCGACCGGCGACACCCCGGATGCGTCGACGAAGATGCTGCGCGCCTGCACGCACGGGTCGTCGATGTGGGTGGCATCGCAGGCCTCGAGCATCGTCTCGACCAGCGACAGCGCGAGGCTCACCGTGCCGCGCACCTCGGTGGTGTTGACGCGGCCGTCGGGCCGCATCGAGAGCCGCACCCCGAACGTCGGCCACCGAGGCGGGGAGTCGTCGGTGCGGTCGAACACCGCGATCGGGAAGTTGGACAGCACGCTGCCGTCGACCAACGTCGACACGTCGGGCATGCCCTCCTCGGTCGGCTTCGAACGCAGCGTCACCGGCTCGAAGAAGAACGGGATCGACGCCGACGCTCGGACCGCGTCGGCCACCTCCTGCTCGTCGGGGTCGAGACCGTAGGCCGGGTAGTCCCACGGCAGCCGGACGAACCGCTTGCGTGACACGTCGCTCGCCGTGACGAGCAACGAGTAGCGCTCGTTGTCGGGCAGGTGACTCGCCTCGTCGTCGATGCGCAGGTCCCCGAAGGTACGCACCCCGAGGTCGCCGAGCGCGCCGCGCACCCAGCTGCGCAGGTAGTCCCCTTCGAACACCCCGCCGTCGAACGCCAGGCTGATGCCGTCGACCAGCCGCGCCAGCGGACCGGCGTGCCGGCCGACAACACCACGGTCGCGCAGCCGCCGGTAGTCGAGGGTGCGGGCAACGTCCTCCAGCCGCTCGATCGGCTCACGGGCCCGCTGCAGCGCTACGAGAAAGGCGCCGACGACGGCGCCCGCGGAGGTGCCGGCCACCCGGGGAAAGCTGTAGCCCGCCCGGGCCAAGGTCGCCACCGCACCCACCAGCCCGATGCCCTTGACGCCGCCGCCCTCGAGGACCAGGTCGGCGCGCAGCGACACCTGACGGGCGTGGAGGTCAGCCATGACCCGACCCTAACGAGACCGTCCGGGTGATGATGGTCGACATGACCCAAGACGACGCCGTACGACGACAGCCGGGGCCGGTCGCCCTGGTCGGCAGCGGGGAGTACCTGCCCAGGATGGAGTCGGTCGAGCGCCGGCTGATCGAGGGCCGGCCGCCGGTCTTCGTGCAGCTCGCCACCGCAGCAGCGCCGGAGGGACCGGGCTCGCTGGGGCGCTGGCACGAGCTGGGGCGAAAGTCGGCAGAGCGGCTGGGTGTGACCCAGGTCGTGGTGCCCGTCGTCGACCGGGTGAGCGCCGACGACCCGGCGCTCGCTGGGCTCGTCGCGGCTGCCGGGCTGATCTACCTGTCGGGCGGCAACCCGCCGTTTCTTGCCAAGACGTTGCGGGGCACGGCGGTGTGGGCGGCGATCGAGACCGCATGGCGGGGCGGCGCGGCGCTCGCCGGGTGCAGCGCGGGCGCCATGGCGCTGACCGCGCAGGTGCCCGACATCAGGCACCCGTTGCGCGACGCGGAAGTCGGGCTCGGCGCGGTTCCGCAGCTCAGTGTGCTGCCGCACTTCGACCGGTTCGCGGGTCGGCTGCCCGACCTGATCCTCACCAAGCTCTCGCACCCGCCGGCCGGCATCACCTCGGTCGGCATCGACGAGGACACGGCGTTGGTCAACGGCTGGCGCGAGGACCCTGCCGAGTGGGAGGTGATGGGCCGCCAGTCCGTGTGGGTGCTTACTCCCGACGGCCGTCAGGAGCACCCGGCCGGCAGCGTGCTCCGGCTCGGCGCAGTCGGCTGAGGTCGGCTGCTACCAAACCGCGCGTGTGTACCCGCATCACTCAAGTGTGTATTTTGTGCGCATGACACGCGTCAACATCACCGTCCCGGACGACACGCTCAACCGAGCTCGCGCCGCCGGCCTGAACGTCTCCCGGGTCGCGTCGAGCGCGTTGGCGCACGAGCTGGACCGGCTCGCCAAGGTGGCCGAGCTCGACAGATATCTCGATGACCTCGGGGCCGAGCTCGGGCCGGTGGGCGCGGCGGAGCAGGCCGAGGCCGTCGAGTGGGTCGAGCAGATCGCCGCTGGCACCGGTCGTGAGTCGCACAGGCGCACCCGTGCCACGGGCCCGCGAGGTCGGGCCGCGTCGGCGTGACCCTGGTCCTGGATTCCGGTGCTGTCAGCGCTCTGTCGACCCAACGAGCGCGGCTGATCGAGCTGCGTCGCCACGGACTCTGGCCCCCGCTGGTGCCGTCGGTGGTGCTGGTCGAAGCCCTCACCGGGGACCCTCGGCGTGACTTCTCCGCCGACCGGTTCCTGCGTACCTGCGAGGTCGTCGATGTGAACGCGGTCCTGTCGCGGACCGCCGCCCGGCTCCGAGCGGCCACCACCCGTGCGGGCACCATCTCCGCCGTCGACGCGGTGGTGGCTGCCGTGGCCTCGGGGTGTGACGACCCGGTGATCGTGACGAGTGACCCGCACGACCTCCGCACGCTCGGCGAGCACTGCCCGAAGCCCGTCACGATCGTGGCTGTCTAGCACACGGCGTCAGCTCTGGCCGCAGCGCTCCAGCACCAGCTCGCGCACCCGAGCCGCGTCGGCCTGGCCACGGGTGGCTTTCATGACGGCACCCACGACTGCCCCGGCGGCGGCGACCTTGCCGGAGCGGATCTTGTCGGCGACCGACGGGTCGGCGGCCAGCGCCTCGTCGACCGCCGCCAGCAGCGCAGAGTCGTCGCTGACGACAGCGAGGCCACGTCGGCTCACCACGTCGTCCGGCTCGCCCTCGCCGCCGAGCACGCCGTCGACCACCTGGCGCCCGAGCTTGTCGTTCAGCGACCCGTCAGCGACCAAAGCCACCACGCGAGCGACCTGGGCCGGGGTGATCGGCAGCGACGCAAGGTCGAGCGCCCGCTCGTTGGCCTGGCGGGAGAGCTCGCCCAGCCACCACTTGCGCGCCGCGTCGGCCGGGGCGCCTGCAGCCACGGTGTCCTCGACGAGGTCGAGCGCGCCAGCATTGACCATCGCCTGCAGGTCGGTGTCGGAGACTCTCCAGGCATCCTGCAGCTCGCGATGACGGACCGCCGGCGACGGCGGCAGCCCGGCCCGCAGCTCCTGGACCCAGGCACGGTCCGGCGCGACCGGCACCAGGTCGGGCTCGGGAAAGTAGCGGTAGTCCTCGGCCTGCTCCTTCGACCGCCCGGACGTCGTGGTGCCGGTGTCCTCGTGCCAGTGCCGGGTCTCCTGCACCACGCGGCCACCGGCCTCCAGCAGCGCCGCCTGTCGGCAGATCTCGTGCCGCACCGCACGCTCGACCGACCGCAGCGAGTTGACGTTCTTGGTCTCCGACCGGGTGCCCAGCGGGTCGTCGGCCGAGCGGCGCAGCGAGAGGTTCGCGTCGCAGCGCAGCGAGCCCTGCTCCATGCGGACGTCGGAGACGTTCAGGGTCCGCATCAGCTCACGCAGCGCGGTGACGTAGGCCCGCGCGACCTGCGGCGCCAACGCTCCCGTGCCCTCGACCGGTCGCGTCACGATCTCGATCAGCGGGATGCCGGCCCGGTTGTAGTCGACCAGCGAGTGCACAGCGCCCTGGATGCGACCGGTTGCGCCGCCGACGTGCAGCGACTTGCCGGTGTCTTCCTCCATGTGCACGCGCTCGATCTCGACCCGAAACGTCCGCAGGCCCCCGTCGGTCGCCACCTCGACATCGAGGTGGCCGTCGGTGCAGATCGGCTCGTCGTACTGCGAGGTCTGGAAGTTCTTGGGCATGTCCGGGTAGAAGTAGTTCTTGCGCGCGAAGCGGCACCACGTGGCGATGTCGCAGCCGAGCGCGAGCCCGACCCGGATGGTCGACTCGACGGCTGTGGCGTTGAGCACCGGCAGCGACCCGGGCAGCCCGAGACAGGTCGGACAGGTCTGGCTGTTGGGCAGAGCGCCGAACGTCGTGTCGCAGCCGCAGAACATCTTCGAGACCGTGCCGAGCTCGACGTGCACCTCGAGGCCGAGCACCGGGTCGAAGGCCGCGACCGCGTCGTCGTAGTCCATCAGGTCGGCAGCCACGAGGCCGGCTGTCACGCGTGCTCCTCGCCGCGGCGCAGGCGGCGCACGATGATGATGGTGCCGGTGATCAGCACGACGGCGTTGAGCGCCGCATCGATCAGCTCGAGGTGGTCGCCGTCGATGCGCGCCTGCTTGAGCCGCGTCATGGCGGTGCGACCGGCCATCACGGTGCTGACGAAGGTGATGATGGACTTGATGTTCTTCACAGCGCAGCCTCCGTGGTGACGCGAGCCGAACGAGAACCAGGACCAGCAGGTACGCCGACAAGGTCGGGTGCCTGGTCGATGAGCAGGTGGCCCCAGCGGTCGGCCAGGGCTGCCTCGAGCGCGCCGCCGAGTCGGTAGAGCCGGTCGTCGGCCTGCGGCGGCGCCATCACCTGCAACCCGACCGGCAGCCCGTCCTCGGGCGCGAGCCCGACCGGCAACGACATCGACGCGTTGCCCGCGAGGTTGGACGGGATCGTGCACAGGTCGGCGAGGTACATCGACATCGGGTCGTCGATGCGCTCGCCGATGCGGAACGCCGTCGTGGGCGTGGTCGGTGAGACCAGCACGTCGACCTGGTCGAAGGCGGCGGCGAAGTCGCGCACCACCAGGGTGCGGACCTTCTGCGCCTGCCCGTAGTAGGCGTCGTAGTAGCCGCTGGACAGTGCATAGGTGCCGAGCATGATGCGCCGCTTGGCCTCGGCGCCGAAGCCGGCCGCGCGCGTCACCGACATGACGTCCTCAGCGCTGCCACTGCCGTCGTCTCCGACCCGCAGGCCGTAACGCATGGCGTCGAACCGTGCGAGGTTGGAGGAGCACTCGCTCGGCAGGATCAGGTAGTAGGCGGGCAGTGCGTAGGCGAAGTGCGGGCAGTCGACCTCGACAACGGTCGCACCGAGGTGCTCGAGCAGCTCGACCGCCTCGCGGAAGCGCTGCTCGACACCAGCCTGGTAGCCCTCGCCGCCGAGCTGCTTGACCACACCGACCCGCATGCCCGTGACGTCACGGCGCTGCGCGGCCGCGACGACGTCGGGCACCGGCGCATCGATCGAGGTGGAGTCCAGCGGGTCGTGGCCGCCGATGACCGCGTGCAGCAACGCCGCGTCGAGCACGGTGCGGGCGCACGGCCCGGCCTGGTCCAGCGAGCTGGCCAGCGCGACGAGTCCATAGCGACTCACCCCGCCGTACGTCGGCTTGACCCCGACCGTGCCTGTGACGGCGGCCGGCTGGCGGATCGAGCCGCCGGTGTCCGTGCCGACGGCGAGCGGCGCCTCGAACGCGGCCACCGCGGCCGCCGACCCCCCGCCGGACCCGCCGGGGATCCGGTCGAGGTCCCACGGGTTGTGCGTCGGGCCGTAGGCAGAGTGCTCGGTCGAGCTGCCCATGGCGAACTCGTCCATGTTGGTCTTGCCGAGCACCACGACACCAGCCGCCCGCAACCGACGCACCACGGTGGCGTCGTAGGGCGGGCGCCAGTTCTCGAGGATGCGAGAGCCGCAGGTCGTCGGCAGGCCCTGGGTGACGATGACGTCCTTCAGAGCAAGGGGTACGCCGGCCAGCGGGCCGAGCTCCTCACCCGCTGCGCGCCGAGCGTCGACCCGACGGGCAGCCGCACGCGCGCCCTCGGCGTCGACGTGCAGGAAGGCGTGCACTGCGGGGTCGACCGCCTCGATCCGCGCGAGGTGCGCGTCGGTGACCTCCAGCGCGCTGACCGCGCCGGTTGCGACGGCCGCGGCGGTGCGCGCGGCGCTCAGCCGGGTCAGCTCGCTGAGGTCGACCGTGTCCGGACCGTCGACGGCACTCATGCGTCCTCCTCGAGGATGCGCGGCACCCGGAACCGGCCGTCCTCCTGAGCCGGTGCGCCGGACAGCGCCTGGGCCTGGGTGAGGCTCGGCCGCACCTCGTCGACCCGGGTGATGTTGATCATCGGAAACGCGTGCGAGGTCGGCGGCACGTCAGCCGTGTCGAGGTCACCGATGCGCGAGATGGCGTGCACGATGGCGTCCAGCTGCCCGCCGAACCGGTCGAGCTCGTCGTCCTCGAGGGCGAGCCGGGCGAGGCGGGCGAGGTGCGCCACCTCGTCACGGGTGATCGAGCCGGAAGGGCCGGTGTCGGTCATGCGGTGACGAGCTCCTCGAGGACGCGGGCGGCAGACAGGTCAGGACGCGTCAGACCGGTCGGCACAGGGCGCAACCATCCTAGGGCGCGGTGCCGGTCCGATCAGAGGGAGGCGAGGGTGGTGAGGTGCGCCTGGCTCAGGAACAGGTCGTACTGCTTCGGGCAGGTCGCCTTTGCTGCGGAGTCGCCGTTGGCCTGGAAGTCCTCGATCGCCGTCGGGTCGGTCAGCAGGCTGGCAAGCCCGAGAGTCACCTGTGCGCCGTAGGCCGCGCTGGGCGAGCCGGTCTGCACGTCGGACTGGACTTTCGTGATCACGCTGCAGACCTTCACTCCGAGCTGGGAGTCGCCAGCGGCCGCACTGCCGCCCGGAGCACTGCTGGTCGCCCCCGCCGAGGAGGCACCCGACGAGACCTTCGCTGACGCACTGACGACCGAGCCTGCCCCGCTGCTGCCGCTGCTGCCGCTGCAGCCAGTCGCCGTCGCCAGCAGAACTGCACAGGTCAGCAGGATGCTGCTCAGACCGGCCGTGCGCGACCCACTCACGTGCGTCCCCCTCGGGTCCCGGAGCCGCCCCGTGGAGCCCCGCTGCCTCCACCGTCTCACGCACCGGCGTACCCGGTCGAGGACCGTCAGGGCAGGTTCAGCGGAGCCACGGCCGCCACGACCGCGACCGGCACCCCGGCGGGGCCCGCGACAGTCGCGACGCCCACCTCGCTCTGGCACCGCAGCGCCAGCCACTGCGCGATGTCCGCACCCGGCAGCGGCCGGCTGATGAGGAAGCCCTGCGCACGGTCGCAGCCGAACTCCTCCAACGCGGTCCATGTCTCCGCGGTCTCGACTCCCTCGGCCACCACACTCAGCCCCAGGGAATGCCCGAGGTCGATGATCGAGCGCACGATCACGGCGTCGTCAGAGTCGGCGGTCATCCGGGCGACGAACGACTGGTCGACCTTGATCTCCGAGACCGGCAACCGCCTGAGGTGGACGAGCGAGGAGTAGCCGGTGCCGAAGTCGTCGAGGCTCAGGTCGACACCGAGGTGGCCCATCGACTCCAGCGCCTGCGTCACTCGCGCAGTGTCAGCCATCAACACGTGCTCGGTGACCTCCAGCTTGAGTGCCTCGGCCGGCAGGTCGTGCTCCCGCAGCAGGCTCGCGACCACGTCCGCGAAAGCGATGTCGCTGAGGTCGCGCACCGACACGTTGACCGACACCGGCAGCCGGATGCCGTCGCGCCACCACAGGGCCGCTTGTCCCAGCGACTGGGCGATGACGCTCTGGGTGAGCCGACTCATCATCCCGGACTGCTCGACCAGGCCGAGGAACTCGTCGGGATAGATCAGGCCGCGCACCGGATGCGCCCAACGGACCAGCGCCTCCACACCGACGGGCTGCCCCGAGCCGAACGCCACGGTCGGCTGGAAGTGCATCTCCAGCTCGCCGTGCTCGATCGCGCGGCGCACCGAGCCGAGCAGGTCCAGCCGGTACGGCGTGTGGATGTCGCGCTCGGGGCGATAGAGCTCGGCGCCGGTGCGTTCCCCCTTCGCCTGGTACATCGCGACATCGGCCAGCTGCAACAGCCGCAGGGGGGTGTCGGAGTGTTGCGGGTGCAAGGCGACCCCGATGCTGGTCTCGATCTGCAACGTCATGCCGTCGAGGTGGCACGGCTCGCCGAGCACCGCGCGGATGCGGTGGGCCGCCTCGAGTGCCTCGTGCTCGTCGGCCACATCGGTGAGCAGGACTGCAAACTCGTCTCCCCCGAGCCGCGCGACGGTGTCGCCGGGCCGCACGGCGCCAGCCAGCCGGGCGGCGGAGATCTCGAGCAGCCGGTCGCCGGTGTGGTGGCCCAGGGTGTCGTTGACCTCCTTGAACCGGTCGAGGTCGAGCAGGCACAGCGCCATCGACCGGCCGGTGCGCAGGTGCTCGTCACCGGCGGCTTCGATCTCCTCGATCAGTCGCTTGCGGTTCGCGAGTCCCGTCAACGCGTCGTGCATCGACGCGTGCTCCTTCTCGCGCGAGATCGACGCGGTCTTGTAGACCAGCACGAGAGGCAGCACGAGCAGCGGGATCAGCTGCCAGGACGCGTCAGTCACGACGACGATCACCGGCGACAGGGCAAGCACCGCGAACGTCGTGACGGCGTAGTAGCCGATCTCGTCGGTGAACTCGTCCCACCAGCGCGCTCCCTCCCGCAAGGAGGCAGCCGTCGCGACCATCGCGAGATTGAGCACGAAGTAGACGACCCAGGCCACTGACAGCGCGGGCAGGGAGTGCACAGTGAGGTGCCCGGCCGGGTGCAGGGGCGTCGCGCGCGACCCAGTGAGCCACAGGACCGTCGCCGCAGCCGACAGGCACACGACGTACTGACCGGTGTTGAAGATCGCCTTCCATGGCGGCTTGCGCTTCGCGACCTCGCCGAGGGCGACACCGACCACGTGCACGAGCAGCGCCGGCCACGGGCCCCAGTAGACGAGGATGGCGAAGACAAAGGCGTTGGAGATGAAGACGCCTTGCGGGTCGTATGCCCCGGCCGTCACGACCGGACGCAGCTCAGTGATCAGCACCAGGCCTGCGATCAGGGCGAACGGCGAGCCGAGAGCGACCACATCGGTCCACCGCAGATGGGCGACCGCGATGCCGAGCCCGGCGAGGGCGGCGACGCCGTTGAGGGCGATCCAGGCCCAGAACCAGGCCCCGGCCCACGGCCGCCCCGCTGCCCGAGCGTGGGGAATCTCCTCGGCCATGCCACCCCCTGGACGCGTGTCGACGGAACGCGACACACCACGCACCCCCGCGTCGCCTTGGTGACATGTCGGACTCCGACGCACATTTCTGAAGGCTTCCGGGGGCGCTACCTGATCACGCGGTTGCTGCTGCGGGTGGATTGTCGGGTGAGGGAACTGCAGGCGGCGGGTCGGCCAGCGGCGGTCCCTGCTCGAGCAGCCGCACGAACCCGGCCTCGTCCAGGACGGGCACGCCGAGGGTCGCGGCCTTCTCTGCCTTGGTGCCGGGGTTGTCGCCGACCACGACGAAGCTGGTCTTCTTCGACACCGATCCCGCCGCCTTCCCGCCACGTGCCTGGATCGCCTCGATGGCCCCGTCCCGGGAAAAGCTCTCCAGCGACCCGGTCACCACGATCGCCAGCCCCTCGAGCGGACGCGGGCCCTCGTCGATCGCCTCCGCCACGAGGAGTACGCCGGCAGCCCGCCAGCGCTCGACGATGCTGCGGTGCCAGTCGACCGCCCACCACTCCTGCAGGGCGTCGGCGATGACTGGCCCGACTCCCTCGACGGTGGCGATCTGGTCGGGCTCGGCGGTGAAGACAGCATCGATGTCGCGCAGCTCGCGGGCCAGAGCCTGGGCGGCGGTCGGTCCGACGTGCCTGATCGACAAGGCCACCAGCACCCGCCAGAGCGGCCGCTGCTTGGCGCCCTCCAGAGCAGCGAGCAGCTTGGCGCCGTTGGTGGTCAGACCGCCGTCCTTGCGCGTGAACATCGGCACCTGCAGCAGCTTGTCGGCGTCGAGGGAGAAGACGTCGCCCTCGTCCTGCACCACGCCGGCCTCGAGCAGGGCGACGGCGGCCTCGTAGCCGAGCACGTCGATGTCGAAGGCACCCCGTCCGGCGAGGTGGTAGATCCGCTCCCGCAGCTGCGCCGGGCACGATCGCGTGTTGGGGCAGCGGATGTCGGCGTCGCCCTCCTTCTGCGGCGCCAATGTCGTGCCGCACTCGGGACACGTGGTCGGCATGACGAACGCATGCTCGGTGCCGTCGCGGAGGTCGACCACCGGTCCCACGATCTCGGGGATGACGTCGCCGGCCTTGCGCAGCACCACCGTGTCGCCGATGAGCACGCCCTTGCGCACGACCTCGGAGGCGTTGTGCAGCGTGGCGAGTCCAACCGTCGAGCCGCTGACGAAGACGGGTTCCATGAAGCCGAACGGCGTGACCCGCCCGGTGCGTCCGACGTTGACCCTGATGTCGAGGAGCTTCGTGGTGACTTCCTCGGGGGGGTACTTGAAGGCGATCGCCCAGCGCGGCGCGCGCGAGGTCGACCCCAGCCGGCGCTGAACCCCGACCTCGTCGACCTTGACGACCACCCCGTCGATCTCGTGCTCGACGTCGTGGCGGTGCTTGCCGTAGTAGTCGATGAAGGACTGCACCCCGGCGAGGTCGTCGACCACCCGGAACCTCGTGCTGACCGGCAGGCCCCACCCGGCCAACGTCTCGTAGGCCTCGGACTGCCGCGCCGGCGTGAAGCCCTCGCGGGCGCCGACACCGTGCACGACCATGCGCAGCGCCCGGCTCGCCGTGACCCGCGGGTCCTTCTGCCGCAGCGACCCGGCAGCGGTGTTGCGCGGGTTGGCGAACGGCGCTTTGCCGGCCTCGACAAGCGAGACGTTGAGAGCGGCGAAGTCGACGACCGGGAAGTAGACCTCGCCGCGCACCTCGATCAGTGGCGGGACGGCGGCACCGGTCAGTCGTGTCGGCACCTGGTCGAGGGTACGGATGTTGAGGGTGACGTCCTCGCCCGTGCTGCCGTTGCCGCGGGTCAGTGCACGGGTGAGCCGGCCCTGCTCGTAGAGCAGGTTGATGGCCACCCCGTCGACCTTGATCTCACACAGGAAGTGCACCGCGGCGCCGCCCGAGTCGCGTTCCACTCGTTCGGCCCACGCCGCCAGCTCGTCGGGAGAGAACGCGTTGTCCAGGCTCATCATCCGCTCGAGGTGGTCGACCGCGGTGAAGTCGGTGGAAAACGTGCCGCCCACTGTCTGGGTCGGGGAGTCCGGGGTGCGCAGCTCCGGGTGGGCTTCCTCGATCTGCTGCAGCTCGCGGAGCATGACGTCGTAAGCCCCGTCGGCCAGCGTGGGCGCATCGCGGACGAAGTAGTCGAACCGCGCCCGGTCGACTGCCTCGGCCAGCTCGGAGTGCCGGTGCCGCGCCTTGTCAGCCTTCGCAGCCACTCAGACCTCCAGCTCGGTCAGTGCCCGGCCCGCCTCCCGGGCCGCGATCAGTACCGCACGGGCGCGCCCCGGGCTCGCGCCCGCCAGCCCGCACGTCGGTGTCACGACGACCTGCTGCGCCAGAGCCTCCTGCCCGAGACCCAGCCGCTGCCACAGTCGTCGTACCGGGGCGACCGTAGCTGTTACCCCCGACACACCCGCGGTGCCGGCCATCGGCACCGCCGGCAGCAGGCCGGCAAACAGCACCAGGCCGGCCTCGATCGACTCCCCCAGCTCGTCGTGCACGTCCTCGCCGAGCACGGTGAGGTCCAGGGAGACGCCGGCGACCGCGCACCGGCGCAGCAGGTCGACCGGTGGGCGGACGGCACTGCAGTGCACGACGACCGGCACGCCAACGGTCTTCACGGCCTCCACGAGCGCACGCAGGACGTCCTCGGCGTCGGTCTGCAGGACCGCGGCCACCGTGGTGACACCGGACGACGTCGGGATCGCCCCGGCGAGCACAGCGGGCAGCGACGGCTCGTCCAGCTGCAGCATGACGGTGGTGCCGGGCAGCCGACGGCGTACGTCGGCAATGTGGGCCACCAGACCTTCGGTCAGCGATGCGACCAGGTCCGCCCGGGCGGACGCGTCACGCAGCACCGGCTCACCCCGCGGCAGCTGCAGACCCGCGGCCAGGGTCCACGGCCCGGTGGCCTGCAGCTTGACGGTGCCGGTGTGGCCCTGCAGGTGCGCTTCGAGCTCGTCGAGGTCCTGGGCGAGAAAGCCACGCGCGCGGCGGGCGTCGAGACCCGGCCGGTCGACGAGCCGCCAGCCGGAGGGCTGCAGGTCGACGGGCAGGTCCACCAGGAGCGACGCGGTGCGACCGAGCATGTCGGCACCGGGACCCCGGGCGGGCAGCTCGGCCAGGTGCGGCAGGTCGGGCAGCTCCCCGGCCACGAGTGCCGCGGACTCGCGGGGCTCGGTGCCCGGCAGCGAGCCGACACCGGTGGCAGCTCCCGGAACCGGTCGCCACGGGGTCGTTGCGGCCAGCGCGGTCAGGGGCGGCTGCCTCGGATCGCTGGCCGGCACTAGTAGGCCACCCGCTCGCAGTCGGCCAGCCACGCAGCGAACGGCTCGCTCGACCCCGACACCTGCTGCTGGCGCACGGCCAGGTCCCAGCTCGAGCGCGGCCGGTCGAACATCTCGTAGAACACCCGGTCATCGAAGCCCGCCGCTGCCGCGTCGTCGCGGTCAGCGGCATAGACCACTGCGTCGACCCGGGCCCACATCGCGGCCGCCAGGCAGAGCGGGCAGGGTTCGCAGGAGCTGACCAGCACGCAGCCGGCCAGCGAGTGGTCGGCCAGAGCAGCGCCTGCGGCCCGGATCGCCACCACCTCGGCGTGCGCGGTGGGGTCATGGTCGCGGGTGACCCGGTTGACGCCTTCGGCGATGATCTCGCCGTCGCGCAGCACCAGCGCAGCGAAGGGACCTCCGCCGGCTGCCACGTTGCGCGTCGCGCGGTCGACGACCGTGGCGAGGGCGTGGGCGACAGCGTTGGACTGGTGGCCCTGCCTTGGCTGGCCCTGCTGGGGTTTGCTCACGGCGCGTGGTGGTGGCGTGCGGTCGTGTCGATCGTCGCCGACCCGATCACGGTCTCCCCGTCGTAGACCACGACCGCCTGCCCCGGTGCGACCCCACGGAGCGGTTCAGCGAGCTCGACGACGAGCCGCTCCGCGCCAGGTGAGGCACCCCCCGCCAGCGCCGGGCCGGTGGTCCACACCGTCGCCGGCACCGGCCGCCCGTGCGCACTGACCTGGACGAGGCACGACGTGGGTACGACGGGCGGCGGGCCGCTCCAGACCGGCCGCACCCCGACCAGCCCCCTCACGTCGAGCGCCTCGACCGGGCCGACGGTGACCGTGCGGGTGACCGGTGACACGTCGAGGACATAGCGCGGACGACCGTCGGCGGCAGGTCGGCCGATGCGCAGACCCTTGCGCTGCCCGACGGTGAACGCATAGGCGCCCTCGTGCTCGCCCAGCTCCAGCCCGTCGACGTCGACGATCGTGCCGGGCTCGGCGCCGAGCTGTCTCGACAGGAAGCCGGCCGTGTCGCCGTCGGGGATGAAGCAGATGTCGTGGCTGTCTGGCTTGGCGGCAACTGCCAGACCTCGGCGCTCCGCCTCACGACGTACCTCTGACTTCACGGTGTCTCCGAGAGGGAACATCGCATGCGTGACCTGGTGGGCGCTCAGCACACCGAGCACGTAGGACTGGTCCTTGTCCTCGTCGACAGCGCGGCGCAACCGGCTGTCGACGATGCGGGCGTAGTGCCCGGTGCACACGGCGTCGAAGCCCAGCGCAAGAGCCTTGTCGAGGACTGCCGCGAACTTGATCTTCTCGTTGCAGCGCAGACAGGGGTTGGGGGTGCGTCCGGCGGCGTACTCGGCAACGAAGTCGTCGACCACGTCGGCCCGGAAACGTTCGGCGAGGTCCCATACGTAGAACGGGATGCCGATGACGTCGGCCGCCCGCCGCGCGTCGCGCGCATCCTCCTTGGTGCAGCAGCCGCGGGCACCGGAGCGGAACGACGCCGGGTTGCTGGACAGCGCGAGGTGCACGCCGGTGACGTCGTTCCCCGCCTCGGCAGCACGCGCCGCGGCCACCGCAGAGTCCACACCCCCCGACATCGCCGCAAGCACCCTCACGTGCGGACGCCGTTCTGACCGGCCCGGCGGGCGCGCTCGACCACCGGACCGATGGCCTCGACGACCGCGTCGACATCGGCCGCAGTCGAGGTGTGGCCGAAGGAGAAGCGCAGCGAGCCGCGCGCCAGCATCTCGGGCACGCCCATGGCCAGCAGCACATGACTCGGCTGAGGAACCCCGGCCGAGCAGGCCGACCCGGTGGAGCACTCGATGCCGCGGGCGTCGAGGAGCAGCAGCAACGCATCGCCTTCGCAGCCGGGGAAGGAGAAGTGCGCGTTGCCGGGCAGCCGGTGCGACGCGCGGAGGTCTGGGTCACCACCGAGGACAGCATCGGGTACGACGGTGAGCACCCGGTGGACGAGGTCGTCGCGCAGGCGGCCCACCCGCTCGGCCCGCTCGGCGCGCAGCTTGACCGCGACCTCAGCAGCCGCAGCGAGCCCGACGATGGCCGGGGTGTCGAGGGTGCCGGACCGGACGTCGCGTTCCTGGCCGCCGCCGTGCAGCACGGGCACGAGGTCCTGGGTGCGGTCGAGCACCAGCAGTCCGACTCCCATCGGGCCACCGATCTTGTGGCCGGTGACGGTCATCGCCTGCAGGCCACTGGCCGCGAAGTCGATCGGCAGCTGACCGAACGCCTGCACCGCGTCGGAGTGGAACGGCACGCCGTGCCCGCGAGCCACCGCAACGAGGTCGTCGATCGGCTGCACGGTGCCGACCTCGTTGTTGGCCCACATGACGCTGACCATCGCGACGTCGTGCGGGTTGCCCGCGATCGCTGCCGCGAGGGTGTCCGGGTGCACCCGACCGGTGCTGTCGACATCCAGCCAGTCGACGACCGCTCCCTCGTGCTCGGCGAGCCACAGCACCGAGTCCATCACCGCGTGGTGCTCGACCGCACTGGCCAGGATGCGTCGTCTGGACGGGTCCTCGCTGCGGCGCTGCCAGTAGAGGCCCTTGACGCCGAGGTTGTCCGACTCGGTGCCGCCGCCGGTGAAGACCACCTCGCTGGGCCGGGCACCGACCGCTGATGCCAGGGTCTCGCGGGCCTCCTCGACCAGACGCCGCGCTGCTCTGCCCGACGCGTGCAGGGACGACGCGTTGCCGACGCTGGCCAGGCATGCCGCCATCGCCTCGACCGCCTCCGGCACCATCGGCGTGGTGGCCGCGTGGTCGAGGTAGACGATCTCGGGGCTTGGGGTCATCGCCCGCCGAGTCTACGGCGCGCTCCTCAGCGGGGTCCCTGCCGCAACGCCTCAGCCGAGCTGGGTAGACGTTTCGGCTGTGCAGATCGCCCACAGCGTGGCGCTGCTGGCGCTGCAGTGTTCGCAGCAGTATCTACCCGTTGCCCCCTGTTACCCCTTGCGCGCAGTGACCTTTTCGGTGACTGCAGGGAGCACCTGGTGCAGGTCGCCGACAACACCGAAGTCGACGAGCTCGAAGATCGGCGCCTCGGCGTCCTTGTTGACCGCGACGATCGTCTTCGAGGTCTGCATGCCGGCCCGGTGCTGGATCGCGCCCGAGATCCCGGCCGCGACATAGAGCTGCGGCGACACGGTCTTGCCGGTCTGGCCGACCTGGTGCTGGTGGGGATACCAGCCCGCGTCGGTGGCCGCGCGGCTCGCACCGACCGCAGCGCCGAGGGCGTCAGCGAGTGCCTCGACGACGGAGAAGTTCTCCCCCGAGCCGACACCACGGCCGCCGGACACGACGATGGCCGCCTCGGAAAGCTCGGGGCGCTCGCCCTTCTCCTCCACGACCCGCCCGGTCACCCGAGCACCGGTCGCGGCACCGGTGAGCTCGACGGTGACGTCGACCCGCTCGGCCGCGCCACCGGCTCCCTCGATGGCCACGGAGTTGGGTCGCACGGTGACAATCGGCGTGCCGGTGGTGATCGTGGATCGCACGACAGTCGCTCCACCGAAGACGGGCTGCTCGGCGGTGATCGAGCCGCTCTCGGCAGTGATGTCGGTCGCGTCGGTGATCACACCCGAGCCGGTGCGCACGGCCAGTCGACCGGCGATCTCCTTGCCCTCCGCCGACGACGCGAGCAGCACCGCGGTCGGTGAACGTTCGGCCACCAGCTGCGCCAGGACCGCGACCACAGGCGTCACGAGGTACGACGACAGCTCAGGCGCCTCGGCGACGTACACCCGGGCGGCACCCCAGCCACCAAGGGTCTCCAGAGCCGCCGCAGCGCCGGCGCCGACGTAGACCGCGGCTGGCTCACCGAGACGAGCCGCCAGTGTCAGCAGCTCACCGGTGACCTTCTTGACCTCGTCGTCGGTGTGCTCGACCAAGACCAGGACCTCGCCCATGACGTGTGTTCTCCTTGCTCGGTTCCAGCGATCAGACGTGCGTGCGGTCGGACGTGCGTGCGGTCAGAAGAACTTCTTGGTGGCGAGGAACTCCACCAGCTGGTCGGCGCCGGTGCCGTCATCGGTGACGACCGTGCCGGCGGTGCGCGGCGGGGCGAGCTCGAAGGACTCGACCCGGCTCCACGCGCCACCGAGACCAACCGCACCCGCGTCGACGCCGAGGTCGGCGAGGTCCAGCGTCTCGACCGGCTTCTTCTTCGCCGCCATGATCCCCTTGAACGACGGGTAGCGCGGCTCGTTGATCTTCTCGACCACACTCACCACCGCCGGAGTCTCGCCCTCGACGGCGAGGTATCCGTCGTCGGTGACTCGCTTGATCTTCACTGTGGTGCCCTCCACGACGACCTCCTTGGCGAAGCTCAGCTGCGGCCAGCCGAGCCGCTCAGCCAGCATCGCGGGCACGACGGACATGCGCGCGTCGGAGGACTCCGAACCCATGAGGACGAGGTCGACCCCGCCGGCACCGACAACCTTCTCGACCGCCTTCGACAGGGCCAGCGAGGTGGCCAGGGCGTCGGACCCGTGCAGCCCGCCGTCGAGGACGTGGACCGCCTTGTCGGCGCCCATCGACAGGGCCTTGCGGACGGTGTCCGCAGCGGTGACCGGACCCATGCACAGGATCGTCACCTCACCGCCGTGCGCCTCCTGCAGCCGGAGCGCTTCCTCCACGGCGTACTCGTCCATCTCGTTCATCACCGGGTCGGTCGCGGCGCGGTCGAGGGTCGAGTCGGAGGGGTCGAGCTTTTTCTCCGACCAGGTGTCGGGCACCTGCTTCACACAGACGACGATGTTCATGCGCGGCACATTACCTGCGGCCGAAATCGCCGCCGAAGGCCGGTCAGCGACCGGTGAACGAGGCCTTCCCGGGACCCTTCGTGGCGAAGGACTCCATCCCCGCGCGCCCGTCGTCGGTGGCGAACAGGCCAGAGAAGTGCAGACGCTCGATCTCCAGGCCGCTCATCAGGTCGGTCTCGAGCCCGAGGTCGATGGCGTCCTTGGCTGCCCGCAACGCCAGCGCCGGCCCACCGACGTACCGCGCCACCATGTTTTTCGCGGTGCTGAACACGTCGCTCGCAGGCACGACGGCGTCGACAAGACCGATGGCCAACGCTTCTGCCGCGCCGACCATGCGGCCGCTGAAGATGAGGTCCTTAGCTCGCGCCGGCCCGATCAGTCGCGGCAGTCGCTGAGTACCCCCAGCACCCGGCACCAGGCCCAGCAGGATCTCCGGCTGTCCGAGCTTGGCGTCCTCGGCGCAGACTCGGAAGTCCGCGCAGAGCGCGAGCTCACACCCGCCGCCGAGGGCGTATCCGGTGATCGCCGCAACGACCGGCTTGGGGATGCGGGCGATCGCCGTGAACGCCGACTGCAGGGCGCCGGAGCGCACCGCCATGTCGGCGTAGGTCATGACCGCCATCTCCTTGATGTCGGCACCAGCCGCAAAGACCTTCTCGCCGCCCCAGAGCACGACCGCGGCGACGTCGTCGCGCTCGGTGGCTTCTGCTGCCGCCGCGCGCACGCCTTCCTGCATCTCGACGTTGAGCGCGTTCATCGGCGCCCGGTCGAGCCGGATGATGCCGATGCCACCCGCGACGTCGAGCCGGACCAAGGGGGTCGCGCTGCGGTCGGTGCTGTCGGTGCGGTCGGTGCGGTCGGTGCTGTCGGTGCTGTCGGTGCTGCCTGCGTCAGTGGACATGGCCGCGAGGGTAGTCATCCCCCTGCCGGCAACCCGTGACGTCGTCCGCCTGACGTCCACCTGACCTCGCCGTCGACGAGCTCGTCGGTCGGTCGCAACCCGATAGCGCGCGCGACGGCACCCGACGCGGCGTGCTGTGGGTGGACGTGCGCGATCACCGTTGCCACCCCGTGCTCGTGCAACCACGCGACCATGGCTGTGCCTGCTTCTCGTGCCAGACCGTGACCTTGGTACGCCGGCGCGAGGACCCAGGCGACCTCGGCCAGCCCGCGCTGATGGAAATCGTCGACGACCGTCGCCTGGACGAAGCCCGCTGCTGTACTGGACACCCGTTCGCGGAGCACCCAGTTGAACCACCACTGCTCACCGTCGGCCGAAACCCCGCGCACCTGGCGGGCGAAGCGCACGGCGAGAGCGTCCTCCCCCTCGGGCTCACCCCCGGTCCACCGGTAGAGCGAAGGATCGGCAAGTGCTGTCGCCATCTCCTTGGCGTGCTCGACCCGAAGGGGCTCGAGCGTCAGTCGCTCGGTCGTCAGGGTCTCGACCGGCCAAGGCTGTTCTTGTGCAGGCACCCGGTCACGGTAGGGCGTTCGCTAGCGTTGCCGGGTGATCGCCGACGCACCAACCCTCGGCGCGGTGCCCGACGACCACGGCACGGCGTTCGCTGTGTTCAGCCGCGGCGACCTCATCGAGCTCTGCCTGCTCGACGAAGACGGCAACGAGTCACGCGTCGCGATGACAGCCAGGGCTGGTGGCGCCGACGGCGTATGGACCACCTTCGTTGCCGGCGTACAGCCTGGGCAGCGCTATGGCTTTCGGGCGCACGGGCCGTGGGATCCGAGCCGCGGGCAGCGCTTCGACCCCAGTCACCTCCTGGTGGATCCCTACGCGCTTGCTGTCGACGGGGCCGGTCGGTCGATCGTGGTCGACCGGTCGTTCGACTGGCAGGGAGTGACGGCACCGCACGTCCCATGGTCGGAGACCGTCGTCTACGAGGCGCACGTCCGGGGCCTGACACGGCTGCACCCTGCCGTGCCCGAGCACCTGCGCGGCACCTACGCCGGGCTCGCCCACCCGGACACGATCGGGCACCTACGCGACCTCGGCGTCACGACCGTCGAGCTCCTGCCGGTGCACCAGTTCGTCAGTGAACCTGCTCTCACTGCTCGCGGGGCGGCGAACTTCTGGGGCTACAGCTCGCTCGCGTTCTTCGCCCCGCACGGTCCGTACGCGAGCAGTGGTCAGGGCGGCGGACAGGTCGCGGAGTTCAAGGAGATGGTGCGCGAGCTGCACCGGGGCGGACTCGAGGTCGTGCTGGACGTCGTCTACAACCACACCGCCGAGGGCGGCGCCGAGGGACCGACGCTGTCGTTGCGTGGGCTCGACAACGAGGCGTACTACCGGCTCCGACACGACGGGTCGTATGACGACACGACGGGCTGCGGCAACTCCCTCGACCTGCGGCACCCGAGGGCACTCGCGCTGGTGACCGACTCGCTGCGCTACTGGGTGCAGGAGATGCACATCGACGGGTTCCGCTTCGACCTGGCGCCGACACTCGCCCGCGGCAGCTCCGGCTTCGACCACGCGTCGGCGTTCCTCGCCGTCAACGCGCAGGATCCGATCCTGTCCCGCGTCAAGCTGATCGCTGAGCCGTGGGACCTCGGTCCGGGCGGCTACCAGCTCGGCGGCTTTCCGTCCCCGTGGGCAGAGTGGAACGACCGCTTCCGCGACACCGTGCGCAGTGCCTGGCTCGGTGGCCATGGGCACGGCCGGGGCGGCCTGCGTGACCTTGCGTTTCGTCTGACCGGGTCTTCGGACGTGTTCGAGCCCAGCGGTCGCGGGCCGTTGGGGTCAGTCAACTTCGTCACTGCGCACGACGGATTCACCCTGCGCGACCTGGTGACCTACGACCACAAGCACAACGAGGACAACGGCGAGCACAATCGCGACGGCACCGACAACAACCACAGCTGGAACTGCGGGGTCGAGGGCGAGACCGACGACCGCTCGATCCGGATGCTGCGGCACCGGATGATGCGCAACCTGCTCACCACGCTGCTGATGTCGGCCGGGGTCCCGATGCTGACCGCCGGCGATGAGACGGGTCGCACCCAGGGCGGCAACAACAACGCCTACTGCCTGGACGACGAGACGACCTGGGTCGACTGGGACCACTCCCCGTGGCAGCGCGACCTCTACGACTGGACGCGGGCGTTGCTGACGCTGCGGCGCGATACCGCTGTGCTGCGCACCGGTCGGTTCTTCGTCGGTCGCCCGGCGGCGGGCGCTGCGGCGGCGGCCAGTAGCGACATCCCGAAGGACCTCACCTGGTACGGCGTGGACGGCGCCGAGATGTCGAGCAACACGTGGTTCGAGCACGACCTCCAGGTGCTCGGCATGGCGTTGTCGCCGGGCCAGACCGACGGGTCGCTGCTGGTGTGGCTCAATACCGGACCAGACGCTGTCACCGTCATGCTGCCCAGCACGCCAGGGAGATCGTCGTACGACGTGCTGCTGGACACCCGACGCGAGCGACCGGACCCGGGCCCGTCGCACGAGGCCGGGGCCTCTGTCGAGCTCGCCGGGCACAGCGTGCTCGTGCTGGCTCCGCGCACCTGACCAGCAAGGTCAGCCGCTAGCGCCGCCGGGCAAGACATGCGACACGAGGCGAACAGTCACCCCAACAGGCACCTGCGCCTGTTGCGGCGACTTCACCTACCTCACGTGGTCGACGGGGCCTCGTCGGGGGGGAGAGACCGGCTAGCGCAGGTCCCCCGTGTCCATCCCGGCCGCCTCGCTGGGCAGCACCGCAAGCCCCAGCTCGGCACTTGACGCCTGCAGCCGGTGGAACGGCACGATCCGCGCGGTGTAGCCGAACGGTCCGGGCCGGGTAAGGGTGATCGCGCCGACATAGCGGTGCCGCCCGCCCTCATAGGCGTCCTCGTGCACCAACGCCACCGCGGACGTCCCGGCGATCTGGTCGCTCTCGTCGACCCGGCCGTGCACGACCTGCACGGCGACGTCGGCCGGGGACAGCTCCCCCAGCGAGACGAACGCGCGCACCTGCAACGTGCTGCCGACCTCGGGGGCGTCGGCCACGCCGACCGTCTCCACGTGGTCCACCCGCACCGACGGCCACGCCGCCCGGACCCGCGACTTCCAGGTCGAGAGCTCCCGCGCGCCCTCGTACCCGCCGTCCAGTGCGCGCGCCGAGCGGAGGGCCGGCGCATACAGACCGAGCACATAGTCCGACACCATCCGGGTGGCGAGGACCTTCGGCCCGAGGGTCAGCAACGTGTGCCGCACCATCTCGATCCACCGCAACGGCAGTCCGTTGACGTCCGTGTCGTAGAACAGCGGCGAGACCGTCTTCTCGAGCAGGTCGTAGAGCGCACCGGCCTCGAGGTCGTCGCGGTGGTCCGGGTCGGTCACCCCGTCCGCCGTCGGGATCGCCCAGCCGTTGTGGCCGTCGTACATCTCGTCCCACCAGCCGTCGAGCACCGACAGGTTGAGGCAACCGTTCATGGCCGCCTTCATGCCCGACGTGCCGCACGCCTCGAGCGGGCGCAACGGGTTGTTCAGCCACACGTCGCAGCCGGGATAGAGCGTCTGCGCCATCGCGATGTCGTAGTTGGGCAGGAACACGATCCGGTGCCGCACCCCCGCGCCGTCAGCGAAGCGGACCAGCTCCTGGATCAGCTTCTTGCCGCCGTCGTCGGCGGGGTGCGCCTTGCCCGCGATGACGATCTGGATCGGCCGCTCGGGGTGAGTGAGCAACTCCGTCAGCCGCTCCTGGTCCCGCAACATCAACGTCAGCCTCTTGTACGACGGCACCCGGCGGGCGAAGCCGATGGTCAGGACGTCGGGGTCGAGGATCGAGTCGGTCCAGCCGAGCTCGGCATCACTCGCGCCGCGCTGCAGCCATGACCGCCGCACCCGCAGGCGGGCGTCGGCGACGGTGCGCGCACGCAGCACGCCACGCACCCGCCACAGCTCGTCGTCCGACACCGTTGCCACGTCGTCCCACGCCGTCACCTCAGGGGCGACCCAGGTGTGCTCGTGCACCCCGTTGGTGATGTAGCCGATCGGCACCTCGGGCTCGTCGAAGCCCGGCCACAGTCGGGCGAACATCTCCCGCGCCACGTGACCGTGCAGCTCGGATACGCCGTTGGCGCGCTGCGCGAGACGGAAGCCCATCACCGCCATGTTGAAGACACCCGGGTCGCCGCCCTCGTAGTCCTCGGCACCCAGTGCCAGGACCCGCTCGACGGGCACGGTCGGCACGGCGTTGTCGCCGCCGAAGTGCTGCTCCACCAGGTCCCTGGCGAACCGGTCGATGCCGGCGGGCACAGGAGTGTGCGTGGTGAACAGCGTCGCCGACCGGGCCGCCTCCACCGCCTCGTCAAAGCTCAGGCCGTGCTCGGTGGTCAGCTCGCGGATGCGCTCGACGCCGAGGAAACCGGCGTGCCCCTCGTTGGTGTGGAACACCTCCGGCGCCGGAGCGCCGGTCAGGCGGCTGAAGGCGCGCAGCGCCCGCACCCCGCCGATGCCCAGCAGCATCTCCTGCAGCAGACGGTGCTCGCTGCCACCGCCGTAGAGCCGGTCGGTGACGTCCCGCTCGGCCTGCGCGTTGTCCTCGACGTCGGAGTCCAGCAGCAGCAACGGCACCCGGCCGACCTGCGCCTTCCAGACCTGCGCGACGAGCTTGCGGCCGCCGGGTAGACCGACCTCGACCTTCAGCGGAATGCCGTCGGTCTCGTGCAGCAAGGAGATAGGCAGACCGTTCGGGTCGAGCACCGGATAGCGCTCCTGCTGCCAGCCTTCGGCCGACAGCGACTGGGCGAAGTAGCCCGCGCGGTAGAGCAGCCCGACCGCCACGACCGGCACACCGAGGTCGGAGGCCGCCTTGAGATGGTCACCGGCAAGGATGCCGAGACCACCGGAGTACTGAGGCAGAGCAGCGGTGATGCCGTACTCCGGGGAGAAGTACGCGATCGCCGACGGCACCGCCAGCGCCGGGTCCTGCGAGCCGGCGGCCTCGGCTGCAACGGCCTGGTACCAGAGGTCACCCTCGAGATAGGCCTGCAGGTCGGCAGCAGACGCCTCCACCCGGCGTACGACGTCGGGGTCGGCCGCCAGCGCGGCCAGGCGGTCGGGCCCGAGCGCACCGAGCATCTGGACGGGGTCGCCGCCCATCCGTGCCCACAGCGCCGGATCGAGACCGGCGAAGAGCTGCTGAGTGGCTGTGTCCCAGCTCCAGCGCAAGTTCAGTGCCAGCTCACCCAGCGGGGCAAGGGCGTCGGGCAGCACGGTGCGGACGGTGAACCGTCGGATGGCCTTCACCGGCGGCAGGGTACTTGCCGAAGGTCTCGGACCAGGAACCACGCCCGAGACGTGGACGGCCCGTTCCGGATGTGTGCGAGGGATGGCCAGGTGGGTAAGTTCGCCCTCGATGATCGGTCGAATCCCCATCCTGGACCTGCAGCCCTCCGTGGCCTGCGCTCGCTGGCCGGCGAAAGCCGCGGTCGGCGAGACCTTCACCGTGTCCGCAACCGTCTTCCGCGAGGGCCACGACATGGTGAACGCGGACGTCGTCCTGCGCGACGCGCGCGGTCGGCGCGGGCCGTTCACCCCCATGACTCCCGGGCCGCCCGGCACTGACCGGTGGACCGCCGAGATCACCCCGACCGCCGAGGGGAAGTGGTCCTTCGCCGTCGAGGCGTGGAGCGACCCGGTCGCCACCTGGCACCACGACGCGACCATCAAGATCGAGGCGGGGGTCGACGTCGAGCTGATGCTCGAGGAAGGCGCGCGGGTCATGGAGCGTGCCGCGGCCGCGTCCCGGCCTGCGACAGGTCGCCGGTCGCTGATCGATGCCGCCACGGCTCTCCGCGACACCACCCGCCCGGTGCCGGCCCGCCTCGCCGCGGCGGACAACCCCGAGGTTCTGGAGACACTGCGCAGCAGCCCCCTGCGCGACATGGTCACCAGCAGCGACCGCATGCCGCTCTGGGTCGACCGGGAGCGGGCGCTCTACAGCTCGTGGTACGAGTTCTTCCCACGCTCCGAGGGCGCGGCCCCCGACGCGGACGGGGTCCTCCGCTCCGGCACGTTCCGCACCGCGGCGCAGCGCCTCCCTGGTGTCGCCGCGATGGGCTTCGACGTCGTCTACCTGCCGCCGATCCACCCGATCGGGGTGACCAACCGCAAGGGCCCCAACAACACGTTGACCCCCGGCCCGCACGACGTGGGCTCGCCGTGGGGAGTCGGCGCGGCCGAGGGTGGCCACGACGCCATCCATCCTGACCTCGGCACCGAAGCCGACTTCAGTGCCTTCGTCGCCCGGGTACGCGAGCTCGGCATGGAGGTCGCGCTCGACTTCGCGTTGCAGGCGAGCCCCGACCATCCGTGGGTGAAAGCCCATCCCGAGTGGTTCACCGAACTGGCCGACGGCACGATCGCCTTCGCAGAGAACCCGCCCAAGAAGTACCAGGACATCTACCCGATCAACTTCGACCGGGACCCCGACGGCATCTACGCCGAGTCGCTACGGGTCCTGCGGCACTGGATGGATCTGGGCGTACGCATCTTCCGGGTCGACAACCCGCACACCAAGCCGGTGGTGTTCTGGGAGTGGCTGCTCGGCGAGGTGCGCAAGACCGATCCCGACGTGCTGTTCCTCGCTGAGGCCTTCACCCGCCCGGCGATGATGCAGACCCTGGCCCGGGTCGGCTTCCACCAGAGCTACACCTATTTCACCTGGCGCAACGAGAAGTGGGAGCTCGAGGAGTACCTCACCGAGCTCTCGCAGGAGACGGGCGCGTTCCTGCGCCCCAACTTCTTCGTCAACACTCCGGACATCCTCCCCGGCTTCCTGCAGTACGGCGGTCCGCCGGCGTTCAAGATCCGCGCGACGCTCGCCGCGACACTCTCGCCGAGCTGGGGGGTCTATGCCGGCTTCGAGCTATACGAGCACGTGGCGGTGCGGCCGGGCAGCGAGGACGCCCTGGACAACGAGAAGTACCAGCTGCGGCCGCGGGACTGGGCTGCCGCTGAGGCCGACGGCCGCTCGTTGGCGCCGTACCTCACCCGGTTGAACGAGGTCCGGCGCGAGCACCCCGCCCTGCATCGCCTGCGCAACCTGCGCTTCCACGCGACCGACAGCGAGCAGATCATCTGCTATAGCAAGTCCGTGGCGCGCGGCGACGGCGCTGACCCCGACACCGTGCTGGTCGTGGTCAACCTCGACCCGCACGGCGCCCGGGAGACCACGGTGCGCCTCGACCTGCCGGCCCTCGGGCTGGACTGGGACGACACGATGACCGTGCACGACGAGATCAGCGGCGCCTCCTACCTCTGGGGCCAGGCCAACTACGTGCGCCTCGACCCGTGGCAGGAGCCCGCGCACGTGTTCCGGGTGCAGCGCCGCGGTCGCAGCGAGATGCCCGGGGCGCCGCAATGACCGACAGCGTCGAGAACATCGACACCTTCGCCGACATGCCGGACGACCAGCGCGACCCGTTGTGGTTCAAGCGAGCCGTGTTCTACGAGGTCCTGGTCAGGTCCTTCAAGGACAGCAACGGCGACGGCAACGGCGACCTGCTGGGACTCATCGAGAAGCTGGACTACATCCAGTGGCTAGGCGTCGACTGCATCTGGCTGCCGCCGTTCTTCCGCTCACCGTTGCGTGACGGCGGCTACGACGTCTCGGACTACACCGACGTACTGCCGGAGTTCGGCACGCTGGGCGACTTCGTGCAGTTCGTCGATGCCGCCCACCTCCGCGGCATCCGGGTGATCATCGACTTCGTCATGAACCACACGTCGGACCAGCACACCTGGTTCCAGGCCTCGCGCACTGACCCGACCGGTCCCTACGGGGACTTCTACGTCTGGGCCGACAACGACGAGGCGTACGCCGATGCGCGCATCATCTTCGTCGACACCGAGTCGTCCAACTGGACCTTCGACCCGGTGCGCAAGCAGTACTTCTGGCACCGGTTCTTCAGCCACCAGCCTGACCTCAACTTCGAGAACCCACGCGTCCAGGAGGCGGTCATCGAGGCCCTGAAGTTCTGGCTCGACCTCGGCATCGACGGCTTCCGGCTCGACGCAGTGCCTTACCTGTTCGAAGAGGAAGGCACGAACTGCGAGAACCTCCCCGCCACACACGACTTCCTCAAGCGGGTGCGCAAGGAGGTGGACGCGCTCTACCCCGACCGGGTCATGCTCTGCGAGGCCAACCAGTGGCCCAGCGACGTCGTCGAGTACTTCGGTGAGGACGGCGACGAATGTCAGATGGCGTTTCACTTCCCGGTCATGCCGCGTCTGTTCATGGGGGTGCGGCGGGAGTCCCGCTACCCGATCTCGGAGATCATGGCGCAGACGCCCTCCATCCCGGACAACTGCCAGTGGGGAATCTTCCTGCGCAACCATGACGAGCTGACCCTTGAGATGGTCACCGACGACGAGCGCGACTACATGTGGTCGGAGTACGCCAAGGATCCGCGGATGAAGGCCAACATCGGTATTCGCCGCCGGCTGGCCCCGCTGCTGGACAACGATCGCAACCAGCTCGAGCTCTTCACCGCGCTGCTGCTCTCCCTGCCCGGGTCGCCCGTCCTCTACTACGGCGACGAGATCGGCATGGGCGACAACATCTGGCTCGGTGACCGCGACGGCGTGCGCACGCCGATGCAATGGACTCCCGACCGCAACGCCGGCTTCTCGCACAGCAACCCCGGCCAGCTGTTCCTGCCCGCCGTGATGGACCCGGTCTACGGCCACCAGGTCACCAACGTCGAGGCGCAGCTCGCCAGCTCG
>JANLYQ010000130.1:0-1707 GCA_031365725.1 Sporichthyaceae bacterium | reverse complement strand
GTGGGCACCTACGTTCTTCAACCTGGCAAATCATATGGTCGCCGTGTACACCGCCGACTAGAATTGAGCGCCACCCTCCACCGAGGCGACAGTTCGTCGAGCTAAGCGCCACCCGTGCAAGCATCGGCCGGGTGGCGCTCCTGCTGGTCGGTGAGGTGGCAGGGCTGCTCGGCGTCTCGCCGTCGACCGTGCGGATGTGGGGTGCGCGCTACGGCCTGACTGCGTCTGCGCAGACCGGCGGCGGTCACCGGAGGTACACCGACGACGACGTCAGGCGATTGCGTCGTATGCACGCGATCATGCTCTCGGGGATGAGCCCAGCGGATGCGGCTGCCGAGGTGCTCGCAGCGGAGGCAGGTCGCAAGCGGTCGGCGAGGAAAGGGTCGACATCTGCGGGGCCGAGCGCGGCATCTCGCGGTCGCCCTGGCGGTCCGGGTGGAGCGGTGCTGGCCGTTCCCGGCGCCGGGCGCCGAGCACGCGGGCTGGCCCGCGCCGCGTCGCGACTGGACGAGATGAGCGTCGAGGACGCTGTGGTCGATGCGCTTGCCGAGCGCGGCACGGTCGCCGCTTGGGACGAGGTCGTGCGGCCGGTCCTCGTCGCCGCAGGAGAGCACTGGCAACGCACCGGCAGGGGTATCGAGATCGAGCACCTCCTGACGCAGGCCGTGACGTCTGCGTTCCTCCGGCATCTCTTCGAGCTGCCCGCGCTCCCCCGGGACAACCCGGTGCTGCTCGCGGGCGGCCCGCACGAGGAGCACGTCTTGGCGCTGCACGCCGTGCGCGCGGAGCTGGCCGAGCGCGGGGTGCCGGCGCGCCTGCTCGGCCCTCGGACTCCGATGACCGCACTGGCCTCTGCGGCTCGGCGAACCAAGGCAGCCGGTGTCCTCGTGTGGATCAGCCAGGCCGACGCGGCGGCGGCGGCGGGGCTACCCGCCGTGGCCGCCGCCCACCGTCGGATGACGCTTGTGGTGGGTGGGCCCGGCTGGGACGGTCTCGCGCTAGGACCTGCTGTCCTCGGCGAGACCCTGGCGGCAGCGGCTGACCACTTGGAGGCCGCGTGGACGCATCGCGTCGGCGGCCGCGACCACGCCACCAAGAACAAAAAACTTGCACAAGTTGCGGATTAGCGATCCCGGGCGTATACCTGTGCTGCTCGTCGGTCCCCGGCGAGTGCCACGTAGGTCGCGGCAACGAAGCCGTGTCACCCGGGAGTCGTCATGCCATCTGATGTGTCCGGCGTCACCGTCCCGTCTCTGTCGTCGGGTCAGTACGCCACTGTCTACAACCTCTTCTCGCTGGTCATCGCCTCGATGTTATTCACCGCACTCTTCCTCTTGATGTCTCGAGGACGAGTAGCCCCGCGCTATCGCAACGCACTGGTGGTATCCGCCATCGTCTGCGGCATCGCGACGTACCACTACTTCCGGATCTTCGACAACTTCAAGCAGAGCTATCCAGCCGGCGCCAGCGTGACCGCCGCACATGCGTTGTCGAACGTCGAGTTCAACGAGGCCTACCGGTACGTCGACTGGTTCCTGACGGTGCCTCTGCTGCTGGTCGAGACGGTCGCTGTCCTGGCTCTTTCCCGAGCCGCCCAGAAGTCGCTGCTCGTCAAGCTGGTGCCGGCCTCCGCCCTGATGATCGCGCTGGGCTACCCCGGCGAGATCGCCAGCTCAGACGGGGTCCGGGCGCTGTGGGGGACGTTGT
>JANLYQ010000038.1:0-22588 GCA_031365725.1 Sporichthyaceae bacterium | reverse complement strand
TAGGCCATGGCCGAGTAGCCGGTGCCGAAGTCGTCGAGGCCCACCAGCAGCCCCAGCTCGCGGATGCGGCCCAGCGAGTCGTGCACGGTCGGGCTGGTGGTGAGCAGGCTCCGCTCGGTCAGCTCGACCTGGATCATCGATCCGGGCACGCCGTACCACGTCAGCGCGCGTGCGACGCGGTCGACGAAGCGGGGGTCTTCCAGCGACCTGGCCGACACGTTGGTGCACAGTCGCCGCGTGGGTCCGCCGCCGGCGAGCAGCCGGGCGCCCTCGGCAGCGACCCGTTCGAACATGTGACCGTCGATCTCGACGATCAGCCCGGTCTCCTCGGCGACGTCGATGAAGTCCGCGGGCAGCACCAGCCGCTCGCCGTCCTGGATGCGCACCAGCGCCTCGGCCGAGCAGATCAGCCCCGTGCCCAGGTCGATGATGGGCTGGAACACGGGCACGAGCAGCTTGTCGTCCAGAGCCCGACGCAGCAGCGACTCGGCGCGCATCCGCACCTGAGCACGGGCCCGCAGCGCGTCGTCGTACAGCGCGTACTGGTCGCGCCCGGAGTCCTTGGCTCGGTAGAGCGCGAGGTCGGCGTCGCGGTAGAGGTCGTCGGCGGTCTGCGAGGCATCGGTGGCGACCGCGATGCCGATGCTGACTGTGGCCACCAGCGACGGCGTCCCGTCCCCGAGGTCGAACGGACGGCGCATCGCCTCGAGGAGCCGCTCGGCGACGGTGTGCACGATCTGCGGTGTCGGCAGTCCGTCGACCAGGACCACGAACTCGTCGCCACCGAGCCGGGCCACCGTGGCGTCCGCCCGGCTCACGGCCTCGAGGCGGGAGGCCACCTCGACGAGCAACCGGTCACCGACCTGGTGACCGAGCGAGTCGTTGACCGTCTTGAACCGGTCGATGTCGAGCAGCAGCATGCCGACGGCACCACCGCTGCGGTGCAACCGGGCCAGCGCCTGATCGACCCGGTCCCCGAGCAGGGTGCGGTTGGCCAGCCCGGTCAGGGTGTCGGTGAGGGCGAGTCGCTCGAGCTCGGCCTGTTGGCGAAGGCGATCGCTGACGTCCAGCGCGTGCGTCATGAGATAGAGGGGCCGTCGCTGTGCGTCGAACACCACGGTGCTGCTCAGCCAGACGTTGACCACCGAGCCGTCGGCGTGCACGGCTCGCGCCCCGAAGGCCACCTTGCGCGTCTCGCCGCGCGCCAACCGGCTGAGCTGGCCGGTCGTACGGTCGCGGTCCTCGATATGGATCATCGAACCCAGATCCATCGAGACGAGCTGGTCACCGGGTCGTCCGAGCATGGCGCCCAGGGCGGCGTTGACCCGGAGGCACCGGCCCTCGTCGTCGCGCCCGAGCCCGACCATCACCATGCCGATCGGTGCGGCGTCGAATGCCGCGCGGAAGTGCTGCTCGCTCTCGCTCAGCTGTGCCGCGGCGACCTCCTGCTCCGTGATGTCCATCGCGGTGCCCCACAGGTGGGTGACGTTGCCGTCGCCTGATCGCCGTACGCCGGTCCAGACCCGGATGTGATGCACGCTGCCGTCGGCATGCACGACGCGGTACGTCGTCTCGTGCCCCACACCGGTGGCGATGGTCTCGTCGCCCAGGCCGTGGATCCGCTCGCGGTCGTCGGGGTGCACGAGCTGCATGAAGTCGGCGAGGAGCGGCGTTGTCAGCTCAGGGTCACGCCCCACCAGGGCGAACATCCGGTCCGACCAGTCGAGTGATCCGGTGGCAAGGTCCAGTTCCCAGGTCGCAGTACGGGACAGCTCGATCGCGGCGTACAGGTCGGCCCGGCTCGCGGACAGCGACGCGAGCAGCTCTTCGCGCTCGGTGACGTCGATGGTGGCGCCCAGCACCCGCACCAGCTCGCCGTGCTGGTCGAGCTCGGGGTCGGTCCAGGCCTGCAGGTGCCGCACCGCGCCGTCGGGGCGCACCACCCGGAAGAGGTCCCGATGGCCGTTGGCTTGGTGGTCGTCCTGCACCGGACGTGCGGCGCCCCGGTCCTCCAGCGGCATCAGGGCCAAGAAGTCGTCGATGGTGGACACGTCGTCGTCCGGTCCCAAGCCCATCAGGCGGAGCATCTGCTCCGACCAGCTTGCCCGACCGGTGCGAGCATCGAGCTCCCAGGACGCGAGGCCGGTGAGCTGCTGGGCAGCCCGGAGCTGGGCCTCGCGAGCGCGCCGTCGCTCGTCCTCCGCGCGACGCTCGGTGATGTCGTGGAAGGAGCTGACCACCCCGGTCATGACGCCGGCGTCGTCGCGGATGGGCACGGCGTTGACCAGCAGCCAGTGCACCTCACCGGTCGGCAGCGTGATCCCCATGACGTCGTCGCGCCGGGGTTCGCCGGAGGCCAGCACCAGCATCGGCGGGTGCTCCGGCCCCGGCCGTGGGCTGCCGTCCCCCCAGAGCGCGCCCCATCGCGGGTCCAGGCTCGAGCGTCCCTGCATCTGGTCGGCGGTCATGCCCAGCGCCCGTTCGGCGGCGGCGTTGCAGAGCACGATCGAGCCGTCGAGGTCCTGGGTCACCAGGCCGTCGGCCATCGCGGCCAACATCGCGGTGTGGCTGTCGATCAGGCGGCTGGCCGCCTGCGCGGCTCGGACGGCCCGCAGGCGGGCTTCGGCGGCGGCCGTCAGGGCGCGCACCATCTCCCGGGTGGTGTCGTCGTCGCCGGTGCTGAGCACCGGCGCGATCGCCCCGTCCAGTGCCGAGCGGATGGCACGCTCGTCTTCGGGCGCGTCGGCAAGCCGGCGGTGCCCCGCGAGGATCCGCCGCAGCCGGAGCTCGGCGGCGGCATCCCCGTGCCTGGGCCGCCGGTCGCGCCCGGGCCATGCCGCACGGGTGGGCAACGACGTCACGCAGGAGGCATCGGCACCCGGACGCGGTGACCTGAGGATCGGGGTGACGAGCAACCCTTGTCCCGGCGTGGCGCGGACGCAAGGATCGGGCCGTCCCCGTCAACGAAAGGCCGTCGATGCGCAGCACGATGCAGGAGACCCCCCTGTCGATCGCGACCCTCGTGCGTTACGGCACCAGCGTCTACGGGGACTCCGAGGTGCACACGTGGACGGGCGAGGGTGCCCGGTCGGCGACCTATCGCGAGGTCGGGCGGCGGGCGGCCCAGCTCGCCCATGCGCTGCGCGGTCTGGGCGTCCAGGGTGACGACCGGGTCGCGACGTTCATGTGGAACAACCAGGAGCACTTCGAGGTCTACTGCGCCGTGCCCGGCATGGGTGCGGTGCTGCACCCGCTGAACATCAGGCTCTTCCCGGACCAGGTCGCCTACATCGCCGACCACGCTCAGGACAAGGTCGTCGTGGTCGACGGGTCGGTGCTGCCGATGCTGGCGCCGATCCTGCCGCGGGTCCCGTCGATCCAGCACGTCGTGGTCAGTGGCGCAGCCGACCTCTCGCTGCTGGCGGGCTGCGCGGCCCAGGTGCATTCCTATGACGAGCTGATCGCGGACCAGCCCACCGAGTTCGACTGGGTCGAGGTGAGCGAGACCGATGCGGTGGCGCTCTGCTACACCAGCGGGACCACGGGCAACCCCAAAGGCGTGGCCTACAGCCACCGGTCGGCCTACCTGCACTCGATGCAGATGCTCATGGGCGAGGCGATGCCGGCCACCCAGCAGGACCGCCTGCTGGTGATCGTGCCGATGTTCCATGTCATGGCCTGGGGTCTGCCCTGGGCGGCCCTGATGTCCGGGGCTGACCTGGTGATGCCGGACCGGTTCCTGGCGCCAGGGCCGCTGGCCCAGGCCATCGAGACGCTGCGCCCCACGGTCGGTGCCGGCGTCCCGACGGTGTGGACGGCGCTGCTGGCCAACCTCGACACCGCCCCGCGCGACGTGTCCTCGCTGAAGCTGGTGCTCATCGGTGGCTCGGCCTGCTCGCGTGCGCTGATGCAGGGGCTCGAGGAACGCCACGGCATCCGGGTCTCGCACGCGTGGGGCATGACCGAGACCTCACCGGTGGGGTCGGTCGCCCACGAGCCGGCGGGGGTCACCGGCGACGACGTGTGGGCCTACCGCGTGACCCAGGGGCGGCTCGTGGCCGGCGTTCAGGCGCGGTTGGCCGGACCGGGGGGCGAGCTGGTGCCGCGCGACGGCGAGGCGGTCGGTGAGCTCGAGGTACGCGGGCCGTGGGTGACCGGCTCCTACTACCTCGACGAAGACGAGAGCCGCTTCCACGGCGGCTGGCTGCGCACCGGTGACGTGGGCAGGATCAGCCCGGACGGCTACCTCACCCTCACCGACCGCGCCAAGGACGTCATCAAGTCAGGTGGTGAGTGGATCTCGTCGGTCGAGCTGGAGAACGTCCTCATGGGCCACCCGGCCATCGCCGAGGCCTCGGTGGTCGGCGTACCCGATGAGTAGTGGGGTGAGCGACCGCTGGCCGCGGTGGTCGTCAAGGAGGGCGCCGAGGTGTCGGTCGCCGACCTGCGCGCGCACCTGGCCGCCTCGGTGGCGTCGTGGCAGCTGCCGGAGCGGTGGGCGTTCATCGAGGAGGTACCCAAGACCTCGGTCGGGAAGTTCGACAAGAAGGTGCTCCGGGCGCGGTACGCCGCCGGCGATCTGGACGTCCGAACGCTGCCGTGACGGCCCCTCGGACCAACGTCTTTGCCCGGCCCAGGCGGCGCCGGGTAACCTTGCCGGCGCGGCCAGGTGCGTGCGAGCGCAGTCGGCTGCAGGGAGGCGTCGCCTAGTCCGGTCTATGGCGCCGCACTGCTAATGCGGTTTGGGTCTCAAGCCCATCGGGAGTTCAAATCTCCCCGCCTCCGCCCGCTCCGGTTGCGCGACGCGGTTGACCACGTGGGGTAGGTCAACAGTCGCCTCAACAGGCGCCGGTGCCTGTTGAGGTGACCATTCACCTCGTGTCGTGAGCTGTCCGACTCTGCGGACCGGGCACCCGCTGTGACGCGCGGGGCTGGTGTGGTTCCTGGGACTGTCGTCGTACGCCGGTTAGGGTGGGCGTGCCGGGTGTCCTTCCGGTGCGCAGCCGATCTGCCGGGGGAGTATCACCAGTGACCACAGCAGCACCTTTCCGACCCCTGACCCGCGCCGCTGCCGGCCTCGCGCTGGTGCTCGGCGTGACCGTCCTGGCTGGCTCTCCGGTTGCTGCGGCGACCCCGGCACTGCATGCCGACCAGGTGGCCGCCGCGGCGCAGTGCGGCATGGGCTTCGGGGTGCACCGCTGGACCGACCACCGCAAGGCCGACCAGCTGATGGCGGGCAAGGCCGACCTCGGGGTCTACGGCTCGTTCACCCTGGCGGCCAACCCGACCTGGGCGCCGGTCAGCACCCTGGACAGCAGCGGCAAGGGGCACATGCACTCGCTGCACTACCTGCTGCCGTTGCTGCGGCGCGGGGTTCGTGCCGGCGACCAGGCGATGATCGACCGCTTCTACTACCTGGTCAAGGACTGGGTGCACGACAACCCACCAGGAGCCAGTACCAGCCGCTATGCCTGGGGCCCGCCGATCTACGAGGGCTTCCGATCCCTCGTGCTCGTGTGCGCGGCGGCAGGACCCAGGGGCCAGTCGCCCTGGCTGCTGAAGGCGCTGAAGAAGCACGGCGAGATGATGGCCGACCCGCGCCGCTACGAAGGCGTCAACAACTCCTCGCTGCACCAGTCGATGGGGCTGTACGCGATCGCGGTCACCCTTGGCCGCCCCGCGTGGCGTCGGCTCGCGATCGCCCGCGAGCAGGCCCTCGCCGTCAAGCTCATCCACGACGACGGGTCGGACGAGGAAGGCGCGCTGTCCTACGCCGTCAACGACTACACCTGGTTCGGCCAGGCCGCCGAGCGGCTGCGCCGGGCCGGTGACGTGGTGCCGCCGGAGCTCGGTCGGATCACCGCGATGCCGGCTTTCATCGCCGCGGCCACCCGACCCGACGGCCTGCTGGAGGCACTCGGCGACACGACCGCCGCTCCACTGAGCCCGGGCACCTGGACCGGCACGGCCGCTGAGTGGAGTGCCACCGGCGGTGCCTCGGGGACCCCGCCCACCGACACCTACGCGGCGTACGCCGGGGGCTATGCCTTCGGGCGCTCCGGCTGGGGCAGCGCGACCCGGCCCTATGCCGACGAGACGTTCTACAGCGTGCGCGCGGGGCTGGCCGAGCACGTGCCGCACGCGCATGACGACCAGGGTGCGCTGACCCTCTACTCCCATGGCTCCCAGCTGCTCTACGACACCGGCCAGTGGCGCTACACCTACGGCACGACGAGGTCCTTCGTCGTGTCGCGGGCCGCGCACAACGTGGTCGTCGTCGACGGCGTCCCACGCAGCAACCCGCGGCCCGAGATGCGCAGCGCACGGGTGAACGGGCTTGACCTCACCACCGTGGTCGACCGCGGCTACGCCGGGGTCACCCTGACGCGCACGATCGCCTATGACCGCGTCGAGGACGTCGTCGTGGTCTGGGACCGGCTGACCTCGGCAACCCCGGTGCGCGCGTCGCAGCAGTGGGGGCTCGGTCGCGACCGTGGCGTCAGCATCGAGAACGACGCGGTGCACTCCGAGGGCTCCGGTGCCAACGTGTCGATGCTCTTCACCTCCGGTGGTGCGCCGCTGGACCTCAAGACGGGTCAGCGGGCTCCGCTGCGTGGCTGGAACAGCGCCGCCTACGGACAGCTCTCGCCCGCACCCTCGGTGCGCGCCACCCAGACCGGCACCTCCCTGTCCTGGCTCACCGTGCTCGCGCCCCGGGGGGCCGGCGTGCCGTCGACCGCCTTCACCGCCACGGCGTCGGTCAGTGGCACTGCCGCCACCGTCGCGCTGAGCACGCCGGCTGGTGCTGCCACTGTGAGCCTCGACGACGTGACAGGTGCCCGCGCGCCGGCTGGTGCGGCAGCACCTGTCGTGCCGGCCGCGACTGCGGGCGCGACCGTGCTCCCCGCCGGACTCGGTACGACGGTGCGCGGCACGGGCCTCGCCCCGGGTGCGCCGGTGGCGTTGGAGACCTTGCCGGTCGGTGCGACCGCGTGGTCGCCGGTCACCTCCGGTGCGGTGACCGCCGCCGGCACCGCTGAGCTGCCCCTGCGCACTGCGGCCGGTGTCGTGTCCGCCGCCGACTACCGTCTCGTGTCCGGAGCCGGGGCAACCGCACCGGTCCGCGTGACGGCGGCACTCGCGCCGCAGCCGGCCACGGCGATCGGGGTCACGTCCACCGGTCCTGGTCAGCTCACCGTCACCTGGGCTGCGCCGCTCGACACCGGCGGCATCCCGCTGACCGCGTTCCGGGTGCTCGTCGACGGTCGCGCGGTGACCGTGCCCGCGATCGGCACGAGTGCCGTCGTGACCGGCGTACGAGCGGGCAGCCAAGCGATCGTCGTCCGTGCCGACAACGGGGTCGGCAGCACCGCGACGGGACCGGTGCCGTTCACGGTGCCCGCCTTCCCGACCGTGGCGGCTCCGGCGGTGGTGCGTCGCAAGCACGCCGCGACCGTCGACCTCGCGGGATTGGCGCCCGGCCAGCCGGTGTCGTTGGCCGTCACCGGCGCTGGCGGGGCCGTGACGACCCGGCACACCACGGCCACCCGCGCAGGCACGGCACGGCTGCACGTGACCCTGCGTCGGACGTCGACCCTGGTGGCGACGAGCGCTGGTGTGGCCTCGGTGCCGGTGGTCGTGCGGGTCCGTCGATGAGTGGCTGAACGTCGGTTCAGCCGAGGCGGGCCCGCAGTCCGTCGAGCTCGGTCAGCAACATCGCCGGCACCGTGTCGGTGCCGATGGTGTCGAACCAGTCCTGGATCTGCGGCAGCTCGGCGCGCCACTCGTCGTGGTCGACGCGCAGCACCGCCTCGACCTGCTCGGGTGTCAGGTCGAGCCCGTCGACGTCGAGAGACTCTGCCGTCGGCACGAGTCCGATGGCCGTCTCGACAGCCGCAGCGCGACCCTCGAGCCGCTCCACCACCCACTTGAGCACCCGGCCGTTCTCGCCGTAGCCCGGCCAGAGGAAGCCACCATCGGCGTCGCGCCGGAACCAGTTGACATAGAAGATCTTCGGCAGCTTGCTGGCGTCGGCGCCCTTGCCCATGTCGACCCAGTGGCCCAGATAGTCGCCGGCGTCGTAGCCGATGAACGGCAGCATGGCCATCGGGTCACGGCGCACCACCCCGACGACGCCGGTCGCTGCCGCGGTGGTCTCGGACGAGAGCGTCGCGCCGATAAAGACGCCGTGCACCCAGTCGCGGGCCTCGTAGACCAACGGGATCGTCGTCTTGCGCCGGCCACCGAAGAGGATGGCGGAGATCGGCACGCCGCGCGGATCGTCGTACTCGGGGGCGAGGATCGGGCACTGGGTGATCGGGGTGCAGAACCGTGAGTTGGGGTGCGAGCTGGGTTCGTGCTCCTGCTCGTCGTGCGCGTCGGTCTCGTCGAACGGCGCCCAGTCGCGACCTTTCCAGTCGGTCAGGTGGGCGGGGGGCTGCTCGGTCATGCCCTCCCACCAGATGTCGCCGTCGTCGGTGAGGGCGACGTTGGTGAAGAGCGAGTTGCCCGCCGCGATCGTGCGCATCGCGTTGGGGTTGGTCGCCCAGCCGGTGCCGGGGGCCACGCCGAACAGGCCGTGCTCCGGGTTGAGAGCCCACAGCCGGCCGTCGTCACCGAAGCGCATCCAGGCGATGTCGTCGCCGAGGGTCTCGACCTTCCAGCCGGGGATGGTCGGTTCGAGCATCGCCAGGTTGGTCTTGCCGCACGCGCTGGGGAAGGCCGCGGCGACGTAGTGCACCGCCTGCTCCGGCGACGTCAGCTTGAGGATGAGCATGTGCTCGGCGAGCCAGCCCTCGTCTCGGCCCATGACCGAGGCGATGCGCAGCGAGAAGCACTTCTTGCCCAGCAACGCGTTGCCGCCGTAGCCGGAGCCGAAGCTCCAGATGGTGCGCTCCTCGGGGAACTGGGTGATGTACTTCGTGTCGTTGCACGGCCACGGGACGTCGGCCTGGCTGGGTTCGAGCGGCGCCCCGACCGAGTGCAGGCAGGGCACGAAGTAAGCACCCGGTTCGGTGTCGCTGCCGCCCATCGCCTCAAGGACTGCTGAGCCCATCCGGGCCATGATGCGCATCGAGCACACGACGTACGGCGAGTCGGTGATCTCGACGCCGAACATCGGCGACTCCGCGGTCAGCGGCCCCATGCAGAACGGGATGACGTACATCGTGCGGCCGCGCATCGACCCGTCGTAGAGGGCCGTCATGCGGGCCTTCATCTCGACCGGGTCCATCCAGTTGTTGGTGGCTCCCGCATCGGCCTCGTCCCGGGAGCAGATGAAGGTGCGGTCCTCCACGCGCGCCACGTCCGATGGGTCGGACGCGCACCAGAACGAGTTGGGCTTCTTGTCCTCCGCCAGCCGGACCAGGGTGCCGGCCTCGACCATCTGATCGGTCAGTTGCTGCCACTCGGCTTCGGACCCGTCGCACCACACCACGCGGTCCGGGCGGGTCAACGTGCTCACCTCGTCGACCCAGGCGAGCATTCGGGGATGCCGGGTCGGGGCAGCGCTAGAGGCAGTGGTCGAGGCAGAGCTCATCGGGTGGCGGGTCCCTCTCAAGTCGTGACGCACCGCGGGGTGCGGTCACGGTAGACCCGGGCCATCGCGACACCGGCCGGCCGTTCCATCAGGCGGAAGTAGGCGTCCGGGGGATGGGACGCGAGAAGGCCCGCCGGAGATCCGGCGGGCCTTGTCGCGTTGCTTGACTAGACGATGATCACGGGGTGATAGCGGGCGTGACGCCGGTGCAGGTCGCGCCTGCCCAGGCGATGCTGTAGGTCGTGCCCACCGGAGCGCCGGTGCCTGCGGTGGTCACCAGCGTGGGGGTGGTCCCCAGCAGCTTGGCGGTAACGAGGCCGGCGTTGTTCGTGTACAGCTTGTTCTTGACGTAGTACGCCTCTTCGGCGGTACGGACGGTGCTTGCCTCGGTCTTGCACGCCGAGGACTGGCTGGTGTCCTGGATCCCGGCGACCGAGAAGACGACGACGCCCGCCAGCACACCGAGGATGGCGATCACAACGAGGAGCTCGACGAGCGTGAAGCCGGACTCCTTAGCAGCCGCCGCGCGGATCTTCGTAAGCATGATGTGCCCTTCGTTGGTGGAGGAGCACCCCGCTCCCTCTGCTGTGAAGGTTTTCGGACCATCGCCGGTGTGACTTGAGCCAGGTCGGTGCGGGAGTTGCGCAATCAGCCGAACGGTCAGTTGATCGTCCACTCGGTCACTGTGGGGACGGGGCCGTTGCGGGACCCCGAGCTGTCCGCAAATGTCACCCGAGCGCGGGCGACCTGGGTGCCGCTGCCGTCTCGGGCGGTGAGCACCATCTGCCTCGGGCTCTGACTGATGTCTGGTGTGGCGAGCAGTGCGCCGCTGTATCCGCTGCCGGGAGTCATGGTGGAGACGAGGTGCCTGATGACGATGCCCCGGTCCACCACAGGTGCGCCGATCAGCGTGCCGCCGAGGGTGATCGCGGAGTCAGGGGCGTAGACCGTGCCGTGCAGCTGGACCCTCGTTGCCGGGTAGGCGCCGGAGGTGACCAGAAGCGGCTGGGTTGGGGGAAGAGCTGCCGGACAAGCGGCGGCACCCGACGGTGGGTTGCAGACCCGTCGCAGCGGCACAGAGTAGGTCAGGTCGACCTTGATGACATCGAGAGCCGACGTGGTCGTGCCCACACCGGCCTGCTTGACGAGGTTCACGTCGATGCGGGTCGAGCCGCCACCGTTCACCTGGGCGGTCGTCAGCCCGGTGATGGCGGTACCGGAGGCGACGACGTAGTTCGACGGGGTGCACGCTGTCGAGGCGCAGCTGCGGATGGTCCGGTTCCCGAGCAGGGTCCCGTTGGCTCCAAGAACGGCGGCAGTCAGCGCGGTGGTGGTCCCGGGTGAGTCGATCGCGACATCGGCCGACACGGTCAGGGAGATTCCTGTCGCTGTCGGGGGCACCAGTGCGGGCGGGAGGCTGAGGCGCATCGTGGCCGTCTTGGCGCTGCCGTTGGACAGAGACGCCGTCGCGTCGATGCTGTCGTCCAGCAGCACGCCTGCGGGGTTGGTCCAGGCCAGGCTCCCGGTGCTGACACTCGCCGCACTCGAACCGGTGGTCGGCGGGTAGGACATCGAGCCGGCGACCGAGGTGGTGCTGGTCAAACCGCGCACGACGATGTGCTGCCGGGTCGTGTCGCCGGACAGGGCGAGGGCACAGAGGTCGACGCTGCCGTTGGACACGGAGAGCCGGCTGTCGCCGCCGAACACCAGTTCCACGCCGCCGGCGGCGGAGTCGCAGGTGGATGTGGCGCCGAGGCGTGCGCCGCCGATCAACGAGGTGCCGCGGACCCCGCCGGTGAACGTCAGGGCGCGGTTGGCGGTGGCGGCGTCGGTGAAGTCGAACCAGTAGGTCCCCGACGCGAGGATGATGACGGCGTTGGCGCAGTTGAGCACGGTCTGCAGCGCTGACCCGGCGGTGTAGAGGCCCGGCCGCAGGGTGATCGTCGACGCGCCGCACGACGGCAACGTCGCACGCCAGGTGGGTGCCGTGAGGTCCGGAGTCCCATAGCTGGGCGTGGTGACCCCAGAATTGGTGGTGCACGCCGGGGTCACCGTGCCGGCGACGGTGCACACAGCGGCGTCCACGCCGTACCCGGTGTCGTCCAAGGTGCTGCCGGCGGGGACCGTCAGGGTCTTGTTGACCGAGACGCTGCCCTTCACGCGCAGGTTGCCCGACGCGACGGTCACCCCCTCGCCTGCGACGGTCGAGGTTGCGAGGATGGCCTTGTCCGGCTGGCTGAGGCTGCTGACCGACGTTCCGGACCCCGCGACCGGGTCGCAGGTGACCGCGAGCGAGGACGTGTTGTCCAGCGCGCCGGCCGGGAGGGTGAAGCAGGTGGAGGCTCCTGCAGCGGTCGTGCCCGTGCTCAGCGAGGTCCGTACCTTGTTGATGGTGCCGTCGATAGCACCGCCACCTGCGTAGGTACTGGTTGCCTCGTCCCGCACCAGGACGGTGGTGCGCTGGCTCGCCGTGGCGAAGGTGAGCACCGTGCCGATCCACAGTCCGAAGATCAGCAGCATCACGAGTGCGATGGCCAGGATGCTGCCCGAGTCGTCGGACTGGCGCACCGAGCGACATCGCTGCGCCAGAACGTGGCCGGCGGTCAGCGTGCGGCTCATGACGCTCTCCGGGAGCCGCTGGCAGTGAAGGCGCCGCTGGTGTCGGTGACGGCCAGGGAGACCCGGGTTGCCGACCCACAGGCAACCGTCGCGCCGGCGAGCGAGGTGCAGGTGACAGTTGGTGTCCCGACGACCCCATGGGCAGTCGTCACGCTGCTCGTCACAGACGTGCCGGCAGCGCACCAGCGGCGTTCGAGGAGCCGGTCGCCCCCCGAGGTGAGCACCCATGACACCGCTCGTGATGTTGCCGTGCCGGAGACAGCGGTCTCCGTCCAGCGCAGCCGGACGAGAAGGGTGTCGCCGGCGGTGGTGCACGTCGCGTCACTGACGAGGGTGTCGACGGAGACGGCGTTCTGGACGTCGCGCGTGAAGAGCGAGGGCGTCAGTGCCCGGTTACGGCTGTCCGACAGGCTGGACACCGTGGCATCGGTCGTCCTCCATCCGACGGTCAACGTGTTGGCCAGCACGGGCGCAATCAGTCCCATGATGGCGAGGCACACGAGGACCTCGACAAGGGTGAACCCGGCCTGACGGTCCCGATGCCCGATCGGGTTTGCCCGCCTCATGGCAACCTCTTGTCGATGCGGAGGACCTCGGTGTCTCGGCCGTCGCTGGCGGTGAGCGTCAGCGTGACCCGTTGGAAACCGCTGTCGCTGCCGCAGGTGCTGACGAACGTGCTCGTTGCCGCGCTCCAGTAGGAGACGGCGACGGAGGAGGTCCAACCGCTGGGGACGGTGAACCCGGAACCCGGGTACGACGTGGCGCAACCGACATAGGTGTCAGCAGCTACGGCCTCGGCGTACGAACGGATCGACCCCATGCCCTCTGCCTGGCGTCGAGCCAAGTCGGACACCTGGATCGACGTCATCATCCCGCCGACGATCGCCAGGATCCCGACGCCGAGGATCGAGATGGCCAGGAGCATCTCGACGAGCGTGAACCCCTCGTCACGCCGCATCACTTGCCGACGTTCCCGTAGATGCCGTACATCGCGGTCACCAAAGCCAACGCGACGAACCCGACGATCGCGCCCATCACGAGCAGCACGGCCGGCTCCATCAGCGTGGTGATGTGCTTGACCTTCTCGTCGAGTTCCTTCTCGTAGAACTCGGCGACGACATCCAGCTGGTCGTCCAGGGACCCGGTGTCCTCGCCGACGCGCATCATCTGCACAGCAGCGGCCGGGAAGATGCCGGTCTCGGCGAGCGGGGTGCCGATGCCTTCGCCACTGAGCATCCGCTCGCGGGCCGCGGCGAGCGCGATGGCGGCGGGGCGGTTGTTGGTGGCAGCTGCCGCCACATCCATTGCCTCTGCCAAAGGTACGCCGGCCCGCAGCATCGCGGACAGGACGCGGGCGAAGCGCTCGACCACGGAGTACTGCAGTGCCTTTCCCAGCACGGGCAGTCGACCGATCACGCGGTCACGGGTGAGCTTTCCGCGTTCGGTGCGAAGGAACGTCCAGGAACCGAACGCTGTGAGCAGCGCCGCGGTGAGCAGCGCCCACCACCAGTGCTGGAACACGTCGCTGATGCCGAGCAGGATCCGCGTCGGAAGGGGCAGCTGCTGGTGGAAGGAGGCGAAGAACAACCGGAACTTCGGCAGCACGAAGGTCACCAGCAGCACCGAGACGGCGACTGAGAGCACGACGATGACCAGCGGGTAGGTCATGGCCGAGCGGATCGTTCGCTTTGCTTCGACCTCGCGCTCGACGTAGATGGTGAGTCGGTCCAGGACGGTGTCCAGGTTGCCGGTCAGCTCGGCCGAACGCACCATGCTGCGATAGGCCGGCGGGAACACCGAGGGGTGACTGTCCAGCGCCGCGCCGAAGGGGCTGCCCTGGCGCAGTTGCTCGGCGACGTCCTCCAACGTGCGACGAAGAGTCTTGTTCTCGGTGTCTCGCGCGAGCAGCGCAAGACCGTCGAGGATGGGGATGCCCGCGCGGAGGAACGCCGCGAGCTGACGCGACAGGTGCATCAGGTCTTTGCCCCGCACCCGCGCGGGCATGACCTCGCGCGGCTCCCGCTTCGCCTTCGGGGCCGCGGTGGGGACGATGTCGGTAGCCATCAGCGCGTCACAGCACGTAGATGCCGCGGACGACCTCGGCCACTGTGGTGATGCCCTCGGCGGCGAGCCTGATGGCCTCGTGCCGCAACGTGCGGGTGCCCTCGGAGATGGCAAGGGCACGCACCTGCTCGTGCGACGGCTCGGTCGCAACAAGCCCGCGCATGGCCGGGGTCATGCGGAGGAGCTCGTAGACCCCGATCCGGTCCTGGTAGCCGGTCTGGGCGCAGAACGTGCAGCCCTCGCCGTGCCAGAACCCGTCCGCCGGCAGCTGACCGGCGGCCTCGAAGAAGAACTCCAGCTCATCCGAGCTCGGTGTGTAAGGACGACGGCACTGGTCGCAGATCCGTCGCAGCAGACGCTGGCTGAGGACCCCGCCGACTGCTGACCCCACGACGTACGCCTCGATGTCCATGTCGAGAAACCGCAACAGGGCCGACGTGGTGTCGGTGGCATGCAGCGAGGTCATCACGAAGTGACCGGTGAGTGCGGCCTGTACGGCGATGCGCGCGGTCTCGCTGTCGCGGATCTCCCCGACGAGGATGACGTCCGGGTCCTGGCGCAGGATCGACCGCAGTCCGCTGGCAAAGCTGATGCCCGCCTGCTCGTTGATCTGGATCTGGTTGATCGAGGGCACGACGTACTCGACCGGGTCCTCGATCGTCATGATGTTGCGCTCGGTGCCGTTGAGCTCGCTGATGGTGGCGTAGAGGCTGGTCGTCTTGCCGCTGCCGGTCGGTCCAGCACAGATCACCATGCCGAACGGCGCGCGGACCATGCTGGAGTACACCTGATAGGTGTCTGCGGGCATGCCGAGCTCGGAGAGCCGGAACGACGACGTCGACTTGTCCAGGAGACGCAGCACGACTTTCTCGCCGGCCACGGTGCCGGTGCTCGCCACGCGGATGTCCAGGGCGCGCCCCTCGACCTCGGAGGTGAACTGACCGTCCTGCGCGCGACGGCGTTCGACGATGTTCATGCCGGCGAGGACCTTGAGCCGGCTCACCACGGCGACACCCATCGGGCCGGGCAGTGTCAACACGTCGTGCAGGACACCGTCGATCCGGAAGCGGACTCGGGTGAGCCCGTCCATCGGCTCGATGTGCACGTCGGAGGCGCGGTCCCGCAGGGCCTGGGTGAGGACGATCGTGACGACGCGTACGACAGGGGCGTTCTCGTCCACGGCGGCGCTGGTCGGGCCGCTGCTGCTCCGTCCGGCCGAGGTCGCCTGGAAGGCGTCGACGTGGCTGTCGATCCCGGTCATGGCCCGGTAGCCGCGGTCGATCGCGCGGCGGATGTCGGTGGCGCTGGCGACGAGCAATGCGATGGGAGTCCCGGTGGTGGCCTGCAGCTCGGTGAGCAGCTGGTCGCTCGGGTCGGCGACGGCGACCTCGAGCACGCCGTCCACCAGGCGCAGCGGGAGGGCGAGCAGCGAACGGGCCGTCGTCTCGGGGAGCAGTGCGACTGCGGCCGGCTCGGGTGCCCGGCGGCGCAGGTCGATGACGGCGACCCCGAAGTGCTCACCGAGAGCCGTCGCGAGGTCGCGCTCGTCGACGGCCCCCAGCTCGACGAGCAACGTGCCGAGCCGCTTGCCCGACACCCGTTGCTTGAGCAGGGCGTCGTCGAGCTGTTCACGGGTGAGCAGCTTGGCGTCGATCAGGATCTCGCCGAGGAACCGTTTACCTGCCTCTGGACGGGCGGGTGCGTGCGTCTGATCGGGGGCACGGTGGAGGCCAGGTGTGGCGTCGATGGACACGTGTTCTCCTCCTCCCGCCGACCCGCTTTCCGGCGATGATCACTCGATCGGGTCAATCACGACTCGGTGGTACATCGGCACAGGGGCGCGGACCTTGACCTGCCAGACTCGCTCGCATGGCTGACGAGGACGGGTCCGAGGCTGCTGCTGAGCGCGAGCTCCTGCTGGAGGCGCTGTGGCAGCGCCGGGGATCAGACCTCATGCTGACGCCGGGTTCGGCGCCGCTGCTGCGCATTGACGGGGCCCTGGTGCGGCTCGAGGCGGCAAGCCCGCTCACCCCCGCCCGTACGGCGGCATTGCTGCGCAGCATGCTCAGCGACGCGCAGGCGGCGACCTTCGCTGCGGGCCATGACATCGACTTCTCGTTCAGCTGGCGGGACCAGGCGCGCTTCCGGGTCAACGGCTTCCTGCAACGCGGCACCGTCGCTGTCGCACTGCGGCTGATCCCCTACGACATCCCGGGACTGGACACCCTCGGTGTGCCCGACTCGGTGCGCGCCTTCACCGAGCTGCGCCAGGGGCTGGTGCTGGTGACCGGCCCGACCGGGTCAGGCAAGTCGACCACCCTCGCCGCGCTGATCGACACCATCAACCGCACCCGGCCCTGTCACATCCTCACCATCGAGGACCCGATCGAGTACGTCCACCGGCATCGGGTGGCGGCGGTCAATCAGCGCGAGGTCGGCACCGACACCGAGAGTTTTCCCAAGGCCCTGCGCGCGGCACTGCGGGAAGATCCTGACGTGCTGCTGGTCGGGGAGATGCGTGACCTCGAGACCATCCAGACTGCGCTGACGATCGCCGAGACCGGTCACGTCGTGTTCGCCACGCTGCACACGAACGACTCGGCGCAGGCCCTGGACCGGGTGGTCGACGTCTTCCCCGCCGATCAGCAGAGCCAGGTCAAGGTGCAGCTGGCCGGTGCGCTCACCGGCATCGTCTACCAGCGGTTGCTACCCCGGCTCGGGGGTGGGCGGGTAGCGGCGTACGAGGTGCTGCTGGCGACCTCCGCGGTGCGGAACATGATCCGCGAGGGCAAGACCCGGCAGCTGCGCAACACCTTGGCCACCGGCTCGCGGGACGGCATGCAGACGTTGGAGCAGTCGCTTTCAGCGCTGGTGGCGGACGGCTCGCTCGAGCACTCGGTGGCCGCTGCCGCGAGCCTGTTCCCGCACGAGGTCGTGCCTCGTCGGTGAGTGCCGCTGGGCGGCGTTCGCCGCCTCGTCCGGCGCAGGCCCGGCTCGTGAGCGACTTTGGGTCGGCGCGCTCGCACCCTGTAGCATCGCTCGCGGCCTTCCGGGCCACGCGCCCGTAGCTCAACGGATAGAGCATCTGACTACGGATCAGAAGGTTAGGGGTTCGAATCCCTTCGGGCGCACCACATAACCGCAGGTCAGAGGCCCAAGCGGCTTCGGCTCTTGAAGCCCCTGACAGGCCCGTGAGAACCTCGTGAGAACCAAGTGGTTCTCATGAGGCGGTGCAGACCGGTGGCGGCACGACCCGAAGGTGTGTACCCAGACGGCCGGGGCGGCTGGTACTTCAAGGTGTCGCTGGGCCGCGAACCGTTGTCGGGTCGGCGGGTTCAGGTGACCCGACGAGGTTTCCGGACCGCCGCCGAGGCCGGGAGAGCCCGCCGGGACATGACCGGCCGGGTCGACGCCGGCCTGGTCAGCCGGGTCTCCACCTCGCTGACCATCAACGACCTGCTCGACCTGTACCTCGACGGGCTGGACGACGACGCACGGCTCTCGGCTAAGACCCGCTTCGACTACCGGCACTACGCCGATAGCTACGTACGTCCCCTGCTCGGAGCGAAGAAGGTCCGCGACCTGACCCCGGACGCGGTGGTCGCCTGGCAACGGGCGCTGGCCAAGAAGGGCGGCACCAAGAACGGCAAGCCGTTGGCTGCGAACACGATCCGGCTGGCGCGCTCACCCCTCTCCGGAGCGCTGAAGCTTGCCATGAGCATGGGGATTCTCACCGTGAATCCGGTGACCGTCGTCCCCCGGCCCCGCCCCGCACGGTCTATCCCTAAGCACTGGTCCCCCGAGCAGGCCCGCGACTTCCTGAGCCTGATGGACGGCGACCGGACCTATCCGCTGTGGGCATTCATGCTCGGCTCCGGGCTGCGGATCGGGGAGGCCGTCTGGCTGCGCTGGGCCAACGTCGACCTCGACCGACGGATCGTGCACGTCGTCGAGTTCGCCTCCACCCTGGGCCACGACCTGATCGCCTCCGCCGGCAAGAGCCGAGACGCCGTGCGCAGCATCGAGCTCGACGACGAACTCGTCGGAGTCCTGCGCCTGCAGCGCGCGACGCAGGCGAATGAGGCCTTGGCCTCCGCCGATTACGAGGTCAGCGACGTCGTCTTCACCAAGCCCGGCGGTGGCTCCTACCACCCGCAGTACCTGTCCCGGCTGATCGGGCGCTACTCCGAGGAGCTGAAGCTGCCGCGGCTGACGGCACACGGGCTGCGGCACACGAGCGCCACCTTGATGCTCGCCAGCGGCGTCCCGCCCAAGGTGGCCGCCGAACGGCTGGGGCATGCCGATCCGAGCCTCTTCACCAATCTGTACAGCCACGTCACGCCGACGATGCAACGCGACGCTGCCGACAAGATCGGCTCAGCGCTCTTCAGCTGAGCCGGACAAGGTCGCCTCCCCGCGGCTAGGGCCGGGTGGCCGAACGCGAGGATCGCGTCAAGCGGTCTTGGCGGGCTGCCCGCCGTAGCGCTTGCGAACGGCCTCCCCGGAAGTGCCGAGCATCCCGCCGATGGCCGACCATGACACGCCGGCCTCGCGGGCCTCGGTGACAGCGACGGCGATGCGGCGCTCGCTGCCGGCGCGGGCCGTCACCGCGTCGCGGATGGCATGCAAGGGAGCAGCATCGCGAACCTCGCTCGGTTCGTGCTCGGCAAACCGACGCTCGAGCTCATCGGCGTGCTGAAGGATCTCCTGAAGAGTGCGGGGCATCGTCATGACCTCACTCGCTGTCCATCATCAGCGGCTCCACGAACCCAACCTAGGTCGGCGTGTTGCGGCGTGCAATCAGTTTGCCTCCCCGGCAGCCGCAGCCCGCCGGTCGCAGCGATGCCCGAGCGGTTCGCTGTAACCGACGTGTCGCGATGCGGGGCACATCTTTCTCGCCGTTCAGCCCGCCTAATTAAATTGGTAGCTGACTGTGTTTGCGGACGATCTGCTTTGCCGGCTCTTCCTACCTGAGCTGAGGTGGGGGCTGAGCGACACGCGCTGATGACCTGACCCGGAAAGGGGTCGAGGCCTTCCGGATGGGCAACTTGGTCGCTACCGATCCTGAAAGGCCGCGGCCTCTCTCACACCCACCAACTCACCGCGTGTCGGCACCTGCACCCACCTGAAGTAGGAAGAGCCGCCAAAGTGCGGAGAGCCAGCTTGGGCGCTGGGCCACCGTGATCGCAACGGGCTACCAACAATTGCGCGCACTTTCGGCTGACCGCCACCCAGCCGCCCCGACACCCAGGGACCTCGGAAACCGACCCCGACTCACGCGAGCCCCGTGATCACGATCCCTCGGTTCTCACGCGCCACCTCGAACACCCGCATAAAAGAGCGAGGTTAGTCACTGCCAACGAGCCTTGACTGCCTTCCTCATCTCAGCGATCGGCATGGTGGGCTCTCCTGCTCTCGCTGCACTATGTGCCACGCCGTTCTCTTCAACAAAAAGCATATTAGGGGTAAGCGCGGCGAGCGGATCGCCTGGTGGTTGCACGGAAGGGTTACTGTAGACGAACACGTCTATGCCTGCCTTCCACGTCGAGTCTGCATAGCCTCCTTCGTAGACAAGGGTTGAGCCGTCGCTACTGGTTCCCCCTAGATCGCGCAGGTAGACTCGGTCGCCGACGTTCACGGACCCTTTGTAGACTGCGGTGATCTGCAAGGGAACGGGCAAGTAGACCAACATCGGACTACCCGTGTCAGGATTCTCTGGAACCTTTACTGCAGGCGCGGGTTTACCGATTATTCGACCCTCAAAAATCAACGCGTTGCCGGAAAAATCGATCGCTGCCTGCGGGTCTTGCGCCAGTTCGTACCCAGACAGTCGAACGGTCTTACCCGCGCTGGGGGCGGCCGAAGGGTGCATCGTTGACGGAAACGAAGATCCCGAAACGGCTTGGGACCCAGGTTCGGAACTCCCCTGCGGAGCCCCGCCTGAGCACGCCGACAAGAGGATGAGCCCGAGAAGAGCTATTGGGATACGCATCAGTCGGACGCCTGACATGATTCTTCAGCCTCCTAGTAGTTAAACTGCATGCCGTCGAGGTCGTCTGGAGTGAGGTTCCGTTTGGTTGTAAAGTTTGGATTCATGACAGCCTCCGTTTCTCCCGGACCGGCGGAATTTCCGCAAGGGTGAGGGTCTATTTGAGGGACAAATGGATGACTCAACCCAGAGGCATGGCCGACTTCATGAGTCGCTACCGTGGCCAAATCCACATTCTTGGCTGCCTGCGACATTGTTCCAGAACTATTGAAAGTCCAACTAAGGTTAAAATCGACACCCGCGCCCGCGTGGCGGCCGGTCACCGTGTCTCCGTTGACGTTCGAAGTGTATCCGGGCAAATCCGAAAGCCCAGCGGCCACAAAGTTGTAGCGGGCAGAGTGGAACCCGAAATTTCGCCAGTTGGAGTTTGCGGTGGCGCCGCGATAGTGCAAAGAGGAGCCAGGAAGATCGCTCCATTTTAGAACGGAGCTATTCAGTATTGGTCCCCAAGTCGAAGGATAATCAGTCGAGAAAGCCATGACATAGTCGCTGCCGGTACATATCGTAAAATTGTAGTCGCAGTATGCCGACGCTGCCTGAGTATTGAGCGGGGAAACGGTGAATCCGACCACCGCGAGCAGGACAGCATAGATGCGCGCGAGTGTCCGAGGGCTAGGCACTGGGGCTGCCTCCTTATTGCGCGGCATAGAATTGGTGAGTAAGGCCAACATATCGCACGAATGTGAGGCGCAGGGCAAACGATTGGTCAAACGATCTGCGCGTTGACCTCAGGGTGCGCCCGGTGAGGTCGACCTCGGCCCAGGGCAGACCGGCTGCCTCCCCGCGGCGCAGGCCGCAAAAGGTAATCAGGTGGTAGAGGGCGTAGAGCCGATCCGAGGCTGCATGGTCGAGGAACGCACCGGTCTGCTCAGGGGTCCAGACCGCGACCTTGGGCCGCTTATGGGTGCGGCGCCATTCGGTGACCCGTTCGTCGGTCCAGAGCGCCGCCTTGGGTCGTTTGCCGGTGGCGAGCTCGACGTGCGCGGCGGGGTTGAACGGGATGAGGCGTCGTTTCGCGGCGCTGTTCAGGGCGGACATCAGGGTCGCGTGGACGCGGCGGATCGAGGCGTCGCTAAGTGGCCGCGCACCGTTTGCGGCATGACGGGCTTCGAGCATGCGTGCCAGCATCGGCGAGGCTGTCGTCACCGTCCCGAGATCACGCAAGGCGGTGTAGAGGTCTTCAACGTCCTCGACCCTAAGTTGGCTCAGCCGCAAGTGCCCGATGCCGGGCGTGAGGTAGAGGTGGATGTGGATCTCGTAAGACCGACGTGTGGTCTGCCGTAACCCACTCTTAGCGGCCAACCACCCGGTCCAGGTAGACGGCGACCGTCTCCCTGCCCGGCTCGACATGGGTGCGCTTGTTGACTCGATCGAGCAGGTCGACAAGCGCCTGCTGGGCTCGCGCCTGGTGACAAACCCGCCCTTGCGAGCCCGCCGGCGCTGACCGTCCGGGTCCGGCGGCAGCTCTACCTGGTAGTACCAGGAGCCATGGTCGAACTTCTTCAGGTTCGGGCACTCGGCGTCCAACCGCCCACCCGAGAGGTCGGCGCAGCCGCAGCGCTTGAACACCGAACCGCTCATGGTGTCCACGAGTCCGATAGTCCCTCGCGGGCTTCGCCTGCCTCGGTGGAAACCGACACCCACCGAACGGGATTGGTCGGCACCGCGGCGACGATCGACCGTGAACCGGCGGCCATGATCGAGATCACTGCTGTGCTCATCACCCGCCTCCTCGGGCACCTGGGCGTCGACTCGACACCGGAGACGACAAGCGTGAGCCTCGGAGTTGCCGAAACAGTTGCCGAAACAGTTGCCGGAGAACGGCTATTTGGCGCAGGAGTCGGCGATCGGCGACGACCGCTGCGCCGCGTCCCGACCACCCGAGGTACCGACCCCGCTGCCATCGAGTTCGTCCGACCGGACCGAAGGAGGCATTCGACGACGACGTCTGTACATCGGTAGGCACAACGTCGGTCGAGCCCGCAGTCGACTGTCCGTCGACGCGCCCGGAGAAGGGAGTGTCCGACGAACGGTGTTTCTGGCGTTGATCATCAGAGGTTTTCTGCTGCGGGCATGCGGTCGGCGAAGGTGATGGCGAACGCGTTGAGCGCGGGCTTCCACCGCATGGTCCATCGTGCCTGCCCGGTGCCTTTGGGGTCCAGGCCGCGGGTGACCAGGTAGAGGGTCTTGAGTGCTGCCTGCTCGGTCGGGAAGTGCCCTCTCGCGCCGACTGCCCGCCGGTAGCGGGCGTTGAGCGACTCGATCGCGTTGGTGGAGAACAGCACCCGTCTGATCTCGACGTCGTAGGCAAGGAACGG
>JANLYQ010000076.1:0-3602 GCA_031365725.1 Sporichthyaceae bacterium | reverse complement strand
GCACAGGACTCCTCTGTTGCCGTCCTGGTCGGCGATCACGGTGAGCGAGGGCGCGTTGCTGTCATCGACGACAGTCCCACCCGCGGCGAGGACGGCCGCGATTCGTTTCTCGACCACCTCGGGCGCGACATAGACCTCGATGTGGAAGCGCTGACGCGGGGTCTCGTGCTCGTCGGCGTCCCCGAACCACAGGTTCGGTACGCGTCCCGTGGCGTCCCGGATCTCGTCGCTGGGCGACCCGTGGCCCTGGGCGTCGGCGCTCCCGGTCAGCAGGGCGGCCCACACCGGGGCGATGGTCGCGGAGCGCGCCGTGTCGAGGCCGAGCTCGATGTCGCTGACCGAGGCCGGGTCGGCGTCGACCTTGTGGTCAGCGGCGATCTCGGTGATCTGTCGCGCGAGGTCCACGTCGGGCTGAGTCACCCATTCGACGACGTGTTCGGTGCCCTCGTCGTCGCGGTAGATGGCGTCGTCGCTGACCAGCTCGAGGTCGACGTACCCCTTGCCGATCGACACGCGCGGGTGGTGGCCGAGCGCGTCGCCCGCCTCGCCCACCGCGGTGACAAACCGCGCGCCTGTGCCGAAGTCGTGAACCAGGTACCGGGCGTGTAGTCCCTGGGCAAGCTTGCGCCAGTCCGTCAGGTTTGCCTCGGCGATCTGTTCGCCCTTCAGCATGTCCATAGCCCGGGACCCTAGCCGTCGTTCAGCCGCGGCAAGGCCCCTGTGTCACGGCGACGAGAACGCCCCTTACAGGAGGCGATGCGGGCTACGCCGGCATCTTGGCGCCCGTCGTGACGTATGCCGAAGGGCGTCGCGTCCTCGTCCGAGTGCAGCTTTTGCCGGTGGCCACGGCTGGTCGTGACCCGGCCTCATGCAGGCTCGACCGTTGTCACCATGACGCAGTTCTTCAGCCCCTTGGGCCGATCGTAGGTGAAGCCGAGCCGCTCGTAGAGTCGACGCGTGCCGTTGTAGAGGAACGACGACGACATCTTCTTGGTCTGGTTGGTCAGGTCGTGAGGATAGCTCTCCACCCGCCCGCCGCCGGCCTGCGCAATGAGGTCGAGCGCACCGATGATCGCCAGCTCCGTCACACCACGTCGCCGGTAGCGCTTGTCGACGAAGACGCAGGTGATCCGATAGTCAGGGTCCGCGGCCTTGGTGGCGTCGTACTCCTTGCGGTGGTGAAGGGTGGGCAACTCGACCGGAGTGCCGTACTCAGCCCACGCGATGGCCTCGTCACCGTCCATCACCAGTGCGGCGTGCGCCTGGCCCTTCTCGACGTAGGCCTTCTTCAGCGCTTGGTTGGCCTCGGCGCCCTGACCGCGCTCGGGGCCGTCAGGGTGGAACCAGATGCACCAGCAGCCGCCGAAGATGCCGTTGTGCCGCTGCACCAGCGCATCGAAGGCAGACCAGGTCTCGGGGCTGAGAGGCGCGATGGTGTACGACGACTCGGTAGCCATGCCGCACATTATCCCGGTCTGGTGCCTTGACAGCTCGTGCGTCGAAGGCCCGTCCGCGCGACACCGATCAGGGGCTCGTCCCGACCCGTCTGCTGATAGCTGGCCCTCACCGCTCGATGAGCGGCCGATCCGCGGTCTGCCTGAGTCGACGTGGCATGCAGTGTGAGCGATGACGCGCCGACCTAACCAACTGCCAACGGATGATCTTGGAGGTGGTCGATGGGGTGTCGTGCGGAGGCCGGGGATCGTGGGTCGTTACCCGGTACACCGCTGTGTTCAGGGCTCTCGACGGCGAGGCACGGTCGGTGACCTCGACGGCGACGATCGTGTCCGACATAGCCGACCCAGAACCGTTGTCCTCCACCTCACGCGTGAGCTAGTTTCGTCGCAAGCGAGGGTGGAGTGAGCGATGAACGATGGACGGCTGCGGCTCGACGATCAACTCTGCTTCGCGCTGTACGCCGCCACGAACGCGATCGTTCGCACCTACCGTCCACTGCTGCGTGGGCTCGGTATCACCTACCCGCAGTACTTGACGCTCATGGTGCTGTGGCAGCACGGCAGCCGAAGCATAGGCGAACTCGCCCAGCGTCTCGATCTGCCCGGTCACGCCCTCACGCCCGTGGTGCGGCGGCTGGAACGGGCCGGGCTGGTGGTGCGCAGGCCCAGCACCACCGACGGCAGGGTGGTGCTGGTCGAGCTGACCTCCTCAGGCCGCGAACTCGAGAACTCCGCTGCAGCCGTGCAACGTCGCGTCGTGTGCGCCACGGGGCTGTCCCCCAAGGCCCTCGCCGCCCTTCGCGGCGAGGTGTACGAGCTGGTCGACGACATGCGCGCAACCGCCGCAGGTATACATCCCATGAAAGGGCAAGCGTCATGACCCTGAACGTTCCCGACACTCGAAGGCTCGCTCCTGAGGCCGACCCGTCGACCGCCCCCGAGATGCACTCGGCCGATGCGTCGCTCTACGAGCGCCTCGGCGGCTGTTATGCCATCGCCGGCGCCGTTGACGTGCTCGTCGACCGGCTGTTCCTCAACGTCAAGGTCAACGCCAACGAGAAGGTCCACGAGCACCACGGCAACCCCGGGAACGCGGCCGGCTACAAGTTCCTCGTCACGGCCTGGTCGATCGAGGCGGCCGGCGGTCCGAAGTGCTACCTCGGCCACAACATGACTGCGGCGCACGAACATCTCAACATCGACGGGGACGGCTTCAACGCCGTCTACATGGAGATCGAGTCCACCCTGAGCTACCTCGGCGTACCCGAACGTGAGACCAAGGAATTCATGGACATCATCGAGAGCTTCCGCTCGGAGGTGGTCGCCTAACCACCGCCGGCAACGACGCCGCAGGGTCGAGTCATCTCGCTGAGTGCCTACGATCCTGTTCGGCCGCAACAGACTCATCCGGCAGAGTTGGGGCGGCGCAGCTTGATCGTCGTCGCCGACTCCGCTCCGACGGTCACGCGATTCTTTGGGGCGTCCGCGATTGTCGGCTGCGAACGGGAGGTTGCAGATGACATCTTCCCGATCCTCGAGGTGCCAGATCGCCGGCCGCGCCGACGCAGAGGGTTCCCTGCAAGCACTCAGGCGCCGCATGTGATGCTAGCGCCAGCGCAGTTCCTGAGCAGATGAGCGGTGTGCGTTAGGTCCAACGACGTGGGCGTGCAGGGTCTCGATCATGTGGGTGTCGGCGTCGACGACCTCGAGGTCGCGGGCTCGGTCGTCTGACGACGGCCGGCCCCGCACGCTGGAGATCTTGAGTTGTCGCAACCCCAGTTTCCCCTGCTGGGTGGGCACTTCCGTGTTTCTACGCGCCGATCACGCCACGGACTCGTGAACGATCCGGGCTAGTGGCCCGGCCACTGCCCAGCGCCGCCAGCAACTCAGGGTCGACCGGGGGTCACATAGGGGCTGTTTGGGGGGGTGACACCTGATGTGCCGAGACGTCCGTGCGGCGAGTGTTGGGCACATGATCACCGTTGACTCACTCACCCGGAAGTTCGCCGGCTTCACCGCCGTCGACAACGTCTCCTTCACTGCCCGGCCGAACCGCGTGACAGGATTCCTCGGCCCGAACGGCGCTGGCAAGTCCACCACCATGCGGGTCATGGTCGGCCTCACCGCCCCGACCTCCGGCACCGC
>JANLYQ010000012.1:0-118513 GCA_031365725.1 Sporichthyaceae bacterium | reverse complement strand
CAGCCAACAAGACTCGGCGTGGGTCGATGCGCATCAGGCCACCTCTCCCGCACCGGTCATCGCGGAGCCGAGGTCCTTGGGGGTGACGTGCGCGGGGTCGACCTGCGCCACGAACCGACCGCGCAGCACCACGGTGATCGCATCGGACAGCCCGATCAGCTCGTCGAGGTCGGCCGAGATGAGCAGCACAGCGAGGCCGCGACGACGCGCCTCACGGATGTGGTCCCAGATCGCTGCCTGCGCCCCGACGTCGACCCCGCGGGTCGGGTGCGAGGCGATCAGCACCTTGGGGTCGCCGCTCATCTCGCGGCCGACGATGAACTTCTGCTGGTTGCCCCCCGACAGCGACGACGCCAGCACGTCGATGCCGGGCGTGCGGACGTCGTAGTCCTTGACGATCCGTGCGGTGTCGCGCCGCGCCCCGCCCCGGTCGATCCACGGCCCGTTGACATTCGGCTCCTGGGTCTGGTGGCCGAGGACACGGTTCTCCCACAGCGGCGCGTCCAGCAGCAGCCCGTGCCGATGGCGGTCCTCGGGGATGTAGCCGATGCCGGCCTCGCGCCGCCCGCGGGTCGAGAGGTGGGTGACGTCGCCGCTGCCCTCGAGGTGCAGGCTGCCGGTCGCAAGCGGACGCATGCCCATGATGGCCTCGACGAGCTCGGCCTGCCCGTTGCCCTCGACGCCGGCCAGGCCGAGCACCTCGCCGGCGTGGATGGTGAACGAGACGTCCTCCACCAGTGGCCTGCCGTCGGCGGCGCGGACGGTGAGCCCCTCGGCGCGCAACACGACCGTGTCGGTGACCGTCGACTCGCGGGTCTCCGGCGTGGGCAGCTCACTGCCGACCATCAGCTCGGCCAGGCCACGCGCCGTCGTGTCACCCGGCGTCACGGTGGCGACCGTGGTGCCGCGGCGGATGACCGTGATCTCGTCGGCGACCTCGAGCACCTCGTCGAGCTTGTGCGAGATGAAGAGGACGGTGAGCCCCTCGGCCTTGAGCTCGCGCAGGTTGGCAAACAGCTCCTGCACCTCGTGCGGCACGAGCACGGCGGTCGGCTCGTCCAGGATCAGGATGCGCGCTCCGCGGTAGAGCACCTTGACGATCTCGACCCGCTGTCGGTCGCCGACCCCCAGGTCCTCGACGAGGGTGTCCGGCTCGACGTCCAGGCCGTACGCCGAGGAGATCTCGCCGATGCGCCGGCGCGCGGCTGCCCGGTCGAGCAGCCCGCGATGCCGCGGCTCCGAGCCGAGGACGATGTTCTCGAGGACAGTGAGGTTGTCGGCGAGCATGAAGTGCTGGTGCACCATGCCGACACCGGCGGCGATGGCGTCGCCGGGTGAATGGAAGGACACCTCGCGTCCCGCGATGCTGATGATGCCCTCGTCCGGGCGCTGCATGCCGTAGAGGATCTTCATCAGCGTCGACTTGCCAGCGCCGTTCTCCCCCACGATCGCGTGCACCTGGCCACTGCGTACGGCAATGTTGACGTCACTGTTGGCGACGACGCCGGGAAAGCGCTTGGTGATGCCGCGCAGCTCGACCGCGAGATCGGTCGATCCCGCCGATCCTGTTGGAACGGGCGATGCCGGATGCCCGGGGGTCGTGGCGATGCGGCACCTCCACCTCTCGATGACCAGCTCGGGAGAACAACAGGCCGTCACGCTAGCGCGTGGCCCCGGACGCAGCGACCGGGTCCGAGGAGCTGTCCTCGGACCCGGTCGGGTGCGTGCGGTGTGGAGCGGGACCTACTTGGTCGGGACCACGATCGCGCCAGAGATGATCTTGGCCTTGTAGTCGTCGAGCTTGGTGACGATGTCGTCGAGCTGGCCGCCGCTGGTGGAGTAGCCGACGCCGTCCTTGGCGAGGTCGTAACGCACGACACCCGCGGTGAACTTGTCCTCCGAGGCCGACTTGATGAAGTCGTAGACGGCGACGTCGACGCGCTTGAGCATCGAGGTCAGGATGACGCTCTGCACGGCCTTGTCGGCGGTCTTGTACTGGTCGGAGTCGACACCGATCGCGAGCTTGCCCGCAGCCTTGGCCGCCTCGAAGACACCGCCACCGGAGCCACCTGCGGCCTGGTAGACCACGTCGGCCCCGGCGTCGTACATGCCCGCGGCAGCGGTCTTGCCCTTGGCCGGGTCACCGAAGCCACTGAAGTCCGGCGGCTGGGTGAGGTACTTGACCTGGACCTTGATGTCGGCCTTGACGGCCTTGGCACCCGCGGCGTAGCCGGCCTCGAACTTGTGGATCAGCGGCACGTCGACACCACCGACGAAGCCGATGTTGCCGCTCTTGCTCTTCAGCGCCGCAGCGGCACCGACGAGGTACGAGCCCTGCTCCTCGGCGAAGACGAGGTTGGCGATGTTGTCACCGGTGGCCGCGTCGTCGTCGATGATCGCGAAGTGCGTGTCGGGCATCTCGGCCGCGACCTTCTTGACTGCGCCCTCGTAGGCGAAACCGATCGCGATGACCGGGTTGTAGCCCGACGTCGCGAGCAGACGCAGGCGGTCCTCCTTGGCCGTGTCGGCCTCGCCACCGGTGGCCTCGAGCTCCTTGGCGTCGATACCGAGCTCGGACTTGGCCTTGTCCAAGCCGGCTGCCGCTGCATCGTTGAACGACTGGTCACCGCGGCCGCCGATGTCGTAGGCCAGGCCGACCTTGAGCGCGACCGCAGGACTGCTGCTGGCGCTGCTCGAGCTGGAGGCACCCGGGGACGCTGAATCGGTGGCCTTCGTGGTGCTGGTGCTGCTGCCGCCACAGGCGGTCAGCGCGAGCGCCCCGGCGACGAGCGCCGTGGCAAGTGTGGTCACCCGTCGCACTGGGTGTCTCCTTCCGGTGGTGCCGGACACGATCAGGGGATGATCCGTGCGCCGGGGCCGACCGTCGATCGGTCGGGCGATCGGCACTCTAGCCAACGGTTCTCCTCCGGCTCACCCGCTCGGCAGGATGATGCGCAGCCGTTACCTGATCGAGAGCAGCGCGGCGAGCGCTGTCGCAGCGAGCACCCGCGCGCCCACGCCGATCGCGGCCTCGTCGGCGTCGAAGCGCCCCTGGTGCAGGTCCATCCGGTCCTTGGCCGGCACGCCGGGCGGGCAGACCCCGAGCCGGGCCAGGGCGCCAGGCACCCGGCGCAGGTACCACGCGAAGTCCTCACCGCCCAGGCTCTGCTCCGTCCCGGTGACCGCGGCCTCGCCCTCGGTGGCCCGAACAGCGCCGGCAATCAGCGCGACACTGCCGGGGTCGTTGTCCACCGGCGGCACGTTGCGGGTGTAGACCACCTCGGCCCGGACGCCGTACGGCGCCGCGACAGCGGTCACCAGGGACTCGACGAGGGCGGGGGCATCGGCCCACGCCTCGGCGTCGAGACATCGCACGGTGCCCTCGACCTCACCGACCGACGGGATCGCGTTGGCCGCCCGGCCGGCTTCGATCCGGCCCCACACCAGGGTGAGAGCAGCACGCGGGTCCACCCGGCGCGACAGCAGCGCAGGCACCTCGGTCACCACGGCACCCAGGGCGTGCACCAGGTCGGCGGTCAGGTGCGGGCGCGCCGTGTGACCACCCGGGCCGTGCAGCCGCACGAGCAGCTGGTCGGCGGAGCCGGTGATCGGACCCGGCCGCAAGCCGACCTTGCCGACGTCGGTGCGTGGGTCGCAGTGCACGGCGAAGATGCGTGCCAGGCCATCGGCGCCGCCCGCCTCGACGACGGCGACCGCCCCGCTGCGGGAGGACTCCTCGGCCGGCTGGAACACCAGCCGGACCACGCCAGGCAGCTTGTTCTCAGCAGCCAGCCCAGCCAGCACCAGACCGGCACCGAGCACCGCCGCCGTGTGCACGTCGTGGCCGCAGGCGTGGCAGACGCCGGGCACGATCGAGGCGTACGCCGCGCCTGTCAGGTCGTCCAGCGGCAAGGCGTCGAGGTCGGCCCGCAGCCCGACGATGTGTCTGCTGGCTCGCTGCGTCCGGTCGGGGTCGGCGCCGATGTCGCACAGCAGCCCGGTGCCACCCGGCAGCACGGTCGGGCTGAGTCCCGCCGCCTCGAGCCGGGCTCTCAGAACGCGTGTCGTGCGCACCTCGGCCCAGGACAGCTCGGGGTGGGCGTGCAGGTCGCGGCGCAGCGCGATGAGCTCGTCGGACAGCTCGGCGACCCGGGCCGCGATCTCGGCCACCACTGCATGGTCCAGCAGGTCAGCGGGCGGCGTCACCCGCGCGACCTTACCTGCGCGGGTTGCGTAGGTCCGGTCGCGGTGAGCGGGCTCAGAAGGCGTCGGCAGGTGTGTGGGAGCCCCACACCTCGCGCAGCAGGCCGCAGATCTCGCCGACCGTGGCGCGGGCGCGCAACGCCTCCCGCATCGGATAGAGCACGTTGTCGGTGCCGGCTGCGGCGGTGCGCAGGTCCTCCAGCGACCGGCGTACGGCAGTGTCGTCACGATCGGCCCGCAGCTGGGCGAGCCGGGCCACCTGCCCTTCCTCGATCGCCGGGTCCACCCGCAGCGGCCGGTAGACGTCCTCGTCCGGCCCGGGCTCACGCTGGAACTTGTTGACCCCGACGACGGTGCGGCTGCCGTCCTCGATGGAGGTCACCACGTCGTAAGCCGACTGCTCGATCTCGCGTTTCTGATAGCCCGCCTCGATCGCGGCCACCGCTCCGCCGAGCTCGTCGATCGAGGACATCAGCGACCGGATGGCTGCTTCGAGGTCGTCGGTCATCGACTCCACGGCGTAGGACCCGGCGAAGGGGTCGACGGTGGCGGTCAGGTCGGACTCGAACGCGATGACCTGCTGGGTACGCAGCGCCAGGCGGGCCGCCTTCTCGGTCGGCAGCGCGATCGCCTCGTCGTAGGAGTTGGTGTGCAACGACTGGGTGCCGCCGAGGACCGCAGCCAGCGCCTGCACGGTGACCCGCACCAGGTTGACCTCGGGCTGCTGAGCGGTCAGCTGCACGCCGGCGGTCTGGGCGTGGAATCGCAGCATCGTCGATCGAGGGTCACGGGCGCCGAGCTCGTCGCGCATGACCTGCGCCCAGATCCGGCGGGCGGCGCGGAACTTGGCGACCTCCTCGAGCAGCGTGGTGCGCGCGACGAAGAAGAACGACAGCCGTGGGCCGATGTCGTCGACACCGAGCCCGGCGGCCACCGCAGCACGGACGTAGGCCTTGGCGTTGGCGAGGGTGAAGGCCACCTCCTGCGCGGGCGTCGCCCCGGCCTCGGCCATGTGGTAGCCCGAGATGGAGATGGTGTTCCAGCGCGGGATCTCCTGGTGGCAGTAGGCAAACACGTCGGCCACCAGTCGCAGCGACGCCTGCGGCGGGTAGATGTAGGTGCCGCGGGCGATGTACTCCTTGAGCACGTCGTTCTGCACCGTGCCGGTGAGCTGCGAGGCGTCGACGCCCTGCTCCTCGGCGACCAGCTGGTACATCAGCAGCAGAAGCGCAGCCGGGGCATTGATGGTCATCGAGGTCGACACCTCACCGAGCGGGATGCCGTCGAACAACGTGCGCATGTCGTCGATCGAGTCGATCGCGACACCGACTTTCCCGACCTCGCCGTGGGCGATCGGGTCGTCGGAGTCATAGCCCATCTGGGTCGGCAGGTCGAAGGCGACCGAGAGCCCGCCGGTGCCGGCCTCCACCAGACGGTGGTAGCGCTCGTTGGACTCGGCGGCCGTCCCGAACCCGGCGTACTGCCGCATCGTCCACGGCCGGCCGGTGTACATCGAGGGGTAGACACCGCGGGTGAACGGGTGCCCGCCGGGCTCACCGAGCTGGCTCGTCGGGTCCCAGCCGTCGAGCGCGTCCGGCCCGTAGACGGGCTGGATCGGCAGACCGGACTCGGAATCGCGCGACATGCCACCGGATGCTAGCCAGGACGGGCCTCCGCGCCGTTAGCCTGCCGGTGATGAGACGGCCACCTACAGGTGCGAGGGTGCTGGCCGCCGGCCTGCTCACCGTGCTGGCCGGCGCCGCAGTCGGTACGACGCCGGCCGCAGCAGCCTTCAGCACCCCGACACCCGGTGCGTCGGCCGTGGTCGGTGGCTCAGCGCTCGGCTCGCACAACGTCGTGGTGGACGCGCCCGGCGCGGGTGCGCTGCCGAAGATCGGTTCCGCGGCGTACGTCCTGGCCGACCTCGACAGCGGCAAGGTCCTCGCCGCCAAGGACGCGCACGGGCTGCTGCGCCCGGCCAGCACCCTGAAGGTGCTCACCGCGCTGACGTTGATGCCGCGACTTGACCCCACCACCGTCTACACCGCGACCGACGCCGACGCCCGCGCCGAGGGCAGCCGGGCGGGCATGGTGCCGGGCGCGACCTACACCGTGGCCCAGCTCTGGCAGGCGCTGTTCCTGGTCTCGGGCAACGACGCCGCCAGCGGTCTTGCCAGCGTGGCCGGTGGGGTGCCGCAGACCGTGGCCGACATGGCGACGACGGCCCGCAGCCTCGGCGCTCGCGACACGGTCGTGCGCAACCCCAGCGGCCTCGACGCGCCAGGTCAGGTGACCTCGGCGTACGACCTTGCGGTCATCGCGCGGGCGGCGATGGCGCGAGCCGACTTCCGCACCGCGGCCTCGACCGTGCGCGCTCGCTTTCCCGGCAAGATGGCCGCGGCCGGGAAGGTGCGCAGGACCTTCGAGATCTACACCCAGGACCGGCTGCTGCTGAACTATCCCGGCGCCATCGGCATCAAGACCGGCTGGACCACGCTGGCCCGCGGCGCCTTCATCGGCGCGGCCACCCGTGACGGCCACACGTTGCTTGCGGTGGTGCTGCACTCCCCCGGCGACGCCTGGCGCGACTCGGGCGCCCTGCTGACCTGGGGGTTCCACAGTGGCGCGGCCGCCCGCCCGGTCGGCACGCTGGTCGCCGTACCTCCCGCGCAGGCGGCCACGGTCGCCCGGCACGGCACCCGCGCCGCCCGGGCGACGGGCTCGTCGGGTCCCGGGCTGGAACTTCCGACGCTGTCCTGGTTCCCCTCACTCTGGTCGGCGCCGCGAGGGGTGCTCGGGCTTGTGCTGCTGCTCGTGCTGGTCGTCGCGTTGCGCATCCGGGCCGTACGCCGCCGGGTCCGGCGTCGAGGCGGGTACGGCGCTGGGGGGTCGCGGCAGGCTCACCCGCGCCGGGTGCGCCTCGACAGCTCGGCCAGACCGGCACCGACGGCAGCGCCGACGATCGCGCCGCGCACCGTCAGAGTCCTGCCCTTGCGTGGGGCCGAGGACGCGGAGTCCACGACGCCTACCCGCACCGGCTCGTAGTCCGGCGGAGCGGCCACCCGCACCGATCCGCTGGCCTGAGTCGCGGTCCAGGCGGCGGCGTAGACCAGCAGCCGCGACACGAAGTTGATCCACACCAACAGACCGACGATGACCCCGAAGGTCGCGTAGAGCGGGTTGTGGGTGGTCTTCGCGATGAGGAAGGTGCCGAGCAGCTTGAGCACCTCGAACCCCACCGCGGCGATCAGCGCGCCGGATCGCACGTTCCGCCACGGGACGTGGCCGCCGGGCAGCCGCGAGAGCAGGATCGCGAAGACCGCCCAGTCGACGGCGAGTGCCAGCACGACCGCCAGCACCTTGAGCAGCAAGGTGGCGGTCAGGGAGTGCGCGAGCCCGACGACGCCGAGCACAGCAGCGGTGGCGTTGGTCGCCAAGGTGCTCACGGCGACCGAGGCGATCAACGCCACGCCGAGCAGCACCAGCACCAGCAGGTCCGTGAGCTTCTTGCGGAGGAAGGACAACGGCTCGTCGAGGGTGCCGAACACCCGGCGCAGTCCGTCGCGCAACGCGTCGAGCCAGCCGAGCCCGGCGTACAGCAGCCCGACGAGACCGATCAGCCCCGCACCGGCCTTCGCCGACACGACGTCGTCGATGTTGATCTGGCTGGAGCCGGACCCGATGAGGCTGGGGAAGGCGCCCTGCACCGCCGAGGTGATGCCGTCGCGCGCACCGGGATAGACGATGCTGACGTAGCCGACCACCGCAAAGGCCAGCGCCAGCACCGGGAAGAAGGCAAGAAAGCCGAAGTAGGTGACTGCCCCGGCGACCTGCCCGCCGAGGACCTCGCTGTGTCGCTTGTAGGCACGCGCCGCGTGGTCAACGACCGGATGTGCCGCACGCGCGTCATGCAGCCGGGCCTTGGCGTCGTCGAGGATCTTCATGCCGTCGACAGGCTCGAGGGCCCGGGCAGGTCCTGGCCGAGCGGGAAGTCCCGCTGCGGCCGCCATACACCGTCCGGACCGTGCTCATAGAGGCTGAAGCCCCACACGGGGAACCGCACGTCATAGCCCGCGAGGTCGTCGAACGCCTGCTGCAGCACCTCAGCCGGCCGGTCGTGGGCCACCGTCACGTGCGGGTGGTAGGGGAAGGCCAGGTCGCGCATGAGAGGACCCGACCGCACGCGGGCCTCCACCCGCTCGCACTCGCTGATGCCCAGGACCACCGACACGAAGACGACCGGCGAGACCGGGTGGAAGGTGCCCGAACCACGAAGGTGGATGTCGAACGGCGCCTTGGCTGCGGCCACGGCGCGCAGGTGCGACTCGATCTCGTCGAGCCCGTCGGCGTCGACCTCGGTCGGCGGTAGCAGCGTGATGTGGGTGGGGATCGAGCCGGCCAGGTCGTCGCCGTAGCTCTCGCGCACGCGTTGCAGGGCACTGCCGTGCGGCTCCGGGATGGCGATCGCGACACCGATCGTGCGGGTGCCCGTCACCCCGCGCGTCCGGGGAGCGGTGCCGCCGGCAGGAAGCCGACCTTGTCGTAGACCTCGGTGAGGGTGGCCGCCGCGACCTCGCGGGCTCGCAGAGCGCCGCGCGCCAGCACCGCGTCCAGCTCGGCCGGGTCGTCGAGATAGCTGTGCACCCGGGCCTGGAACGGGACGGCGAAGTCGAGCACCGCGCTCGCAACGTCCTTCTTCAGGTCGCCGTAGCCGGCGCCGGTGAACCGCTCGACGAGTGCCGGCACGGACTCGCCGCCGATGGAGGACAGGATGGCCAGCAGGTTGCTCACCCCGGGCTTGGTCGCGGGGTCGTAGCGGATGTCCCTGTCGGTGTCGGTGACCGCTGACTTGATCTTCTTCTCGATCGCCTTGGGCTCGTCGAGCATCCACACCACGCCGGCCCCGCCGAGGGACTTCGACATCTGCTTGTCGACGACCTGCAGGTCGTAGATCTTGGCGGTCTCCTTCATGATGTACGGCTCCGGCACCCGGAACGTCTCGCCGTAGCGGTGGTTGAACCGCTGCGCAAGGTCGCGGGTCAGCTCGATGTGCTGGCGCTGGTCCTCACCGACCGGCACCTGGTGTGCCTGGTAGAGCAGGATGTCGGCCGCTTGGAGGATCGGGTAGGTGAACAGGCCCACCGAGGCACGATCGGCACCGCCGCGCGCGGCCTTGTCCTTGTACTGCGTCATGCGACCGGCCTCACCCATGCCGGTCAGACAACCCAGCACCCAGGCGAGTTGCGCGTGCTCGGTCACGTGGCTCTGTACGAACAGCGTCGACCGATCGAGGTCGACTCCGGCAGCGAGGTACTGCGCCGCGGTCACCCGGGTGCGGGTCCGCAGGACCTCCGGGTCCGGCGCGTCCATCGTGATCGCATGCAGGTCGACGACGCAGTAGAACGTCTCGTGGTCGTCCTGCAGCGCCACCCACTGCAGCAGCGCGCCGAGGTAGTTGCCCAGGTGCAGCGAGTCGGCCGTGGGCTGCATGCCGGACAGGACACGCGGTCGGTCGGTCGCTGACGGCATCGGCATGCTCGGCATTCTGCCAGGGGAGGTGCCGACGGTCAGGACGCCGGGCGCGCGGGCTCAGTCTGGTCAGCGGGACCGGCGGGGTCGGCTGGAGTCTCGTCGGGGAGCGGGTCAACGGTGATGCGCACCCGCGCCACCCGCCGGCCGTCCAGCTCGGTGACCGTGAACTGTCGACCGAGGGCGGCGATGCTGTCACCCACCTGGGGCAGACGACCGAGCTCGTTAATGACGAACCCGGCCAGCGTCTCGTAGGGACCTTCGGGCAGCTCGAGCCCGGTGCTGTCCTCGAAGTCCTCGAGGTTGAGCAGCCCGTCGACCTCGACATCACCGTCCACGAGCTGGCGGGAGGGCTCGGCGGCGACGTCGTACTCGTCGTGGATGTCGCCGATGACCTCCTCCATCAGGTCTTCCATGGTGACGATGCCGTCGGTGCCGCCGTACTCGTCGACGACGATCGCGACGTGGTGACCCTCACGGCGCATCTCCGAGAGCGCGGAGAGCACCCGTTTGGTGCCGGGCATCAGCTTGACCGGACGGGCCACCTCGCCGACGCGGGTCGCCGAGCCGGCCAGATCGGGGTCGAACAGGTCGCGCACGTGCACGAAGCCCACGACGTCGTCCTGCGACCCGCGGACGACGGGATAGCGGCTGTGCGGGTTGGTCGCGGCCAGCCGCATCGCGGTCGACACCGGCATCGACGCGTCAAGGAAGTCGACCTCGGTGCGCGGCACCATCACCTCGTGCAGCTGGCGCTCGCCGGCCTCGAAGACGTCCTCGATCAGCTGGCGTTCCTCGCGCCCAAGGGTCTCGTGCCCGGCGACGATGTCGCGCAGCTCCTCCTCCGAGATGGTCTCGCGGCCGGCCTTGGGGTCGACCCCGAAGAGGCGCACGATGACGTCGGTCGAGCGCGACAGCAGCCAGATCACCGGGCGCGACGCGCGGGCCAGCCGGTCGAGAGTCGGAGCAGCGAGCAGCGCGATGCCCTGCGCCCGTTGCAGGCCGATGCGTTTGGGTGCGAGCTCGCTGATGACCAGTGCGAGGTAGGTGATGACGAGGGTGACGAGGAGGAAGGCCACCCAGTAGGCCGAGTCTTTGGCTCCGGCGCTCGCGGGTCCGGACGGCTGCCCCAGCCCCCAGCCGCGCAGCACCGGTGCCAGGTCGTCGGCGAAGGCCGAGGAGCCGAACGCCGCGGACAGGAACCCGGCCAGCGTCACCCCGAGCTGGACCGCGGCGAGGAACCGGTTGGGGTCCGCATGGAGCTCGGCGACCTTCTGCCCACGCTTGCCGCGCTGGGCGATGGCCCGAACCTGGCCCTCGCGCAACGAGACCAGCGCGATCTCGGAGCCGGAGAAGAACCCGCCGACGAGCAGGAAGAAGCCGACCAGCAGCGCGTTGGCGACGGTGCCGTTCACCGTGTCGGCCCCATGGCGCCCACCCTAATCGGCGTACGCCGTGGGCCGGGGCGGGGGCGTTGCCGTCGGAGGCCTCCGGCGACGATGCGGCATCGTCCGGGCGCCGAATCCTTTCCGGAGCGGCTGTCAGTAGCCCGCCGGGCCGCCGCCGGCCGTGTCACCTGGCTGCGGTGTCGCGAGTGGCGGAATGTGGTCGTCCCTCGACTCGGCAGGCAGCCACCTTCCGCCACTGGATGGCCCCCGGCAACCAGCTTCCGCCACTGGGCGGCCCCCGGCAAGCAGCTTCCGCCACTGGGAGGCCGCCGGCGTCCCTCGGCCGGCCACTACAGGCAGCACCGTCAGTACCCGTCGCACACGCAGCACACGCAGCACGGGCGACGGGGATCGACTCGCGTCGATGTACCAACGAACACACAGAAGCAACGCTCGGAAGCCGGCGCCACGCTCACCGACCCTCGTGCAAACGGGCTTCTGTGTGTGCGCCGGATCGCCGGATCGCCGGATCGCCGGATCGCCGGATCGCCGGATGACCGGATCGCCGGTAGCCACCTTCCGCCACTCGCGCGTTGCCTTCCGTGGCCGCGCCACTGGGACAGACACGTGGCGCAGACACGTTCCCGGGAACGTCCCCTGTGGACAAACCCGGTCGCAGCCTGAGCGTGATTGACCTGGTACGCGTGACGAACCCGCTCCGGAGCAACTGTCGGGGCCCCGTCAGCCGCTCGACCCCCGCGAGTGGCGGCATCTGGTCGTCCCCCGGCGAGGCGGGCAGCCACCTTCCGCCACTGGCTGGGCCGCGGCAGCAACCTTCCGCCACTCGGTGGTCGGGCTGCGTGGCGTCGGCGGTGTCAGTCAGATCAGACGCGGGTGAGGTGCAGCACCACGGCTTGCTCGGGGCCCAGCACCGGCATGGTGAGACCCACCCCCGAGAGGTACGCCGCCGACAGCGCAGCTGTCGCAGCACCGGGCGCGGGCCACCACGAGGGGCCGGCGGTCTGCACGGTGAAGGGCTCACCACCGGTGTCGACCACCGATACCACGTAGCGCGCAGCCGGATCGAGCCCGGGCAGCCGCACCGGGGCCGGCGCCTCCGCGGCGCTGCTCGCGAGGGCCACGTAGGCGAACAGCGCCTGTGTCCCATCGGTGGCCACGACGCCGTGCACGACGGCCGAGGGGTCAGGGTGGTCGCCGTGCACGACGTCGCCGGAGTGCAGCAGGCCGCGGTGCGACTGATAGCTCGCGATCAGCCGACCGAGAGCGGCCCGTCCCTCACCATCAAGGGTCGTCACGTCCCACTCGACGCCGAAGTGGCCGAACAGCGCCGTGGCGCCACGGAAGGACAGCCCGTGCGTGCGGCCAGTGGTATGCGCGGTGGGCGGACCGACATGGCTCCCGACCAGCTCCGGTGGCAGCAGCAGCTGGGTCCAGCGCTGGATGGTCTGCCGCACCAACGCGTCGTTGCAGTCACTGGCCCATACCCGGTCGGTGCGCGCCAGGATGCCGAGGTCGACCCGCGCGCCACCGGAGGAGCACGACTCGATCTCCACCCCGGGGTGCCGCGCCCGCAGCTCGTCGAGCAGCCGGTAGACCGCGAGCGTCTGCAGGTGCACGCCCGGCGCCCCGCCGTGCCCGGCCGCGATCAGGTCCCGGTTGTGGTCCCACTTGAGGTAGGCGATGTCGTGGTCGCGCAACAGCGCGTCCAGCCGGGCAAGGATGTGGTCGTACGCCGCCGGCACCGCGAGGTCCAGCACCTGCTGCTGCCGCCACGCCACGGGCAGCGGCCGGTCAGCGACACCGGGGCGCAGCACCCAGTCGGGGTGCGCCCGATAGAGGTCGGAGTCCTCATTGACCATCTCAGGCTCGACCCAGAGTCCGAACTCCATGCCGAGCCCACGCACGTGCGCGATCAGCGGACCAAGACCGTCGGGCCAGACCGCGGGGTCGACGATCCAGTCCCCGAGGCCTGCGGTGTCGTTGCGCCGATGCATGAACCAACCGTCGTCGAGCACGAACCGCTCGATGCCGACCTCGGCCGCCACGTCAGCCAGCTCGGTCAGCCGGTCGAGCCGGTGGTCGAAGTAGACGGCCTCCCAGGTGTTGAGCACCGCCGGCCGGGTGCGGGTCGGGTGGCTCGGCCGGGCCCGCACCATGCGGTGCAGCCGCTGCGACAACCCGTCGAGCCCGAGGTCGGACCAGACCGCCACGACGTCCGGGGTGCGGTAGGACTCACCGGCCGCGAGCACCACCTCACCGGAGGTCAGCAGCTCCCCTGCCCGCAGCACCCCGCGACCGTCCGGGCGCCGCTCTGCACTGGTGGTGTGGTCACCGCTCCACGCCACGTGCAGGCCCCAGACCTCGCCGCTGCGGTTGGCGAAAGCCGGGGTGCCCGCGACCATCAGCAGGGTCGCGTCGTGGCCGCTCCGACCGCGTCGCGCATCACGGGTCCAGGTGCCCTGGTGCAGCCACTGCTGGCGCTGCGGGTGCCGCTCTCGGCACCAGCGGCCGGTCAGGTCGAGCAACTCGGTGGCGTGCGCCGGCACGGGCAGCACGACCTCGAGTCCCCCGACCGCGAAGGGCTCAGGGCCCTGGTTGGTCAGCTCGTGCGACACCGTCAGCACGCCGTGCGCGTCGAGACCGAGAGCCACAGCCAGCCCCAACCCGGGCGCTCCGTCGGCACCGGGTGCCTGCAACGTCACATGCAGCGCGCCACCGACGCCGTTCCCGTCAACCTGCACGTCGCCCAGCGACCACTGCGGCGCCCACGCGGGCGACCCGCGCAGGGCAGGAGCGTGCTGGGTGGCACCGACGCCACCGGCGAGAAGCGTGACCGGCGCATCGTCGTCGGCAGCACTGTGGGGCCGGGCCGGCCGCCACACCGACGGCTCCGGCAGGTCCTCGCCGAGGTCGCCGCCCCAGTGCAGCACCGCGGGTACGCCGGCACCGCTGACGTCGAGCACCAGGTGCGCGCCCGCGGCGCGCAGGTGGATCAGCCCTGCCACCGCGGCAGGACTCAGGTCCGGCTCGGTCATCCCTTCGTCGCGCCGAGGGTCAGGCCTGACACGAACTGCTTCTGCAGCACGAAGAACACGATCAGTGGCGGCAGCGCCACGATCACCGAACCGGCAGCGACCAGGTTGTTGTCAGTGAAGAACTGACCGCGAAGGTTGTTGAGAGAGCTGGTGATCGGGAACTTGTCGCCGCTCTGCAGCAGCACCGTGGCCCAGAAGAACTCGTTGTAGATCCAGGTCACCTGGAGGGTGGCGAGCGCCGCCAGCGGCGGGCGGCACAGCGGCAGCGTCAGCTGGAAGAACTGCCGCACCACCGACGCACCGTCGACCTCGGCCGCCTCGTAGAGCTCGCGGGGCAGCGTCTTCATGTAGTTGGAGAGGACGAAGGTGCAGAAGCCGGTCTGGAAGGCCGTGTTGACCAGGATGAGCGCCCAGAAGCTGTTGAGCAGCGTCCCCGAGTCGCTGAACCAGGTCGGCACACTGATGTCGCGGAACATCCGGAACAGCGGGATCAGCAACGCCTGCTGTGGCAGCAGGTTGGCGGCAAGGAAGATGCCGAGCAGGGTGAGGTTGAGCTTGAAGGTGAACCGCGAGAGCACGAAGGCCATGCACGCGGACAGAAACAGGGTCAGCGCCACCGCCGGAATGGTGATGTAGGCGGTGTTGACGAAGTGCTTGGTGAACTCGGCCTGGGTCCAGGCGTCCTGGTAGTTCTGGAAGGTCCAGCCGCCGAAGGACAGGTAGCCGTGCTTCTGGGTGTAGGCGTAGGTGCGCAGGCTGCTGAGGACGGCGTAGAGGATCGGGAAGAGCCACAGGATCGACATCGTGATGAGGAACGTGTGCATCGCGACGCGACGCCCACGCGGCTTCCCCTGCGACGTGGTGACCTTGTCGGCGGTGGCCGAGCGTGGAACGGAGACCGCGGTGCTGGTCACGACTTGTCCTCCCGCATGACGATGCGTAGGTAGATGACGACGAAGACCGACGAGATCGCCAGCATGATCGTGGCCAGTGCCGATCCGAAGCCGATACGGCTCGCTTCACCGACCACGTTGGTGGTGACCAGGGCGCTGATCAGCTCGAGGCCGTTGCGGCCCTTGTTGACGACCCAGACGATGTCGAAGGCGCGCAGCGCCTCGATGAAGGTGATGACGAGCACGATGATGTTGATAGGGCGCATGACCGGGAAGACGACCCGGAAGAAGGTCTGCGTCTCGCTCGCGCCGTCCATCGTGGCAGCCTCGCGCAGCGACGGGTCGACGGCCTTCAGGCCGGCGAGGTAGAGAAGCATCACGTAGCCGGTTTGTCGCCAACAGGTGGCGACGAGCACGGCCCACAGGTTGACGCTCGGGTCGCCGTACCAGTCGGTGTGCAGCCCGGTGACCTGGTTGAGCAGCCCCTGGTCCTGGGAGTAGATCAGCTGCCACATGAAGCCGACCAGCGCCAACGAGAGAACCACCGGGAGGAAGAGCGCCGACTGGTAGAACCGGCTGCCCTTCATCTCCTTGTCCAGCAGCACCGCGAGGAAGACCCCGAGCGGCGTCGCGGCGGCGAACAGCACTCCGAGCCAGATCAGGTTGTGCTGGATCGCCGGCTGGAACGGCGGGTAGTTGGTGAAGACGTTCGTGTAGTTCTCCACGCCGATCCAGTTGATCGTTCCGACGCCGCCGATGCCGGTCCAGCTGGCAAAGCTCAACGCGACCGAGGCGATCGCCGGCAGCCAGACCAGCCACAGGACCAACAGGGTGGGCACACCCACCATCAGCGCCACGGCCACCCGGTCGCCGAGGGTGAGCCGGGCGAAGGTCCCGAAACCACCCGGCCGACGACGCCGCGACCTGCGGGCCGTCGCTGGTGCCGGGATCGTAGCCGGGGCGTCGGTGGTGGTCATGTCGTCACCTCTCGTGGCCGGTGCCGGCACCCGCAGCAGGGAGCCGGAATGCGCCTGGGCGCGGTCCGTCGGGTCGACGATCCGCGCCCAGGAGCCCCTGAGTCAACACATGTCAGACGAAGATGGACTTCTTCTGCTTCTCGATGCTCTTGGTGAGCCCGTCGATGTCGTTCGGGTTCTTGATGAAGTCCTGGATCGCAGGGATCATCACCGTCGAGGCGAAGTCGGGCCGGGTGTCGCGGTCGAGGAACTGCGCGATGTTGGTCGTCGCACCGATGATCTCGGCCGACTTCTTCTGCACCGCGTTGTAGCCGCTGGCGTCGAAGTTCTTGTTTGCGGCCACGTCGCCCGGGTCGGTCTTGAGGTAGACCTTCTCGGCGTCCGCCGAGGCCAGGTAGGTCAGGAACGCCTTGGCGGCGGCCTCGTTCTTCGGCTTGGCCGACATCATCATGCCGTCGATGGGGGCGTCGATGGAGTCGACACCGTGCGCCGGGTCGATCTCGGGGAAGGCGAAGAAGTCGAGGTCCTCGAGGTCGGCACCGGTGAACTGCTGCGAGGCGAAGGTCCCGAGGAAGTACATCCCCGACTCCTTCTTCACCAGGGACTGCGCAGCCTCCTGCCAGGTGCGGCCGAGCGACCCCGACTGGTGCAGCGGGAGAAGGCTCTTCCAGGTGTCGAACACCTTCTTGACCTTGGCGTCCTCCCACGACTCCTTGCCGGCCATCAGGCTGACATGGAAGTCGTAGCCGTTGACGCGCATGTTGATGATGTCGAAGGTGCCCATCGCCGGCCAGCCGTCCTTGTCGGCGAACGCGATCGGGTTGAGGCCGTCCTTCTTCATCGCAGCACCGAGGGTGTTGAGCTCGTCCACGGTCTTCGGCGCGGTGTAGCCACGGTCGGCGAACACGCTCTTGCGGTACATCACGACCCACGGGTAGTTGTAGATCGGAACGAAGTACTGCTTGCCGTCGTCGCCCGTCGCGGCCTTCTTGAACCCGTCGCTGAAGTCGCCTCCGATCTTGTCCCACACGTCGCTGATGTCACCCGCGAGACCCTGGGAGGCGAAGAAGCGCATCCGGTAGCCCGCGAACCAGGTGAAGACGTCGTCCGGGCCACCCTGCAGGTACGTGTTGATCTGCTCCTGGAACGTGTTGTGGTCAACGGTGTTGACCTTGGCCTCGATCTTCGTGGCCGCTGTGAAGGCGGCAAACACGTCAGCGAAGGCCTTCTTCGGCACGGCGTCCGAGGCGTTGGAGCCGATGGTCACTGTGCCGGTGGCGGTGCTGCCCCCGCCGCTCGACGCCGCGCCCGAGGGCGAGCTGCTGGTGCCGGCCTTGCCGCCGCTGCTGCTGCCACCGCAGGCGGCCAGCAGACCGGACACCGAGAGTGCGGCGCCCGCACCGGCAGCGCCCTTGAGGACCCCCCGGCGGGAGAAGCCACCAGGTCCCGCCGACGGCGGGACCATGCTGGCGAGGTAGTGCTCCTGAGACTCGAACGTGGGCATCTGTCCCCTCCGAAGGGATGTCTGGGGTGGGCTGCGTGGTGCGACAGTCACATCGACGGCCGGTGGTGCGGGTTCGAACGGTCACACGAACGAACAGATTCGAACAATGGGCACACAGTGATCCCCGTCACGAACGGTGTCAAGGACTTGGCCGACATCGGCACGTAACACGTTGGTCACGCTCATCGCCTTCGCGTGGAGGCTCGGTGGGCTTCCGGTCAGATTTGTCGGGATTGCGAGCATGCGCACACTCGATGGTCGATGATCGTTCGGTTCTGTTGACTTTTTCCGACGCCTGCTCCACAGTCCCAGCCATGAGCGCCTGGCCGCAGCGACCAGCCGGGATCGCCTACGGCGGCGACTACAACCCCGAGCAGTGGTCCCGAGAGACCTGGGCCGAGGACGCCCGCCTGATGGGTGAGGCGGGGGTCTCCCTCGTCACCCTCGGCGTCTTCAGCTGGGCGCTGCTCGAGCCCGAGCAGGGCCGGTTCGAGCTCGACTGGCTTGCCGATGTGCTGAACCTCATGCACGCCCACGGCGTGACCGTCGACCTGGCCACCGCCACCGCCTCACCTCCGCCGTGGCTCACCACCGCTCACCCAGAGATCCTTCCCCAGCAGGCTGACGGCACCCGGTTGTGGCCGGGCGGGCGGCAGGCGTGGTGCTCGAGCTCGCCGGTGTTCCGCGAGCGGGCACTCGCTCTCGTGGCCGCGATGGCCCAGCGATTCGGTGACCACCCCGCCCTGGTGATGTGGCACGTCTCCAACGAGCTCGGTGGCCACAACGCGCACTGCTACTGCGACGTCTCGGCCACGTCGTTCCGTCGCTGGCTGCAGCGCCGTTACGGCGAGCTGCACGGACCTGGCGGCCTGAACGACGCTTGGGGCACCGCGTTCTGGAGCCAGAACTACACCGACTGGGAGCAGGTGCTGCCACCGCGGCGGGCCCCGACGTTCCCCAACCCCACCCAGCAGCTGGACTTCGCGCGCTTCTGCTCCGACGAGCTGTTGGCGCACTTCACGGCCGAGCGCGACCTGCTGCACGAGCTGACCCCGGGCATCCCGGTGACGACCAACTTCATGGTGATGAACCACGTCCGCGCCATGGACTACCTCACCTGGGGCCCGGAGCTGGATGTGGTGTCCCAGGACCACTACCTGGAGGCGCACGACCCGGACGGTCACATCGAGCTGTCCTGGAGTGCCGACCTCACCCGCGCGACGGCCGACGGCAAGCCGTGGTTCCTCATGGAGCACTCGCCCAGCGCGGTCAACTGGCAGCAGCGCAACGTCGCCAAGACACCGGGCCAGATGATGCGCAACAGCCTCGCGCACGTCGCCCGCGGCGCGGACGCGGTGTGCTTCTTCCAGTGGCGGGCCGCCCGGGCCGGAGCCGAGAAGTTCCACTCGGCGCTGCTCCCGCACGCCGGCACCGACACCAGGCTCTGGCGAGAAGTGGTCGAGCTCGGCGCGGCACTCAAGGCGATCGAGGACGTCGCCGGGACCACGGTCCGGGGCGAGGTCGCGATGATGGTCGACTGGCAGGCCCGGTGGGCCTGCGAGCTCGACAGCCACCCGAGCAGCGATGTCACCTACCTCGACCGGCACCACGCGTTCTACCGCGCGTTCTGGGACGCCGGGGTGACCGTCGACATGGTGCGACCCGGTGACGACCTCAGTCGGTATCCCCTCGTCGTCGTGCCGACGCTCTATCTCACCTCCGATGCCGACGCCGCGAACCTCCGGTCGTACGTCGAGGGGGGCGGCGCCGCCCTGGTCACCTACTGGAGCGGCATCGTCGACGAGAACGACCACATCCGCCTCGGCGGCTATCCCGGTGCCTACCGCGACCTACTCGGCATCTGCACCGAGGAGTTCGCCCCGTTGCGCGCGGGCGAGTCGGTGTCGTTGTCCGGTGGACTGCTCGACGCACAGCGGGCCGACGTGTGGACCGAGCACGTGCGGCTCACCGGCGCCGAGGCGGTCTCGACCTTTGCCGACGGCCCGGCCGCCGGCGTACCCGCCCTGACCCGGCACACCGCCGGCACCGGAACCGCCTGGTACCTCGCCACCCGGCTCGGCGCGAGTGGCACCGCGGCTCTGGTGCGCGAGCTGTGCGCCTCGACGGGGGTGGCCACCCACGACCGGCCCGGGGTCGAGGTCGTCCGCCGCAGCAGCACCGAAGGCAGCCCGCGCTCCTTCATCTTCGTGCTCAACCACACCGACGCGCCGGCCGAGGTGCCGGTGACCGGTACCGATCTCGTGTCCGACCGGCAGTGCGCCGGCAGCGTCACGGTCGCGGCCGGTGGCGTCGCCGTGATCCGCGAAGAGGTCTGACGTGCTGGCCCGCGAGCGGCAGTCGTTCATCGTCGACCGCGTGCGCGAACGCGGCGCGGTGCGGGTGAGCGACCTGACCCGGCTGCTCGCGGTGTCGGACATGACAGTGCGTCGCGACCTCGACCTGCTGGCCAGGGCGGGGCTGCTCGACAAGGTGCACGGCGGCGCGACCGCGCCCGGGCTCACGAGCACCGACGAGCCGGGCTTCGAGACCAAGTCGGGCCGCGAGCGCCGGGAGAAGGACGCCATCGCGAGGTTGGCCGTCCGGCTCGTGCACCCGGGAAGCGCAGTGGGCCTCTCCGCCGGCACCACGACGTGGACGTTGGCCCACCACCTGCTCGACGTCGCCGGCATCACCGTGGTCACCAACTCGGTGCAGATCGCCCAGGTGTTCTACGCCGCAGCCCGGCCGGACCAGACGATCGTGCTGACCGGCGGCGTACGCACGCCCTCCGACGCCCTTGTCGGACCTGTTGCGGTGGCCACGCTGCGCTCGCTCAACCTCGACATCGTCTTCCTCGGGGTGCACGGCATGGACGACCGGACCGGCTTCACCAGCCCCAACCTGGTCGAGGCCGAGACCAGCCGGGCCTTGGCCAAGTCCGGTCGTCGCCTCGCAGTCGTCGCCGACCACACCAAGTGGGGCGTGGTCGGCATCTCGACGATCGCCACCCTCTCCGATGCCGATGTGCTGGTGACCGATGCCGGCCTGGATGCCGACGCTCTCACCGTGCTCACCGACCAGGTCGGCGACGTCCGACTCGCGACCGTGCCCCCGGCCGTTGCCGCCGTCGCCGATGCGTCCTCGACAGCGACCACCGGAGGGGGGGCGGGATGAGACGCACTCTCACGCTGCTGGCTGACGGCCGCGAGCTGATCTACTTCGACGACGATGCGACCGCGGCCACCACCGACCGCAGCACCGTGGTCGACGAGCGCGACCTCGAGCCGACGACGACCGCCACCGAGATCCGCTACGACGACGTCCTCGACGAGTGGGTGGCGATCGCCTCGCACCGGCAGGGCCGCACGCATCTGCCCTCTGCCGACGACTGCCCGCTGTGCCCGTCGCACGGCGGCAAGCACACGGAGGTGCCGGCCGCGGACTACGACGTCGTGGTGTTCGAGAACAGGTTCCCTTCCTTCGCCGAAGCCATCGATGGCAACCCGACAGACACCAACAGCAGCAACGAGAACGGCGAGCTGCGCCGACCGGGCCTGGGACGCTGCGAGGTGGTCTGCTTCACCTCCGACCACGACCGTCCGATGAGCCAGCTGCCGCCCGAGCGGGTCCGCCTGGTGCTGGACGCCTGGATCGACCGGACCCTCGGGCTGAGCGAGCTGCCCTTCGTCGAGCAGGTCTTCTGCTTCGAGAACCGCGGCGAGGAGATCGGGGTCACCCTCGGGCACCCGCACGGCCAGATCTACGGCTATCCCTTCCTGCCACCGCGCAGCCGCACCAAGCTCGAGTCGGCCCGCCGGCACCGGGAGCGCACCGGGCGTGACCTGTTCGCTGACCGGCTCGCCCACGAGCTGGCCGACGGCTCCCGGGTCGTCACGAGCAGCGAGCACTGGGTCGCCTTCGTGCCGTTCGCCGCACGCTGGCCGGTCGAGGTGCACCTCTACCCCCGGGTCGGGGTGCCCGACCTGCCGGCTCTGAGTGACGGGGCCCGCGACGACTTCCCTCACATCTACCTCGACGTGCTGCGAGCAATGGACTGCCTCTACGACGCGCCACTGCCCTACATCTCGGCCTGGCACCAGGCACCGGTGCGCGTCGATCGCGACCTGGCCTCGCTGCATCTGGAGGTGTTCTCCATCAAGCGGGCCGCCAACAAGTTGAAGTTCCTTGCCGGCTCCGAGTCCGGCATGGGTGCATTCATCAACGACATCGCACCCGAGCAGGCCGCGGCCATGCTGCGCGAGGCTCTGCCGCAGTGAGCCATCGATGACATCCACCGACAGCGACTCCGCGCGAGAAGCTGTCGCGGCGTTCCGCGCACTGACCGGCCGGGCTCCCGAGGGGGCCTGGGCTGCTCCGGGCCGGGTCAACCTCATCGGCGAGCACACCGACTACAACCAGGGCCTGGTGCTGCCCTTCGCGATCGAGGCCAGGGCCGACGTGGCCGCGGGGCGCCGTGACGACGACGTCGTGCGGGTCATGTCACTGCAGCGCACCGGAAGCAACAGCAGCGACGCCGTCGTGGAGGCCCGCATCGGCGAGCTCGCGCCGGACCGGATGGCGGGCTGGTCGGCGTACGTCCTGGGTGTGGTCTGGGCACTCAGAGAAGCCGGTCACCGCCTCGGTGGCGTCGACCTCGTCCTCGACGGGCGGGTGCCACTCGGGTCCGGCCTGTCGTCGTCGGCATCGATCGAGTGTGCCGTGGCACTCGCGGTCAACGACCTGCACGGACTCGGCCTGACCGGTGAGCGGCTGGCCGAGCTTGCCCAGCAGGCCGAGAACGACGCCGTCGGGGCGCCCACCGGTCCGATGGACCAGCGGGCCTCCATGCTGTGCTCGGCCGGCCATGCCCTGCTCCTCGACACGCGCGGCATGTCCACCGAGCAGGTGCCGCTCGACCCGGCATCGGCCGGCCTCGCGCTGCTCATCGTCGACTCCCGGGTGCACCACGCGCACGCCGACAACGCCTATGGCGAGCGTCGACGCTCCTGCGAGCAGGCGTGCGCCGAGCTCGGTATCGAGGCGCTGCGGGAGATCGCGCCGGAGCAGCTCGAGGTCACCCTGGCCCGACTGTCGTCCGACGAGCTGCGGCGGCGGGTGCAGCACATCGTCACCGAGGACGTGCGGACCAGGGCGGCAGTCGCCGCGCTGCGGTCGTCGGACTGGGAGGCGGTGGGAGCGGCGATGACCGCGTCCCACGCATCGATGCGGGACGACTACGAGATCAGCTGCCCGGAGCTCGACGTCCTCGTCGATGCGGCGTTGGAGGCAGGGGCGGCCGGCGCCCGGATGACCGGTGGAGGCTTCGGTGGCTGTGCTGTGGTGCTCACGGCCGACGCGGGGGCGACCATGGCGGCCGTGACGACAGCCTACGGCCGGGAGGGCTATGAGGAGCCGACGGCGTTCGAGACCAGCCCGGCCGCGGGAGCACACCGACTGGGCTGACCTCGGCTGCTGCCACAGACGCCTCGTCGGTCGTCTTCAGGCTCGCGCGGACAGGGTGGCGGCCAGGTTCGTGTCGAGGGCCGCCAGGAAGTCCTCGGTGGTCGCCCACGCCTGGTCCAGGCCTACCAAGGTGGCCAGGTCCTTGGTCATCACGCCGCTCTCGACGGTCGAGATGCACACCGCCTCGAGCGCCGCTGCGAAGCTGGTGACCTCGGGCGTGCCGTCGAGGGTGCCGCGATGCTTGAGTCCGCCGGTCCACGCGAAGATCGAGGCGATCGGGTTGGTCGACGTCGGTTTGCCCTGCTGGTGCTGGCGATAGTGCCGGGTGACGGTGCCGTGCGCCGCCTCGGCCTCGACCGTCCTGCCGTCCGGGGTCATCAGCACCGAGGTCATCAGGCCGAGCGAGCCGAAGCCCTGCGCCACGGTGTCGGACTGCACGTCGCCGTCGTAGTTCTTGCAGGCCCAGACATAGCCGCCCTCCCACTTCATGGCGGCGGCCACCATGTCATCGATCAGCCGGTGCTCGTAGGTCAGGCCCTTGGCCTCGAAGTCGGCCTTGAACTCCGCCTCGAACACCTCAGCGAAGATGTCTTTGAAGGCACCGTCGTACGCCTTCAGGATGGTGTTCTTGGTGGAGAGATAGACGGGGTAGTCGCGGCGCAGACCGTAGGCGAACGACGCACGGGCGAAGTCCCTGATCGAGGCGGTGAAGTTGTACATGCCCATGGCGACCCCACCGTCGTCACCGTACGTCGCCACCACGTGCTGGATCGGCTCGGAACCGTCCTTCGGGGTGAACGTCATCGTCAGCTCACCGGCACCGGGGACGACGAAGTTGGTCGCCTTGTACTGGTCGCCGTGCGCGTGCCGGCCGATCACGATCGGCTTGGTCCAGCCCGGCACCAGACGAGGGATGTTGCTGATGATGATGGGCTCGCGGAACACGACCCCGCCGAGGATGTTGCGGATCGTGCCGTTCGGCGAGACGTACATCTTCTTCAGCCCGAACTCCTCGACCCGGGCCTCGTCGGGGGTGATCGTGGCGCACTTGACCCCGACACCGTGCCGCTTGATCGCCTCGGCCGCGTCGACCGTGACCTGGTCGTCGGTCGCGTCCCGGTGCTCGATGCCGAGGTCGTAGTAGTCGAGGTCGATGTCGAGGTAGGGGTGGATCAACCGGTCCTTGATGAACGCCCAGATGATGCGCGTCATCTCGTCGCCGTCGATCTCGACGACCGGGTTCTGGACCTTGATCTTCGCCACGGAGGTGCTCCTCGTCTGCGGTCGGGGGTGGTGTTGGTGGTCGGAAGAGATGCCGGTCAGCGACCGAGAAGGCCGAGGCCGCTGACGGCGTCGCGTTCCTCGACGAGCTCGGCGACCGAGGCGTCGATGCGGGCGCGGGAGAAGTCGTCGATGGCGAGGTCCGGCACGATCTGCCACGCGCCGTCGCGCGACACGGCCGGGAACGAGCTGATCAGCCCCTCGGGCACGCCGTAGGACCCGTCGCTGGACAGGGCCGCCGAGGTCCAGTCACCCTCGGGGGTGCCGTTGACCCAGCTGAAGACGTGGTCGACCGCGGCATTGGCAGCCGAGGCGGCAGAAGACGCACCGCGCGCCTCGATGATGGCAGCACCGCGCTTGGCCACCGTCGGGATGAAGATGTCGGCCACCCAGGCCTGGTCGTCGACGACCTCGGTCGCGGGCTTGCCGCCGATGGTGGCGTGGGTGATGTCGGGATACTGCGTGGCCGAGTGGTTGCCCCAGATCGCCAGCCGGGCGATGTCGGTGACGGCACTACCGGTCCGCGTCGCCAGCTGACTGACGGCGCGGTTGTGGTCCAAGCGGGTCATCGCGGTGAACCGCTCGGCTGGCACATCGGGGGCGTGGGAGGAGGCGATGAGGGCGTTGGTGTTGGCGGGGTTGCCCACGACCAGGATGCGTACGTCGTCCGCCGCACCGGCGTTGATCGCCTCGCCCTGGGGAGCGAAGATGCCACCGTTGGCCTCGAGCAGGTCGCCGCGCTCCATGCCGGCCGAGCGCGGCCGGGCGCCGACGAGCAGGGCCACATTGACCCCGTCGAAGGCGGCCCGGGCGTCGTCGGTGATGTCGATGCCGGACAGCAGCGGGAAGGCGCAGTCGTCGAGTTCCATCGCCGTGCCCTCTGCTGCCTTGAGCGCGGGTGCGATCTCGAGCAACCGCAGGCGCACCGGGACATCCGGGCCGAGCAGCTGGCCGGACGCGACGCGGAAGAGCAGCGCATAACCGATCTGACCGGCCGCGCCGGTGACGGTGACCGTGACAGGCGTCCGGGCCATGGTGGGTCTCCAAGTCTCTCGTCATCAAGATATCTGGTGCGGCGAGGCTATCTCAGCACGGCCGTACGGCGCCAAGGCTCAGGTGGCGGTAGGCACGACGACGGCGAGCACGACCAGCGACAGCCCCATGGTGACCAGCACCATGACGTCGAACGGCCGGCTGCGCACGACGAGCAGACCGACCCGCCGGCTGGGCAGCAGCAGCCGCGCAAGGCCGGCTGCGAGCACCGAGCCACCGAGCAGGAGGCACCCCGGGCGGAAGTGGTCCAGCGCCACCAGTCCGAGGCCGGCGACGCCGCCGCCCAGCACGGTCAGGAGCGGCCACTGCCGACCCACCCAGCCGCCCCTGATCGGCGGCAGCTCCTCGCTGCTGCCCGTGTCGTCGCTCACCCGGCCGGGTGCCCGGCTCGAAGCCCGCGCTCGGCCGACTCCACCACGTTCAGCAGCAGCATCGCCCGGGTCATCGGGCCGGCTCCCCCGGGCACCGGCGCCAGGTGGCCGGCGACCGTGCGCACCCCCTGGTCGACGTCGCCCACGAGTCCAGCCGGCGTGCGGGTGATGCCGACGTCCACGACCGCCGCACCGGGTCGGACGGCGTCGGCGGTCACGAGGCCGGGTACGCCGGCCGCGGCAACGATCACGTCGGCGCGGCGCAGGTGGGCGGCAAGATCCCGGGTTCCGGTGTGGCAGAGGGTGACGGTGGCGTTCTCGGAGCGCCGGGTCAGCAGCAGCCCAAGCGGTCGACCGACAGTGACACCGCGGCCGACGACCACGACCTCGGCCCCGTCCAGAGCCACGTCATAGCGACGCAGCAGAGCGACGATGCCGCGCGGCGTGCAGGGCAACGGGCCGTCCTCCCCCAGCACGAGCCGCCCGAGGTTGGTCGGGTGCAGGCCGTCGGCGTCCTTGGCCGGGTCCATCCGCGTCAGCGCGGCGCCGGCATCGAGACCGCGAGGCAACGGCAGTTGCACGATGTAGCCGGTGCACGCGGGATCGGCGTTGAGCTCGTCGACCACCGCCTCGACGTCGGCCTGGCTGGCATCGGCCGGCAGCTCACGCTGCAACGACGTGATGCCGACCTGCGCGCAGTCGCGGTGCTTGCCCGCGACGTAGGAGTGGCTGCCCGGGTCGTCGCCGACGAGCACGGTCCCGAGGCCAGGGACGACGCCCCGCTCGCGCAGCCCGGCCACCCGAGTGGTCAGGTCGCTCCGGATGTCGGCCGCAGCCGCCTTGCCGTCGAGGATCGTCGCGCTCACGGGCCCCGAGTCTGGCACGCGCGCTCAGCCGGCGACGTACCCCGCCCGGCTGCGTGCCTTGACGCGGTACATCGCGGCGTCGGCCTCGCGCAGCAGCGAGCGCGCATCGTCACCCTCGCGGGCGACGGCCACGCCGATGCTCGCGCCGCTGCGTACGACGTGGCCGGCGACGTGCAGCGGCTCGTCGAGGGCGGCGCGCACCCGGTCGGCCAGAGCGCGCTGCTCGAGGTCGTGCGGCACCCCTTCAGCGACCACGACAAACTCGTCGCCTCCGAGCCGGCTCACGGTGTCACTGGGTCGTACGACGCCGCGAAGGCGGTCGGCCACCGTGAGCAGCACCAGGTCGCCGACCTCGTGGCCGTAGGTGTCGTTGACCTCCTTGAAGCGGTCGAGGTCGCAGAAGAGCACCATCGTGGCGCGGTCGCTGCGGTCCGTGCGACGCGACCGGGCCAGCGCGTGGTCGATGCGGTCCATCAGCAGGTCGCGGTTGGCGAGGCCAGTGAGCGGGTCGTGCATGGCGCGGTGGGCGAGCTGCTGCTGCTCCTCCCGCGAGGACGAGATGTCCTGGATCTGGGCGATGAAGTGCGACGGCCTGTGGTCCTCGTCGCGGGCCATCGAGACCGCGAGCAGGACCCACACGACCTCGCCGGAGCGGGTGATGTAGCGCTTCTCCACCGTGTAGTGGTCCACGCTGCCACCGCGCAGGCGCGACAAGCTGTCGAGGTCGCCCTCGATGTCGTCGGGGTGGGTGATCTGTTGGAGGCTGCGACCCAGCAGCTCGGTCTCGTCGTATCCGACAAGTCGGCACAACGCGCGGTTGACCTCCATGAACGTGCCGTCCAGATGCACCAGCGCCATGCCGATCGGCGCATGCTCCATCGCGGACCGGAACTGCTCCTCGCTGCGCGCCAGGGCGCGTGCCGCGGCCCGGGTCGCGGTGACGTCACTGAAGGTGGTCACCGCAGCCGACACCACGTCGGCGCCCGCCGGCCCCGGCTCGACCAGCGGTTCGGAGGAGATCTCGAGCCATACCAGCGAGCCGTCCGGCCGGTGCACTCCCATGGTGACGCCGCGCACGGGCTGACCCGTTGCCAGAGCCACCATCGGCGGGTGCTCCGCGCCGGGGAAGTCCGAGCCGTCCTCGTGCACTGCGCGCCAGCGCGGATCGACCGACGTGAGCCCACGCAGCTGCTCCGTCGAGAGCCCGAGCAACCGGGAGGCTGCCTCGTTGGCCGTGACGATGGCGCCGTCCCGGCCTTGCAGAACGACACCCTCGGCCATCGTCGCGACGACCGAGCGGTAACGCCGCTCCGAATCCTCGAGACGGTGCTGCGCCTCGACGTTCTCGGTGATGTCGGTCACGGTCACGAGCCAGCGGTCGGTCTTGCCGTGCCGGTTCTTGAGGGCGGTCGCCCGGGAGCTGACCCAGATCGTGCTGCCGTCCGCGCGCAGATAGCGGTAACGCGACGCAAAGTCCTCTCCTGCGTCCACGGCTGCCGACCACGCTGCCGACAGCGCCGCTCGATCCTCGGGGTGCACGATCTCGAACGGGTCTGCCATGCTGCCCTCGTCCCGCCCGGTCAGCTCGGTCCACCGGCGGTTGGCGTACGAACGGTTTCCCCTCGCGTCCACCTCGACGATGCCCACCGGAGTGCTGTCGAGCACGAAGCGCAGCCGCTCTCGGTCCTCGGCCACAGCCCGCCCGGTCTCGGCCCGGGAGGCTGTCCGGGCCGCCAGCAGGACAACAGCGATTGTGCCGACGGTCAGCACCAGCACGAGCAGGCCCTGGCCGTAGGCCGCGTCGAACGTCCCCCAGCGCTCGGCCTGGATGATGGCCAGGCCGACCAGTACCGGCGTGACCATCGCGGGCATCACGAGCTGGCGGAACAGTGACCCGGCCGCGCCCTCGTCGCGCAGCGCGCGCGACACCAGCAGCCCCGGGTCCCGCGTCAGCATCGAGCACGCGGCGAGCACGCAGGCGACAGCCGTCGGGGCAGGCATGGCAGTGGCCGACTCCGTCGTGGTCAGCGCCGCTACTCCGTACAGGTGCCCTACCAGGCTGACCAGGCCCAGCACGAAGCCCAGCACACCCAACAAGGTGGCAACCGTCGGTCGACGGGCGGCGATGAGGACGCCGGCGACCAGCGCCAGCAGCACGACTGCGGTCGCCAGGGCCATCCGGCCGTCCAGGTGCACAGGTTGCCACGCCGCGGGGTAGAGGCCCGCGGAGGTCAGCAGCGGGCGGTCCAGCAACTGAGCGACCACGCCTTCCACGGCCAAGATTCCGGCGCCGGCAAGAAACGCGCGACGCACCGGCGCAACAAGTCGGAAGCCCAGGACAGTGCCGATCAGCAGCAACGCCAGCGACGAGGAGGGCTTGGTCGGCAGAACGCCCGGCAGGATGCGCAGCAGAGTCGTCGGCGACCCCAGCCACAGCGCCGCCTGCAGGCCACCGATGACGGCGACCAGCCGGCCGAGGGCAGCGGGCAGCGTCACGGATCGATCCTGTATGCCGCTCACCCTGCTCCCGATCTGGTCGTCCGATCCCCGTCCCTGTGCTCCTCGGCAGGGTGAAGCCGCCCCCGTAGGGCGATCTGGCCGGTCGTGACCGTTTCTTTACCCGGCGTCCTGCCGGGGCGGGGCCGGGGACGACCGTCAGTGCGCAAAGTGCCGCACGCCGGTCAGGTACATCGTCACGCCCACTGCGGTGGCCGCGGCGGCGACCTCGTCGTCGCGCATCGACCCGCCGGGCTGCACCACTGCCCGCACACCCGCGTCCAGGAGGACCTGCAGCCCGTCGGCGAAGGGAAAGAATGCGTCCGAGGCCGCGACGGACCCGGCCGCCCGGTCGCCGGCCCGGGTCACCGCGAGCCGGGCCGAGTCGACACGGTTGACCTGGCCCATGCCGACACCGACCGTGGCGCGACCGGCCGCGAGCAGGATGGCGTTGGACTTGACCGCGCGACAGGCGCGCCACGCAAAGACGAGGTCGGCCAAGGTCGCGTCGTCAGCGGCAGTCCCGGTGGCAAGGGTCCAGGTCGCCGGGTCGTCGCCGGGGGCGTCAAGCCGGTCCGCGGTCTGCACGAGGACGCCGCCGGACACCTGCCGCAGCTCGAGGCTGTCACGGGTCAGCCCCTCCGGCAGCTCGAGAAGGCGAACGTTCTTCTTCCGGGTGAGGACGGCGAACGCGTCATCGTCGAAGCCCGGCGCGACCACCACCTCGGTGAAGACCTCGGCCAGCGCCAGCGCCATCGCCAGGCTGACCGGCCGATTGGCCGCGACCACACCACCGAAAGCCGACACCGGGTCGCAGGCGTGCGCGGCAGCGTGCGCGACCGCGATGTCGTCGGTGTCGGCGACGACTGCGATGCCGCAGGGGTTGGCGTGCTTGATGATGGCGACCGCCGGGGCGATGAAGTCATATGCCGTGCGCAGAGCGGCATCTGCGTCGACATAGTTGTTGTAGGACATCTCCTTGCCGTGCAGCACCGTGCCCTGCGCGATGCCAGGAGTCGCCTGCTGGTCGACGTACAGCGCGCCCAACTGGTGTGGGTTCTCGCCGTAGCGCAGGACGCCGGCGCGTTCGAGCGCCAGTCCGGCGTACGACGGCCACCACTGGCCGTCGTCAACGAGCTCGCGTGCGCACCAGGACGCGACCGCCGCGTCGTAGGCCGCCGTGTGCGCGAAGGCGCCGGCCGCGAGCCGACGCCGGGCGGCCAGGTCGAAGCCGCCCGCCCGCACGGCCGCGAGGACGTCGTCGTAACGAGCCGGGTCGACGACGACCGCGACCGACGGGTGGTTCTTGGCGGCGGCGCGCACCATCGAGGGACCGCCGATGTCGATCTGCTCGACGACGTCGTCATTGGCGGCACCGGAGGCGACGGTCTCGCGGAAGGGATAGAGGTTGACCACGACGAGGTCGAACGGCTCGACACCGAGCTCAGCGAGCTGGCGCACGTGGTCGGGCAGGCGTCGGTCGGCGAGGATGCCGGCGTGCACCCGCGGGGGGAACGTCTTGTCCCGGCCGTCGAGGCACTCGGGGAACCCGGTGAGATCCTCGACCGGGGTGACCGGCACGCCGGCCGCTGCGATGCGCGCTGCGGTCGATCCGGTCGACACCAGCGCGACGCCGGCGGCGTGCAGTCCGAGGGCGAGGTCCTCGAGCCCGGTCTTGTCGTAGACGCTGAGCAGCGCCCGCCGGATCGGCACCTGGTCGAGGTTGGCGGGGGTGCTGCTCACGGGATGGTGACCTTCCTGCCGGTGACCGTCCAGCCCTCGCGGGCCATCCGGCCGATGACGTCGACGAGCATCGCCCGCTCCTCGACCTTGATCCTCTCGTGCAGCGTCGTCTCGTCGTCGTCGTCGAGGACGGGCACCGCGCGTTGCGCCACGATCGGGCCGGTGTCGACGCCGCCGTCGACGACGAAGAGCGTCACGCCGGTGATCTTCGCGCCGCCGACGAGGGCGTCCCGGGCACCGTGCATGCCGGGGTACGCCGGCAGCAGCGCCGGGTGGCTGTTGACCACCCGGCCGCCGAAGCGGTCGAGGAACGCCGGCCCGAGCAGCCGCATGAACCCCGCCGACACGACGAGGTCGGGGTCGTGCGCAGCGACCTCGTCGGCAAGGGCGTTGTCCCAGGCGGCCCGGTCGGCATGATCACTGAACTGGCAGACGAACGTCGGGGTCCCAGCGCTGCGGGCGCGGTCCAGTGCGCCGGTGCCGGGCCGGTCGGCTCCGACGGCCGCGAGCAGCACGCCGTACGCCGGGTCGAGCGCAGCGTCCAGGAGGGCTTGCAGGGTGGAGCCCGCGCCCGACGCGAGCACGACGACGCGCGCAGCCGTGCCGGCGGCGCGACTCCTCCCGTGCTGCACGATGGTTGACCCTATCGGCGGCTCAGGGGATCGGGCGGAACCGCTGCAGCAGCACCAGCGTCAGCATCATCGCGACGGCGACCTCGGCCCCGGCCACCGGCCCCACCAGCCACCAGGTGGGGCCGGTGTGGGCGAGGCGTCCGGGTCCTGCCGCGCCCGCGGAGAGGGCAGCCAGGATGCTGGCGGCCGCGGCGACCAGCACTCCGACAGAGCCGGCAAGCCGTGCCGCGCTGGTGAGGACCGCAGCGGTCAGCGTGGGGGAAGCGGTGGCGGTAGAGAGGGAAGCGATGGGCCTGCCGCGCCGGGCGAAGACGGCTGCCAACGCTCCGGCCGCCAGCGGCACGAGCAGCACCATCGGCGCCCACACCGGGCCGGGTTCCTGCGGCAGCGCGGCGAGCAGGGGCAGGCCCGGCACGGCGCCGAGGTCGGTGCCGCCCGGCGAGACCAACGTGCCGGCACCGACCGCGAACCCCGGTCCGGTGACGAAGGCGAGGCCCCAGATCGCCGCGGTGGGCACGTAGAGCAGGCAGAGCAGCCCCAGGAGCACCCCGCCGCCGACGCCGGCGTCCAGGCTCTGGACAAGCGCGCCGGCCTGGTGCCGGTGGGCGGCGAGCGAGCCCCCGACGAGCAGGGCCCCCGAACCGAGGAGCATCGCAAGGGCTGCACCGGCAGGTCGGACCGCCTGACGGACGCCGACGAGCAGTCGGTCGGCTACCCCTGACCAGCCGCCGCTGGCCCGGATCGCGCCGGCGCCACCCCCCACGGCCGCGATCGCAGCCGCGCCGAGGAAGGCCGACGACGGCACCACATGCACCGCCGAGGTGCGCGCCAGCAGGGACACGAGCGTCGCGATCACGGCGTACGACGCGGTGACCGCGGTGGTCAGCCCGATGGCGTCGGAGCGGCCGCTCACCCGCAGGTCGCGGCCCACGCGCAGGGTGGTGAGGTGCAGCAGGGTCACCGGGATCAGCGTGAGTCCGAGCGGCGCGAGCGCGACGTGGCCACCGGGCACCACGAGACTCGCGTGGTGACCGAGCAGCCAGGCCTGCAGGGCGGTCGCGATGGCCGAGGGCGCGTCGGCGCCGCTGTCGGCGGCGCTCACCCAACCGAGCAGCACGGGGAGCAGCACCGCGAGGACGCCGAGACCTGCCGAGCGACCGGCGGCCACGATGCCGGCGACGGTGGTGGACCGGCGGGTGGGCGGGGTGGACGTGGTCGATGGCGCCGCTGCCGGCGTGGTCCCGGAGGTCCGCGCGGTCCCCGATGTTCGGGTGGTCCTCATCGGGCGTGACTGTCGTGACTGTCGCGGCGCGGGACGCGTCGGCGGGGCGGGGGCAGGCATGGTCGGACCATCGTCGCGGCTCCGGTGCTGATCGGGCCGGACCTCGCATCGTGTCGGCGGGTCGGCTGGTTCGCGGACCTGCCGCGGTTGCATCCGGCCGAGGTGACCTTGGCCGGGGGTGTCACGGTCCGCGTACCTAGAAGCGTGGCCGGCACTGACGGCTCAACGTCCCGCGGCTCCATCCCGTCGGCATCGGCGAACTCGGAGCTGTCGTACTACGAGATGGGCGCCGTCGCGAAGGGCAACGTCCTCGTGGTCCTTGAGTGGATCTCGATGGGAGACCCTGGCGACGACGCCTCTGACGCCTGGGTGTGGACCGCCGGGCGCTCGCAGACTGCCATCACCGACGTCACCAGCTGACGCAGCAGCCGCACCGCCTGCAGCGCCTGCAGCGCCTGCAGCGCCTGCAGCGCCTGCAGCATCTTCATCGTCCAGACTCGCCACCAAAGATCAACAGCTTCCGCTTGCCGACCGCATCCTCAGCGACATCGCCCACTCCGGAGAGGATTCGGTCCACCTGGGCGACCGTCTGGTCTCCGGAGGCTTCGAGGGGGCCTTTCGCGGCTACTGAGTCGTCTTGGCCGCAACAGCAGCAACAGCCTCAACAGCCGTCCCACCGGCACCACGCGGAGCCACAAGAAAGATCAACAGCTCTCAACACGCCGTAGTGTCGCGCTTGCGAGCGGCGTGTCGGGAACTGTTGATCACGTGGGGAACCACCGCCGACTCAGCCTGGGGCTGACGACTCAGCCGGCGGTCATGATCTCCCGCATGAGCCGGGCCGTCTCGCTCGGGGTCTTCCCGACCTTCACGCCCACGGCTTCGAGCGCCTCCTGCTTGGCCGCCGCGGTGCCCGACGAGCCGGACACGATCGCGCCGGCGTGGCCCATGGTCTTGCCCTCGGGGGCCGTGAAGCCCGCGACGTAGCCGACCACCGGCTTGCGGACGTGGTCGGCGATGTAGGCCGCCGCCCGCTCCTCGGCATCGCCACCGATCTCACCGATCATCACGATCGCGTCGGTGTCGGGGTCGGCCTCGAACGCCTCGAGACAGTCGATGTGCGTGGTCCCGATCACCGGGTCACCACCGATGCCGACGCAGGTCGAGAAACCGATGTCCCGCAGCTCGTACATCATCTGATAGGTCAGGGTGCCGGACTTCGACACGAGCCCGATGCGCCCCGCCTTGGTGATGTCGGCCGGGATGATGCCGGCGTTGGAGGCACCGGGGCTGATCAGGCCGGGGCAGTTGGGACCGATGATCCGGGTGGCGCCGGCGTTGACCGCGTACTGGTGCAGGGCGGCACTGTCGTGCACCGGGATGCCCTCGGTGATGACGACGCACAGCGGCATCGACGCGTCGACGGCCTCCATCACCGCAGCCTTCGCGAACGGCGGCGGCACGAAGACCACCGACACGCCGGCACCGGTCTCACTCATCGCCTCGGCGACCGAGGCGAACACCGGCACCGCGGTGCCGTCGGCGTCGACCGTCGTGCCAGCCTTGCGGGGGTTGACCCCGCCGACGACCTGCGCGCCCGACGCGACCATGCGCCGCGTGTGCTTGGTGCCCTCCGAGCCGGTGATGCCCTGGACGATGATCTTCGAGTTCTCGGTCAGCCAGATGGCCATGTCCCCTACCTCCCCGCCGCAGCCAGCTCGGCGGCCCGGGCCGCTGCGCCGTCCATCGTGTCGACCTGCTCGAGCAGCGGCAGCGCGGCCTCGGTGAGGATCCGGCGCCCCTCGTCGGCGTTGTTCCCATCGAGTCGTACGACGAGGGGGTGCGCAATCTCGTCCCCTCGGGCCTGCAGCAGCGCAAAGGCCTGCACGATGCCGTTGGCCACCGCGTCGCAGGCCGTGATGCCGCCGAACACGTTGACGAACACCGACCTGACGTCGGGGTCGCCGAGGATGATCTCGAGCCCGTTGGCCATCACCTCGGCCGAGGCGCCACCACCGATGTCGAGGAAGTTGGCCGGCTTCACCCCGCCACCGCCGGGTCCGGCCAAGGTCTCACCGGCGTACGCCACGACGTCCAGGGTGGACATGACCAGCCCGGCGCCGTTGCCGATGACACCGACCTCGCCCTCGAGCTTGACGTAGTTGAGGCCCTTGGCCTTCGCCTTCGCCTCCAGCGGGTCCGCCGAGCGCTCGTCCGCGAGCGACCCGTGACCCACCTGCCGGAAGTCGGCGTTCTCGTCGAGGGTGATCTTGCCGTCGAGGGCGACGATGCGACCGTCGGCGGTCTTCACCAACGGGTTGACCTCCACCAGCGTCGCATCCTCGCTGACGAACACGCCCCAGAGCGTCACGATGGCCGCGGCCACCTCGTCGAGCACATCGTCCGGGAAGCCTCCCTTGACGGCGATGTCGCGAGCGCTCGCCGCGTCGATGCCGGTGAGGGCGTCGACGGCGACCCGGGCCAGTGCCTCAGGCTTCTCGACCGCGAGCTGCTCGATCTCCATGCCGCCCTCGCGGGAGGCCATCGCGAGGTAGGTCCGGTTGGCCCGGTCCAGCAGCACCGAGAAGTAGTACTCCTCGACGATCGCCGCCGCCGGGGCGATCATCACCCGGTGCACGGTGTGGCCCTTGATGTCCATGCCGAGGATCTCGCCCGCGATCTGCTCGGCCTCCTCCGCAGACGAGGCGAGCTTGACGCCGCCGGCCTTGCCGCGACCCCCGGTCTTGACCTGGGCCTTGATGACGACCCGGCCGTTGCCCTCGGGCAGCAGTCGCTCAGCAGCGGCCCTCGCCTCGGCTGGTGTCTCGGCCACGGCCCCGCCGAGCACGGGCACGCCGTGCTTCTCGAAGAGGTCACGCGCCTGGTACTCGAACAGATCCACGGGTCAGTCCTCGCGTCTCGGTGCAGCGATCGTGGTAGGTCGGCTGACCCTAACGGCCGCCGGGAGCGGAGCCGACGTCAGCCCAGCGCGCGTTCGCCCAGCGTCTCGCGCACCCAGGTGATGATCTCGCCGGTCGTGGCACCGGGCGTGAACACCTTTGCCACCCCCATCGCCGCGAGCTCCGGCAGGTCGTCGGCGGGCACGATGCCGCCGCCGAAGACCACGATGTCGGCGGCGTCCCGGGCCCGCAGCAGGTCGAGCACCTTGGCGAACAACGTCATGTGCGCACCGGAGAGCACCGACATGCCGATGGCGTCGGCGTCCTCCTGGATCGCCGTCTCGACGATCTGCTCAGGGGTCTGGTGCAGCCCGGTGTAGACGACCTCCACGCCGGCGTCGCGCAGTGCCCGGGCGACGACCTTGGCCCCGCGGTCATGACCGTCCAACCCGGGCTTGGCCACGACGACACGTATTCGCCCACCAGGAGTCGCGCTCATGTCGCGAGGGTAACCCGCAGGCAGCGCGCGTCCGCCGTGATCCCCGCCGCGTGCGCGGCTACGGTTCGCCCCGTCCCGCGCCGATCATCGCAGGAACAGGCAACGACGCCGAGCAACCGGGAGGGGCGGCACCTCGCGCACCTGAGCCCCCTGCAGCGCGGCCTGGTGGTCGCCGACGTGGAGGCCGCCGGCACGCCGATCCTGCTGGTGCACGGCGTGGTGGACAACCGGTCAGTGTTCACCGTCCTGCGCGGCGGCCTGCAACGGCGTGGTTTCCATGCCGTGCGCTCGATCAACTACAGCCCGCTGACCAGTGATGTGCGGGTCGCCGCCACTCTGCTCGCCACCCGGGTCGAGCAGCTGTGCGCCGAGACCGGCTTCGAGCGCATTCACCTGATCGGGCACAGCATGGGCGGGCTGATCGCGCGCTACTACGTACAGCGGCTGGGTGGTGACGAGCGGGTGCACACCTTGGTCACGATGGGGACGCCGCACGAGGGCACCCGCCCGGCCTGCCTCGTGCCGCACCGGCTGGCCCGCCAGCTGCGTCCGGACAGCGAGCTCGTGACCGAGCTTCGGGAGCCCGCACCCGGCTGCCGCACCCGGTTCGTCGCGCTGTGGAGCGACCTCGACCAGATGATGGTGCCGCGACGCTCAGCCCGCATCGACCATCCCGATCTCGTGGCCCGCAACGTCGTGATCCGCGGTGTCGGCCATCTGTCGCTGCCGATCCACCGTGCCGCTGTGCACGAGATCGGGCTCACGCTGGCCCAGCTGGACACCCACGGCCAGATGCTGCGCCCAGGCGTCACCGCGCTGGCGGGCCGCCGAAAGCTGGAGCCGCTAGGTTTGCCCGAGGCATCGGCCGGGAACAGCCGTCGTGGGTAAGAGGGAGCGGACCGGTCGCTGACGGGGCGACTCGACCGGTCGTTGAACAATGTGTGAACCAGGTCGGCGCTGGTCGTCAGCGTGATCGGTTCGTTATCGTCACTCGGGTCTCCCCGCCCCCCCGACGACGAGGCTGAATCCACCCGTGCCCCCACGCCGCCCGCACCGCGGACGTCACCGCAAGCCCACGAGCACCAGCCGGCCTGCGTATGTGACCGCTGCGACGCTGGCCGTCTTCACGGTCAGCGGCATCAACGTGCCCGGCGCCATCGGCGCAGCACACGGGCGGAGCGCCCCGCAGGCGGGAGTCACGGTCGTCAACGGCAAGCTCCAGCTGGCGAGTGCCGTCGCCGCCACCCGGCTGCGCACGACCCTCGCCCAGCAGCAGGAGTCGCGGGCCAGCCGGCTGCGCACGGTCCGAGCCAGCGCGGTCGTCCAGCTGCAGAAGTCGGCCGAGGCGGCCCGCAAGGCGGCCGAGGCGCTGCTCCCGGTCTGGGTGCTCCCGGTCGAGCACTACCAGCTCACGGCCGGCTTCGGCGACGTAGGGCTGTGGAGCAGGGCCCACACCGGTCAGGACTTTGCCGCCCCCGTCGGCACCCCGATCCGCGCCATCGGCGACGGCAAGATCATCTTTGCTGGTTACGAGGGCTCCTACGGCAACAAGATCGCGATCGAGCACCCGGACGGCACCGTCAGCTGGTACGCCCACATGTCCTCCTTCGAGGTCACCAGCGGACCAGTCAAGGCCGGTCAGGTCATCGGCCGCATCGGGGCCACCGGCAACGTCACCGGCCCGCACCTGCACTTCGAGATCCGGCCCCACAACGGCGACCCGGTGCCCCCGCTGACCTGGCTGCGCGAGCACGGCATCCGCGCCTGATTCTGCAACGGTCAGAGTTTTTCCACCGGGGCGTAGCGCAGCAGCAGCCGCTTGACCCCGCCGGTGCGGAAGTCCACCGACGCGACAGCCCGCTCGCCGACCCCCTCGACCGAGACGACCGAACCCAGACCGAACGTGTCGTGGGTGACGCGGTCGCCGGGCTCCAGGTGCACGACCACCCGGTTGCCCGGCGAGTGCACCCCTGGCCGCGCGGCCATCGCCGCCACCGCGGGGACGCTGGTCACCGACGACACCAGCCGCCGCCAGTCCAGCAGCGCCTCGGGGATCTCGTCGAGGAAGCGTGAGGGCGGGTTGGCCTGCGGGGCGCCCCAGGCGCTGCGCACGGTCGACCGGCTGAGGTAGAGACGCTCGCGGGCGCGGGTGATGCCGACGTACGCGAGACGTCGTTCCTCCTCGAGCTCAGCCGGGTCACCGAGGGAGCGCAGGTGGGGGAAGACGCCGTCCTCGAGGCCGGTGAGGAACACGACGGGGAACTCCAGGCCCTTGGCGGTGTGCAGCGTCATGAGGGTGACGACGCCTTCATGACGCTGCACCGCGCCGTCGTCGCCGGGGGCGTCCGGGATCTGGTCGGAGTCGGCGACCAGCGCGACGGTCTCCATGAAGTCGACAAGGGTGCCCTCCGGATTGGCCTCCTCGAACTCACGCGCGACAGCCACCAGCTCCTGGAGGTTCTCGACCCGGGTCTGGTCCTGCGGGTCCGGCGAGGACGCGAGCTCGGCCGCCATGCCAGTGCGGTCGAGCACGGCTTCGAGCACCGTGGCCGGCGACGTACCGGCTTCGACCAACGTGCCGAGCTCGTCCATCAGGGTGCGAAAGGACTGTACGGCGGTCAGCGAGCGAGCCACCAGGCCGTAGGCGTCCTCGCACCGGGCCAACGCCTGGGCGAAGGTGAGGTTCTCGCGTTGGGCGAGGGCTTCGAGGCAGGCCTCGGCGCGGTCGCCGATGCCACGCTTGGGTACGTTGAGGATCCGCCGCAGCGACACCGTGTCGGCCGGGTTGGCCAGGACCCGGAGGTAGGCCAGGGAGTCCCGCACCTCGCGCCGCTCGTAGAACCGCACGCCGCCTACGACCTTGTAGGGCAGGCCGACCCGGATGAAGACTTCTTCGAAGACCCGGGACTGCGCGTTGGTGCGGTAGAAGATCGCGACGTGCGAGGGCAGCACGCCGTCGTTGTCGGTGAGCCGGTCGACCTCCTGGGCGACGAAGGAGGCCTCGTCGTGCTCGTTGTCGGCGACGTAGCCGACGATCTGCGCACCGTCGCCCGCGTCGGACCACAGGTTCTTGGGCTTGCGGCCGGCATTGCGCGAGATGACAGCATTCGCGGCGGACAGGATCGTCTGGGTGGAGCGGTAGTTCTGCTCCAGCAGGATCGTGGTGGCCGAGGGATAGTCCTGCTCGAAGTCGAGGATGTTGCGGATCGTGGCGCCGCGGAAGGCATAGATCGACTGGTCGGCGTCACCGACGACGCAGAGCTCGCCCGGGTCGGGGCCGGTGACGAGCTCACGGACCAGGACGTACTGCGCGTGGTTGGTGTCCTGGTACTCGTCGACAAGCACGTGGCGGAACCGGCGGCGGTAGTGCTCAGCCACATCCGGAAACGCTTGGAGCAGATGGACCGTCGTCATGATCAGGTCGTCGAAGTCGAAGGCGTTGGCCTCGTGCAGCCGCCGCTGGTAGAGCCCGTAGGCCTCGGCGAGGGTCTGCTCCATGTGCGTCTCGGCCCGGCTGCGGAAGGTCTCGTGGTCGACCAGCTCGTTCTTGAGGTTGCTGACCTGGGTGGAGAAGGACCGCGGCGGATAGCGCTTGGGATCGAGGTCGAGGTCGCGGCAGACCAAGGTCATCAACCGTTGCGCGTCGGCCTGGTCGTAGATCGAGAACGTTGACTTCATGCCCAGGTGGGCGGCCTCGCGACGCAGGATGCGCACGCACGCCGAGTGGAACGTGCTGACCCACATGATCTTGGCGCGGCCACCGACCAGAGCAGCCACCCGCTCCTTCATCTCCCCCGCAGCCTTGTTGGTGAAAGTGATCGCGAGGACCGCACCGGGGTGGACGTGCCGCTCGCCGAGCAGGTAGGCGATGCGATGAGTGAGCACCCGGGTCTTGCCGGAGCCCGCGCCGGCGACGATCAGCAGCGGGCTGCCCTCGTGGACGACGGCCGCCCGTTGCTCAGGATTGAGGCCGTCGAGGAGCGCCGCGGTCGCGGGCCGCGGACCGTCGTGGTGGGCCAGCCGGGGCGCCGCAGAGCCTCCCGGGGCCAGCGGGAACGTGTCGTCGAAGAGGGTGCTCATCTAGGGCCTGAGTCTAGGCGTCGGGCCGGACAGCGGCCGGGCTGCTTACGATGATCTCCGCCCCGAGGCCACCCGGCTGGACCACCACCGTCGACGAGAGGATCTTCACGTGCTGGACGACAGCCAGGTCGAGCGGGTACTCGTCGTGACGGCGCACCCCGATGACGTGGACTTCGGCGCGTCCGGCACGATCGCGGGCTGGACCGCCGCCGGCATCGAGGTCGTCTACTGCATCTGCACCGACGGTGACGCGGGCGGCTTCGACCCCGATGTGCCGCGCTCGGACATCCCCGGCATCCGGCAGGCCGAGCAGCGGTCGGCCGGGGCGGTGGTCGGCGTGACCGACGTGCGCTTCCTCGGCTATCGCGACGGGGCCCTCGAGGCGACCCAGGACCTGCGGCGCGACATCAGCCGGCTGATCCGGCAGGTGCGTCCCCAGCGGATGCTGATCCAGTCTCCCGACCGCAACTGGCTGCGCATCGGTGCGAGCCACCCCGACCACCTCGCGGCCGGAGTCGCGGCGATCGCAGCGGTCTATCCCGACGCGCGCAACCCGTTCGCGCACACCTCGTTGTTGGCTGACGAGGGCCTCGAGGCGTGGGCCGCAGAGGAGACCTGGGTGATGGCTCACCCCGACAACAACCACACCGTCGACATTTCCGACCGCTTCGACACGAAGATCGCTGCCCTGCGGGCCCACGAGAGCCAGACCGCGCACATGGACGACCTCGAGGCCCGGCTGCGCGACTGGGGCGGTCAGAACGCCAAGGCGGCCGGACTGCCCGCAGGCCATGTCGCAGAGCGCTTCTTTGTGGTCTCGACCGCATGAAGGTCAGCGGCTAGGACCGCGCAGGGACGAGTCAGGCAGCGGCCTCGGCGTCGTACGGCTCGGGCATGGCGAGCGGCGCCTCGGGCAGACGGCGCGCGGCATAAATGACCCGGGTCAGCAACGCGAACCTGAACGCGAAGCCGACACCGACCGCGAGCCCCTGCGCCAGCAGGACGGGCAGTCCGAGCATCCCAACCAGCAGCAGCAACAACGGCACGCGTGCCACGTTGTCGAGGTTGTTCAACGCCAAGGACATCGCCGTACGACGACGCCAGGACGCCGCGTGGTTGCGCGACCGGAAGACGAACCGCTCCTGCAGCAGGAAGTTGCTGATGATCGCGACCTCGGTGGACAGCAGGCTGGCGGGCACGTAGTGCAGGCCGCGGTGCAGCAGCAAGGACATCACCGCGAGGTTGACGACCACGCCGGTCGCGCCCACAGCGGCGAAGCGCAACATCCGACCGGCTCGCAGCGACAGCAGCTGGTGGACGAACTCCGCACCCTGGCGCCACGACGCCTTGCTCGCACCCGAGTGCCGGGTGCCGAAGACGAACGGCACCTCCTGCACCCGCAGGTGATGACTGGCGAGGATCTCCAGCAGGATCTTGAAGCCGCGCGGGCGCAGGCGGGTCAGGTCGACCGCCGCGCGCGAGACGGAGAAGAAGCCGGTCATCGGATCGGTGCACAGTCGCCCGACCCGGCGTGGGAACAGCGTCCGCGCCAGGACCGTCGACGCGCTGCTGACCGTCCGGCGCCAGGACGAGCTGAGCCCGGAGGCGTCACCCTGACCGACGTACCTGCTGGCGACGACGAGATCGGCGTCCTCACGCTCGCCGACGGCAAGCAGCAGCGGCACGAGCTCCGGCGGGTGCTGCAGGTCGCCGTCCATCACCACGACCCAGGTGCCGTGTGCCTCGGCGATGCCGCGGGTGACCGCGCCTGCCAGGCCACCGATCCGTTCGTCACCGACACGCCGCACCAGACGAACGCCGGGTCGCCGGGCAGCCACGCGCTGCACCACCTCGGAGGTGTCGTCGGTCGAGTCGTCGACGAACACGATCTCCGAGGAGATGCCGGCCAACGCGTCTTGCAGGCGTGTCACCAGCTCCTCGATGTTGCCGCGCTCGTTGAACGTCGGCACGACCACGGTGACGTGCGGCACCATCAGAGCTTTCCTGCGATCATCCCGTCTCCTCGGCGTGCTGCCGCCCGAGGTGTAGTCGCCAGCCGGGTAGTGATCACGGCTGAAGGGACGGGTTGACCTCGCGGACCGGTCGCCGGGCATCGGCCGCCGACTCGAACGCCAGGCCGATGCCGAGCAGCCGACGCTCGGCGTGGGCCGGTCCGACGAGCGTGACGCCGAACGGACGCCGGCCAGACCGCCGGTAGCCGGCAGGCACGACCAGGCTCGGATAGCCGGCGCGCGCCGCCGGTCCCGCCCCGTGCCAGGAGGGCGTGACGATCGCCGCCGTTCCAGACGCCGCCAGCGTCGCGTCGATGCCGTGCTCACCGGCCATCGCGACGTCGCGGGCCCGATGGGTCAGGTACGCAGCGCGGTCCCCTGCGTGGTCGACGGCAAGCGCAGCCGTCACGTGGGCCTGACCGAACTTCAACGCCTCGGTCGCGTGCGCCTCGTTCCACGCCGCCAACTGGGCCATCGTGCGGATCGGCGCACCCGCAGGGAGCCGGGCCAGATAGGCGTCGACGTCCCGGGCGAACTCATAGGTCAGCACCGGCATCTCGTCGGTCTCCGGCAGCGCCGGTACCTCGACCACCACGGCGCCGAGGTCACGCAGCACCTGCAGCGCGGCGGCGTACAGCTCGCGGTCGTCCTCGTGCAGGTCGTCGGGAGACGGCGGCACCGCCAGCCGTACGCCGGTCAGGTCGGTCGCCTGCACCGGCGCGGTGTCACCGTCGCCGGACAGCACCGCGAACAACGCCGCGGCATCGGCGACCGTGCGGCACATCGGCCCGGCACAGTCCTGGCTGGTCGCGATCGGCAGGATGCCGGCCCCCGGCACGACCCCGACCGTCGGCTTGAGACCGACCAGGCTCATCGCGCCGCTGGGGCAGATGATCGAGCCGTCGGTCTCGGTGCCGACCGTGACAGTCGCGAGCCCGAGAGTGGCCGCCGCACCCGAGCCGCTGCTGGACCCGCAGGGCGTCAGGCTCACGTCATAGGGATTGAGGACCTGCCCACCCAGCGACGAGTAGCCGCTGGGCATCTGCTGCGCCAGGAAGTTGGCGAGCTCGGTGAGATTGGTCTTGCCCAGCACGACGGCTCCTGCGTCGCGCAGCCGGGTGACCAGCGGGGCGTCATCGGCCGGGACCGACTCGGCCAGAGCGAGCGCACCCGCCGTGGTCGGCAGCCCAGCCACGTCGATGTTGTCCTTGATCAGCACCGGTACGCCGTGCAGGGGACTGCGTAGGCGACCGTCCCGGCGCTCGGCGTCGAGCCGGCGCGCGTCGATCTCCGCGTCCGGGTTGATGCACCTGATCGCGTGGACGGCCGGCCCCCGGCGGTCGAGCGCGTCGATCCGGGCGAGATAGCCGGCCACGAGGTCGGCACTGGTCACTCGGCCCTGCGCCATGGCCATCGCCACCTGGGCAACACCGACGGTCTCCAGGTCGAGGTCGTCGGCGGTGCTCGGCATCTGCGCACGATACGACGGACCCCGCGCCTCAGGATCGGGGCGGTCGGTGCCGATGGCTTCCCGAGATCATTCCGCCCGCCGCGACCGTCGCGGGGGCCGACTCTCGGAACGAGGGCGCACCGCCATGGCGACGACTGCGCCCCCTGCTGCCGTGCCGTCTGCCCGAACCCCGGAACCTCACCCGGACGCCCGTAGGCCGACCTTTCGTGCACCGGCCGGGGTCCGCAGCGCGGCACGCACCTTTCTGGACCTGCTCGCCCTGCTGGCGCTCACCCTCGCGCTCGGTGCCCGGGTGCACGCCTTCACCGGCTTCCCGGAGGGCAACGACGCGTGGGGACACCTGTCCAAGACCCGCTTCGTCCTGGACAACTGGCCCCACGTGTCGTGGAACTACGAGTGGTACTCCGGGATGCCGACGTTCCTCGGGTCTTACCCGCCCGGCTATCACGTGCTCGTCGCGGCGGTCGCTGTCGTCGGGCACGTCTCTGCCATCACGGCGATGAACGTCGTGGCCCTGGCTGGCGTGCTCGGCATCGTGGTCGGGGTCTATGGCACGGTGCGGGCGGCGAGCCACAGTCGCTGGGCCGCCGTGGTGGCGGGTGCTGCCCTGCTGGGCACACCGACGGTCTGGGCGCAGGTGGTCACCTACGGGCTCTACCCGCGGCTGATGGGTCTCGCCGCGGTGGCCCTGGCGGTGGCCTGTGCCGCCCGGGTCGCGGTCACCGGCGACCGACTCACGATGCTCGGCACCGCTGTCTGTCTCGCTGTCGGGCTGAGCATGCACCCCGTGGTCGGCATGGCCGGGCTGGTGCTCGTCGCCGCCACGATCGTCGTCGGCACCTGGTGGGACCTCCCGCGCCGGGCCGCCGCCGCCGTGGGGATCCTGGTCCTGACCGGTGGTCTCTCCGCCTACTTCTACCTGCCGCTGCTGCTGCTCCCACGGTCGCAGAGCCCGTGGACGGACCAGGAGGTGAACCTCACCGCCCGGATGCTGCTGTGGGCACCCGGCTCCGCTCTCGTCGGCCTTGCTCCGGTGCTGCTTCCCCTGGCTGTGATTGTCGTCGGTGCGGCGATTGCCGGCCTCCTGCGACCACGGGTGCCGATGAGCGACAAGGTGGCGCTCGGGACCGAGATCACGTTCCTCGCGATGGAGGCCGGCGCCGCCGTGCCGTACGCCGCGTCACCTGCGGTACGAGCACTCGCCGCGTGGAAGCTGCGCCAGGCCGACTCGGGGTTCGCCGCCCGGGTGCTGGTCGTCCTGGTAGTGGGCGTGCCCGGGGTCGTCGCCTATGGCTTCATCGGCTACCTGGTGCCCCACTTCCCCTACTACGTCAACGGTCTGCAGCCGATCGACCTCCTCGTCTATCCGGCTTGGCTGCTCAGCTGCGTCGTCGGCATCGGTCTCGGCCTGGTGCTGCGTCGACGCCCGGGCTGGACCCGGCGCGGGTTGCGGCTGCCGGTGCTCGCGATCACGGCGACGCTGACCGCACTCGGGCTGCTGGGCACGGCTGCCGCTCTGCCGCCGGGCAACCGCACCAACGGCAGCAGGGGGGACCTGCTCCGCGCCTCCGGGCTGCCGGCCGCAGCGTCCGCCGACCACCAGCACCGCCTCGCTGTGGCGACGGACTCGACCGGTAACTTCGTCAACGCCGTCGCCCCACTGCCGCAGACCCGCGGCTACCAGGACCACGGCAACCTCCAGCAGGACTACCAGGTGTGGTTCGAGGAGGCGCTGATGGGCGCTCCGGACCAGTCGCCGGAGGTGCGCGATTTCCTGCTCGACTGGAACGCTGTCGGTTGGGTGATGGCTGACCCCGGCGTCATGTCCCTGGACTGGGAGCAGGCCGACCCGGCTCTGACCCCGATCGCGACGCGGTCGCCCTACGCCACCTTCTCGGTCCGCGGCCCAGGTCCGGTGCTGTCCGGCTCTCGGGCGCCCACCGTCCTCGTCCTCGGCGACCTGCAGCACTACGACCTCGTCCTTCGGGCGCTCGCCCAGGCCAACATCGGCAGCACAGCACTCATCCCGGTGCAAGGTCCGGCCACCCTCGACGGACTGAGCCAGACCGAGCTCTCGGCGTACGACACGGTGCTGGTCTACGGCGCCACTGGTGCTGATGGGTCTGCCGCGTCGACTCTGCGCCGTTACGCTGCCGGCGGCGGGCACCTCGTCGTGAGCGATGCTGATGCTGCCGGACCGGCGCGCGACCTGCTCGCCGCCGACAGCACCCTGCTCCCCGTCAGCGCACTGCGCCGACGCACCGTCATCGACCGTTGGAACTGGCACACAGGCGCCGACCAGGCCTTCGCCGGTGTGGACCTCACCGCCTTCGCCCCGCCGTCGTACGCCGGGTCCGGGACATGGGAGGTCGAAGTCGGGCAGCTGATCTCCGGCGGCACCGCTGTGCTGACCAGTGGCAAACGGTTGCTCGCGGCGAGTCACTCTCTCGGTCGGGGCGACGTCACCTGGGACGGCTTCGCGCTGCCTTACCACGCAGCCTCGGCGAAGGTCGCGACCGAAGGGCGGCTGCTGGGCAACCTGCTGGGCGCACGGGCCACTGCCCCCGTGGTTGCTCGCACCCGCTTCGTCAGCTCGGAGCACCGCACGGTCACCGTCGGACCGGATGCCCGAGGGGTGCTCGTCAAGGAACACCTCGCCCCCGACTGGCACGCCACGGCGGGCGGTCACGAGCTGACGGTGCGCGCGGCCGGACCCGGGATGATGTGGGTGTCGTTACCGCGTGATCACCGCCGGACCACTGTTGTCCTCGACTATCGCCTCGGTCTCGTCGAGCGGGCCGGCTTCGCCCTCTCGGGGCTTGCCGTGATCGTGCTCGTCCTGCTGGCCGGGTTGGTCGTCGCGTGGCGGCGTCGACGGCGGGGGCCGAGCTCCGTCACCTAGACTTGGCGCTCCGCCTGCAGAGGAGCGTCGCCCCCGCATGACGAGCACGACACCGGCGTCGAGGGCGCCCCGGGTCAGCATCGTGGTGCCGATCTACAACGTCGAGCGCTATCTCCACGACTGCCTCGAGTCGTTGGCACACCAGTCGACGCGCGACCTCGAGGTGGTCATGGTCGACGACGGCGCGACCGACTCGAGTGCCGAGATCGCGGCGAGCTTTGCTGCAACGGACCCGCGCTTCCTGCTGGTGCGTCAGGCCAACGGCGGCCTGGGTCACGCGAGGAACACCGGGGCTGACCGCGCCCGCGGCCAGTACCTCGCCTTCGTCGACAGCGACGACATCGTCACCCCGCGCGCCTACGAGCTGATGGCCGGCTCCCTCGACCACACCGGGTCGGACTTCGCCACCGGAAACTTCCACCGGCTCAGCACCGTCGGCACCCGGCAGGCCGGCATGGTGTTCACCGCGTTCAACGCCAACCGCCCCGCGACCCACATCTCGAAGCACCCGGCACTGCTCAACGACCGCACCGCGTGGAACAAGCTCTTCCGGCGCACCTTCTGGGACCAGCACGGCTTTCGCTGGCCCGAGGGCGTGCTCTACGAGGACATCCCGGTGACGCTGCCGGCGCACGTGCTCGCGCGCGCGGTCGACGTGCTCCGGGACCCGGTCTACCTGTGGCGTGCCCGGGTCGGCGACAGCACGTCGATCACGCAGCGACGCACCGAGCCCCGCGCGATCCGCGACCGCACCGCCGCGGTCGACGGGGTGAGTCGCTTTCTCGCCGAGCACGGGCACAGCGACCTGAAAGCGCGCTACGACAAATCCGTGGCAGCGCAGGACCTGAGGTACTTCCTGCAGCAGCTCGGCGAGGGTGACGACGAGTTCCAGCAGCTCTTCCTGAGGCTGGTCAACGACTTCTTCGACCGCGCGGCACCGACGGTCTTCGACGAGCTGCCGGCGTTGGAGCGACTCGAGTGGCACCTGGTGCGGCGCCGCCTGTTGGCCGAGCTGCTCCAGGTGCTGGCCTTCGACGTGGCCGGCGCCGTCGACTGGACACCTGTCGTCCGTCGGCGCCGCGCGCTCTACGGCGACTACCCGTTCCGCGGCGACCCGGCACTGGCGATCCCCGACGAGGTCTACCGCCTCGGAAAGGACGAGCTGCCGGTGCGGGCCCGCGTCGAAGACATCCACTGGATCGGCGAGGTGCTGCACCTGTCGGGCCATGCGCACATCTCGTTCATGGCCATGGACTCGGTACGCGCGGGTCGCATCCGCATCACCGTCGAGGAGTCGGGGCACCCGGAGAGCGTCGTGCCGTTGTCCGTACGTCGGGTGCTCCGACCGGACGTCACCGCCTCGGCGCCTGACGCAAGCACGTGCTACGACGGATCGGGCTGGGAGGCGACGCTGCCGGCTGCTGCGCTGCGACATCGCGGCCGGTTCCGCGACGGCAACTGGCGGTTCCGGGTCGAGGTGCGCGCCGGTAGCGTGACCCGGCGCAAGTGGCTCTCCGAGACTGCACCCGGCCGGGCCAAGCGTCCGCCGTTTCTCACGGTCGACGGCGCGCGTCTGGTCGCCACCTCACCGGCCGGCAACATCGCCCTGGAGGTGTCGACGTCACCGGCGGAGGTGTCCGACGTCCGAGGCGACGGAGGTGTGTTCGAGATCGCCGGCGTGCTGCGTGGGCACGCCTTCGACCCCGCGACTGCTGTGCTGCGGACGGCCCGCGAGGACGGGACGGCGACCCTCGAGCTGCCGGTGGCGACCGGTGGTGCGGTGACCCGTTCTGGCAGTGTCACCAGCACGCCGTTCGTCGCCCGTGTCGAGGTCGCGCTGCTGGTCGATACCGGCGAAGGCGAGTCGGTGCGGGAGCGCGAGGACCTCGGCGACGGGGTGGTCTGGGGCTTGTCGTTGGTGCCTGCTGCCGGAGTGCCTCGCGTCGCTCTGACTGCGGCAGACGATCTGCTTCCGGTGCGGCTGCCCGGGTCGGTCGAGGGCCACGAGGTGCTCACGCGAGTGACGCGCACCGGGCGGCTCGAGATCGTCGAACGGCGGCTGCGCCCCCAGGTCGACATGGTGACGTGGCGCGGCGACGAGCTGGAGCTCTCGGGCAGCTGGCCGGCGCTGTCCGCCGGTGCGGCGGTCGAGCTGGTGCTGCGCGAGGCGGAGCGCGTTGTCGAGGTGACGGTGCCGATGGAGCGCTCGGGTGACCGCTTCACGGTGCGTGTGCCTGCCGAGGTGACGGCCGGGGCTGCCGACGTACCCGAAGGTGCGGTGTGGCAGTGGGACCTCTATGCCCGGCCGACTTCTGAGCAATGCCCCACCCTGCGCATCAAGACTCAGCCGGAGCTGCTCGCCACCCTGCCGCGCGTCCAGGGGGTCGGCCCCCGGACGGTCACCGTGGTCGACGTCAACCACGACGACCTGGCCCTCCAGGTCGCCACCGCCCGGGCCTGACCCGGACCCCCCCGCCTCAGCGGTGGACGAGCCGCCCGGCCCGGTTGGCGGTGCGGACGAGCCGGGCCCGCCACACCGGCGGCACCTTGCGCAGCATGGTGCGCGGCACGACCCGCTCGGCCACGCGGATCACCGCATCGGCTCCCCCGCCGCGCGCGACGCCGGCAGCCCGGGCCACCGCGGCAGCACCGACGCCGGCCTTCGCGCCGCCCGCCGGCCGCAGCGCGTGCAGCGACGACTGGGCGATGGCCTCGATCTCGGCGTAGTAGGCGTGGTACGCCGCCCGCGACGCGTCCAGGCGAGCCAGCGCCGGCGGGGCGTCGCCCCCTGGCACCGCGAGGGCCAGGAACTCGGACCACACCTGCTCGGTCATCGACTCGACGGCAGCGGGCACACCCAGCTCGGCAAAGGTCACCTGCTGACGCCGTAGGCCCGGGTCGACGAACTGCTCGATCGAGGCGCGCACCGCAGGGTCGAGATCGCGCAGCGTCGGCACCGATAGCGCCTCCCCGGTGCGCGCCAGCTGCGTCGCCCAGTCGGTGAGCAGATCCTCATAGCGCACGAACACCCTGTTGCGGCCACGGGTTGCGTACTCGGTCTCGAGCATGATGTTGACCCACGACACAGTGCGGCTCGGCGGCGTCTGCCAGTCGCCGTACCACTTCAGCGCACTCGACACGGCCTCGGCCGGGTGGCGCAGCAACGTCGCGAACGACACCTCGACACCCAGGTCCTCCGCCGCGCGCTCCCACAGCGGCAGGAACCACCCGATCCGCGGGTCCTTGACCACCACGGCGTCGCGACCGACGAACTGCACCTTCAGCCACCCGCGCAGCTCGTCGAAGGCCGCCTTGTCGTCGACTGCCTGCGCGGTCTCCTGCCAGGCCGAGGGCCGGGAGTCCCACACCGACACCCGACGTGCCCGCAGCTGCCGACCATGGAAGTCGACCGCCCACTTCGGCTCGCCGAAACCCTTGGGGTTGGTCGAGTCGGCGTCGACCTCGGGCTGCGGCACGTGAAAGCCGGCCATGCCCAGGATCGAGGTGAACAGACTTGTTCCGCTGCGACCGACACCGGCCACCAGCACGAGCCGCTTGGTGCCGTCGGCGCTCACGAGTCCTCCGCGTCGGTGGGGGCAGGACCGGCCGCGGGCCACAGCCGGCGCACGACCCGCTCGGCCGCTCGGCCGTCCTCCAGCGAACAATATCGGGCCCGGAACGCCGCCCGCCGCGCCGTGCTGTCCGCATCCGAGGCCCGACCGGAGCGCAGTACGTCGGTCAGCTCGGCCTGCGTGGTCGCCACCGCGCCGGGCGCCTCGGCCATCAGGTCGAAGTAGGTGCCGCGTTGCGTGCGGTAGGTGTCCCAGTCCGGCGCATAGATCACGATGGACCGGTCAAGGACGGCGTAGTCGAACATCAGCGAGGAATAATCGGTGACCAGCACATCGGAGGCGATCGACAGGTCCTCGATCGACGGGTGAGCGGCGACGTCGATGACCGCGCTGCCGGTCCCGCTCGCAACGGCGCCGCGATAGAAGTAGTGCGCGCGCATGAGCACCACGTGCGACGGGCCGAGCGCCTCGGCCAAGGCGTCGACGTCGAGCATGGCGACGTACTCCTTGGCGTACTCGCGATGGGTCGGGGTGTAGAGCACCGCGGTCTGGCCGGGACCGACGCCGAGCTCGGCACGCACCCGATCGCGATGCTCGGGGGTCGCGGTCGCCAGCACGTCGTTGCGCGGGTAGCCGGTCTCGAGGCTCTCGTAGGTGCCGCTGGGATAGACCCGCTCCCAGATCTCGGTGCTGAACTCGTTGGCCGAGATGCTGTAGTCCCACCGCGCGATGCGTTCGGCCAGCCGGCGGAAGTTCAGCCCGAGGCTGCTGTGCGGCGCGTCGACGAGGTCGAGCCCCATGGTCTTGAGCGGGGTGCCGTGATGGGTCTGCACGTGCACCTGACCGGAGCGCTTGACGATGTCGTTGGGGAAGTTGACGTTGTTGACGAAGTACGTCGCCCGCGCCATCAGCCGGTAGTAGTCGAGGCTGCCTTGCACCACGTGGTCGACCCCGGCTGGCAGCACGTGCTCCGACCCTGCCTTCACGACCCACACCCCGCGCACCCACGGCGCGATCTCGCGCGCCTTCTCGAAGATGGCCCGCGGGTTGCAGGAGTACGCCGACGCCCAGTACGCCGCGAACACCGCGAGGTCTGGCTCCAACGGACGACGGCGTTCCGCGACGTACAACGCCTGCCGACGTGCCGCGCCGAGCGACCGCCGGTCCCGCGGCAGATGCCGACGAACCGCTCCGACACCAGAACGAAGGAGTCGACGTGGCGACTCGAGCGGGGCGACCGCTCGATCGACCCCGGTGTACGCCGTGAGGTTGCCACGGGCCAGCGCGACACGTTCGAGCTGCTCGACGCGACCTTCCGGCGGCGGTGCGTCACCGGCATGGGCCTTGAACGCCGTGGACATCCGGGCGAAGAATGCCGCTCGCCGCGCCGACGGCACTCTCGTCATCAGCGCGTCGCCATCGGCCAGCATCGCGGCCACGAGTGCGGTGCGGTGCGCCGAGGTCGCCTCCGCCGCCACCAGCCGCGCCAGCGCATCGTCGTAGGCATCGAAGATGCCGCCCGGGTCCCCCTCGTCGGCCCACTGCGACGTGACGAGCGCCGGCAGCAGCCGGTGGGCATACACCGACTGGTCCTGCCGCTCGACCCGGGCGGCCCGCGCGGTGACGGTGGCCGCCAACGGGATCTCGGCGAAGCGGCCCGCCGTCGGCCGGTCCAGCGAGGCGAGGTAGTCGCGGCGCACGATCCGGTCACGCAGCACCGGGCGACACCCGGTCCGGCCCGACGGGCGGCGGCGACTGCCGTAGATGTCCTGCCAGACCTCCCCCACCACAAGCACGTCCGGTCGGGATCGCAGGCCGTCGCTCACCGCGTCGAGCCACCCGGCGAGCAACAGGTCGGCCGCCTCGACGAACCACACGTAGTCGCCGTGGGCCATCGACAGCCCGACCTCGCGAGCCGCCGCACTGCCCTGGCGCTGCTCGAGCCGTCGGGTCCGCACGCGCACGTCGCCGGCAGCGACCTCCGCCACGATCCGCGCACTGTGGTCTGTGGCGGCGTCGTCGACGACGATGACTTCGTAGGCCGGTGCGTCAGCGGGGGCCGGGTCGAGGATCGATCGCAGGCAGGACCGCACCCAGGCCTGGTGCCGATGAACGACGACGACCACGCTCAGCAGCACGCCAGGGACGGTAGCCGAACGGGGCGGTCCGCGTATCCTGCGGGGCGATCATCGAGCCCCCGCCCCGGTCTGGAGACCTCGTGCCCGACGGCAGCACCGCACGCCCGATCTTCATCGTCGGCCCGATGGGATCCGGCACGACGTTGATGCGTCTGATCATCGACAGCCATGACGACATCGCTGTCGCGCAGGAGACCTCGATCATGCGCGCCTACCTTGCGCACCGCTGGATCCCGTTCCACCGCTATGGCGGGGAGTGGTACGGCCGGCTCGGCTGGTCGGACGAGGAGCTCGACGCACGGATGGGCGACTTCTACCGCGGCATGTTCGAACGGTTCGCCGCCTCCCAGGGCAAGAGTCGCTGGGGGGAGAAGACGCCGTGGCACGCCTGGCACCTGCGTGAGCTCGCTCGGGTCTTCCCCGACGCCCAGTTCATCGCGATGGTCCGCCAGCCCGGCGGGGTGGCAGCGTCGATGAAAGGCCGGTTCCGCCAGACGTACGCCGGGTGCATCACGCACTGGATCAACATCACCACGGAGCAGGTCCAACGGGGCCTCGAGCTCGGCGACCGGCTGCTCGTCGTGCGCTACGAGGACCTGGTCACCGACCCCGAGGTGACACTGCGGGAGGTCTTCGCCTGGCTGGACGCGCCGTGGTCGGACCGTCTGCTCGCCCACAACGAGGTACACGCCGAGCGGGGAACCGCCACGTGGGTGGAGGGCGCCACCCGGTCGGACAAGCCGATCGAGACGACGCGGGTCGGGGCCTGGCGTGACGAGCTCAGCGAGGAGCAGCTCGCGATCCTGCGCCGCCGGGTCGGGGACCTGGCGCCGTTCTATGGCTACGACGCCACCGACCCGACCGTGCTCGACCCCATGACGGTGGAAGGCTCACCGCGCAGCCGGACACTCACCGGCACCGACCTGGCCGTGCGCAAGGCGGCGTTCCCGCACCTGGCTGAGGACCTCGAGCGCACCCTGACCCCGTGGGCCGGCAACGCGATGCTCAAACCGAGCGCGTTCGGTCTGTCCGATGACGACGAGGCTGTCCCCGCCGCCCTGGCGACGAAGTCGAGCACCGCGACCGCTCCCACCCGCGCCAAGGGCCAGGGCCAGCTGACCGGACCCAAGGTGCCCAGCGTGCGTGACTCCGCCCGCCTCCTGCGGGCGGCGCTGGCCAACACCAGTCGCCGCTACCGCAGGAAGGCGAGGGAGCAGTTCTCCCGCTGACCGCAGCCCCGAGGGCTGCTCGTCGTCGTCCCTGCTACAGGTGGCAGAGCCCCGCCGGCGCGCTCGTCGCGCCGATGTTGCTCATCGCCCAGGCGTTGGCGACACCGCCGCGCTGCGGCCCGGTGCTGTCATCCCTGCAGTCGACGTCACCGTTGCCGCTGGTGCGGTTTCCGCGGAGCACGTCACGACTGGTGCCGTCCTGCATGAGGATTCCTGCGCCGGCGTTGTCGGCACTGACGTTGCGCGCGAGGGTGGCGCCGCCAGGCACCTCGGTCGAGACATCGATCCCGTTGCCACCAGAGCCGGACACCGCGTTGGCGTTGACGTTGACGCCACTCGAGGCCGCCCGGACCGCGATGCCGGAGTAGTTGGCGCCGGCGATGCGGTTGCCCTGCACCAGGACGCCGTCGACTCCGGTCATGAACAGCGACGAACCACCCGCCGGGTCAGGGTTGGCGTTGGACATCATGTTGTAGGTGACCCGGACGCTGCTGCCGCCGAAGAAGGCGATGTGACCGTTGGGCTCGTCGACGAAGGAGTTGCCGGCGACAATCAGGTTGCGAGCGACCGTCGTGGCGCCGTCGCTGGCGAAGAGGACGCCGTCGTTGACGTGGCCCTGGAACCGGTTGCCCGAGATGGTGACGTTGACCGTCGTGGTGTCGGCGTAGATGCCGTTGCCCGCAGCGGCACCGTCGACGTTGTTGTCGCGGAACAGGTTGCGCGAGACCGCGGACTGGATGTCACCCGAGGCGCCCAGGTACAGGCCGAAGACGTTGCCCTCGACCCGGTTGTTGAGGATCTGGTGCCCGGACGCGGTGCCCCGGGTCGTGATCCCCGGCCCGGCGGTGTTGCCCCGGACCAGGAACCCGTTCAGCGTGTCACTGCTGGCCTCGAAGGTCACGCTGCCGCCGTCGATGATCGACTCGGCGGCGTCGCTGCCGGCGGACCGCTTCGTGCCGGTTACGCCGTAGCGCGCCCCACGGAGCACGATGTTCGGCGTCCGCACCACGACGTTCTCGTGGTAGGTCCCGGCGCAGACCCTGATGACGTCACCGGGCACGGATGCATCGACGGCCGCCTGGATCGAGTTGTAGAAGGGCACCCCGCCCTGGCAGGGCACGTTCTGGTCGTCCACCACCCGGGTCGCGGCGGGTGCGGCCGCGTGGGCCACGGCGGTCGGCAGGAAGGCCGCGACCAGGGCGGTGGCCCCGGCGGCGGCGAGAGTACGACGGTTCATGACGTTGTCCCCCATGCGTGTCGGTCGTGCGGCTCCTCCCCGATGAGGACGAGCTCCGAGCCGCAGCCTCACCCCACGATCGACCCGACGTCACTAGTCATTTCGGACATATCACCCGTCTGTATCGGCCCGGTAACGCGGTGTCGTCTACTCCCACTCGATGGTGCCGGGCGGCTTGGAGGTGATGTCGAGGGTGACCCGGTTGACCTCACGCACCTCGTTGGTGATGCGGGTGGAGATGCGGGCGAGGACGTCGTACGGCACCCGGGTCCAGTCGGCGGTCATCGCGTCCTCGGACGACACGGGGCGCAGCACGATCGGGTGGCCATAGGTGCGTTCGTCGCCCTGCACGCCGACGGAGCGCACGTCACCGAGCAGCACGACGGGGCACTGCCAGATCTCGCGGTCCAGCCCGGCGGCGGTGAGCTCCTCGCGGGCGATCGCGTCGGCCTCGCGCAGGATGTCCAGCCGGTCCTGGGTGACCTCGCCGACGATCCGGATGCCGAGCCCCGGCCCGGGGAACGGCTGGCGCCACACGATCGGCTCGGGCAGGCCGAGCTCGAGCCCGACCCGGCGTACCTCGTCCTTGAACAGCGTGCGCAGCGGCTCGACGAGGGCGAACTGCAGGTCGTCGGGCAGGCCGCCCACGTTGTGGTGGCTCTTGATGTTGGCGGTGCCGGTGCCGCCGCCGGACTCGACGACGTCGGGGTAGAGCGTGCCCTGCACCAGGAAGTCGACCGACTCACCGTGCGCGCCGGCCTCGGCCACGACCTCGCGGGCAGCCTCCTCGAAGACCCTGATGAACTCGCGCCCGATCGCCTTGCGCTTGGCTTCCGGATCGCTCACCCCGGCCAACGCGTCGAGGAAGCGCTTGGCGGCGTCGGCCACCTTCAGCTGTACGCCGGTGGCCGCGACGAAGTCGCGCTCGACCTGCTCCGCCTCGCCCTTGCGCAGCAGCCCGTGGTCGACGAAGACACAGGTGAGCTGGTCGCCGACGGCACGGTGCACGAGCGCCGCTGCCACCGCTGAGTCGACACCGCCGGAGAGCCCGCAGATCACCCGGCCCGACCCGACCTGCGCGCGGATCGCCGCCACCTGGTCGTCGATGACGCTGGTCATGGTCCAGATCGGCTCGAGACCGGCGACCTCGTAGAGGAAGTGCTCGAGCACTGCCTGGCCGTGCTCGCTGTGCAGCACCTCGGGGTGGAACTGCACGCCGGCGAGCCGACGATCGAGGTCCTCGAACGCGGCAACCGGGGTGTCGGTCGTGCGCGCCACCACCGAAAACCCCTCGGGGGCAACGGAAACCGCGTCGTTGTGCGACATCCACACCGACAGCTCGCGCGGCAGCCCGCGGAACAGCGTGGTGTCGCCACCGACGAGCTCGAGGCCGGTCCGGCCGAACTCCGCGTTGCCGGTGCGGGCCACGGTGCCGCCGAGCCCGAGCGCCATCGCCTGGAAGCCGTAGCAGATGCCGAAGGCAGGAACGCCTGCCGAGAACATCGCCGGGTCGACCGAGGGCGCCCCCGACGCGTAGACCGACGCAGGACCGCCGGACAGGATGATGGCGGCCGGCCGCTTGGCCAGCATCTCGGCGACCGGCATGGTGTGCGGCACGATCTCGCTGTAGACCCTGGCCTCACGCACCCGTCGGGCGATGAGCTGCGCATACTGCGCACCGAAATCGACCACCAGGACCGGGTCGGGTGTCGCTGTCACGAGACCGATCCTCCCACGCATCGGAAACTCGTTTCGGCCGTGTCCGCCCCCCGACGTACCGTCGACTCTCGTGCGCCACCTCCCTTACGACGACCCGGGCCAGCCCGACGTCCGGTCACCAGCGCGCTTCCTGCTCTGGACCGGACGCATGCAGCTCGACACGCTGCTGACCGGTGTCTGCTACGGCGTGGTCTGGATGGTCGCGCAGGCGCTGGTGCCCGCGGCAATCGGGCGCGGCCTGCAGCAGGGCGTGGCCGAACACGACCTCGGCGCGGCCGGCCGCTGGTCGCTGGTGGTCCTCGGCCTCGCGGTCGTCCAGGCCGTCGCCGGCGTGCTTCGGCACCGCACCGCGGTCGACAACTGGTTGCGGGCGTCCTACCGCGCGATGCAGCTGCTCGGCCGGCACAGCGCGCTGGTCGGGGTCGCGATCCGCCGCCGCCTGCCCACCGGCGAGGTCGTGTCGGCCGCCACCAACGACGCCCTGCACATCGGCAGCGCCTTCGACGTGACCGCGCGGCTGTCCGGCGCTGTGGTGTCCTACGGCGTGGTTGCCGTGCTCCTGCTGCGTACGTCGGCGGTCCTGGGTCTCGTGGTCCTGCTCGGGGTGCCGGCGATGGTCTTCCTGCTGGGGCCGCTGCTGCGGCCGTTGCAGCGGCGGCAGGCCACCCAGCGCGAGGTGGCCGGCCGGCTCACCTCGCTCGGCGCCGACACCGTGGCGGGTCTCCGGGTGCTGCGCGGCATCGGCGGGGAGGCGGCCTTCCTCGCCCGCTATCGCCGCCAGTCCGAGGAGCTGCGCCGTGCTGGTGTCCATGTCGCCAACCCGCAGGCGACGCTCGACAGCGCACAGGTGCTGCTGCCCGGTGTCTTCCTCGTGCTGGTGACCTGGTTGAGCGCCCGGCTCGCCCTGGACGGCACCATCGACGTCGGCGACGTCGTCGCGTTCTACGGCTACGCGTTCTTCCTCGTCATCCCCATCCGCACCGCCGTCGAGGGGGCCGACAAGCTGACCCGCTCGCTGGTCGGTGCGGCCCGGATCATCTCGGTGCTGCGCACGGTGCCGGACCTGCCGGAACCCATCGCACCCCAGGACCTCCCTCCCCTGCAGTCGGTGCTGCACGACTCGCAGTCCGGTCTGCACGTCGCGCCGGGACTGCTCACAGCTTTGGTCAGCGCCGAGCCCGACTCCTCGGCTGCGGTGGCTTTGCGACTCGGTCGGCTCGCCGAGGCGGCCGACGGCCACGCCGTCACCCTGGGCGGCGTGCGGCTGAAGGATCTTCCCCTGGCCGGAGTGCGCGAGCGGGTGCTGGTCAGCGAGGCCGAGCCACGGCTGTTCACCGGGACCCTGCGCGACGAGCTCGACCCATGGGGTCGGGTCGGCAACGACGCCGCGCTCATGGCCGGGGTCACGGTTGCGGCGGCCGCCGACGTGCTGGAGGCCCTGCCTGACGGTCTCGACGCCGAGGTCGAGGAAGCGGGCCGGGGCTTCTCCGGCGGCCAGCGGCAACGTCTCGCGCTGGCCCGCGCCATGCTCTCCGACTCGGACGTGCTGGTGCTGATCGAGCCGACCAGTGCGGTCGACGCCCACACCGAAGTGCTGGTCGCACAGCGGCTGCACGACGCCAGGCACGGTCCCACCCGGACCAGCCACGGCCCGCGCACGACCGTGGTCACCACCGCCAGCCCGCTGCTTCTCGAGGCCTGCGACCACGTCGCCTTCCTCGTCGCCGGGCGCGTCGTCGCCACCGGCACCCACCGCGACCTGCTCACCGGGCACCCTGACTATCGCGACACCGTCACCCGCGGGGAGGACGCGTGACGCCCCCGCTGCGTCGCCGTAGAACGACGACCACGCTGCCAGTCGCCACAGCGGCACAGGTGCGCGAGCAGGCCCGGCGACTGCTCGGCACCCACCGCCGCGCGCTCACGGGCATGCTCGCTCTCAACGGCCTGGCTGCTCTGGCGTCGCTGGCCGGCCCGCAGCTGCTCGGTCAGATCGTGCAGTCGGTGCGAGACGGCACCACCCGCGGCCACCTCGACCTGCTCGCGCTGCTGCTGGCCCTGGCTCTGCTGATCCAGACCGGTCTGACGTGGTGGGCGCGGCGGTCGGCGTTCGTGCTCGCCGAGACGGTGTTCGCGACGTTGCGCGAGAACTACCTGTCCCGCGTCCTGGCGCTGCCCCTGTCGACGGTCGAGCGGGCCGGCACCGGCGACCTCGTCACCCGCAGCACCGGCGACGTCGAGGCGCTCGCTCGCACGGTGCGCTTCGCCGTGCCCGAGGTGCTGGTCGCCACCCTGACGGTGCTGCTGACCGTGCTGGCGGCCTTCCTGACCGCACCCCTGATGGCGTTGCCGCTGCTGGCCGGTGGTCCGTTGCTGTGGGTCGGCACCCGCTGGTACCTCGCCCGTGCCGCCGACGGCTACCTCGCCGAGCGCGAGTGCTATGCCGCTTTCAACGGCACCCTGGCCGAGACCGTCGACGGCGCCCGCACAGTCGAGGCGCTCGGCCTCGGGCGGCGACGCATCGCCGCCCTCGAGCGCGACCTCGGCGACGCGCACGCCGCTGAGCGCTACACCCTGCGCATCCGAACAGTGTGGTTCCCGACGATGGAGATGGCCTACGCGATCCCGGTGACGTTGAGCCTGGTCTGGGGCGGCTGGCTGGTGTCCGGCGCTCACGCCAGTCTGGGTCAGGTCACCGCGATCACCCTGTACGCCGTGCAGCTGGTCGACCCGGTCGACCGGCTGGTCTCGTGGCTGGACGAGATGCAGGTCGGGGCGACTGCGCTGGCCCGCATCCTCGGTGTCGAGCTCGTCCCGTCGGACCGCGAGGCCGGTGACGACGAGCCGGTCGACGAGCACCTGCGGGTGTCCGACGTGCGCTTCGCCTACCGCGGCGATCGCGACGTGCTGCACGGGATCGACCTCGACCTGCGCCCCGGTGAGCGCCTTGCCGTCGTCGGCCCCTCCGGCGCCGGCAAGTCGACGTTGGGCCGGCTGCTCGCCGGCATCCACCCGCCGCGCACCGGCTCCGTCGACGTGGGCGGCGTGCCCCTCGTGGCCTTGCCGCTGGACGACCTGCGCACCCACGTCGTCCTGGTGACCCAGGAGCACCACGTCTTCGTCGGAACGGTGGCCGACAATCTGCTGCTCGCCCGGCCGGACGCCACCGAGGGTGACCTGCGGTCGGCACTGTCGGCGGTCGAGGCGCTCGACTGGGTGCTGGCCCTGCCCGACGGTCTCGCCACCGAGGTCGGGTCCGGCGGTCGGCCGGTCACCCCGGCGCAGGCCCAGCAGCTCGCGTTGGCCCGGCTGGTGCTCGCCGACCCGCACACCTTGGTGCTCGACGAGGCGACCTCCCTGCTCGACCCGAGGGCGGCCCGGCACCTCGAGCGGTCCCTGGCGGCGGTGCTGCACGGCCGTACCGTCGTCGCCATCGCCCACCGCCTGCACACCGCCCACGACGCCGACCGGGTCGCGGTCGTCGAGGACGGTCGGGTCAGCGAGCTCGGCAGCCACGACGAGCTGGTCGCCGCCGACGGTGCCTACGCGGCTCTGTGGCACTCATGGCGCTCGGACGCAGCCGCCACGAACGAGAGCTCGACCTGACCAATCCGCATCCGCGAGCGCACCGAACCAGTGCCGGGTGGAGGCCGACGGTCGGAGCAGGGGCGTCGGCCTCCGCCTCACCACGTCGTCCTCCCACCCCGTCGCAATCTCACCCCGTCGCAATCTCACCCCGTCGCGACCAGTGCGTCGAAGGCGACTCCGGTCAGGCGCACCGACTCCTCCCACAGCAGCCCGGCGGCCACATCGTCCTGAGCCTGCGGCGCGACGCCCACCCGCTGCGGCAGACCCCGGGCCTCCAGCAGCCCACGTGGCCCGTAGACCTCGCCGCCGACCACGGCCGGGTCGGTCGAGGCCCGCAGCTGTGGCAGTGCCCCGGCCCGCGCGCTCTGCGCCACCAGCGCAGTCCCCAAGCCCATCATGGCCCCGAACAGCCCACGCCCCTTGGCGGGACCGGAGGCCACCAGCTCGGTCCGCGAGATGCCCGGGTGCGCGCCGACACTGACCAGGTCCAGTCCGGCTGCGCGCACCCGCCGGGCCAGCTCGCGCACGAACAGCAGGTTGGCCAGCTTGGACTGCCCGTAGGCCTTCCACGGGTCGTAGGACTGCTGCGACATCAGGTCGGCGAGGTTCATCGCACCGGACCGGTGCGCGATGCTCGACACCGTCACGACCCGCACGGCCGGTCGTTGCGTCAGCGCCGGCAACAGCAGGCCGGTGAGGGCAAAGTGCCCGAGGTGGTTGGTGCCCAGCTGCCGCTCGAAGCCGTCGGCGGTCGACCCGTGCGGCACCGCCATCACTCCCGCGTTGTTGACCAGCAGATCCAACGGCTGGGCGGCCTGGTCGGCGGCGAGGGCACGCACCGAGGCGAGGTCGGCCAGGTCCAGCAGAGCCAGCTCGACCGAGGCGCCCGGCACCTCGGTGCGCACCCCGTCTACCGCCGCCTGGCCGCGCGCTTCGTCCCGCGCGGTCATCACGACGTGCGCGCCGTGGGCGGCAAGTGCCGTCGCGGTCGCGAGACCGAGACCAGAGGTCGTCCCCGTGACGAGGGCGCGACGGCCGCTGAGATCGGGGATGTCGGACGCGGTCCAGCCGTGGAAGAGGTTCACGACAACGTCATGCCCGGCACGGCCGGGGTCGAAGCCCGGACCACACCCACCTTGCTGTACGCCGAGCCCAACGGCGGCCGCGGGTCGGGGCATCCTCGCTCCGGCCAGAAGGACATCGCGCGCTCCGCCTGGGCGGTGATCGTCAGCGACGGGTTGGCACCGAGGTTGGCCGAGATCGCGGCGCCGTCGACCACGTGCAGGCCGGGGTGACCGAAGACCCGGTGCCAGGCATCGACCACCCCGTGCGCCGCATCGGTCCCGATCGGTGCGCCGCCGAGGAAGTGCGCCGTCATCGGCGACCCGATCAGGTCGGTGGCTGCCCCGCCCGGGTCCCCGTCGACCACTGTCGCCAACCGGCGTACGACCTCGTTGGCGAGCGGGATCCACGTCGGGTTGGGGGCGCCGTGGCCGGGCCGGCTCGTCAGTCGCCAGCCACCGAGGCGACCGAAGCGCCGACGGCCGGACACGGTCAGCGAGTTGTCGACCGACTGCATGACCAGGCCGATGATCGTGCGCTGCGACCACCCCCGCACCGAGGCCATCCGAACGGCGGTGCCCGGGTGCCGGACCTGGTCGGCGGCCCAGGACATCCACCGCGGCAGGCGCCCGTCGCCGTCGGTGAGGCTGACCTGCAGCAGGCCCATCAGGTTGCTGCCGCGGCCGTAGCGCACCGGCTCGACATGGGTGTCGGGTCGCGGCCGGAACGATGACGTGATCGCCACCCCGCGAGTGAAGTCGACGTCGCTGCGCCGCGACCGGGCACCCACCAGGGACTCGGAGTTGGTGCGCGTGAGCTCGCCGAGCCGGGGCGAGAGGTGCCGCAGCCGGCCGGTGTCGCGCATGCGGTGCAGCAGCCGCTGGGTGCCGTAGGCGCCGGCCGCGAGCACGACGTGGTCGGCGACGAGAGGCGGTCGCTGGCGATGCCGTCCCCACGACCCGGTCACCGCGGTCTCGACCTCCCACCGGCCGTCGTCGCGCGCGCGCAACCCGGTCACGGTCGTCAGCGGCCGCACCTGGACCCCGAGCCCCTCCGCCCGGTGCAGGTAGTTCATGACCAGCGTGTTCTTCGCCCCGTGCCGGCAGCCGGTCATGCAGGCGCCACACTCGAGGCAGCCGGTGCGGCTCGGGCCGGCCCCCCCGAAGTACGGGTCGGGCACCGTCTGCCCACGCCACCCCGGATCGCCGAAGAAGACCCCCACCGGCGTCAGGGTGAACGTCTCGCCGACACCCATCGCCTCGGCCACCTCGCGTATCGCCACATCGGCCGGGGTGAGAGTCGGGTTGGTCGTGACGCCGAGCATCCGGCTGGCCAGGTCGAAGGCCGGCGCGAGCTCGGACCGCCAGTCGGTGATGTCACGCCACTGCGGGTCGTCGTAGAACGCCTCGTCCGGCCGATAGAGGGTGTTGGCGTAGACCAGCGAACCGCCGCCGACACCGGCGCCGGCAAGGATCGTGACGTCGGGCAGCCGGTGGATGCGCTGGATCCCGAAGCACCCCAGCATCGGCGCCCAGAGGAAACGACGCAGGTCCCAGGAGGTCCGCGCGAACTCGTCGTCGGCGAACCGTCGGCCGGCTTCGAACACGGTGACCCGATAGCCCTTCTCGGCCAGCCGCAACGCCGTCACCGAGCCACCGAAACCCGAGCCCACGACCACCACGTCGACTGCCTCGTTCGCCTCGACCGCCTCGACCGTGACGTCGGTCATCTGCGTCGGACCGCCTTCATCGCCCGCAGGCCGAGGGTGAACCCCCGGGCCCACGTGTCCCACGACACCTGCGGCGGCGGCGCGAAGGCCACCAGCCGTTGCACCGCAACGGTTTGCGTCTCGGTGTACTTCAGGATGCCGTCGCGTCCGTGCCGTCGACCGAGCCCGCTGTCCTTCGCCCCACCCATCGGCGCCCGCGTCGCGCCCCACGCCGCGGCGTACGCCTCGTTGACGCTGACCGTGCCGGTCCGCAGACGGGCCGCGACCGCGCGACCGCGCCGGACGTCGCGGGTCCAGACAGAGGCGTTCAGGCCGTACGCCGAGTCGTCGGCGAGCCGCACCGCCTCGGCCTCGTCTCGTACCGGGCGCACCGCCACCACGGGGCCGAACGTCTCCTCCCGGCACAGGGCCATCTCCTCAGTCACGCCGGCCAGGATCGTCGGCTCGTAGAAGAACGGCCCGAGGTCGGGTCGCGCCCGCCCACCGGTGAGCACGGTCGCGCCGTGTGCCACCGCGTCATCGACGTGTGCCTGCACCCGTGCCAGCTGCGCGGCCGAGATGAGCGACCCCAGGTCGGGTCCGTAGTCGAGCGCGTGTCCCAACCGCATGGCCTTGGTGCGCGCCACGAACCGGTCGACGAACGCGTCGTGGACGGGCTCGACGACATAGATGCGTTCCATCGAGACGCACAGCTGGCCGGCGTTGCTGAAGCAGTCGCGTACCGCGGCCTCAGCGGCGCGGTCCAGGTCGGCGTCGGCGAGCACCAGCATCGGGTTCTTGCCACCGAGCTCGAGCGAGCAGCCGACCAGACGAGCCGCGCACCGGCCGGCGACCTCGCGCCCGACTGCGGTCGACCCGGTGAAGCAGACGAAGTCCGCACCGTCGACCACCGCGCGACCGACGACAGGTCCGTCGCCGACCACGATCTGCCAGAGGTCCGCCGGCAGCCCCGCCTCGACCGCCAACGCCCGCACCCACAACGCGGTCATTGCGGTCTGGCTGTCGGGCTTGTGCACCACGGCGTTGCCCGCCAGGAACGCCGGCACGGCGTCGGACACGGCGAGGGTCAGCGGATAGTTCCACGGCGACACGATGCCCACGACACCCTTGGGATGGTGCAGCTCGCGGGCGCTGGAGAGCACCGGCACGATGCCCGCGTGCCGGGTCGACGCAAGGTGCCGCCGGGCCGTGCGGGCGTAGTAGCGCGCGTTCAGCGCGACGTCGAGGACCTCTTCGAGCGCGTGCCGCCGGGCTTTGCCGGTCTCGCGCTGCACGAGGTCGAGCACCTCCTGCTGCCGGTCGAGCAGCAGGTCGTGCAGCCGCAGCACGACCGCGGCCCGTTCTCCGACCGGCCGAGCCGCCCAGGCCCGTTGCGCTGCGCGGGCCGCGTCGAAGGCCCGCCCCACGTCGTACGGCGTCGAGACCGGCAGGGTCGCCACCGTGTCGCCGGTGCACGGGGCAACAGTGGTCACCCGCTCGGCGTCCGCGCCGGCGATCACGTCGCGGGCGAGGCCCGCGTGGTCGACAGCGTCCCGAGCCGGCATGCGCCGAGGCTATCCGTCGCTCAGCGGGCGACGGTGACCTCGACCCGCTGGAACTCCTTGAGGTCGGAGTAGCCGGTGGTCGCCATCGCCCGGCGCAGCGCGCCGACCATGTTCATCGAACCGTCGGACACCCGCGACGGGCCGGTGAGGATCTCCTCGAGCGAACCGATCGTGCCGACCCGGACCCGCTCCCCGCGCGGCAGCTCGCCGTGGTGGGCCTCGGAGCCCCAGTGGTAGCCACGGCCGGGCGCCTCGGTGGCGCGGGCCAGCGGTGACCCGACCATGACGGCGTCAGCACCGCAGGCGATCGCCTTGGATATGTCGCCGGACATGCCGACACCGCCGTCGGCGATGACGTGGACGTAGCGGCCGCCGGACTCGTCGAGATAGTCCCGCCGGGCCGCGTGCACGTCAGCAACCGCCGAGGCCATCGGAACCGCGACACCCAGGACCGACCGCGTGGTGTGCGAGGCGCCGCCACCGAAGCCGACCAGCACACCGGCCGCTCCGGTGCGCATCAGGTGCAGCGCCGCCTGGTAGGTCGCGCAACCGCCGACGATGACGGGCACGTCGAGCTCGTAGATGAACTGCTTGAGGTTCAGCGGCTCGGCCCGGCCGGACACATGCTCCGCGCTGACCGTCGTACCGCGGATGACGAACAGGTCGACGCCGGCGTCGACCACGGTCTTCCACAGCTGCGCGGTGCGCTGCGGCGGCAGCGCGGCTGCGACGGTGACGCCGGCCGCGCGCACCTCGGCGATGCGCGCCGCGACCAGCTCGGGCTGCACCGGCTCCTCGTAGATCTCCTGCATGCGCCTGGTGACCTCGGCGTCAGCCAGGCCGGCGATCTCGGCGAGCAGCGGCTCGGGGTCCTCGTAGCGGGTCCAGAGACCTTCGAGGTTCAGGACTCCGACACCGCCGAGCTTGCCGATGGCGATGGCGGTCGCCGGCGACACCACCGAGTCCATCGGCGCGGCGAGCACCGGGATCTCGAAGCGGTAGGCGTCGATCTGCCAGGCGACGGACACCTCCTCGGGGTCGCGGGTGCGCCGGCTCGGCACGATGGCGATGTCGTCGAAGGAGTAGGCCGTCCGGCCCCGCTTGCCCTTGCCGATCTCGATCTCGGTCACGCATGTCCTCTCATGTCGACCTCGGTCGCCAGTCAGCCTGAGTGGTAGTTGGGCGCCTCGACGGTCATCTGGATGTCGTGCGGGTGGCTCTCCTTCAGCCCGGCCGCGGTGATGCGCACGAACCGGCCCCGCTCCTGCAGCTGCGGGATCGTGTGGGCACCGACGTAGAACATCGACTGGGCCAGCCCGCCGATCAGCTGGTGCGCCACGGCCTGCAGCGGGCCACGGTAAGGCACCTGACCCTCGATGCCCTCGGGCACGATCTTGTCGTCGTTGCCGACATCGGCCTGGAAGTAGCGGTCCTTGGAGTAGGACACCTTGCCGCGCGAGGCCATCGCCCCCAGCGACCCCATGCCGCGGTAGGACTTGTACTGCTTGCCGTTGAAGAACACCAGCTCGCCGGGGCTCTCGTCGCAGCCTGCCAGCAGCGACCCGATCATCACCGTGTCGGCGCCGGCCACGAGGGCCTTGGCGATGTCGCCGGAGTACTGCAGGCCACCGTCACCGACCACGGGGACGCCGGCCGGGCGACACGCCTTGGCCACCTCGTTGATCGCCGTGATCTGCGGTACGCCGACCCCGGCAACAACCCGGGTCGTACAGATAGAACCGGGACCAATGCCGCATTTCACCCCGTCGACGCCTGCATCGACCAGCGCTTGCGCACCCGCCCGGGTGGCGACGTTGCCGGCGAGCACCTGCACGTGCCTGGTCGCCGGGTCGGACTTCAACCGGCGCACCATCTCCAGCATCAGCCGGGCCTGACCGTTGGCGGTGTCGGGCACGATCACGTCGACGCCGGCCTCGACCAGAGCAGTCGCGCGCTCCCACGCGTCGCCGAAGAAGCCGATCGCCGCAGCGACTCGAAGCCGGGACTCGCCGTCCTTGGTGGCCTGCGGGTGCCGCTCGGTCTTGACGAAGTCCTTGACGGTGATCAGTCCGGCGAGGCGCCCCTCGCGGTCCACGATCGGCAGCTTCTCGATCTTGTGCTTGGCGAGGAGCGCGGCCGCGTCGGCGGAGCTGATGCCGACCGGTGCGGTGACCAGCGGCATCGAGGTCATCAGCTCACGCACCGTGCGGGTGGCAAACTCCTCAGCCGGCAGGAACAGCAGGTCGCGGTTGGTGATGATGCCGAGCAGCCGGCGATCAGCGCCGATGACGGGCAGACCACTCACGCGGTACTGCCCGCAGAGCGCGTCGAGCTCGGCGATCGTGGCGTCGGCGCCGACGGTCACCGGGTCGGTGACCATGCCCGACTCGGAGCGCTTGACGAGGTCGACCTGGTGGGCCTGGTCGGCGATCGAGAGGTTGCGGTGCAGCACGCCTATCCCGCCCTCGCGGGCCATCGCGATCGCCATCCGCGCCTCGGTGACGGTGTCCATCGCCGCCGACAGCAGCGGCACGCGCACCGAGATCTCCCGGGTCAGCCGCGAGGTGGTGTCGACCTGCGAGGGGATGACGTCGGTCTCGTCCGGCAGCAGCAGGACGTCGTCGAAGGTGAGGCCGAGCGGGGCGAGCTCGGCGGAGATGTCGCCAGCGCCTGTCATCCGAGCCATCCTACCGGCGTACGCCGGTCAGCCGGGCTCTCGCGTCAGCGGACGAGACCCCAGCGGAACCCCATCGCGACGGCCTGCGCCCGGTCAGCCGCCCCCAGCTTGCGGAACAGCCGGCGAGCATGGGTCTTCACGGTGTCCTCGGACAGATAGAGCTCCCGCCCGATCTCGGAGTTGCTGCGGCCGCGGCCCATGCCGCGCAACACCTGCAGCTCGCGCTCGGTCAGCGGCGGCAGACCGTCGCCCTCCATCCGCGGTCGGGCACTGTGCGGGGCGGTCACGTCGGCCAGCGCCTGGGTGACCATCGCGGTGAGCTCTTCACGCGACGCGTCCTTGACCAGGTAGCCGCGGGCACCCGAGCTGACTGCGCGAGCGACGCCGTCGACGTCCTCGGCCATCGTCATCATCACCACGGCGGTGCGTGGGGCTGCACCGAGGATCCGACGAGCAGCCTCGACACCGCCGATGCCGGGCATCCGGACGTCGAGCAGCACGAGGTCGGGCCGCTCGGAGCTGAACCGGATCAGGCACTCCTCACCCGAGGCAGCAACGACCACACGCTCGACACCGTCGACCGTGGTCACGGCTCGGCGCAGCGCCTCGCGAGCCAGCGGCGAGTCGTCGCAGACGAGGACGGTGGACATCGGTGTCGGTCACCTCCGAGTGACCGGGACTCTCCCGGCGCACGAGTGACTCATCGGCACGTCTTGGCCTCTCCCTTACGCCCGCGGGGGCAGAGATCGGCCCGACCTCATTCGGCGAGCAGAGCCTCCACATCGGGTCGCCCGAGCCAGTCGGCACGCAGATCGTGGGGTAGGTCCGCAGCGATCGCGCGTACGGCGGTCCGCGCAGACTCCAGCGACGCCGCGCTGCCGGTCGGGTCGTCCTCGTGCAGGAGGGCCCCGAGCAGCGCCCGCACCGGCCACTGCAGCGGCAGGGTGCCCAGCCGCTCGGCGAGCAGACCGGCCCGCCGCAGCGCGCCGGTCGCCTCGGCGACCTGACCCGTCTGGAGCCGGGCGATGCCGAGGAAGAGCAGGCCCTTGGCCACGTGCCGCGGCGCGTCCCAACGCTCCGCGAGATCGACCGCGGACGCAGCGCGGGTCACCGCCGCGCCCGGCCGCTCGGTCATCAGCGCGATCTCGGCCCCGACCCAGTCCAGGCGCACCCGCTGGCGCCACCAGTCGAGCCGCTCGCCCACGAGAGCGGTCGCCTCGCCGAGGCGCAGGTCGGCACCGGCGGCGTCACCCAGGCCGACGGCGTCAGCGGCGAGGCCCAACAGGGCGTCGAAGCCGGCCTCGCCCTGGCCCTGCGACCCGGCCAACGCCCGCTCGTCGTAGCCCTGGGCGACCGAGTGCCGCCCGAGCTGACGGTGCACGCTGGCCACGGTCGCGCTGGCGAGCGAGGCGAGGACCCGGGCCTGGTCATCGTCGTCCCCGGCGACCAGCGGGTCGAGGACGTCCAGCGCGGCGCCGTACCGTCCGGTCGCTCCGAGGCACACCCCGAGCAGCCAGCTGGCGCCGGAGGCCTCGGCGAGGAGGTCGTGCGCGGCTGCGGTCTCGACGGCCCGGCGCAACGGGTCGACCCCGTCTGCGGGGCGCCCGTGGAAGGCCGCCCGCTCGCCCGCGAGCAGCAGGTCCGCGAGATCATCTGCCACGCCGTCTCCTTGCCGTCACCGAGCTCCGACCGGCCGGTGCTGGGCCCACGCTCCGCCGAGGAGGTCCCGGTCGGCGAGAGGTTATCGTGGCGCTGCGGGCCCTGCAGCCAGCGCGCCGCCTGACGCGACCGCGAGGACGGCGGCCGCAGCCCCCGCCACATCGGCCACCGCGACCACTCCGGGGCTGGCGGCCGCGCCCTCCCACCCCGGGCCGCCGAGCAGCACCGTGGGCCGCGGTCGTACGGCGATCAGGCCGGCGAGCGCCGCCACCGCACCGGCGGTCGGCGCGGTGCCGCCGGCCGCGCTGCGCACCGCCCACAGGACCACCGCCATCGGTCCGGTGCGGGACACCGCGTCGAGCAGAGCACGGGGCGGCAGGCGCGGACCGAGCAGACGGGTCGCGACGCGGGCCTCAGCGAGCGCCGCCGCCAGGGCGACCAGCGAGAGCCGGTGGTCCTCGGGCTCGACCGCCGCGATCAGCACCGGGCGCGGCGTGGTCGGCGCGGGGGCGCCGACCAGCACCGAGCGCAGCGCGGTCTCCGCGCACTCCCGCAGCAGGTGGTCGACCTCGACCGGGCGGGTGCCGGCCCGGCGGTGCACGACCAGACCGGTCTGCACCGGACCCAGCACGTCGGTCCAGGTCGCGAGCACCCCGGAGCGGGCGATGCTCGCAACCAGCAGGGTGGTGCACGCGTCGCCGTCCAGGCTCATCGCGGCCCTTGCCAGCCCGCGCGCCGCCGGGCCGGCAGCGCCGGTCGCGACCACCCGGCCACCGCCGGGACGAGCCCCACGACGAGTGGGTACGCCGCCCACGGCGACGGCCACCTCTCCCGCGGCGAGCTCGGCGGCCGGCACGGCGACTGCGGTCGCAGCCGCCTGCGCGGCGCTGTGCCCGCTGATCATCAGCCGACGCATGTGCACCAGCCGGGCCAGGTCGCTGGCGGTGTAGCGCCGGCGATGCCCCGCCTGGTGCTCCGAGGGTCCGAGTCCGTAGCGGCGGTCCCACGTCCGCAGGGTGCCGGTCGCGACGCCGAGCCGACGGGCGACGGCAGCCACCCCGAGTCCCTCGGCGCCGGCCGGACCTGCACTCACGTCGTCGGCAGCCACAGGTGCGATTGTGCCGCGTGCTGCCAGAAAGGCGGGCACCCGAGGACTCGGGTGCCCGCCTTCGGCGGATCAGGTGCGGTGATTCGGGTGCTGCTGTGATTCGGGTGGTGCTGTGATTCGGGTGCTGCTGGTGTCAGTGCGCGTGGCCGTGGCCGCCGTGCCCGGCAGCGTCGGGCGCGTCGTCCTTCTTCTCCACCACGAGGGTGTCGGTCGTGAGGACCATGCTGGCGATCGAGGCGGCGTTGAGCAGTGCGGACCGGGTCACCTTGACCGGGTCGAGCACGCCCTGTGCCACCAGGTCGCCGTACTCCGCGGTCGCGCCGTTCCACCCGGTGCCGATCCCGGCCTCACGGACGTGGTTGACCACGACGTAGCCCTCCTGGCCGGCGTTCTCGGCGATCCAGCGCAGCGGCTCGTCGGCGGCGCGGCGCACGATGGCCGCGCCGGTCGCCTCGTCACCGGTGACGTCGAGATCGTCGAGGACGGCCACGGCGTGCACGAGGGCAGAGCCGCCACCGGCGACGATGCCCTCCTCGATCGCCGCGCGGGTCGCCGAGACGGCGTCCTCGATGCGGTGCTTGCGCTCCTTGAGCTCGACCTCGGTGGCCGCGCCGACGCCGATGACGCAGACGCCGCCGGCGAGCTTGGCCAGTCGCTCCTGGAGCTTTTCCTTGTCCCAGTCCGAGTCGGTGTTCTCGATCTCGGCCTTGATCTGACGGACCCGGTCCTCGACCGCAGTGCGGTCGCCGCCGCCGTCGATGATCGTGGTGTCGTCCTTGGTGACCACGACCCGGCGGGCGGTGCCCAGCACCTCGAGCCCGATCTGGTCGAGCTTCAGGCCGACCTCGGGAGCGACGACCTGGCCGCCGGTGAGGGTGGCGAGGTCCTCGAGCATGGCCTTGCGGCGGTCCCCGAAGCCCGGTGCCTTGACGGCGACCGAGACGAACAGGCCACGGATCTTGTTCACGACCAGGGTCGACAGCGCCTCGCCGTCGACGTCCTCCGCGATGATCGCCAGCGGCTTGCCGGCCTTGGCGACCACCTCGAGCAGCGGCAGCAGGTCGGCGATGGCCGAGATCTTGCCCTGGTGGATGAGCACGTAGGCGTCGTCGAGGACGGCCTCCATGCGCTCCGGGTCGGTCACCATGTACGGCGAGATGTAGCCCTTGTCGAACTGCATTCCCTCGGTGAACTCGAGCTCGAGGCCCATCGTGTTGGCCTCTTCGACGGTGATCACGCCGTCCTTGCCGACCTTGTCGAACGCGTCGGCGATGAGCTCGCCGACGGCCTTGTCCTGCGCCGAGATGGCGGCGACCTTGGCGATGTCGTCCTTGCCCTCCACGTCGCGAGCCATCTCGAGGAGGCGGGCCGACACGGCCGCGACGGCCTTGTCGATGCCGCGCTTGAGACCGACCGGGCTGGCGCCCGAGGCGACGTTGCGCAGGCCCTCGCGAACCATGGCCTGGGCCAGGACGGTCGCGGTCGTGGTGCCGTCACCGGCGACGTCGTTGGTCTTGGTGGCGACCTCCTTGGCCAGCTGCGCGCCGAGGTTCTCGAAGGGGTCGTCGAGCTCGACCTCCTTGGCGATCGTCACACCGTCGTTGGTGATCGTGGGGGCGCCCCACTTCTTGTCGATGACGACGTTGCGCCCGCGCGGGCCGAGGGTCACCTTCACCGCGTCGGCAAGCTTGTTCACGCCGCGCTCGAGGGACTTGCGGGCCGCATCGTCGAACTGCAGAGTCTTGGGCATCTGGTCGGGTGTCCTTCTCGTCAGGGCTTGCGAAACATCGGGCCAGGCTGATCCTGGGTCGTGCGGGTCGGGCGCGAGTCGCCGTGCACACGACGACGCCCCAGGGGTCCGGGCTCCGGGAGGAGCCGGTCCGCCCGGGGCGTCGTCGGGTCACCCGAGGGTGGCCGTGTCGTGCGGGTGCTGATGGTGGTGCTGGTCTCGCTGGTCGGGCACGTGCCGCGGGCGTCCTACTTGTCGAGGACAGCGAGCACGTCACGCGCGGACAGGACGAGGTACTCCTCGCCGCCGTGCTTGACCTCGGTGCCGCCGTACTTGCTGTAGAGCACGATGTCGCCCACGGCGACGTCGATCGGCACGCGGGCGCCGTCCTCGAAACGACCCGGACCGACAGCAAGGACGGTGCCCTCCTGGGGCTTCTCCTTGGCCGTGTCCGGGATCACGAGGCCCGATGCGGTGGTCTGCTCCGCGTCGGAGGGCTGGACCACGATGCGGTCCTCGAGCGGCTTGATGGCAACCTTGGTGGCCGTAGTCACAGGTGACTCCTTCTCGCACGGTTCTCACGAGCGTGCGGCGGTGAGAGGCGGTCCGCCGTCGCGGGGGCCGGATCGCCTGCCTCGCCGTAGCTGCTGCGTTGGCACTTTCAGGCTGAGAGTGCCAGAACCGAATCTAGGCGTCCCACTGGCACTCGGTCAACCCGAGTGCCAGATCGCCTCAGCGCACGCCGGTCCGGCGAGCCTTGTCGGCGTACATCTCGGCGTCGGCACGGGCCAGCAGCGTCGCGACGCTGTCGCCGGCGCGGTACGTCGTGATGCCGAGCGAGGCGCCGACCTCGACACCCGCCAGGTCGACCCAGCCGCCCTGCAGGCTCCGGCGGAGCCGCTCGATGGCTGCGGTCGCGCCCGGGCCGCCGGTGTGCTCGAGGAGCACGACGAACTCGTCGCCGCCGAGTCGCCCGACGGTGTCGACCGTGCGCGCCGTGGTCGTGAGCCGGCCCGCGACCGAGCAGAGCACGGCGTCGCCGGCGGCGTGGCCGAGGCGGTCGTTGATGTCCTTGAAATGGTCGAGGTCGATGACGACGACCGAAGGCGTGCCCAACCCGCGCTCGGCCCGGGCGATCGCTCCGCTGATGGCGTTCCCGACGCCCCGGCGGTTGGACAGTCCGGTCAACGGGTCGCGGGTCGCGGCGCGGGCGAGGGCGGCAGCGGTGCGGCGCGCCTCGAACAACGACACCACCTGTGCGGCGATGTCGCGCAACAGCCCGAGCTGCACCGGGCCGAGGCTGCCGGCCGTGTTGTCGAAGGCGCAGACCGTGCCGATCGAGTGCCCGTCGCGAGTCACCAGCGGCGCGGCGGCATAGAGCCTGACGAAGGCGTTGCGGCCCACGACGTAGGGGTTGTCGGCGAAGAGCGCCTCGGTGCTCGCGTCGGGGGTGTAGACGACCTCGGTGCCCATGACGGCGTGCTTGCACATCGCGTCGCTGCGCGGCACCTCGCCGGCCTCCTGCCCGTGCGCGGCCGCCTGCCAGGCCCGGTCGGTGTCGATGAGGTTGATGACGGCCGACGGCGTCCCACAGACGTACGCCGCCAAGCGGGCGGCCGCGTCGAGGTCGGCCTGCCGGGGCTGGTCGAGCACGCCGAAGGAGCGCAGGGCTGCCACCCGCGCCGCCTCATCGGCGGGCACGGGCCAGGTGCGCAGCTCGGCGGGGACGTCAGCGGGGTCGGTCGCGTGGTCAGCGTGCGAGACAGGTGCAGTCATCGGGGTCCTTCCAGAGGGCATCGCCCTGCCTGCATCGGCAGGTTCGGTGCCCGGCTCAAGCCGTTGTTCTCCGACCGGTTGGCATGATCGCCGGGTGCCCGCGCCCCGGTGGACTCCGCCGGCGTCCTCCGACGTCGAGGTGGCGGTCTTCCGACGGCTGATCGGCGACGAGGGCCGTGCGGTGCTCGCCGGGTTGCCGACGTACGACGGGGAGCGGGCGTTGGCCGTCGCCGAGGCGCTGCGGCGCGCGGGGGTCGACCCGGACCTCGCAGCGGCGGCGCTCACCCAGCACCGGCTCCGCGCCCGGGCTCAGGGCAAGTTCGGTCCGCTCGCTGACCAGCTCTGGTTCACCGCCACCGGGCTGGAGCAGGCGACCCGGGCGGTGGTGGCCGATCGGCATGCGCAGCGGTTTGCCGGTGTCGGAGGGCGGCGGGTCCTCGACCTATGCTGCGGCATCGGCGGTGACCTGCTCGCATTGGCCGGCCTCGGGCTGCCGGAGGTGGTGGGGGTCGAGCGCGACCCGATGGCTGCGGCGGTGGCGGTGGCCAACGTGGCGGTGCTGGGACGTCCCGGCGTCGAGGTGCGCTGCGAGGACCTGCGCGGCACCTCGCTGGCCGGGGTGGACGGGGTGTTCGTCGACCCCGCCCGCCGTGGCCCCGGCGGCCGGGCCCTGGACCCGGGTGCCTGGTCGCCGCCGTACGACATGGTGCTGGGCCTCGCCGAGCAGGTGCCGGCGACGGGAGCCAAGCTCGCTCCGGGCATCGCGCACCACCGGTTGCCGGCCGGGGCGGAGGCGGAGTGGGTGTCCGACGGGGGCGACGTGGTCGAGTGCGCCCTGTGGTGCGGGCCGCTGTCGACCGGGGTGGCCAGGCGCGCCACGCTGCTGCCCTCCGGTGCGACGCTGACCGGCGACGGGTCCCGGACGGGCGAGGTCGGTGCTGTGGGTCGCTATCTCGTCGAGCCTGACGGTGCGGTGATCCGAGCGGGGCTGGTGGCCGAGGCCGCCGAGCTCCTCGACGGTCGGCTGCTGGACGCGACCATCGCCTACGTCACCACCGACCGGGGTGACCTCGCGGCCGCGACGCCGTTCGGCACGGCGTACGAGGTAATCGACGTGATGCCCTTCTCGATCAAGGGATTGCGCACCCTGCTGCGCCATCGCGGCGTCGGCCGACTCACCGTGAAGAAGCGCGGCACCGCTGTCACTCCCGAGGAGCTGCGCCGCCAGCTGCGCCTGTCCGGCAACGCCGAGGCGACGGTAGTGCTCACCCGCATCGCGGGCGCCCAGTCGATCCTGCTGGTCCACCCCCTGCCCCACCTCGATGGCGCCTAGGGCTGCGCGCCGGGCCGGCTGACCGCGGCCGAGCCGGCGGCAACCGCGACAGTCAGTGCGACGGCCTGATCCGCACCGGCGGCGAGGGCAGCCGCCAGAGCACCGCAGAACGCATCGCCCGCGCCGGTCGTGTCGACCGGCTCGACGCGAGGGGCAGCCACCTCGACGGTCGTCCCGTCGCGGGTCCAGCTCGCGCCCCGCGGGCCGCGGGTGACCACCAGCGAGCGGGGTACGACGCCGAGCGCGGCGAGCTGCGCGGCTTCGTGCTCGTTGGCGACCTCCGGGTCCGCCGCCGCGAGGACGTCCTCCGGCAGGTCGGCGTAAGGCGCCGTGTTGAGCACGACCCGCACCCCCGCGGCCGCGGCAGCTCGGACCGCGTGTGCGACCACGTCGAGGGCCACCTCGAGCTGTAGCAGGACGACCTGGGGTCGACGCGCGTCGGCGTCGAACGCGCCGTCGACGTCACCCGTCGAGACCGCAGCATTGGCCCCAGGAACGACAACGATCGAGTTCTCACCGTCGGTGTCGACGACGATCAGCGCAGTACCGGTCGGGCTGCCGGGCTCCGTCCGGACACCGCTCACGTCGATGCCTCGTCCCTCCAGCCGAGCGACATAGGCCCCACCGTCGGTGTCGTCACCGACGCGACCGACGAGTGTCGTCACGGCACCAGCAGCCGCTGCGGCGACGGCTTGGTTGGCGCCCTTGCCGCCGTACGCCCGGCCCAGCGCCGACCCCCGCACCGTCTCACCGGGCGCAGGGTGACGGTCGACGGTGGCGATGATGTCGATGTTGAGTGAGCCGATGATGAGCACGCGGCCGGCACGCGGCACGACCGTCACCTCGCCACGACCTCGGTGACGGGCATCGACGAGTCGGCCGGCAGGTCGAGCGACGAGGGCGCTGCACCACGCGCCACCAGCTCCGCACCCAACGCCGCGACCATCGCACCGTTGTCCGTGCAGAGTCCGGGCCGCGGCACCCGCAGCACGATGCCGGCGTCGTCACACCGCTGCTGCGCCATCGCACGCAACCGGGAGTTGGCAGCGACACCGCCACCGATGAGCAGGTGGCCGACGCCTTGTTCGGTGCAGGCGAGCACCGCCTTGCGTGTCAACACGTCCACCACCGCCTCCTGGAAGGACGCCGCGACGTCGGCGACCGGCACCTGCTCACCGGTGCGTTCCCGCGCCTCGACCCAACGGGCGACGGCTGTCTTGAGCCCGGAGAAGGAGAAGTCATAGCGATGCTCGCGCAGGTCCTTGGCACTGGTGAGCCCGCGGGGGAAGCTTACGTACGTCGCGTTGCCCGATGTGGCCTCACGGTCGATGTGCGGGCCCCCCGGGAAGGGCAGGCCGAGCACTCGCGCCACCTTGTCGAACGCCTCACCCGCAGCGTCGTCGAGAGTCGAACCCATCGGCTGGACGCCGTCATCGGCACCCGTGATGTCACGCACCAGCAGCAGTGACGAGTGCCCACCCGACACGAGCATCGCGATGCAGGGTGAGGGCAGTGCGCCGTGCTCGAGCTGGTCGACGGCCACGTGTGCGGCGAGGTGGTTGACGCCGTAGAGCGGCTTGGCGAGGCCGAGCGACAACGCCTTCGCGGCGGCGACCCCGACGAGTAGCGCGCCGGTCAGCCCGGGACCGCTGGTGACCGCGATGGCGTCGACGTCCGCGAGCTGCACACCAGCCTGCACGCAGGCACGTTCCACTGTCGGGACCATGGCCTCGAGGTGCGCCCGGCTGGCGACCTCGGGTACGACGCCGCCGAACCGCGCATGCTCTTCGACGCTGGTGGCGACCGCGTCAGCGAGCAGCGAGTGTCCACGCACGAGACCGACGCCCGTCTCGTCGCACGACGTCTCGATGCCGAGCACCAGCGGGGCGAGGCTCACCCGAGAGCCGCCACGATGGCTGCTGCGAAGCGGGCACCGGCGCTCGCGCCGGCGGTCTCGTCGTGCACCAGGAACATCGAGGGCTCGGTGAGCTCGAGCTCCAGCAGCGTCGGTGATCCGTCTGCCCCCGGCACGAGGTCGACGCGGGCATAGAGCAGCTGCTCGCGTGCCACCGGTCCGACGAGCGCCAGGATGTCGAGGATCCGATCGGCGACGTCCAGCTCACCGTCCGACGGCGTCCTCGGCTCGACCGTCTCCTCCTTGTACGCACCGGCCACGAGCTCCATGCCCGGCGTCAGCAGCGGCCCCTTGCGGATCGCGTGACTGAGCTCGCCGGCCATGAACAGCAACGCCGTCTCGCCAGCAGTGTCGACGTGCGCGAGATAGGGCTGCACCATCACGGTCCGCCCGTCGTCCAGCAGCCGCTGCACGTGCGCGACCGCCACCTCGTCGTGGACACCCACCTGATAGCGGTTGGTGTCCCTGGACCCGGCCGACACCGCTGGCTTCACGACGTACTCGCCGTGTTCTGGCACCGCGAACACGTCGCCCGGCTCCAACCAGTCGGTCGGCACGACCGGCAACCCCGCGTCCTGCAACGACCGCAGGTAGGTCTTGTCGGTGTTCCAGGCCAGGACGTCAGCCGAGTTGGCGAGCCGCGTCACGGACTCGACCCGACGCGACCATGCGAGGAAGGCGTCGCGGTGCAGGTGGTAGTCCCAGGTGCAGCGCACCACCACCAGGTCGTACGACGACCAGTCGACGCCCTCGTCGGTCCACACCGCCGGCGCTGCGACGAGCCCGCGGTCCTCGAGTGCTCCGACGAGGACAGCGCCGTCCTCATCGAGGTCAGGGAACTCGGCGGCGGTGGCGAGGGCGATGCGGGCGGCCATGGTCGGGAAGCCTATGCAGATGGCGGGGTTGTAGGCGACGCCGGCGCCGCCAGCCGTCGACGCAGCACCAGCGCATCGGTCCCACCGGGTCGGTAGTAGCCGCGGCGCACAGCAATGCGCTCGAACCCGGCAGCGGCATAGAGCGCCTGGGCGGCCTCGTTGTCGGCCCGCACCTCGAGCAGCACCTCGGAAGCATCCCGTTGCCGCGCCTCGTCGATCAGCGCCTCGAGCAACCGTCGACCGAGCCCCCGTCCCTGTTGCGTCGGCGCCACCGCGAGCGTCTGCACGTCGGACTGGTGCCCTGAGACGACGAGTCCTGCGTAGCCGACGATGTCGCCGGCAAGATCGGCCACCAGGTAGTGCCGCGACTCCGGTACGTGTGCCAGCTCCGACCAGAACGTCTCGACCGACCACGGGTCCGGGAACAGTGTCGTCTCGAGGCTGTGCGCCGCCGCCACGTCCCACCACCGCATGGCCCGTACGACGGTCGGCGCGTTGCCCGTCACGACGCGGGCTTGCGGGCAGCAGGCTCCATCGCATCCGGGCGCCGCAGGTACAGCGGTACCGGATCGCCGGTCGGTAGCCCGGCTGCGACCCAGTGCGCCAGGTCGGCGGCACGCGGGTGCAACGGCCCGGCATGGTGAGGGAAGGAGTCCGCGTAGACCGCCGCGCCCGCCCCCACGGTCGCACCGTCGAAGGCCGCGACTGCCGGCGTCTCGACGTACGGCCCCTCGATCCGCACCGGCACGCCGTCGGTGACGCGGTAGGCCGCCCAGTGCACCTCGCGCCGGCGCGCGTCGGTGACGACGCGGAACTCCTCGTGTTCTGCCTGCAGCGCTCCCCAGGCGATCGCATCGAGGGTGCAGACGCCGATCACCGGTACGCGCAAGGTTGCGCCGAGCATCCGGGCCGTGACCAGCCCCACCCGCAAGCCGGTGAAAGGGCCTGGTCCGGTGCCGACGGCCACTGCCGTCAGGTCCGAGCGATCCACGCCGGCATCTGCCAGCACATCCCGGATCGCCGGCGCCAGCAGCTCGCCGTGCCGCCGCGCGTCGATCGTCGTGCGCTCGGCCAGGACGTGGTGGCCATCGGCGAGTGCAACGGTCACCGCCGGCGTCGCGGTGTCGAGGGCGAGCAGCACGGCGTCAGGCTAGTGACCTCGGTCGTGCGCCGTAGCGCGTGGAGTCCGTACGGCGACCAACCTCAGCACGCGAAGACCTCCGCAGCAGCAGCGCCAGCGGCATCGGTGTGGCGGCGGAGGTGGCGGTGGTTGCTGCGGCCGATACCCGGCCGCTCGAACAGCTGTCGACCTCGCTCCGACAACTGAGCCCGCAATGGCCGAGAAACTGTTGCCCACCAACGGGATTCCTCCTGGTGCAAGCGGCCAGACTGCAGTAGTATTCGAACATGTGTTCGATAGGTGCAGGTGCAGGGCGGCGCGGCAGCCGGCACCCTGCCCGACGCCCTGGGCGGCATCGACACCATGCTGGGCGCACTCGCCGGGGACGCCCGCAACCACGTGGGCGACCTGCCACACTCCGACCTCGCCCACACCCTGACCCTGCTCCGGGCAGTCCAGGCCCGCTGCGACGCCCTGCTCCTGGCCACCATCGCCGAGGTCGACACCCGCGGCACCTTCACCCTGGACGGGGCCCTGACCACCGCCGCCTGGCTACGGGCCACCATCCGGGCCACCCCAGGGACCGCGACCCGCCTGGCCCGCACCGCCCGCGTTCTACGCGCCGGGACCCTGCCGAATACTCAGGCTGCGTTGGCCGCGGGAGCGTTCGGGGCCAGCCACGCCGCCGTGATCGCCGACGGTCACCGGCGCGCCCCCCGAGGCCGTCGCCCTGATCGAACCCGAAGTCGTTGCCGTCGCCGCCGAGGCCGACGAACGGGCCACCGCCAACGTGATGCGCGCCTTCCGCCACGCCCTGGACCCCGACGCCGCCGACGAAGCCGCCATCAAGCGCTACCACCGGGCCGGGATCACCCTGTCCCCCACCCTGGACGGCACCTTCTACCTGCGCGGGACCGCCGACGAGACAACCGGCGCCCTGATCGCTGACGCCATCAACCACGCCTCCCCCCTGGTCACAGGCGACACCCGCACCGCCGCCCGCCGCCGCCTCGACGGCCTCGCCGACATGTGCCGGCACTACCTCGACCACCCCGACACCGTGAACGCCGGACCCACCGGACGCCGCCGCACCCAGCTGATCCTCACCACCGACCCCACCGTGTTCACCACCCCAGCAGCAGACGTCACCGCGGGAAACACGGGAGACGCGGGAGCAGACACCGACACCGACACCGTCGATACCGCCGGCACCGCCGGCACCGCCGCAGATGCTGCCGACGATGGGGCCGAGGTTGCCGGCGCCGGCTGCCCCGGGGCCACCTTGTCCTGGGCCGGCTGGATCACCGCCGCCACCGCCCGCCGCGCCGCCTGCGACTCCCACACCACCTTCGTCTCCCTGGGCCCCGACGGAGACGTCGTCGAAGCCGGCACCCAACGACGGTTCTTCACCCCCGCCCAACGACGAGCGATCATCGCCCGAGACGGCGACCGCTGCCCCGCCCCCTACTGCGACCGACCCATCACCTGGTCAGACGCCCACCACCTCACCCCCGTCGAGCAAGGCGGACCCACCACCATCACCAACGGCGCCCTCCCCTGCGAAGCCCACCACCTGATGCTCCACGAAGGCCACTAGCAGCTGCACCGCCACCCCGACGGCCGCTACCACCTCACCAACCCCACCACCGGGGCCACCCTCGGACCCGAACCACACCCACCCGGCCACAACAGACCACCACCACGACGCGAGTAGCGAGGGCGAGATCCACCAACGCTCAGGTGGGATCGGCGTGCAGTAGTCCGCCGCCTCGTCGAGAAGTCTGCACTCGTCGAGAGTGTCTGTCAGTCCAGCCCGGGCGGAGTCGTGCGCAGCATAGTTTCCAGCTCTCCCCAAGCCGCCGACCACCGCGGACCCACACCGTGTACGACGATCGTCCGGGTCTCGTCCGCGATGTCGTCGCCACGGTGCAGCCTCACCTCGAGGCGGTCGGCGGCAAGAGCGTCGACCTTTCCGCTGCCCCACTCGACCACGGTGACGGACTCGGCGAGTGACGCATCCAGGTCGAGATCATCGACCTCCGCGAGGTCAGAGAGGCGATACGCGTCGACGTGCACCAGGGCTGGCCCAGCGCCAAGCGAAGGATGCACCCGAGCGATGACGAAGGTCGGCGACGTGACAGAGCCGCGGACACCGAGCCCTGCCGCGATCCCCCGCGTCAAAGCAGTCTTGCCGGCACCCAGCTCGCCCGACAGCACCACCAGGTCGCCCGCCCGTAGCAGGCTGGCCAGCCGGCGTCCCAGCGCCTCGGTGTCAGCCGCCTCCGGCAGCGATCCGGTCACCGTCACGACAGCTCCTCGACCAGTCGCGCCACCGTGGCCAGGTCCTCGCGCAACGCGGCAATCGGCGCGCCACCCGGTCCGAACCTGTTCGCCGCAGACGGGTGATAGGTGACCACCAGCACGCGCCCGTCGGATGTCAGTGGCGCCGCGCGGCCAGCCTCCCGCAAGGCCGCTATCCGAGCACCCGGGCCGTGGAACCACTCGGCCGCGGTCCCGCCGAGGGCCACGAGCACCCGCGGGTTCACCAGCTCGATCTGCCGCTGCAACCACGGCCGGCAGCGGGCGACCTCGGCTCGCGTCGGCTTGCGGTTGCCCGGCGGCCGGCACTTCAGCACGTTGGCGACAGCGACCTGGTCGCGCGCAAGACCCGCCTCGGTGAGCAGCGAGTCGAGCAGCTGCCCGGACTTCCCCACGAACGGCACGCCGCTCTCGTCCTCAGCCGCACCCGGAGCCTCACCGACCAGCAGCACGCCGACTCCCGACGCCGAACGTGTCGGACACTGCCCCGGCACGACCTGGGTCCGGCTCGCAGCGAGCTCCGGGCACGCGATGCAGCCGGCGACGACGTCCACCAGCGACAGCCAGTCCCGCACCGATGCAGCCACCGCGGCGGGGTCGGCAACTACCGCCGTCACACCCGCGCCGCCGGACGGTGCCGCAGCGCGCGTTCCACCAACCCCCGCAGGTGGTCGGTCAGCACGTCGTGGTGCTCGAGCATCAGCAGGTGCCCGGCCTCAGGCAGCACGACCAGCTCGGCGCCCGGCACCCGCTCGACGATGGCACGACTGTGATCAGCCGGCGTCATCCGGTCCTGCTCACCGGCGACCACCAGCGTCTCCACACCGTTGAACGTGTCGAGCGCGTCCAGCTTGTCGTGCGCGTCGAACGCCGGGAACAGCTCCGCGAGCACCTCCAACGGCGTGCCCTCGTGCATCCGCGAGGCAAACCGCACCAGCGACGGCGGCACGTCCCCGGCAAAGGAGTAGCGTTTCGTCAGCACGAACTCGATGTCAGCACCCAGGTCCCGCCCGCGCGACACCAGAGTGGGTCGCCGGTCGAGAGCAGCCAACGCCTTCGGAGCCACTCGACGCAGCGCGCGTCCGGCCGCCGCAGGGACGCCCAGCGACACCTCGGCCAGGCGGCCCGGCGACGTGCACACCAACGCCACCCCGATCACCCGACCACCCGCGCCGAACAGCTCGGGGTGCGCCTGGGCCAACGACATCACCGTCATGCCGCCCATCGAGTGACCGACCAGCACCAGCGGTCCGCGCGGGGCGGCCGCCGCGAGCACCGCCGACAGGTCCCGACCGAGCTGGTCGATCGTCGCGTGCTCCGCCGTGCCGCGCTCCGACTGCCCGTGCCCGCGCTGGTCCCAGAACACCAACCTGATGTTGTCGTCCGCGAGGTCCGCGAGGTCACGCCGTTGGTAGTGCCAGCTCGCCATGCTCAACGCCAGCCCGTGGCAGAACACCACTGTCACCCGTGGGTTGCGCCGGGCCGTCGGCGCCGACCCGTCGACCTCGACGTGGAGCCTTATGCCGTCATCCGAGGTGACCGGCATCACCGTGCCGTGCAGCTCTCCCAGCGGCTCGTCGGCCTCGGGGTCCTCGACACCGCGGAACGACCGACCCACGGCATAGCGCTCTGCGGCCAGCCCGACGGCAGCACCCGCCACGACGACACCTGCCGCCCCCGCGACGACAGCCGCCCGCCGCCCCCACGTCGCCGGACCGTTCACGACGCCCCGTCCCCGAGAACCTTCGGCGCGACAGCCGACGACACGACGACCGACTGACCGACGTACACCCTCGGCACCCGAGGCCCGATCCGCGTCACGATCTCGTAGGAGATGGTGCCGGTCGCCTCGGCCCAGTCCTGCGCCGTCGGTGCACCGGCACGCCCATCACCGAAGAGCACGACCTCCTCGCCCACCTGGACGTCGTCATCACCGAGGTCGAGCACCACCTGGTCCATGCAGACCCGGCCGGCGACGGTCAGCGTGCGCCCGGCCACGCGCACCGGGCCGACGTTGCCACCGGCACGCGGCACACCGTCGGCATAGCCGAGCGGCACCAGACCCAACGTCGTCTCGCGCGAGGTCGTGTAGGTGTGGCCATAGCTCACGCCCTGCCCCGCCGGCACCCGCTTGAGATGCACCAGGTCCGCCGCCAACGTCATCGCCGGCCGCAGACCGAAGTCCGCCGGCCCCCCGACCTCCGGCACCGGCGAGAGCCCGTAGACAGCAAGCCCCGGCCGCACCAGGTCGAAATGGTGCTCAGGAGCGGTCAGCGTCGCCGCGGAGTTGGCCAGGTGACGCACCTCGGGCCGCAGCCCCGCCGCCTCCGCCGCAGCGATCGCCAGCCGGAACGCCTCCGCCTGCCCCGCGATGGTGGGGTGCCCCGGCGCATCGGCGTACGCCAGGTGCGACCACACCCCCACGACGCGTACGCCGCCCGCAGCCTCGGCTCTGCAGGCCGCAGCCACCAGATCGAACCAGTCCGACGCGGCCGCGCCCCCACGCCCCAGGCCGGTATCGACCTTGAGGTGCACTCGCGCCACCCGACCGGTGCCGACCGCCGCCGCCACGACTGCGTCCAGCGCCCACACCGCATTGACCGACACGTCGATGTCGGCCATCAGCGCCGCAGCGAAGTCGTCCCGTGGCCCGAGCAGCCACGCCAGCACCCGCGGCGCGGAGCCGCCCTCGGCGACGACACCCGCGGTCCGCAACGCCAGCGCCTCGTCCAGCAGTGCGGTGCCGAGCCACGTGGCGCCGCCCTCGACCGCGGCCCGGGCGCACGGCACCAGCCCGTGCCCGTAGGCGTCGGCCTTCACGACCGCCATGACCTCAGCGCGGGTACCGGCCCGCAGGGCCGCAGTGTTCTCCCGTACGGCGGCAAGGTCGACCCTCGCGACGGCGTGCTGGCGGCTCACCCTGACAGTCTGCCAACCGTCCCAGCTCGGAGGCTCGGCGCCTCGCCTGTGTGCACGCGCCGCGTCTCACTCTGGTGCACCCTGCGCAACGCCTCGGGCAGCGTGTCGAGCAGGTCGCCCGCCGACGGCCGGGCGCCGCCCTCGGCCGCCACCCGGCCCGCCAGACCGTGCAGCCAGGCCCCCACCGATCCCGCATCGAACGGGTCGAGGCCACCGGCGAGCAGTGCCCCGCACAGCCCGGCGAGGATGTCGCCCGAGCCTGCGGTCGCCAACGCCGGCGTCCCGGTGGGGTTGACCCGCACGACCCCGTCAGGTCGCGCGACCACCGTGGTCGACCCCTTGAGCAGGACGACGACCCCGAGCTCGCGCGCAGCAGTGCGCGCATGGTGCAGCCGCCGCGCCTCGATGTCGACGCGATCGGCCCCGACCAGCCGCGCGAGCTCACCCGCGTGCGGTGTCAGGAGCGCCCGCGCACCCGCCGGCAGGTGGTCGTGCACCGACGCCAGGGCATCGGCATCGACCACCATCGGCACCCCGTCCCCGGCCGCACGCTCCAGCCGCTTGGCGGCGTCCCGGCCGCCGCCGGATCCCACCGTCCAGGCCTGCACCCGGCCCTCGCCGACGACCACCTCGGGCCACCGGGCCCGCACCAGATCGGCCGCCCGGTTGCTGCCGACGTAGCGCACCATCCCCGCCCCGCCCCGCAGTGCACCGCCGACGCACAGCACCGCAGCCCCGGTGTACTGGTCAGACCCCGCGGCCACCCCCACGACCCCGCGGCGGTACTTGTCCGACTCACGGTCCGCTCGCGGCAGCAGCTCGAGCACGTCGTCGACCTGCAGCACCTCGACCTCGGCCGCGGGCAGGTCGAGGCCGATGTCGACCAGCTCGACCACACCGGCATGCCCCGCACCGGGGTCGACCACCAGCCCGGTCTTCCACGCCCCGAAGGTCACCGTCACGTCAGCGCGCACCGCGACCCCGTCGACCTCGCCGGTCGACGCGTCCACCCCACTGGGTACGTCGACAGCAACGACGAGTACGTCCGGCAGCGCAGCGACGACGGCCGCAGGCCGGTCACGCAGCCCACCACGGCCGCCGATGCCGAGGATGCCGTCGACCACCAGGTCCGGCGCACCGACGTGCTCCACCACGCGCCCACCGGCCCGCCGCAACGCGACCAGCCCGGCGTCGTGCACCGCGTCCGCCAGCAGCAGCGCCTCGACCCGGGCGCCGCGCCGGGCCAGCAGCGCACCGGCTTGCAGCGCGTCCCCGCCGTTGTTGCCCGCACCGACGAGCAGCAGCACCCGTGCGCCGTAGACCCCGCCGCTGGACACCAGCAGCCCGGCGCAGACCCGCGCCAGCCCACTCGCCGCTCGTGCCATCAACGTCCCGTCGGGCTGGGCCGCGAGCAGCGGCGCCTCTGCGGCCCGCACCGCCGCCGCGTCGTACGCCGACCGCATCAGCCCTCCACGACGACGACGGCCGAGGCGATGCCCGCATCGTGGCTCAAGGACAGATGGATCGAGGCCACCCCGAGCACGTCAGCTCGGGCTGCCACCGTGCCGGTCATCGACAGGTGCGGACGACCGTCGTCTCCTCGATGCACCTCGGCGTCGCGCCACCGCAAGCCGACCGGTGCACCCAGAGCCTTGGCCAAGGACTCCTTGGCCGCGAACCGCGCGGCCAGCGACGCGGGTGGCAGCCCCTGCTCGGCGTCGGTGAACAAGCGCGTCACCAGTGCCGGCGTACGGTCCAGGGTCGCGGTGAACCGAGCGATGTCCACCACGTCGATCCCGACGCCGATGATCACGGAGGCCTACTCGACCGTGACGGACTTGGCCAGGTTGCGCGGTTGGTCGATGTCGTGGCCACGCACCCGCGCCATCTCGCAGGCGAACACCTGCAAGGGGATCGTCGAGAGCAGCGGCTGCATCAGCGTCGGCGACTGCGGGATCCTGATGACCACGTCGGCATAGGCCTCCACCGCCGTGTCGCCCTCCTCGGCGATGACGATCGTGCGCGCACCTCGGGCCCGGACCTCCTGGAGGTTCGAGATCATCTTGTCGTGCAACACACTGCGCCCCCGCGGCGAGGGCACCGCAGTGATGACCGGTGTGCCTTCCTCGATGAGGGCGATCGGTCCGTGCTTGAGCTCGCCGGCGGCGAACCCCTCGGCGTGCATGTAGGCCAGCTCCTTGAGCTTGAGCGCACCTTCCAGAGCAGTGGGATAGCCGACGTGCCGACCGAGGAAGAGCACCGAGGGTGCATCGACCAGCTCGGCGGCCAACGCCTTGACCCCGTCGAGGTCGGCAAGCACAACCGACATCTTGGCCGGCATCGCCCGCAGCTCCTCGACGACGACACTGATCTCGTCGCCGTACTTCGTGCCGCGCACCTGCGCGAGATAGAGCCCGACGAGGAAGCACGCCACGATCTGCGTGACGTAGCCCTTTGTGGACGCCACGGCGACCTCGGGTCCGGCGTGGGTGTACAGCACCGCGTCGGACTCACGCGGGATCGTGGAGCCGTTGGTGTTGGTGATCGCCAGAACCCTCGCCTTCTGCTCGCGTGCATGCCGCAGCGCCATCAACGTGTCCATCGTCTCGCCGGACTGCGAGATCGCGATGATCAGCGTCGAGCGCGTCAGCACCGGGTCGCGATAGCGGAACTCCGACGCGAGCTCCACCTCGCACGGGAGGCGGGTCCAGTGCTCGATGGCGTACTTCGCGATCAAGCCGGCGTGGAACGACGTGCCGCAAGCAATCACGATGATCTTGTCGATCTCGCGCAGGTCGTCGTCGGACAGGCGCATCTCGTCGAGTACGAGCCGGTTGTCGTCGTCGAGCCGACCGAGCATCGTGTCGGCCACCGCTTGCGGCTGCTCGTCGATCTCCTTGGTCATGAAGAACTCGTAGCCCCCCTTCTCGGCTGCCGACAGGTCCCAGTCGACGTGATAGGCCTGGGTCTCACCAGGCGTCCCGTCGAATCCGGTCACCGTCACGCCGCCGGCCCGCAGCTCGACCACCTGGTCCTGACCGAGCTCGACCGCCTCTCTGGTGTGCGCGATGAACGCCGCCACGTCCGAGGCCAAGAAGTTCTCACCGTCGCCACGACCGACCACCAGGGGGGAGTTGCGCCGCGCACCCACGACCACGTCAGGCGCATCGACGTGCGTCGCGACGAGGGTGAACGCACCCTCCAGCCGGCGGCACACCCGTCGCATCGCCTCGGCCAGGTCGACCGTGCCACCCGGACCGGCGTGGGCGAGGTCGGCGTCGGCGGCGCACTCCTCTTCGAGCAGGTGTGCGACCGCCTCGGTGTCGGTGTCGCTGCTCATCTCGTGCCCGCGTGCCTCGAGCTCGTGGCGCAGTGCCGCGAAGTTCTCGATGATGCCGTTGTGGATCACGGCGACCGAGCCGGTGCAGTCGACGTGCGGGTGCGCGTTGCGGTCGTTGGGCGCTCCGTGCGTGGCCCAGCGGGTGTGTCCCATGCCGGTGGTCGCGTCGCCCATGGAGTGCCCCTCGAGGGCGGTCTCGAGGTTGGCCAGCTTGCCGGCGCGCTTCTCGGTGGCCAGCTTGCCGGCGGAGATCATCGCCACCCCGGCGGAGTCGTAGCCGCGGTACTCCAGCCGCCGCAACCCCGCGATCACGACGTCCAGTGCCGACTGCTGACCGACGTACCCCACGATGCCGCACATGGGTGACAGGCTATCGGCCGTGCCGTCCCCTTCGCCGTCCGTCACCGCGGCCCCCTCGCCGTACGTCGACATCGACCGCGCGCGCTGGAGCAGCCTGCGGGACAGCACGCCCCTCACCCTCGACGACGCCGATGTCTCGCGGTTGCGCGGTCTGGGTGAGCCGATCGGCCTGGCCGAGGTCGAGGAGGTCTACCTCCCGCTCTCACGCCTGCTCAGCCTGCAGGTCACCGCCGCCCAGCAGCGGCACGCGGCCACCGCGACCTTCCTCGGCGAGGTCTCCGGGGTCGTGCCGTTCGTGATCGGCGTCGCCGGCAGCGTGGCGGTCGGCAAGAGCACCACCTCCCGCGTCCTGCGTGAGCTGCTGGCCCGCTGGCCGGACCACCCGCGGGTCGAGCTCGTCACCACCGACGGCTTCCTGCTGCCCAACGCCGAGCTCGAACGGCGCGGCCTGCTCGCCCACAAGGGCTACCCCGAGTCCTACGACCAGCGCGCTCTGCTGCGGTTCCTGGCCGCGGTCAAGTCCGGCGCCCCCGAGGTCGCCGCGCCGGCCTACTCCCACCTCGTCTACGACGTCGTGCCGAACGGCTCGGTCACGGTGCACCGGCCCGACATCCTCATCGTCGAAGGCCTCAACGTGCTGCAGCCGCCACGTCCGCGCAGCGACGGCCGCACCCGCATGAGCGTCTCGGACTACTTCGACTTCTCGGTCTACGTCGACGCCGCGACCGCCGACGTGCGCCGGTGGTACGTCGAGCGGTTCCTGCGGCTGCGGGCCACCGCTTTCGCCGACCCCTCGTCGTACTTCCGGCGGTATGCCTCGCTCTCCGACGAGGACGCCCGCGACACCGCGCAGGCCATCTGGGACGAGGTCAACGGGCCGAACCTGGTCGACAACATCCGCCCGACCCGGGGCCGCGCGACCTTGGTGCTCGAGAAAGGTCCCGACCACGCCGTCCGCCGCCTGCGCCTGCGCAAGCTCTGACAGCACAACGACCCTGCGGCTTATGGCAGGGACAGCTCAGCCTGTACGACGGCAACCAGGCGGGCCGCGACGGCGTCGGCCTGCGCCTTGTCGGCCGCCTCGACCATCACCCGCACGACAGGCTCGGTGCCGCTCGGGCGCAGCAGCACCCGGCCGGTGGCGCCGAGCTCGGCCTCGGCCTCGGCCACCGCGGCCTGCAGCGGTGCGCAGCCATCGACCCCGGTGCGGTCCACGCCGCTCACGTTGACGAGCACCTGCGGCAGCCGGTCCATCACCGCCGCCAGCTCACCCAGCGGCTTGCCGGTGGCGGCGACCCGGGCCAGCAGGTGCAGGGCGGTCAGCGTGCCGTCACCGGTGGTCGCGTAGTCCAGCATGATCACGTGGCCGGACTGCTCGCCGCCGAGGCCGTAACCACCAGCCTTCATCGCCTCGAGCACGTAGCGGTCGCCCACGCCGGTCTCGACGACGGTCACGCCCTCACGCGCCATGGCCAAGCGGAATCCCAGGTTCGTCATCACGGTGACGACGGTGGTGTCCCGCGGCAGCAGCCCTGCCTCGCGGCGGGCCAACGTGAGCACGGCCATGATCTGGTCGCCGTCGACGATGGCCCCGGTCGCATCCACTGCCAGGCAGCGGTCGGCGTCGCCGTCGAGCGCGACTCCGACATCGGCCCCGTGCGCGAGCACCGCAGCCTGAAGGCGGTCGAGATGGGTGGATCCATAGCCGTCGTTGATGTTGAGTCCGTCCGGCTGGACGCCGATCGCCACGACAGAGGCACCGGCCCGTCGCAGCACCTCCGGTGCCACTTGGTGCGCTGCGCCGTGCGCGGCATCGACCACGACGGTGAGCCCGTCGAGCCGGTGCGGAAGTGTCGAGAGCAGGTGCTCGACATAGGCGTCGCCCGCGGTGGCGTCCTGGCGGACCCGACCTACGGCAGCGCCCAGCGGGCGCTCCCAGTCCTCTTCGAGCCGGGCCTCGATGGCATCCTCGAGCTCGTCGGCCAGCTTGTGCCCGCCGCGGGCGAGGAACTTCAACCCGTTGTCGGGCATCGGGTTGTGGCTCGCCGAGATCATGGCACCCAGATCGGCGCCCAGGTGGGCGGTGAGGAACGCGACCGCCGGGGTCGGCAGGACCCCGACGTCGAGCACGTCGACCCCGGCCGAGGCGAGCCCGGCCACCACGGCGGCGGACAGGAACTCGCCCGAGGCGCGCGGGTCGCGACCGACGATCGCGGTCGGCCGGTGGCCGGCGAACGCGCCGACATCGCCCAGCACGTGCGCCGCGGCCACCGAGAGGTCCAGCGCGAGCTCGGCGGTGAGATCGCGATTGGCGACCCCCCGCACACCGTCGGTCCCGAAGATGCGTCCCACGGGGTGCGGGACGATCAGCGCTTGCTGTACTGCGGCGCCTTGCGGGCCTTCTTCAGTCCGTACTTCTTACGCTCGATGGCACGGGGGTCACGGGTGAGGAAGCCGGCCTTCTTCAGCGCGGGGCGGTTGCCCTCGGTGTCGACGGCGTTCAGGGCGCGGGAGATGGCCAGACGCAGGGCGCCGGCCTGTCCCGACGTGCCGCCGCCGTTGATGCGCGCGATGACGTCGTAGCGGTCCTCAGCCCCGACGGTGGTGAACGGGTCGTTGACCAGCTGCTGGTGGACCTTGTTGGGGAAGTAGACGTCCAGGGCCCGACCGTTGACCGTCCACTGGCCGGTGCCCGGCACGATGCGCACCCGGGCGATGGCCTGCTTGCGCCGACCGGTCGCCGCCGCGGGGGCGGTGATGATCTCGCGCGGGGTCGCTGTGGTGAAGGACTCGGCCGAGGACTCGCTGGTGAAGCTCTCGGGCACGTCCTCGGCGACGTCGCTGCCCGTGTCGTCGGCGTCGATGGTCGGGGTGATGGTCACAGCCAGGGCTTCTCTCTTGGGTCTGACGTCAGGGGGTGGTCGTCGCGTAAGGCCGGAAGCGCCTACTGCGCGACCTGGGTGATCTCGTAGGGCGTGGGGGCCTGCGCCTGGTGGGGGTGCGCCGGACCGGCGTACACCTTGAGCTTGCTGAGCATGGCCCGGCCGAGGGTGTTGTGCGGGACCATGCCCTTGATGGCCTTCTCGACCGCGCGCTCAGGGTTCTTGTCCAGCAGGTCGGTGTAACGCTGGGCGGTGAGGCCGCCGGGGAAGCCCGAGTGCCGGTAGGCGATCTTGGTCTCGCGCTTGTTACCCGTGAGGGCGACCTTCGAGGCGTTGATGATGATCACGAAGTCGCCGGTGTCGAGGTGCGGGGCGTACATCGGCTTGTGCTTGCCGCGCAGCAGCGTGGCGACCTGGGTGGCCAGGCGGCCGAGGACCACGTCGGTGGCGTCGATGACGTGCCACTGACGCTGGACGTCGCCGGGCTTGGGGCTGTACGTACGCACGGTGAGGCCTTCTCGGTCGGAGGTCAGACTGGGGTCGATCAGCACGATCGCCGCGCACACGGGTCCGGGAGACGGACAGGCGCAGGCGACCTCGCACGATACCTGGCGGTTCACGCAGGGGTCAAAGCGGCGGCCGGCGCGGGCCGCCTTGCACGCTCAGCTGATGGCCACCAGGTGGGTCTTCGGGTCGTAGGTGAAGGTGACCGGACCGGTGGCGGCAACCGTCAGGGTGATGTTGCCACCGTTGCGCAAGCCGTCCTTGCCGTAGTTGACGTCCCACGAGTCGTTGATCGCGATCTTGTAGGAGTAGGAGCCCGCCGGGATGGTGAAGGTCCCCTTCCAGAGACCGTCGGCCGGGTCCACGGCCAGGTGGGCCAGCGCACAGTTGGGCACCCAGTCCCCGGGACAGCCGATCTCGGAGTTGAAGTCGCCGGGCACCGTGACCGACACGACGGTCGGTTCCTTGACCGGCTTGGCGTCCCCGACGACGCCGATGGTGCTGGTGACCGACCGGTTGCCCGACGAGTCCTTGAGCACCGCTCGGTACTCCAGCATCGTCCCCCGCGGGTAGGCCGACACGTCGTGGAAGACGCGGTAGGGCGCGTTGTCGTCGGTACCGAGCGGGGTCCAGCCGGTGTCGGTGCCGACGGTGGCGGCGGCGTACGGCCGGACCGCGAAGGACACCTGGCTGAAGGCGTCCTCCGACGCCGCCACGCCGATCTCTGCCCGGCCGCCGATGTTGCTGCCGGCCTGCAGGGTGTTGACGGCGATGCTCGGCGCAACCTCCCGCTCGGTCAGGGGGCGACGCGCCTTCCACACCATCGCGGACAGCGCCGGCACCGTGACGGTCATGGTCTTGTCCGCCGCGGTGCGCACGTCGGCCGTGCCCGCCGTCCACAGGCCGTCGAACCGCATCCGAGCCGAGTACGTCGGCAGCGTCACCGTCTTGGCCTCGGTCGCGTTGTTCACAGCCACGACGTACTCGACCTGGGCTCGCCGATCGATGCGGCTCACGGCGAAGACGCCGGCCGCGTCGGTGGCATAGCGCTGGATCTGCGCGCCGTCGCGCAACGCCGGGTGGCGCGTGACGAGCCGGGAGAGCGCCGCCACGTAGCGGTACATCGGCGCGCTCCGGTCGTAACGCGGCCGGCTGCCGAGGGAGGTCGTGCCGATCATCGCGTCGTCGTTGTACGACGCCACCTGGCTGGCGAACATGTCCTGGCGGGCACCCTGGTCGCCGCCGTCACCGGTGAAGCCCTGCTCGTCGCCGTAGTAGACGACCGGCTGGCCGCGGGTCAGGTACATCAGCGAGTGCAGCATCTGGTCGCGGGAAAGCAGCTCGTCCGCAGCGGCAGTCGGGTGGTCGGCGCTGATGAAGTAGCCGACCCGGCCCATGTCGTGGTTGCCGAGGAAGGTCGGCAGCTCGTAGGCGTTGCTGTCGGCGTCGGTGAAGTAGTCGTCGCCCGCGAAGTAGTCCGCGAGGTCAGACGTGCGATTGCCCTGGTCGAACCTGCGCGACTTGTCCTGGAAGCCGAAGTCCAGCGTTGCCGGCAGCGTTCCCTGGGTCGTGTACCGCGACATGAACTCCGAGCTGGCGTCGAACACCTCACCGAAGGAGAAGAAGTCCTTGTTGCCGACCTTCGCGGCCTCGGCCTGGATGGCCGGGACGAACTGCTGCCAGAAGCCCATGTCCACGTGCTTGACGGTGTCGATGCGGAAGCCGTCGATGCCGAAGTCGACCCACGTCTTGTAGATGTCGGACATGCCCGAGACGACGGCGGGTCGCTCGGTCCAGAGGTCGTCCAGTGCCGAGCGGTTGCCCGACGGGAAGTCGCCGTACGTGCTGTCCTCGCCGGCAAAGGTCGAGGTACCGCGGTTGTGGTACATCGTCGGGTCGTTCAACCAGGCCGGCACCTTGACGGTCTTGTCGGCCTCGGTCAGGAACGTCGGGGTGTAGGGGAACGACGACAGGTCGACAGTCGGAAAACCGTTGCCACCAGCGGCATACTGCGCATCGTCGAAGGGCACCCCGGATGCGTCCTTGTACGGGGTGGTCGCCTTCGACACGTAGGGCACCGATTCCGATCCGGGCAACCCGGCGTAGGCCGAGTCCGGGTAGCCGAGCACGTCAGCGGTGTGGTTGGTGATGATGTCGAAGAACACCTTCATGCCGTTGCGGTGCGCCTTGGCGATGAAGGCCGCGAGCTCGGCGTTCGTGCCGAAGTGCGGGTCGACGCGGGTGAAGTCGGTGACCCAGTAGCCGTGGTAGCCGGCCGAGGCCTGGTCGCCCGTCCCCTGCACCGGCTTGTTGACGAACGAGGGCGTGAGCCAGATGGCTGTGGTGCCGAGATCCTTGATGTAGGAGATCCGCTGGGTGAGCCCGGTGAGGTCACCGCCGTGGTACCACCCCTTGCCGGTCGGGTCGTAACCCGTGACGTTGCGGTCCCCGGCCAGGCCGCCGGTGTCGTTCGTGGTGTCGCCGTTGGCGAACCGGTCGGCCATCACGAAGTAGAACCGCTCCTTGGTCAGCGGTGCGCGCAGGCTGTTGCGGGCCAGCGACCGGTCCGCGGCGGTCGGCACGGTCGCCGGAGCCCAGGCCGTCGGCAGCACCGTGGTCTCGTGCGTGCTGTCGTCGTAGCGCACAGCGAGCTCGGTCGACGCGCCGAGCGAGAGCGGGTAGCCCGGGCCGTCAGCCGCACCGTTGACCCCGTAGTTCTCGGCCCAGCTGCCGTTGATCGCGACCTTGTAGTCATAGCTGCCCGCCGGCAGCGTGATCGTGGCGCCGTACGTCGTGCCCGAGATCAGCGGCAGGACCGTGGTCGCGCAGTCCGGCATCCAGTCACCGGGGCAGCCGAGCTCGCTCTGCAACGAGCCGACCAGGGTGACGGTACGGTCCGCCGAGCTCGCGGGCGCCACGGCCACCAGCGGAGCCGCGAGCGCCCCCACCACCGCCAAGGAGGCCAGAGCAGCGAGCAGAGGACGGACAGGACGCAACGGGCGCACAGGTGCTCCAGTGGACGCGTGAGTGCCTTCACGGCGGGGTGTCCGCACGTTAGGACGAAGACGGCGAAAAGGGAACAGGTGCGGGCGGCCTTACAGATTCTTTACCTGCTGTCCACCATGGGTCTTTACCTGCTGTCCACCATGGTGAGCGACGCCTAGCGGGCTAGCGGGCCCGCTGCACCCGGCCCTCGTCCCACACCGGCTCGTCGGACTCATACACCGAGCCGTCCGCACCGAAGACGAGGAACCGGTCGAAGCCGCGGGCGAACCACCTGTCGTGGGTGACCGCCAGGACCGTCCCGTCGAAGGCCGCCAGGCCCTCCTCCAGCGCCTCCGCCGAGACCAGGTCGAGGTTGTCGGTCGGTTCGTCCAGCAGCAGCAAGGTGGCCCCGGAGAGCTCGAGCAGCAGGACTTGCAACCGGGCCTGCTGCCCACCGGAGAGGGTCTCGAACTTCTGCTCGGCCGCGGCCGACAGCTCATAGCGGTCCAGCACCCGCGAGGCCTCTTCGCGACCCAGGCCGCCGCGGTGCGCGTCACCACGCCAGAGCACGTCGAGCAGGGTGCGACCGAGCAGCTCGGGGTGCTCGTGGGTCTGGGCGAACCACCCGGGCCGCACCCGAGCGCCGAGCCGGGCCCGACCGGTGTGCAGGACCGCTGTCAGGGTGCCGGTGACGCCGTCCTCGACCGGCCGGTGCTCGACGTCGGGGTCGCTCCCGCCGGCGGCCAGCAGCCGCAGGAAGTGCGACTTGCCGGAGCCGTTGGACCCCAGGACCGCCACGCGGTCGCCGTACCAGACCTCGAGGTCGAAGGGCTTCATCAGACCGGTGAGCTCGAGCGCCTCACACACCACGGCGCGCTTTCCGGTGCGCGCCCCACGCAGCCGCATCGTGACGGCCTGCTCGTGCGGGATCGCCTGCGGTGGACCGGCCTCCTCGAACATCCGCAACCGGGTTTGGGCGGCCTGGTAACGCGAGGCCAGGCCGTCGTTGTACGCCGCCTTCTGCTTGGACATCAGCACCAGAGCCTTGATCTTGGCGTGCTCCTCGTCCCACCGTCGGCGCAGCTCCTCGAACCGGGCGAAGCGCTCCTTGCGCGCCTGGTGGTAGGTCGTGAACCCGCCGCCGTGGGTCCACACCGTGTTGCCGCCGGCACCGAGCTCGACGGTCACGATGCGGGTCGCGGCTCGCGCCAGCAGCTCGCGGTCGTGGCTGACGAACAGCACAGTCTTGGGCGACTCGCGCAGCGCGTTCTCCAGCCACCGCTTGCCCGGCACGTCGAGGTAGTTGTCCGGCTCGTCGAGCATCAGCACCTCGTCGGTGCCCCGCAGCAGGGCCTCCAGCACGACGCGTTTCTGCTCGCCGCCCGACAGCGTGCTCACCTCGCGCCACTGCGCCTGCTCGAACGGGATGCCGATCGCCGCCACCGTGCAGGTGTCCCACAGCACCTCGGCGTCATAGCCGCCGGCGTCAGCCCAGTCGGCCAGCGCTTGGGCATAGCGCAGCTGGGTCTTCTCGTCGTCGGCCTCCATCATCGCCAGCTCCGCGGCCTCGAGCGCCGCCGCTGCCGTCCGTACGGCGGGGGGCGCGACCGACACCAGCAGGTCACGTACCGAGGAACCATCCCGCACCGAGGAGCCGATCACCTGGTCACGCTCCGCCTGCGCTCGCACGCTCGCTCCGGACCTCGCCGTTCCGACGAACTGCCGCATCACGCCGAGCCCGCCGGACCGCCCGACCGACCCCTCGTGTGGGTCGATGTCCCCGGCGACCAGCCGCAACAACGTCGTCTTGCCTGCCCCGTTCGCCCCCACCAACGCGGTCTTCGCCCCGTCCGCCACGCGCATCGACACGTCGGCGAGCAGGCACCGCCCGTCCGGGAGGTAGTAGCTGATGCCGTTGACGTCGACGTGTCCCACGGCGCACCAGTCTGGTCGACCCACCCAGGCGGACGCGACCCCGTTTCCTCGCGCCTGTGCAATATCCGGCGTTCTTGGGACGCGGCCAAGACCGGTGGCCGCCGTTGTCGGTCACCCCACCCACGGTGTTGTGCAGGCACAGGTAGAGACGGAGGACATCATGACAACTCTGACTGGTCGACCGCGGACCGCGCTGCTCATCATCGACGTGCAGAACGGCGTGGTGGGCGAGGCGCACGAACGCGACCGGGTCGTCGCCAACATCGCGGTCCTTGTCGACAAGGCCCGGGCAGAGCAGGTGCCCGTGGTCTGGGTGGCCCACTCCGATGAGGGCGGGATGCCGCGGGGGTCGAGCGCTTGGCAGTACGTCGACGAGCTTGGCCGCGACGAGTCGGAGCCGCTGGTCCACAAGACCTTCGCCGACTCGTTCGAGGACACCGACCTCGAGGCGGTGCTCGCCAACCTCGAGGTCGGCCGGCTGGTGGTCACCGGCGCGCAGACCGACGAGTGCATCCGGTCCACCCTGCACGGGGCGATCACGCGGGGCTACGACGCGACCCTGGTGGCTGACGCGCACACCACCGAGGACCTCAGCGAATGGGGCGCACCGCCGCCGGAGCAGGTCATCTCGCACACCAACATGTACTGGTCCGGCCACCGGGCACCCGGCCGGACGGCAGGCACGATCGCCACCGCCGATGTGGACTTCAGCGCCCAAGCGTGACCGCCGACAACCCCCTGAGCGGCGGACAGTCGCTGCCGCGAGTGGCGCCATCTGGTCGTCGCGCAGGGCCGGTCGACAGCCACCTTCCGCCAGTGGACGAGGGCAACGAGGAACTCCTGGTGGACAACCACGGACATCCTTGCTCCGGAGAGCATGCGGCACGTGCGGCAGGCCGATTCCTCTCCGGAGCGGCGGTCTGTCGCACGTCGCCCGCCGCGAGTGGCGCCATGTGGTCGTCCCGCGGGCCGGTCGACAGCCACCTTCCGCCAGTGGAGGAGGGCAGGCAGCCAGATGGCGCCACTCGATGAGTCGGCAACGGGCCAACTGCTCGGGTTTCGGCAAGGCACATCTCGAAAGCGTTTCCGCTTGGATGCGTCGGGTGGACTAGCCCCGCTCCGGAGACAGTTCGCCATGGTTTACAGACCGATTCCTCTCCGGAGCAGTCGGCCGCATCGCCGCCCGACCGCGGCAGCCTCGCTGCAGGAAACGTCCTGGCTGCAGCGCCCGCCACGTCGGTAGGTTCTGGACATGGACGTGATGTCGCTGGGCTTCCGCACCGACCTCGCCCTGCTCCGGCTCGGTGGCAGCACGGTCACCGACCGCGGCGACCATCTCGTCGTGCACACGCCGGACAACCCGACGTTCTGGTGGGGCAACTTCCTGCTGCTGCCCGCGCCCCCACACGTCGAGGACCTGGACGGCTGGCTGGACCGATTCGCTGCCGAGCACCCGACCGCCCGCCACATTGCCCTCGGCTTCGATGGCACCTCGACCGTGCCGGCCGACGAGCTGCTCACCCACCTCCGGAGCCCCGACCGGGGTTTCACGGTCGAGACCTCGACGGTGATGACCGCGACAACGGTGCACCCACCCGCGCACCCCACTGCGGACGCCGTCGTGCGCACGCTGGAGAGCGAGGACGACTGGGCGCAGAGCGTCGAGGTCCGCCTGGCCTGCGACGCCGAGGACGTCGAGGCAGGCACGTTCGGGTCCGCGGACCACCGGCCGTTCGTCGTGGCCAGAGCGGCGACCGCCCGCGCGCTCTGCACCGCGGGGCACGCCCGCTGGTTCGGTGCCTTCCTCGGTGACCGCCTCGTCAGCCAGCTGGGGCTGGTCGACGCCGGTGACGGGCTGGCGCGCTTCCAGTCCGTCGAGACCGCACCCGATGCCCGCGGCCGAGGACTCGCAGGCACCCTCGTCTACCACGCGTCACTGGTCGGTCTGCACGAGATGGGGGCGCGCACCCTGGTGATGGTCGCCGACCCCGACTACCTCGCCATCAGGCTCTACCGATCGGTGGGCTTCGCCGGCACCGAGGCGCAGACCCAAGCAAGCCGACCACCCCGCTAGGGCATCGACCCGCCGGTCCAGCAACCCGAGGAGATCGGGGCAATTGTCCATCGACAGGTGTCAGGGACGGGCGTAGCGTCCGGCTCAGCCCCGCCGAGACCGTCGTCGACCGAGTCGGAGGGACGCCCGGGGTCGTGCGCGAGGAGACGCTCATGTCATACGCCATCGTCCACCGGTTCACGGGCGGAACCCAGCAGCAGTACGAGGCATCCCTCGCAGCGGTGCACCCGGCCGGGGGCGGTCTGCCGCCCGGTCAGGTGTTCCACGCCGCAGGGCCTTCCACGGATGGCTGGACCATCGTGGCGATCCACGAGTCCCAGCAGAGTTGGGAGACGTTCCGCGACACCGTTCTCAACCCGACGATGGCAGCCGGCATCCCCGGCGGGTTCGAGGTGCCGCCCGACGAGGTCGGCTTCGAGGTCGCCAACGAGGTCCGCGGCTGACCTCGGCGCCGGTCGCCGTCAGCCGAGCAGCCGCGGCGCGTCCGGGTCAGTCAGGTCCACCACCACATCGGCCCGCGACCACGGGTCCTGCCGCTCCTCGTACAGCGACCACGCCCCCAGGTAGCGCCGCAGGTACAGCTCGCGCACCTGCTCCGGCGAGCCGAGGTCGGCGTCGCGGACGACGGCGCGCGCCAGCACCGCCGTCGGCTCGGCGACCAGCAGCACACCGAGGTCCCACGCATCCCCCAGGTCGTCCCCCAGCAGGAACTCCCCCTCGACGATCACCACCCCGTCCAGCGGTACGCCGACAGCAGTCGGGCTGACAGCAACATCCGCCGCGAGGTCGTGGCTGCCGGGGACCACGGGCGCCCCGGCCCGCGCGGGGTCGATCACCAACCGACGCAGCGCGGCCGGGTCGTAGGAGTCCTCGAGATAGCCCGCGGCCGACAGTCGGTCCTGCCGCCGACGTACCTCGGTCGCCTGGTGGAAGGCATCGTAGGAGATGGGCACGACCGGACGACCGGCACCTGACACCACGACCGCCACCTCGGCGGCCAGTGTCGTCTTGCCCACCCCGGACATGCCGTCCACGGCGACCAGTCTGGCCGCTCCCGTCGGCAGCGCCAGCACCCGCGCCGCAAGCTCGACCAGCAGCTGCTCACGCGCCGGGCTGGTCGTCACGCCGGTCCCGTGCCCGGCACCGGGACGAGCGGGACCCGCAGTCGGCGGGTCGCCGCGGCGCGCGCCGCCACCTCGGCGTCGTCGGGAAAGCCGACCTCCTCCAGCGTGAGACCGCGCGCAGCCATCACGGTCACGTCCGGCGGACGCACCCTCCCGGCCAGGACCTGCACCGGCCACGCCACCTCTCGCCGACCAGAACCCACGGCAACGCACGCACCCACCAGCGCCCGCACCATGCTGTGGCAGAACGCGTCGGCGACAACCCGCGCCACCACGAGCCCGGAAGTGGTCCGCGTCCAGGACAGCTCCAGCAGGGTGCGCACGGTTGTCGCGCCCTCCCGCGGACGACAGAACGCCGCGAAGTCCTGCTCGCCCAACAGACTCGTGCTGGCTGCGTCCATCGCTACGACGTCGAGCGGACCCGGGTGGGTGGCCACGTCGTGACGGCGCAGCGGATCCGGCCCGAAGGGCCCGTCGTCCAGCCGGTAGGCGTAGCGCCGCCACAGCGGGGAGAACCGCGCGTCGAAGCCCGGCGGCGCCACCGTCACCGCGCGCAGGCCCACGTCCGCCGGCAGCACCCCGGCGATGCGACGGCCGAGTCCTCGCAGCTCACCGCCGTACGGCGACAGCAGCGCGGCGGGCACGTCGAGGTGGACCACCTGCCCACGGGCGTGCACCCCTGCGTCGGTCCGGCCCGCACAGGTGACGCGCACCGACGGCAGGCGCAGGACCAGCGCCAACCCGGCTTCCACCTCGTGCTGCACCGTCCGGCGTCCGGGTTGGACCGCCCAACCGGAGAAGTCGGTGCCGTCGTAGCCCAGGTCGAGCCGCAGACGCACGAGCCCGCCGTCCCCCAGGTCGGGGACAGCGGGCTCGGTCACGTGCGGGGCGCTGCTCGTGCTGCTCGTGCTGCTTGTCAGGACTCGTCGGTGTCGGCTGCGCCCTCGTCGGCCGCGGTGCCGGCAAAGCCGGCCGCCTCGGCGTCGGCGGCCGTCTTGAACCACACCTCGGCCACGGTGCGGCCGTAGTAGGGGCTCTCCGGCGTGTGGTACTTCATCGAGTCGGCGTTGCCCTTGACGGGGTAGCCCTCGGGCTCCGAGCCGTCCTCGAGCGGGGCGTGCGATGCCTCGCCGTAAGGGTGGTCGACCGCCCAGCCGGTCGCGGCGAAGCCGGCCGCCTCGGCTGCCTCGGGGCTGGCGAACCAGACCTCGGCATCGGTGCGGTCGTAGTGCGGGCTGCCCGGAACGTGGTACATCTTCGACTGGTCGTTGCCCTTGATGTCGAAGCCGTCGGCCTCGACCGACGAGGAACCCTCGCCGTACGGCGCTGTGTCAGCCCCTGCCTCGCCGGTGCTCGCCAGTGGCTGGATCTCGGCCGGAGCCTCGACCGCCGCCGTCTCGTCAACCGTCGTGTCCGGGGCGGCCGGAGCAGCAGCCTTCTTCGCCGGGGTCTTCTTCGCGGTCCGCGTGGTCGCCGCCTCGGCCTCACGCACGGTCTGCGCCGCCGCCGTGAGGGCCTCGACCAGCTCGATGACAGCCATCGGAGCGTTGTCGCCCTTGCGCGGGCCGATCTTGGTGATGCGGGTGTAGCCACCCTGCCGGCTCTCGAACCGAGGACCGATGACGGTGAAGAGCTCGTGCACGACGCTCTTGTCCCGCACGACGGTCATCACCCGACGACGCGCGTGCAGGTCACCGCGCTTCGCGAACGTGATGAGCCGCTCGGCGAGCGGACGCAGCCGCTTCGCCTTCGCCTCGGTGGTCGTGATCCGGCCGTGCTCGAACAGCGCGGTGGCGAGGTTCGCCAGCATCAGCCGCTCGTGGGCCGGGCCGCCGCCGAGGCGGGCGCCCTTGGTGGGGGTAGGCATGGTCAGACTTCTCCAGTTCTCGGTCGACGAGTCAGTTCAAGGCGCGGGCGATTCCGCCGCCTAGTACTGCTCGTCCTCGACGTAGGCCGTGTCGTCATCGCCGTAGTTCTCCAGCACTGCGCTGGGGTCGAACCCGGGCGGGCTGTCCTTGAGTGCCAGGCCCATCGAGTGCAGCTTGGCCTTGACCTCGTCGATCGACTTCGCGCCGAAGTTGCGGATGTCGAGCAGGTCAGCCTCGCTGCGCGAGACCAGCTCGCCGACCGTGTGGATGCCTTCGCGCTTGAGGCAGTTGTACGAGCGCACGGTGAGCTCGAGGTCCTCGACCGGCAGGGCGAGGTCGGCGGCGAGTGCGGCGTCGGTCGGCGACGGACCCATGTCGATGCCCTCGGCCTCGACGTTGAGCTCGCGGGCGAGACCGAACAGCTCGACCAGCGTCTTGCCGGCCGAGGCCATGGCGTCGCGCGGCAGCATCGAGCGCTTGGTCTCCACGTCGACGATGAGCTTGTCGAAGTCGGTGCGCTGCTCGACGCGGGTGGCCTCGACCTTGTAGGTCACCTTGAGGACCGGCGAGTAGATCGAGTCGATCGGGATGCGGCCGATCTCCTGGCCCTGCTGCTTGTTCTGCACCGCGGAGACGTAGCCACGGCCACGCTCGACGGTCAGTTCCATCTCGAGCTTCGCCTTGGCGTTGAGCGTCGCGATGTGCAGGTCGGGGTTGTGAACCTCGACACCGGCGGGCGGTGCGATGTCGGCGGCGGTGATCGGGCCGGGGCCCTGCTTGCGGAGGTACATCACGACCGGTTCGTCGACCTCGGAGCTGACGACGAGACCCTTGATGTTCAGGATGATGTCGGTCAGGTCCTCCTTGACGCCGGGCACGGTGGTGAACTCGTGCAGGACGCCGTCGACCCGGATGCTCGTGACCGAGGCACCGGGGATCGAGGACAGCAGCGTGCGGCGAAGGCTGTTGCCGAGCGTGTAGCCGAAGCCGGGCTCGAGCGGCTCGATGACGAACCGCGAGCGGTAGTCGTCGACGACCTCTTCAGACAGGGTGGGGCGCTGGGCGATGAGCACGTCAGGTGTCCTTTCCACGGGCGTCCGCTATTTGACGCCTCGCGATGCTGTGCACCCTGGGGCGGCGTCGGTCTGCCGCCCCAGGGATGGTGCTACTTGCTGTAGAGCTCGACGATCAACTGCTCCTGGACCGGCGTGTCGATGACCTGCCGGGCCGGGAGGGAGTGCACGAGGATGCGCATCCGGTTGGGGACGACCTCGATCCACGCCGGGACGCCACGCTCGCCGGCCTCGGCCCGCGCCACGACGAACGGCGTGAGCTCGAGCGAGCGCTCGCGCACCTCGACGATGTCGTTCTCGCTGACGCGGAACGACGGGATGTCGACCTTCTTGCCGTTGACCGTGATGTGACCGTGGCGCACGACCTGTCGGGCCATGTCACGGCTCTTGGCGAAGCCGGCCCGGTAGACGACGTTGTCGAGACGCGTCTCCAGGATGCGCAGCAGGTTCTCACCGGTCTTGCCCTGCTTGCGGTTGGCTTCGTCGTAGTAGCCCCGGAACTGCTTCTCCAGGACGCCGTAGATGCGGGCGCACTTCTGCTTCTCGCGCATCTGCAGCAGGTACTCGCTGTCCTTCGTACGACCGCGGCCGTGCTCACCCGGGGGGTAGGGACGGATCTCGATCGGGCACTTCGGGGACTCGCACTTGGCGCCCTTGAGGAACAGCTTCATCTTCTCGCGGCGGCAGCGCTTGCAGTCCGGTCCGGTGTATCTGGCCATGGTTGTCTCCTCCGCCTCAGACCCGACGCCGCTTGGAAGGGCGGCAGCCGTTGTGGGGGACGGGGGTCACGTCCTGGATGGTCCCGACCTCGAGGCCGGCCGCCTGCAGCGACCGGATCGCAGTCTCGCGGCCCGAACCCGGGCCCTTCACGAACACGTCCACCTTGCGCATGCCGTGCTCCTGGGCACGGCGGGCGGCACTCTCGGCAGCCATCTGCGCGGCGAACGGCGTCGACTTGCGCGAGCCCTTGAAGCCCACGTGACCGGCGGATGCCCACGCGATCACGGCGCCCATGGGGTCCGTGATCGACACGATGGTGTTGTTGAACGTGCTCTTGATGTGCGCGTGGCCGTGGGCCACGTTCTTCTTCTCCTTGCGGCGCACCTTCTTGGTGCCCGCGCCTTGTCGGCTCTTAGGAGGCATCGGCTGGTTCTCTCCTGAAGTCTGGTGGATCTGCGGCTGGTGCCAGGCGTGAAGGTCAGCCCACCGGGGGTTGCTCTTCGTGTCCGGGTCGAAGGGGCCAGGCCCCTGCGCGGGCTACTTCTTGCCGACCTTCTTCTTGCCGGCGATCGCCTTGCGCGGGCCCTTGCGGGTGCGCGCGTTGGTGTGGGTGCGCTGGCCACGGACGGGCAGACCGCGACGGTGCCGGATCCCCTCGTAGCAGCCGATCTCGACCTTCCGCCGGATGTCGGCCTGCACCTCGCGGCGCAGGTCACCCTCGATCCGGTAGTGGGCCTCGATCCAGTCACGGAGCTTGACCAGGTCGTCCTCGACCAGGTCCCGCACGCGGGTGTCCGGGTTGACCCCGGTGTTGGCAAGGGTCTCGACCGCACGAGTGCGGCCGACACCGAAGATGTAGGTCAGGGCGATCTCGACGCGCTTCTCACGCGGGAGGTCGACGCCGACGAGGCGTGCCATCGGGCGGTTCTCCTTCTGTTCGCCAGGTCGTGCGCACCGCTCCCCCACCCCGCCCGGGGTGGATGGCCCCGGCCTGGTTCCGGGGGTGACCCGCCCTCCCGTGAGGGATGGCGGGGCGCGGCGCGCTCTGTCGTGTAGGTCGAGAGGACTGCGGGTCGTGCTGCGGTGCCTGGGCGCTAGCCCTGGCGCTGCTTGTGACGTGCGTTCTCGCAGATCACCATGACCCGACCGTGACGGCGGATCACCTTGCACTTGTCGCAGATCTTCTTGACGCTGGGCTTGACCTTCATCGGTGTGTACTCAGCCTCGGGTGGGATCGGGTGGACATGCCAGCACGTGGAGCGCGCCGGATTACTTGTAGCGGTAGACGATGCGCCCGCGGTTGAGGTCGTACGGACTGAGCTCCACCACCACGCGGTCCTCCGGGAGGATCCGGATGTAGTGCTGGCGCATCTTTCCGCTGATGTGGGCGAGAACCTTGTGGCCGTTGGTCAGCTCGACGCGGAAGAACGCGTTCGGCAGAGCCTCGACCACGGTGCCCTCGATCTCGATGACCCCGTCCTTCTTGGGCATGTCCTCCGCAATCAGTTGATGTTCGTTGCTGTTCGTCGGCGTGCTCACGTGCTCGTGCTCATACCTGGCTCACTGGTGACACGTCCGTGCCTGCCGGGCCAGCCGCGGGGCATGCGGGACGGAGGCTCGTGAGCCAGCGAGTCACTGTACGCCAGGCGCGCCTGCACCACCAAAAGCCGGTCGCCCGTGGCGTGTGTGCTAGCGCCCCGGTCACCGTTCCCGGCCCGAAGGAACGCCCCGGCGCAGCGATCGGGCCGGCGGCAGCGCACCCCAGGGTGCGGCGACCCAGATCGGCCAGAAGGAACCGAGTTCACCGCTGGTCAGGCTGGTGATCGCCCCTCCGCGACCGCATCCCGTTCGGCGTCGGGGACCCGCAGGTCCGACCCGGGCTGCGCGCGTTGATCTTCGACCAGCTGACGCCACTCGTCCTCCAGGTCAGCCCACGACGACCGGGCGAGCAGCGGGCGGACAGCGCTCAGGCCTCGGCCGGCACGGTCACACCCAGCGCCGAGAGCCGTCCGCGTCCCCCGTCGAGAGCGGTGAGGACCCATGGGCCCCCCGCGGTCAGGGCCACCGTGTGCTCGACGTGGGCAGCGAGGCTGCCGTCAGTGGTGGCAACAGTCCATTCGTCGTCCAGCTCGCGGGTCTGCGGGGCGCCCAGGGTCAGCATGGGCTCGATTGCGAGCACCATGCCGGCGACCAGGCGAGGTCCGCGGCCAGGGCGGCCGTAGTTGAGGACGTGCGGCTCCTGGTGCATCTCGGTGCCGATCCCGTGGCCGCCGTAGTCCTCGACGATCCCGTAGGAGCCTGCGGCGTGCACGTGGGTCTCCACCGCGTGGCTGATGTCGGTGAGCCGTCCCCCCGCCCGCACGGCGGCGAGTCCGGCCCACATGGCGTCCTCCGTCGCCTGCACCAGCGCGTGTGCCTCGTCCGGCACGGCACCCACGGCCACCGTGATGGCTGCGTCCCCGTGCCAGCCGGCCAGCACCGCGCCGCAGTCGATAGAGATCAGGTCGCCGTCGCGGAGCACTCGGCCACCGGGGATGCCGTGCACCACCTCGTCGTTGACCGACGCGCAGATCGAGGCGGGGAACGCGGGCACCGAAGGGTGCGGTTGGTAGCCCTTGAACGACGGCACCCCGCCCGCCGACCTGATGCTGTCCTCCGCCAACCGGTCGAGGTCGCCAGTGGTGACACCAGGCACCACGGCCGCCCGCAGCGCCTCCAGGGTGCGGCCGACGACGAGCCCCGCGGCCCGCATCGCGTCGATGTCGGCCGGAGACTTGAGCTGGATCGTGCGCTGGTGTTTCCGGAACACGTGCAGTCCCTCAGTCGCCGAAGCGGCGCAGGGCGCTGATCGCGCGGTCGGTGACGTCCTCGACCGGACCGGTCGCGTCCACCCCGCGCAGCAGCCCGCGGTCACCGTAGTAGCCGATGAGCGGCGAGGTCTGGTCGGCGTAGACCTCGAGCCGGTGCCTGATCGTGCCCTCGGAGTCGTCGTCGCGCTGGAACAGCTCACCGTCGCAGCGATCGCAGGTGCCCGCACGGGTCGGCGGGTCGAAGTCCAGGTGCCAGACGTGCCCGCAGGCCCGACACGTCCGACGTCCCGACAACCGACGGACGACCTCTTCGTCGTCAACGACAAGCTCGAGCACCATGTCGAGGTGGACGGTCTGGTCGGACAGCATGCCGTCGAGCACCTCGGCCTGGTGCACCGTCCTGGGGAAGCCGTCCAGCAGGAATCCCTCGCTCGCGTCGTCGTGGGAGAGCCGGTCCTGGACCATGCCGATGGTCACCTCATCGGGCACGAGGTCGCCGGCGTCCATGAACTTGCGCGCCTCGAGGCCCAGCTCGGTGCCACGGCTCACGTTGGCCCGGAAGATGTCGCCGGTGGAGATCTTGGGCACAGCGAAGTGCGACGCGATGAACTGCGCCTGGGTGCCCTTGCCGGCGCCCGGCGGCCCGACGAGTACGAGACGCACTAGCGGAGGAAGCCCTCGTAGTTGCGCTGCTGCAGCTGGCTCTCGATCTGCTTCACCGTCTCGAGACCGACGCCCACGATGATGAGGATCGCAGTGCCACCGAAGGGGAAGCTTCGGTTGGCGTGGAAGAGACCCAGCGCGATCAGCGGGATCAACGCGATGAGGCCGAGGTACAGGGCGCCCACGATGGTGATCCTGGACAGCACGTAGTCGAGGTACTCGGCGGTCGGCCGACCGGCCCGGATACCCGGGATGAAGCCGCCGTACTTCTTCATGTTGTCGGCGACCTCGGTCGGGTTGAACGTGATCGCGACGTAGAAGTAGGTGAAGAACAGGATCAGCCCGAAATACATCAGCATGTAGATCGGGTGGTCTCCCCGCACGAGGTAGGTCTGCACCCAGATCGCCCACCCGGGCCGGTTGTTGGCGTCGGTGAGGTTGACCGCGAGGGCCGGCAGGTAGAGCAGCGAGGAAGCGAAGATGACCGGGATGACACCGGCTTGGTTCACCTTCAACGGGATGTAGGTCGAGGAGCCGCCGTACATCCGTCGACCCACCATGCGCTTGGCGTACTGCACCGGGATGCGGCGCTGCGCCTGCTCGACGAACACCACCAGGGCGACGAGCACCAGCCCGGCAGCGACGACGACGATGAAGGTCGTCCAGCCCCTCGCGATCTTGATCTGCCAGAGCGATGTCGGGAAACCCGAGGCGATGGAAGTGAAGATCAGCAGGGACATGCCGTTGCCGATGCCGCGATCGGTGATCAGCTCGCCGAGCCACATGATCACGCCGGTCCCGGCGGTCATGGTGACCACCATGACGATGATGCCGAAGATGCCGATGTTGGTGTAGACGATGTCGTTCTGGCAGTTGCCGAACAGCTGCCCCGGCTGCCTCGCCAGCGCGATCAGGCCGGTCGACTGGAGGATCGCGAGGCCGATCGTGAGGTAACGGGTGTACTGGGTCAGCCGGGCGGTGCCCGACTGGCCTTCCTTCTTCAGGTCCTCGAAGCGCGGGATGACCACCGTGAGCAGCTGCACGATGATGCTGGCGGTGATGTAGGGCATGATGCCGAGCGCGAAGATCGACAGCTGCAGCAGGGCACCACCGCTGAACAGGTTGATCAGGCTGTAGAGGCCTGAGCTGTTGTTGTTGTTGTCGATGCAGTCCCGGACCGCCTGGTAGGACACACCCGGTGTCGGCACCACCGACCCGAGGCGGAACAGCGCCATGATCGCCATAGTGAAGACGATCTTGTTGCGCAGGTCAGGCGTCTTGACAGCCCGCACGAACGCGCTGAGCACGAGGTCCTCCGAGTGGTGACGGACCGCACCCGCACGAGTGCGGCGCGCAGTCTCTGGTCGAACGAGCGGCACACCCACCCGATCGGTCTGGACTCTAACAGCCGGGCCCTGCTCTGGCCGCCCGCATGCGAGGACCCGACAGCCCCGGTGCGGGGGCGGCCGGGTCCCGGCGATGGCGGCCGATGCGGCCCAGTGGCGCTCAGACGGGGACGCTCAGAGCTGGGTGGCAGACCCGCCTGCGGCAGCGATCTTGTCCTTGGCGCTGGCCGAGAAGCGGTGCGCCGACACCCGGAGGGCGACGCCGGCCTCGCCGGAGCCGAGCACCTTGACGAGCTCGCCCTTACGGACCGCACCCTTGGCGACCAGGTCCTCCACGGTGACGTCGCCACCCTCGGGGAACAAGGCGGTCAGCTTGTCCAGGTTGACCACCTGGTACTCGGTGCGGAACGGGTTGGTGAAGCCGCGCAGCTTGGGCAGCCGCATGTGCAGCGGCATCTGACCACCCTCGAAGCGGGCCGGCACCTGGTAGCGAGCCTTGGTGCCCTTGGTGCCGCGACCTGCGGTCTTCCCCTTGGATCCCTCACCACGGCCGACGCGGGTGCGTGCGGTCTTGGACCCAGGTGCGGGTCGCAGGTGGTGAACCTTCAGAGGCTGGGGGTTGTTTGCCATGACTAGTCGACCTCCTCGACGGTGACGAGGTGCGCCACCGTGTTGACCATGCCGCGGATCTCCGGACGGTCTTCCTTGACGACGACGTCGTGCATCCGCTTGAGACCAAGGGACCGCAGGGTGTCGCGCTGGTTCTGCTTGCCACCGATGCCGGAGCGGGTCTGGGTGACTTTGAGTCGCTTGGCCATCAGTGACCTGCACCGGCTGCGCGGGCCCGCAGGAGCGCGGCCGGGGCCACGTCCTCGAGCGGAAGGCCACGACGAGCCGCCACGGCCTCGGGACGCTCGAGTCCGCGAAGGGCCGCCACGGTCGCGTGGACGATGTTGATGGGGTTCGACGAGCCGAGGGACTTGGACAGCACGTCGTGGATGCCGGCGCACTCGAGCACCGCGCGCACGGGACCACCGGCGATGACGCCGGTACCCGGGGAAGCCGGCTTGAGCAGGACGACGCCGGCCGCCTTCTCACCCTGGATGGGGTGCGGGATGGTGCCCTGGATGCGCGGGACCTTGAAGAACGCCTTCTTGGCCTCCTCGACACCCTTCGCGATCGCGGCGGGCACCTCCTTGGCCTTGCCGTAGCCGACGCCGACAGTGCCGTCGCCGTCTCCGACCACCACGAGGGCGGTGAAGCTGAAGCGACGACCACCCTTCACGACCTTGGCGACCCGGTTGATGGCGACGACACGCTCGACGAACGCGGTCTTCTCCGCCGGTCCGCCGCCGTCGCGACGCTCACGCTTGTCGCGGCGTGGGCCGTCACTGCTGCTGCCGGCGGGGGCGCCACCGCGGCGCTGGGGTCCGGGCATCAGATGTTCCTCATCTCGTTGCGTGCCTGCGGCAGGTCCTGCCGCATGTCGGTCTGCCGCTCGAGGCGACTGCTGGGCGGCTGGGGCGTCGTCACAGCGACAGCCCTCCCTCACGGGCACCGTCAGCGATGGCCGCGACCCGGCCGTGATAGCGGTTGCCACCACGATCGAACACGACGGACTCGACGCCGGCCTCCTTGGCGCGCCGAGCCACGAGCTCGCCGACCTTGCGCGCCTTGGCGGTCTTGTCTCCGTCCTGGACGCGTACGTCGGCCTCCATCGTCGAAGCCGACGCCAGGGTGCGGCCGACGACGTCGTCGACGACCTGCACGAAGACATGGCGACTCGAACGAGTCACGACGAGGCGCGGGCGCACCGTCGTGCCGCTGACCTTCTTGCGGACCCGCAGGTGCCTGCGCGACCGGGCAACATTCTTGTCGCCACGGCGGATCTTGATTGCGAGCGCCATTACTTTCCAGCCTTTCCGGCCTTGCGGCGGATCTGCTCACCCTGGTACCGCACGCCCTTGCCCTTGTACGGGTCGGGCTTGCGGAGCTTGCGGATGGTGGCGGCGACCTCGCCGACCTTCTGCTTGTCGACACCCGAGACGGAGAATCGCGTCGGGCTCTCGACAATGAAGGAGATGCCCTCCGGCGCCGTCACCACGACGGGGTGGGAGAAGCCGAGGGCGAACTCCAGGTCACTGCCCTTGGCAACCACGCGGTAGCCGGTGCCGACGATCTCGAGGACCTTCGTGTAGCCGTCGGTCACCCCCTGGACCATGTTCGCCACGAGGGTCCGGGACAGACCGTGCAGCGCACGGTTGGTGCGCTCGTCGTCGGGGCGGGTCACCTGCAGGGTGCCGTCCTCGGCGCGCGCGATCACGATGGGCTCGGCGACCGTGTGCTGGAGGGTTCCCTTGGGGCCCTTGACCGTGACGGCCTGGCCGTCGATGGCGACGTCCACGCCCGCGGGCACGGTGATGGGAAGGCGTCCGATGCGCGACATGTCAGTTCCCCCTACCAGACGTAGGCGAGGACTTCCCCACCCACGCCCTTCTTGCCGGCCTGACGGTCGGTGAGCAGACCGGAGGACGTCGACAGGATCGCGACGCCCAGTCCGCCGAGGACCCGAGGCAGGTTGGTCGACTTGGCATACACGCGCAGACCAGGCTTGCTGATCCGCTTGATGCCGGCGATGGAGCGTTCGCGGTTGGGACCGTACTTGAGGTCGAGGACCAGAGACTTGCCCACCTCGTCCTCGGTCGGCTCCTGGACGCGCCAGCCGCCGATGTAACCCTCTTGCTGGAGGATCTCGGCGACGTGGGTCTTGAGCTTGGAGTGCGGCATGACCACGGTGTCGTGGTAGGCCGTGTTGGCGTTGCGCAGACGGGTGAGCATGTCTGCGATCGGGTCAGTCATCGTCATGGCTTGGTTGCCGCTCTCTCGCCGGGGTTTCCCTTCACCCCTGGAGGGGTGGAAGGACCTACGGCGTGCTGGGATCTGGGGACGGTCAGGTGGGTCTGGGGTCTACCAGCTGCTCTTGGTGATGCCCGGCAGCTCGCCCGCGTGGGCCATCTCCCGGAAGCACACCCGGCACAGGCCGAACTTGCGATAGACGGCGTGCGGACGGCCGCACCGCTGGAGCGGGTGTAGCCGCGCACGGCAAACTTCGGCTTGCGAAGCGCCTTCTGGATCAGGGCTGTCTTGGCCACGGTCAGGCCTCCTGGCTGGCGGTAGGAATCAAGCGTGCCTCGATGGCGATAGCGATCATGCTTGCTTGAAGGGGAAGCCGAGCTGGCGCAGGAGCGCGCGGCCCTCGGCGTCGTTGGCGGCCGTGGTGACGACCGTGATGTCCATGCCGCGGACCCGGTCGATGCGGTCCTGGTCGATCTCGTGGAACATCGACTGCTCGTTGAGACCGAACGTGTAGTTGCCCTTGCCGTCGAACTGCTTGGGCGAGAGCCCGCGGAAGTCCCGGATGCGGGGCAGCGCCAGGGACAGCAGACGGTCCAGGAACTCCCACATCCGGTCACCGCGCAGCGTGACGTGGGCGCCGATCGGCATCCCCTCGCGCAGCTTGAACTGGGCGATGGACTTGCGTGCCTTTGTCACCTGCGGCTTCTGGCCGGTCACCGTCGCGAGGTCGCGGGTGGCACCGTCCATCAGCTTGGAGTCCTTGGCTGCGTCGCCCACACCCATGTTGACCACGATCTTGACCAGGCCGGGCACCTGCATGATGTTGTCGAAGCCGAACTCCTCCCGGAGGGCCGCCACGATCTCGCTGCGGTAGCGCGCCTTGAGCCGCGGCAGCTCGCGCGGCTCGGGTGCCGTGCGGGTGCTGCCGGCCGGGGTGGCCTCGTCGGTCGTGCTGTTCTCGTCGGTCGTCGTCGTCATCAGATGTCCTCACCGGTCCGCTTCGCATAGCGGACTCGCACGGTCTTCTCGCGGCCGTCGCGCTCGACCTTCTCGACGCGGACGCCGACCCGGCTGCCGACCCGCTTGCCGTCGACCTCGACCATCAGCATCACGTTGCTGACGTGGATCGACGCTTCCTGGGTCACGATGCCGCCGGTCTTGGCACCCCGGGCGGACTGACCGACCTTGGTGTGCTTCTTGATCCGGTTGACACCTTCGACCAGGACGCGCTCGGTCTCCGGGTAGGCCTCGATGACCTTGCCGGAGACACCCTTGTCCTTGCCGGAGACCACGATGACGCGGTCGCCCTTCTTGATCCTCATACCCATGGGTTACAGCACCTCCGGCGCGAGCGAGATGATGCGCATGAAGCGCTTGTCCCGCAGCTCACGGCCGACCGGGCCGAAGATGCGCGTGCCGCGCGGGTCCCCGCCGTCCCTGATGATGACCGCCGCGTTCTCGTCGAAGCGGATGTACGAGCCGTCCGGACGACGACGTTCCTTGCGGGTGCGGACGACGACCGCCTTGACGACCTCGCCCTTCTTGACGTTGCCGCCCGGGATGGCGTCCTTGACGGTGGCGACGATGATGTCGCCGATGCCGGCGTACCGGCGCCCGGAGCCCCCGAGAACACGGATGCAGAGCAGTTCCTTCGCTCCCGTGTTGTCGGCGACACGCAGTCGCGACTCCTGCTGGATCACTTCATTCTCCTGATCGTCGAGCCGGTTCTCGTGGTCGAGCCTGGCCGAACGGATGGGTCGGTGGGGGTGCTCTGTGCGGTGAGGCGCAGGGCTACTGGGCCTTCTCGAGCACCTCGACGACGCGCCAGCGCTTGGTCGCCGACAGTGGTCGGGTCTCCATCAGCAGGACTCTGTCGCCCACTCCGCACGCGTTCTGCTCGTCGTGCGCCTTGAGGTTGCTCGTGCGCCGGATGACCTTGCCGTACAGCGCGTGCTTGACGCGGTCCTCGACGACGACGACGACGGTCTTGTCCATCTTGTCGCTGACGACCAGGCCCTCACGCGTCTTACGGAAGCCGCGCTGACTGGTGGCTGTCTCGGTGCTCATGTCTGCCTTCGTCGGGGCGGCCTTCTTCGCAGTCGCCTTCGTCGTCGCTTGCTTGCTGGTCGCGGCCTGCTCGCTCATGCCGGCACACCACCCTCGGACTCGACGGCACTGATGCCGAGCTCACGCTCGCGCATGATCGTGTAGATCCGGGCGATGTCCTTGCGGACGGCGTTCAGCCGCCCGTGGCTCTCGAGCTGTCCGGTGGCCGCCTGGAAGCGGAGGTTGAACAACTCCTCCTTGGCCTCGCGCAGCTTGGTGACGAGCTCGTCGTCCTCCAGCGAGCGCAGAGGCGCCGAGAGCTTGTTCTGCAGGCTGCTCATCAGACCTCCTCGCGCCGGACGAACCGGCACTTCATCGGGAGCTTGTGCATCGCGCGACGCATGGCCTCGCGGGCGATCGGCTCGGGGACACCAGCCAGCTCGAACATCACCCGACCGGGCTTCACGTTGGCGATCCACCACTCCGGGGAGCCCTTGCCGGAACCCATCCGGGTTTCGGCCGGCTTCTTGGTGAGGGGACGGTCGGGGTAGATGTTGATCCACACCTTGCCGCCACGCTTGATGTGCCGGGTCATGGCGATACGGGCCGACTCGATCTGCCGGTTCGTGACGTAGGCCGGCTCGATCGCCTGGATGCCGAACTCGCCGAAGCTGACCCGGGTGCCACCGGTGGCTGCGCCGGTCCGACCCGGGTGGTGCTGCTTGCGGTGCTTGACCCTGCGTGGGATCAGCATGGTCAGGCCTCCGTTCCGCTGGTCGTCGGGGCGGCCTCGGCACCCGGTGCGGCTGCCTCGGCGGGAACCGGCGATGCGGTTGCTGCCGGCGATGCCGCTGCTGCCGGATCGGTGCCGACGGGGGCATCCTCACGCGAGCGGGTGGGCCGGGCGGCGGCCGCCGGACGCTGACGCTGGGCAAGGCGCGCGGCTGCCTGCACCGCGTCGCGCTCAGCCTTGCTGCCGGCGGAGTCGCCCTTGTAGATCCAGACCTTGACACCGATCCGACCGAAGGTCGTCTTGGCCTCGTAGAACCCATAGTCGATGTTGGCGCGCAGGGTGTGCAGAGGCACCCGCCCCTCGCGGTAGAACTCCGAGCGGGACATCTCGGCGCCACCCAGGCGTCCGGCGCACTGCACCCGGATCCCCTTGGCGCCGGCCTTCATCGTGGTCTGCATCGACTTGCGCATGGCCCGCCGGAAGGAGACCCGGCTGGAGAGCTGCTCGGCAACGCCCTGGGCGACCAGCTGCGCGTCGACCTCGGGGCTCTTGACCTCGAGGATGTTCAGCTGCACCTGCTTGCCGGTGAGCTTCTCGAGCTCGCCGCGGATGCGGTCGGCCTCGGCGCCACGGCGACCGATGACGATGCCGGGGCGGGCGGTGTGGATGTCGACGCGGACCCGGTCACGGGTCCGCTCGATCTCGACGCGGCTGATGCCGGCCCGCTCCATGCCCTTGGACATGAGGCGGCGGATCGCCACGTCTTCCTTGACGTAGTCGCTGTAGCGCTGACCGGGAGTCGTCGAGTCGGCGAACCACCGACTCTTGTGGTCGGTCGAGATGCCTAGGCGGAACCCGTGGGGGTTGACCTTCTGGCCCACTATCGGGTCCTCCTCTTCGTGCTGGCTGCCTTGGGGCTGCTGGTCGGCTTCTTGGCGTCCTCGGGTCGGGGAGCCACGACCACAGTGATGTGGCTGGTGCGCTTGCGGACGCGGAAGGCACGGCCCTGGGCCCGCGGGCGGAACCGCTTGAGCGTCGGGCCTTCGTCGACGTATGCCTCCTGGATGACCAGGTCGGCTACGTCGAGGCGACGGCTGTCCCGCTCGGCCACGAAGCGGGCGTTTGCCACCGCGCTTGCGACAACCTTGTAGACCGGCTCGCTGGCCGACTGCGGCGCGAACTGCAGGACGGCAAGAGCCTCCTGCGCGCGCATGCCGCGGATCATGTCGACGAGGCGCCGCGCCTTCATCGGGGTGACCCGGACGTGCTTGGCTTGGGCGCGCGAGGCGATCTCGGGCGCCGCGGCCGTGTCGGTGCTAGCCACGGCGAGCCCTCCTGTCGTCCTTCACGTGACCCCGGAAGGTGCGGGTCGGCGCGAACTCGCCCAGCTTGTGACCGACCATGGCCTCGGTGACGAAGACGGGGACGTGCTTGCGCCCGTCGTGCACCGCGATCGTGTGACCGAGCATCGCCGGCACGATCATGGATCGCCGGGACCATGTCTTGATGACGTTCTTGGTGCCCTTGTCGTTCTGGACGTCCACCTTCTTGATCAGGTGGTCGTCCACGAAGGGACCCTTCTTCAGGGAACGCGGCATGCTTCCAACTCTCCGATCAGCGCTTCTTGCCGGTCTTGCGGCGGCGGACGATCATCGCGTCGCTGGCCTTGTTGGCGCGGCGCGTACGGCCCTCGGGCTTTCCGTTCGGGTTCACCGGGTGGCGACCTCCGGAGGTCTTGCCCTCACCACCACCGTGCGGGTGGTCCACCGGGTTCATGGCCACACCGCGGACGGTCGGGCGCTTGCCCTTCCAGCGCATGCGGCCGGCCTTGCCCCAGTTGATGTTGGACTGCTCGGCGTTGCCGACCTCACCGATGGTCGCCCGGCAGCGCAGGTCCACGTTGCGGATCTCGCCCGAAGGCATCCGCAGCTGGGCGTGCGGCCCGTCCTTGGCCACCAACTGGACGCTGGCACCCGCGGAACGGGCGATCTTGGCTCCGCCACCGGGACGCAGCTCGATCGCGTGGATCACGGTACCGACCGGGATGTTGCGCAGCGGCAGGCTGTTGCCCGGCTTGATGTCGGCCGAGGGACCGTTCTCGATCTGATCGCCTTGCTTGAGGCGCTGCGGCGCGATGATGTAGCGCTTCTCGCCGTCGGCATAGTGCAGCAGCGCGATGCGCGCCGTGCGGTTGGGGTCGTACTCGATGTGAGCGACCTTGGCCGGGACGCCGTCCTTGTCATGACGTCGGAAGTCGATGACGCGGTAGGCGCGCTTGTGTCCGCCACCCTGGTGCCGGGTGGTGATGCGTCCCGCGTTGTTGCGGCCGCCCTTGCTGTGCAGCGGACGCACGAGGGACTTCTCCGGCTCGGACCGCGTGATCTCGACGAAGTCGGCGACGCTGGAGCCACGGCGGGCAGGCGTGGTCGGCTTGTACTTGCGGATGCCCATCAGCTGACCAGCCCCTCGGTGTGGGTCGTGTTCTCGGTGCGGACGGTCATGACACCGGCCCGCCTCTGATCACTGCTTCGGTGGGCCTTGAGGTGCCTGGTGTCGGGAGAGTGGCTCATGACACCGGCCCACCGAAGATGTCGATGCGGTCGCCCGCAGCAACGGTGACGATGGCGCGCTTGGTGGCCTTGCGGCGGCCGAACCCAGTGCGGGTGCGCTTGCGCTTGCCCTCACGGTTCAGGGTGTTGACGCCGTCGACCTTGACCCCGAACACCTTCTCGACCGCAATCTTGATCTGGGTCTTGTTGGCGTCCGGGTGTACGAGGAACGTGTACTTGTTCTCGTCGAGCAAGCCGTAGCTCTTCTCCGAGACGACCGGGGCGAGCAGGACATCGCGGTGGTCCTTGTAGATGCTGGACATCAGGCGACCTCTCCGTTCTCGGCGTGCCCGGCGTCGGCCTCGGTCGCGGCGCCCTTGGCCGAGCGCCCCTTGACCGGTCCGGCGAGGAACTCCTCGAGTGCCGCGCGAGTGAAGACGACGTCGTCGGAGACGAGCACGTCATAGGTGTTGAGCTGGCCGGGCAGCAGGAGGTGCACCTGCTCGGCATTGCGCAGGCTCTTCCAGGTGTTCTCGTCCGACCGCTGGGCGACCACGAGCACGTGGCGGCGCTCGGAGAGCCTGGTCAGGATCGAGACAGCCGACTTGGTCGACGGTGCGTCCCCAGCAGTCAGACCGGTGACCACGTGGATGCGTCCGTTGCGCGCGCGGTCGGACAAGGCCCCGCGCAGCGCGGCGGCCTTCATCTTCTTGGGGGTTCGCTGCTCGTAGCTGCGTGGCGTCGGCCCGTGGACCACCCCACCACCGGTGAACTGCGGGGCCCGGGTGGAGCCCTGACGAGCGCGGCCGGTGCCCTTCTGGCGGTAGGGCTTGCGGCCACCGCCCCGCACCTCGCCACGGCTCTTGGTCGAGTGCGTGCCCTGACGAGCGGCGGCAAGCTGGGCCACGACCACCTGGTGGATCAGGGGGACGTTGACCTGCACGTCGAAGATGTCGGCCGGCAGGGTCACCGTGCCGTCGGTCGAGCCGTCGGCCGCGTGCACGTCGAGCTCGAGCGGCGTCACGGTCACAGCCGCTGTGTCCGTGGTGTCTGTCGTCCCAGTGGGATCAGTGCTGTCGGCGGTCACTGGCCTGCTCCGGTCGCGAGGACGCCGCCCTTGGCGGCGGTGCGGACGAGGACGAGCGCGCCCTTGGCGCCGGGGACGGCGCCCTTGATCAGCAGCAGTCCCTTCTCGGCGTCAACCGCGTGGATGGTGAGACCCTGGGTCGTCGTGCGCACGCCACCCATGCGGCCGGCCATGCGCATCCCCTTGAACACCCGACCGGGGGTGGCGCAAGCCCCGATGGACCCGGGCTTGCGGTGGTTGCGGTGGGCACCGTGCGAGGCGCCGACGCCGTGGAAGCCGTGGCGCTTCATCACGCCGGCGAAGCCTTTGCCCTTGCTGGTGGCGCTCACGTCGACCTTCTGACCGGGCGCGAACAGCTCGGCAGTGATCTCCTGGCCGAGCGTGTAGTCCCCAGCGTCGTCGGTACGCAGCTCGACGGTCACCCGGCGCGGCGTGACACCGGCCTTGGCGAAGTGGCCGGTCTCAGGCTTGTTGACCCGGCGCGGGTCGACCGCGCCGAAGCCGATCTGCACGGCTGAGTAGCCGTCGACGTCGGCCGAGCGGACCTGCGTCACGACGCATGGACCCGCGGCGACGACGGTGACCGGGACGATCCGGTTGTTCTCGTCGAAGACCTGGGTCATGCCGAGCTTTTCGCCCAGCAACCCCTTCATCTGCTTACCCATGACTGCTGCGTACCTCGATGTCTGTTGACACTGTCCGGTCTAGTGACGCTGTGCGGTTGGTGACGCTGTGCGGACTCGTCGCGCTGACGGCCTGCTTAGAGCTTGATCTCGATGTCGACACCGGCCGGGAGGTCGAGCCGCATCAGCGAGTCGACGGTCTTCGGGGTCGGGTCGATGATGTCGATCAGCCGCTTGTGCGTGCGCATCTCGAAGTGCTCGCGGCTGTCCTTGTACTTGTGCGGCGAACGGATGACGCAGTAGACGTTCTTCTCGGTCGGCAGCGGCACCGGGCCGGCGACCTTGGCGCCCGTCCGGGTCACCGTGTCGACGATCTTGCGTGCCGACGAGTCGATGACCTCGTGGTCATAGGCCTTCAGCCTGATGCGGATCTTTTGTCCCGCCATGGCGTCGCTTCGTTCCTTCTCGTTCGTACCGCTTCGGCGGGCACATCCGGGCTCGCAGCCAGGCTGCGGGCTCGGGTGGCCCGAGGTCTTCGCCGACCCCCGAGGTCGGGTGTGTCGCAGGCCCTCGGCCGTGCAGGGCTGTGACGCAGATCGGGTGCTGTTCGGGGCGTCGTGCGCGTGCGCGAGGCCAGGAGCCCCGATGCACGCGGCGAGGGCGGTCGGACTGATGCCGGTAAGGACATCTGCCCGACCGTCCCGCCGGGCAACTCGTCACAGTATGCCGCAGGTCCTGCAGCGGTGGCGAATCGTGCGCTGGTGGTGCTACTTCAGAATCTTCGTGACCCGACCGGCGCCGACGGTGCGGCCGCCCTCGCGGATGGCGAAGCGCAGGCCCTCCTCCATGGCGATCGGCTGGATCAGGTCGACCGTCATCTCGGTGTTGTCGCCCGGCATGACCATCTCGGTGCCCTCGGGCAGCGTGACGACGCCGGTGACGTCGGTGGTGCGGAAGTAGAACTGCGGACGGTAGTTCTGGAAGAACGGCGTGTGCCGGCCACCCTCGTCCTTGGACAGGATGTAGACGTTCGCCTCGAACTGGGTGTGCGGGGTCGTCGTGCCGGGCTTGATCACGACCATGCCG
>JANLYQ010000035.1:0-2920 GCA_031365725.1 Sporichthyaceae bacterium | reverse complement strand
ACCACGTCTCCGGGCAACCCATGCCCGTCGGGAGCCCCGACCCGACGGTTCGCCGTCAGCGCACTGGACCGGTCCGGGTTCACCAACGGTGGCCGCACCGCGTTCGTGCCCAACGCTGACGTCACCGCCGTGCAGAAGCGGACGAAGACGCCGGTGCCCTTGGTGCTGCACGTGGTGGCAGGTGAGTGCGTCACGGTCGACGTGACCAACTTGCTCCCAGCACCCGTCGGTTTCTCGGTCGCCAAGCTGGACCGGGCCGAGGGTTCCGGTGGCGTCAACGTCGGCTTCGCCCCCGACCAGAACGTGGCCCCCGGGGCCACCCGGTCGTACGTCTACTACGCACCCACCGACCGGGTCGGGACTGCAGCGATCGCCGACCTTGCCAGCCCGACCACGACGAAGGCCGGTCTCTACGGCGCTGTCGTGGTGTCACCCGCCTCGCAGGTGCCCGGGCTCTCGACCGAGTTCAGCGACCCGGTCACCGGCGCAGCGACCGACATCGGCGCTCAGGTGCTGGTGCATGTGCCCGGCGCGACTACGTCGGACTACCGCGACTTCACGGTGACGATGGCCGACGACGACGTCGCGATCGGGCGGGACTTCATGCCTTATCCGACCACCGCCCGCGCCGGACGGTCGTTCATCAACTACCAGGCAGCACCCGCAGGTGACGGGGCGAACGCTTTCCGCAACCCCGGCAAGGTGCCCTGGCTCACGGCGTACGCCGGCGACCCGGTGCTCGTGCACGTGCTACTGGCACCCGGCAGCGAGTCCGCGCACGTCTTCAACCTCGGCGGGCTGCGCTTCCCGCAGGACAGGTTCATCCACAACAGCTCCGCGCTGACCGCGCGCGCCCTCGGGCCGTGGGAGACCCTGGACGCCGAGGTGGCCGGCGGCGCGGGGGGCACTCAGGCAGCCGCAGGCGACTACTTCTACGGCGACCAGCGGCGGCCGTTCACCGCGGTCGGCCTGTGGGGCCTGCAGCGGGTGCTGCCCACACCTTCCGGGGGCACCGCCTGTCCCCTGCTGCTGGTGGACGGCAGCAGCTGCTGAGCCCCGAGCACCCTGCGGCGCCCAGCACCCCTGAGCCGGCGCTCCGGTCGCGCCCCCCTCGTGACCGGAGCGCCTTCAGGGGCCCTCGACCTGCTGGGATCTTGAGGCCACCCGCCGCCCCTGCCCGGCGTGTCGCCTCAAGATCCGCAGCCGAGTGGTCGATGGCGTGTGCGTGCTGACTGATCAGACGGCGGAGATCCACGACCGCGACCACCTCGGCACCCCGGTACACCCGACGACGGTCGGCCAGGCTCTCGTCGAGCGCATCAGGTCGGTCGTGCGCGGCCACGACGACGTCGTGACTCTCGTGGTCGCCGCAGTGCTCGCCGGTGGTCATGTGCTGGTGGAGGACGTGCCGGGCAGCGGCAAGACGACGCTCGCGCGGGCACTGGCCCTGAGCATCGGCGGCCGGTTCGCGCGCATCCAGGGCGCGTCCGACCTGATGCCGGCCGACATCACCGGCTCCGGCGTCTGGAACCCCGACCGGCATGCCTTCGACGTCGTCCCCGGCCCCATCTTCGCGAACGTGGTGCTGGTCGACGAGCTCAACCGCACCCCGCCGCGCACCCAGTCGGGACTGCTCGAGGCGATGGCCGAGGCGGCGGTCACCATCGACGGCCGGCGCTACGACCTGCCCGCGCCGTTCATGCTCGTCGCCACCCAGAACCCGCTCGACCAGCACGGCACCTATCCGCTGCCCGAGGGTCAGCTGGACCGGTTCGCCGTGCGCGTCACCCTCGGCCCGCTGACCCACAACGACGAGCGACGAGTAGTCCGTGAGCAGCTGGTGCGCGCCACCGTCGACGACGTCGAGCCGGCCGTCGACCTCGAGACGTTGCTGCTGGTGCAGCACCAGGTCCGCCACGGACACGTGCACGACGCGGTCCTCGACTACGCCCTGTCCATCGCCCACGCGACCCGCCACGACCCGCGAGTCGCGATCGGCGCCAGCACCCGGGCGTCGCTGTCGCTGGTGCGACTTGCGCAGGCTCGCGCGGCCCTCGACGGTCGTGGCTTCGTCCGCCCGGACGACGTACAGCATGCGGCTCGGGCCGGGCTCGGCCACCGACTGGTGCTGCAGCGCGGGGCGACCGCGACGGCCGACGAGGTCGTGCACGACGTCCTGGGTCGCGTCACGGTGCCCGTCGGGTCGTGACCGCGTGACCCCCGCGACGCCTGCGTCGTTCGGCGTGCGGCACAAGACGACGTCGGCGATCGCCGTCCCCCTCGTCATCGGCACTGTGGCCGCAGCACTGCTCGGCGTCACCGGCAACAGCTGGTTCCTGCTGCTGGCCGGCGTGGCTGTGGGCGCTCTCGTCGTAGGTCGACTCAGCCACGCACACATCGGGGGCCTGCGGGTCGGCGGGGAGGGACTCAGCCGGGTTGCGTCCGGGGAGCAGTGCACAGCCGTGCTCACGATCGCCAATGCCGGTCTCCGGACGTCCAGCGCAGCGTTGGTGACGCTGACCTGCGCGGGCGTGGCCGAGCCGGTTGTCCTCTACGTCGGCCCGCTTCGTCCTCGGGATGCTGCCCAGCTTCCGGTCACTTTCGTCGCCGGTCGCCGGGGCGTCTATGTGGACGTGACGGTCGACATGCGGGCGCGTGCATCACTCGGCCTGGCGGAGGCGACGCGACTCGGTCGCCAGGGCGCGGACCTGATCGTGCACCCGGCTCGCATGCCCTATCGGGTGAGCCTGAACGCATCAGCCCCGGACGACGACCTGGGGAACGTCATCCGCGGCCCTGGCAGCGAGCAGATGGGTCTGCGCGACTGGCAGCGCGGCGACGGACAACGCCAGGTGCACTGGAGAGCCACCGCGAGGCATGGCCGGCTCGTCGTGGTCGAACACGGCCAGGCGACCCGCGA